>CAYHGE010000005.1:29640-33053 GCA_964355945.1 uncultured Draconibacterium sp.
ACAGGATCAGTTCATACTGTCCGTCGGGCAAATCCCTCTGCTGGAATACCCTCAGAGTGGCTGGCTTGTTTGTGCTGCTGATGAGTGTGGAGAAGGATTGGCTGATCAGTTCATTTTCAGCAAAGCCGGTGAGTTCGCTGATCTTGTTGTTGAAAAATATCATTTTATTGTCGAGAACCATGATCAACCCTTCCGTGGTGGCATCCACCAGTGTTTTGTATTTTTCCCTCGATACACGCAATAGGGACTCTGCATTTTTCCTCTTTTTTTCAATTTTCATGCTCTGAAGGGAGATGTAGGTCAGCAGCAGTGCAATGATTGATGAAATTCCGAGTGAAATGACTAGTAGTCGCTGGGTGAGGGAGGTAATCTCTTTTTTAACGTCCTCAATATAGATGCCTGTCCCAATGATCCATCCCCAGGGTTTAAAGGCTTTGACATAGGATAGTTTGGGAACAATATGCAGAGGGTCGTCTTTCCATTGCCACATATATTCCACATATCCATGACCGCCTCGACGGGTAACATCAACCATGTCGACAAACAGCTTTTTCCCGTGAGGATCGGAGAAACCAGACAGACTTTTTCCATTCAGATCGCTGCGATAAGGATGCATGATCATAACGGGTTTGGTGTCCGTAATCCAGAAATAGTCCTTGTTTTCATCACCGTACCGCAGGTATTGGATTCGCGAAATGGCTGTTTGCTGGGCTACGTCCCTTGTCATTAACCCATTGCGCTCATCGGTTTCGTATTTTTCAAGGATACTTGAGGCAGAATTGGTGAGTTCCTTGATCATCTGCCGTTTACCCAGCATGATGTTTTCTTTGAATCTTGGAATGATGATGAAAAAAATGGCCAGGAAAAACAACAAAATAGTCAGAAAGGTTGGCAGGATAATCTTTGCGAAAAATTTACTTTTTGGAATATCTTCACCGTTCAGAATGACCGGCAGTTTAAAGGGTTCTTCAACAGAATCTTCAAGCGTTATTTGTTGCAATGACAATAGCCTGAGAAAGACTTTTGACGTAATTGCAGCATCCACCCAGGCATCATGTAACCCGGTAATCATCAGGCTGGTCATCCCTCCATGGAAACATATAAAATACAATTCATCCAGGGCCGGATACTTAAATCCGTTTCCATCCTCAGCAGGGATTTTACAGAGGTCTCTGCCCAGCTTCATGGTGCAGATCTTACGCTTGCCGGCAAAGGGGTTTTCGATGTTCAAACGGCTTAACTCACCTTCAATTAGCGGGATGTCAAAATCGATGTTGTGGGCAACCAGGTATTCACAATTTTCGAGATCTTTCATAAAATCACTCCATACATGTGCAGGTTTCTCTCCTTTCTGCAGGATGGAGGAGTCATCAATGCCATGGATAAGGGTTGAGCCGGCAGGGATGGGCAATTCCTGCCGGATATAGCGGTTGTGTGAACTGACCAGTTTGCCTTCAACATCGAAAAGCAACCATGCTATTTGAATGATGCGAGGTAAGCTATTAGGATTAGAACTTTCCAATGCCTGTTTAGAGATCAAGCCGGTTGTTTCGGTATCCAGGATAAGGAATTTACCCCTGGTTTTCCCGGAGGGTTCAAAATGCAGGTCAACGTTTGACTGATCCGTTAATTCCATTTTTGTGATTTTTTACACCTTGTAAAATTAGTTTTTCCTGTATAATGTCAAGCAGAAAACCATCCTGTCAAAGATCTTATATGCCTTGTAGTAAATTCTGCCATTTTGGAGGCTACCATATTGCACCTTCTTATCACTCAAGAATCAGCTTTTCTGTTTGTATTCTGGTTTCAGTTTTCAGTGAAACCAGGAAAACTCCTTTATGGTGCTTTGACAGGTCGATTTCCAGGTTTGCCGTCAGTTTGTTTGTAAGCTCCTTTGAGTATACGATATGTCCGTTAATATCAGTGATCTCAATGGATTTTTCGTTACCGGACAAGTAAACGGTTATTTTTCCATCGGACGGGTTTGGAAATACAGCAGTCTTATATGAAGGCTGATTTTCACCGATCCCCGATGGGTTTGCTTTTCCCAGTGAATCAGATTTTATCAGGATAATATTTCCATCCTTCTCCCCGGCAATGATAAACCCATGATCTTTTGTCGCCCGAACAGAGGTGCCATAATTCCCGATGGTGAATGACCGCATAAAAGCCAGGTCACCGGTTTGTTTGTATTTGCTGAGCATGACTGCTGTACCTCCACCTCCGAACGATTCCATGACCCCGGTGGCAATGAGGTTGTGATCGGCGGTGTTGTCTGTTGAGATGAAACAGGAGTGCTGGTAGTGATTTCTGCTGGTCCACAATGTATCCCCTGCCGCATTTGTCCTGACCAGGTACCCCTGTGAATAGGAGATGCCGGCAGCCGGGACCATGCAGCCAGCAAGAAAATATCCGTGGTCAGTTGTCTGACTAACAGAATAGACATCTACCTTGCCATTCGGAGTACTGTATTTTTTTACCCAGGAGGAGTCGCCATCGGCATTCGTTTTTAGCAAAAAGGCAGAAAGGGTGGCCATCTCATACCCATCGTAATCACAATTACCGGATACAACATAGCCGCCATCGCTGGTCTGGATCATGGAATATACTGCGCCATAGTTCTGAATTCCATAGACCTGGTAGGTTTTATGCCACAGAAGGGTGCCTGATCCGTCAGTTTTAATCAGGTTGGGCGAAGGCCATGGGGATGCAACAATGTATCCATGATCGCTGGTTTGGGCGATTCCTGTTGCGACCCTGCCCGGCAGGTGGCTTGTCCACAACGTATCCCCGTTTTTGTCGGTTTTAACCAGGAAAATGCTGTTGTCATTTCCGCAGATGATGAACCCGCTGTCCGACGTTTGCTGCATGATCCGTTCGGCATTGATTAAATAGTCGGGAAAAGTCCTTGACCAGAGGGTATCACCATACTCATTTGTGCGAAGCAGGAAGGCTCCCGGGCTGGGACTGATGTTCTTTCTGCCGCAGATGGCGTATCCGCCGTCAAATGTTTGCACAACCGTGTATGCCGACTCCTCCGTGCCCTGGTCATAGCTGCGCTGGAAGGTAATCTGGCTGAAGGAAAGCGAAGGAATAAAAACCAGCAATAAAAAACTTAACCGAAATTGCATACGCTGTTATTTTTATGCTAAAGTTATATCATATTTCCGGGTTATTTACATCCCCAATCAATAAACCTTCACAAATACTTTAAACTCATTGCTATTGTGACTTTCTATTGTGCCATATTGTGTCTATTGTGGTTTGATACCGTGTATTATTCACCACAATAGGCACATAGACCACATTAGAAATGCACAATAGAAAAATTGACATATTTTGTGTTTAAATGTGGATTAGCTGAACACAGTCATCGGCAAAAACACAGGTAAAACCGGATAAATTTAACCGGT
>CAYHGE010000005.1:33153-52343 GCA_964355945.1 uncultured Draconibacterium sp.
CATCCCGACAGTATTTGCAAGGAGCTCGGCCGTCGTGACCAGATCGAGATGCTGAACACCGACTACATCTCCTTCGACATCCTTCCTTACAACGACGGGCTCAACATGTACGAGTTCAAGGTGAGCCCGGCGAACCTGCAGAACGATTGCAAATATTCAGCCATGGGTCAGGATATTACCTGGGATGCAGTATGGGAAAGCGCGGTCGTCATAAGTGATTCGGCATGGGTGGCCGAGTTAAAGATACCGTATTCCGCCTTGAGATTTCCAAAGAATGAAGACCAGGTTTGGGGGATTAACATGTGGCGGAACATCCACCGGCATCACGAATTTTCAACATGGTCGTGGGTTGACAATAAAACGAATGATATTTTTCGCTTCTATGGCACCCTTACAGGCATCCATTCAATAAAACCCCCGGTCAGGTTATCTTTTACCCCCTATCTCTCGGGATATAATGTGAAAACGCCGGAAAATAAACGATGGGATTATTTTCTCCGCGGAGGGCTGGATGTTCGGTATGGCATTAACGAAAGCTATACCCTCGACATGATGCTGATCCCCGATTTCGGACAGGTGCAATCGGACGATCAGGTGCTTAATCTCACTCCATTCGAGATCCGGTATGATGAAAAACGACAATTTTTCACCGAAGCAACTGAACTCTTCAACAAGTGCGAGATTTTCTATACCCGCAGGGTGGGAAGTGCTCCTAAAAACCGCAGTGCAGCTGAAGAAAGCCGCCAGCCGGAAGAGAAAATCACCGAGAATCCAGACCAGACACGCATCATCAATGCTACCAAAATTTCCGGCAGGAATGCAAAAGGATTGGGCGTCGGGTTTTTCAATGGCATGACAACAAACACCTGGGCCACGCTGCAAGATACAATCACTGGTCTGACACGCAAGGTGATGACCCAGCCTTTTACAAACTACAATGTCCTCGTTTTTGACCAGAATCTGAAGAACAACTCTTACGTCACCCTCATCAACACCAACTACTATACCCCGGCTGATGGCTACTCGGCCAACGTCACCGGCGCTGAAACAACCCTCAAGAACAAAAAAAGCACCCTCCAGGTCTTCGGCAGGGTGAATGTGAGCCAGAAATATGTTAAGCAATACAGCCCTCAATTCGGTCACCAGTACCTTGTAGCGATTTCAAAGCCCGGCGGGAAGTTCCAGTACCAGCTGCTCCGCCAGGAGACCGGCGACACTTACGACCCGAACGACATGGGTTTCCTGTCATACAACAATGAAGCATACAACAATCTGAGGCTTTCCTATAATATTTTTGACCCGGTATGGAAAATCATCAATTCGTCCACCCAGTTTCAGATTTTTTACGCTACCCTTTATAAACCCTATAGTTTTAAGACACTGGAGTTCAATCTTGACAATAGCACCACCTTTAAGAAATACTGGAACAACTCGGTCTCCCTTGGAATTCAGCCGCTGGGGTACAACGATTATTATGAGCCGCGTCTTTGGGGCCGGGTTTATAAAAAGCCCTGGAATTATTATGGCAGCTGGGGTTTTTCATCCGATGCACGAAAACCATTCCGCTACTTTCACCAGCTCTACCTTGGATACAGCCCCGACAACAACAACCTCTCCTGGTCAGTCGGATTAATCCCGCGTGTCCGCCTGAGCGACAGGTTGTCGGTATCACTTGAAGTATGGATGGAACAGGAGCTAAATGACTATGGATGGGTGTCATCTTCGTTTGATTCAACCGGGATTCCGTCCATCTTCTTCGGCCGCAGGGATGTCACAACGGTGAACAATATCCTGAACATCAAATATATATTCAGTACCAAAGCCTCGGTATCACTCCGTGCCCGCCATTACTGGTCGCAGGCAAACTACCTCTCTTTTTATACCCTGGATGTGGATGGTTCACTGAAGGATTCGTACTTCATGGAAGGACAGAACATCAATTTTAACGCGTTCAGTGCCGACCTGCAGTTTGTCTGGTACTTTGCCCCCGGCAGCGAAATAAGCATTGTCTGGAAAAATGCCATCAACACTTTTGGCGAAGCGCTGGTTCATAATTATGTCACCGATCTGGGTAATACGCTGAATGCTCCACAGTCAAACAGCCTCTCGATTAAAATCCTCTATTATCTCGATTTTCTTACCATCAAAAAGGTGCTGTCGAAAAAGAACCCTCAGGAAATCCTGTAGCAGTTTTTTACTACTTTAGCAGTCTAAAATTTTTACATCATGAAAAATATAAGCAAAACGCTCATCGTACTGATAGTTGCTGTTTTCACCGTTCACTTTTCACTCTTCACTGCCACCGCCCAAACACCCTCCCAGCCTTACAACGATAACCAGGATATCCGTGCAGATCTAAAACTGGCGACTGCCCTGGCAAAGAAAGAGAACAAGCATGTCCTGATTCAGTTTGGCGGCAACTGGTGTCCCTGGTGCATCCGGTTTCACGCAATGGCCTACGGGGCGCAGCCCATCGACTCCCTGATAAAGGCAGATTACGTGTATATGATGGCCAATGTTTCGCAGGATAAGAAAAAGAGAGACTACAAACTATTCGAAGAATACGGCTATCCAAACCGTTTCGGATACCCGGTGTTCGTGATCCTCAATGGGGAAGGCAAACCGCTGCACATCCAGGATTCAGGCATCCTCGAGCATTGCCAGGTAAAAGGTTATGACACCGCGAAGGTCGTCACGTTCCTGAAAATGTGGACGGTAAAGGCTGTGAGTCCGGAGACGTATAAAGTCAAATAGCTCAAGTCCGGACGGATTACCCTCTGATAAACAGCGCTTTAATTACATGTGTCGCCATCTTCGGATTCTCTTTCAGCCTACGGGTTGAATATCCGAACCACTCTTTACCAAAGGGCACGTAAACCCGCATGACATGGCCCTTGTCAATGATCGATTGCCGCAAATCGGGTGTCACGCCATACAGCATCTGAAATTCGTAGCTGGTTTTGGAAACTTTGTATTTTTCAATCAGTTTGCAGGCGCCTTCCACCAGCGGTTTGTCATGTGTTGCAATGCCCGGATACATCCCCTGCTGAAACATATATTCCAGGTCGGCAAGATAATGTTCATTGACCTCCTGATAGTTTTTATAGGCAATGGCGGCAGGTTCAACATAAATTCCCTTGCAAAGCCTGAAATTGAGCGGTACCGTTTTGCTGTGAAGATCCTCCATCTCCTTGATATCTGGCAATGTGCGCTTCATGTAGGCCTGCAGAACCAGCCCGACATTGTTCGGAAACTCGTTGTGCAGCTTTCTGAAGAGGTCGATTTCAAGGTCGGTGCATTGCGAATCTTCCATGTCAACCCGTACAAAATTTCCATAAGAGGCTGATTTGGCAACAATTTCACGGATGTTTCTATAACATGCCTCCGCATCAATCAGCAGTCCGAAACTGGTCGGTTTGAGTGAATAATTGCCGTCAATATTCTCTTTCTGAACCCGTTCGATGATTTCCAGATAGGCGTTTTTGTTGGCAGTGGCTTCATCGAGTTGTGTGATGAACTCGCCCAGAAGGTCGATGGTGATTTTAACTTTTTGACGGTTTAATGCACGGCAAACAGCGATTGCATCATCAATTGTCTCTCCGGCGATATATTTCCGTGAAAATATCCATACCAGCTTTTTGGGCATTAATGGGAGCATTTTTGTAATCAATTGGTTGATCATAAGCACGTCAGGTTAAAGTGTTCAATGATTTGTACAAAGATAGAAGTAATTAGGTATTTGGTATTCATCAAATTAATTTTTAATTTTGCAGACTTTTTCAGTGTAAAGGTGAATCAGGCGGATCAATATCAAATTGCATTCAGCGGATTGAATCCGGGAATGCATCAGTTCGATTTTCAGGTCGGCGATAAGTTCTTTGAACTGGTTGAAGATGCTGAGATTACAGGCGGCGATGTATCTGTAAAGGTTACGATGGCCAGGGAAGAGCGCATGATGGACCTGCACCTGGAAATCAGCGGTAAGGTTCGTGTACCCTGTGACCGGTGCAACGAGTTGATAGAGGTGGGTGTGAATGGAAGTGAACGCCTGATAATCAAACTGGGCGATCATTATTACGAAGAGAGTGAAGATGTGCAGGTTATTCCCGACACAGCTCATCAATTCGATTTGAGTCCGTTCCTGTATGAATATATCCATCTCCTCCTGCCGATTCGGAGGGTTCATCCTGAAGATGAAAAGGGAAACAGTCAGTGTAATCCTGATGTTATTTTAAAACTTAAAGAACTGAGTGAACGTCATATACAGGATCCAAGGTGGGAAGCTTTGAATCAATTGAAAAAAAAAGAGTAAATTAGTCCCGTCACTAAGGTGACGTAAATCGTAAATTATAAATCGTAAATAACTTGTATTATGCCACATCCGAAACATAAAATTTCGACAACCCGCAGAGATAAGAGAAGAACTCATGACAAAGCTGTTGCCCGTACCACCATTGTTTGTTCAAATTGCGGAGCACCTGTTTTATACCACCGGGTTTGTCCTGACTGTGGTTATTATCGTGGAAAACAAGCTGTTGTGAAGGCCACTGCGGAATAGTTTTTTTTACCTAAATCGCTGCCAATGAAAATCGGTCTGGATGTTTTAGGGGGTGATTTTGCTCCGAAAGCTACGATACATGGTGCTATCCTTGCTCAGAAGGATCTTCCTGCCACTGATCAAATTGTTTTGATTGGTGATCGGGATCACATTTTAAATTTTCTGAAGGAAGAGAATGTGAGCCCCGGCATGTTCGAGATCGTGAATGCACCCGACCTGATCGAGATGGACGAACATCCTACGAAGGCCCTTGTAAACAAGCCAAATTCCAGCATTTCGGTGGGATTCAGGATGTTGAAACACAAGGAGATTCAGGCATTCGCCAGTGCAGGCAGCAGTGGTGCAATGATGGTGGGGTCGATTTACAGCGTTAATACCATCCAGGGAATTATCCGGCCCAGTACGCCTGCATATATTCCAAAGGAGAATGGTGGTTCCTCCGTGCTCATTGATGTAGGAACCAATCCGGATGCCAAGCCGGATGTGATGTACCAGTTCGGGATCCTTGGTTCCCTTTTCGCTGAACATGTGTTCCATGTAAAGAAACCCCGTGTTGGCCTGCTGAATATCGGTTCTGAAGAAAAAAAGGGCAGCCTCACTGCCCAGTCTGCTTTCCAGCTGATGAAAGACTCCAAAGATTTTCATTTCGTTGGAAATGTCGAAGGACGGGAATTATTTCGCGACAATGTAGATGTAATTGTTTGCGATGGTTTTGTGGGAAATATTGTGCTCAAGCAGGTTGAAGCCATGTACCGGGTGCTGGTAAAAAGAGGAATCAAAGACTCGTATCTCGACCGGTTTAACTACGAAACGTATGGTGGAACCCCGATTCTCGGGGTGAATTCAACCGTGATTGTGGGACATGGAATCTCCAATGCCAATGCCATCAGAAAGATGATCCTGCTGGCCAAAGAGGTGCATGATGCCAAACTGGCTCAAAAGATAAAACACGCCCTCGAACAATTTTCTCTAAACAACATTTAAAATAACATGTCCAAAATCAGAGCGAAGATTTCGGGAATCCAGGGGTGGGTTCCTCCTTATATATTGACAAATAAGGAGCTTGAATCCATGGTGGAAACCACCGATGAGTGGATCATGACCCGTACCGGCATCCGCGAACGCCACATTCTTAAAGGAGTTGGTTTGGGAACTTCCGACATGGGTGCCGAAGCGGTGAAGGGTTTGCTGAAGAAGACCGGCGTTAAACCCGAAGAGATCGACCTGCTGATTTGTGCAACTGTTACACCCGACATGGTCTTCCCGGCCACTGCAAATATCATCACCGACAAAGCGGGTCTTGTAAACGCGTTTAGTTTTGACATCAATGCCGCATGTTCTGGTTTTCTTTTCACCCTGATAACTGCTTCAAAGTATATTGAAACAGGGATGTACAAAAAAGTGATCGTGGTTGGTGCAGATAAAATGTCAGCAATTACCGATTATACTTCCCGCGAAACCTGCGTGTTGTTTGGTGACGGCGCAGGGGCTGTGTTGCTTGAACCAACCACCGAAAACGTTGGCATCATGGATTCAATTGCAGGCACCGACGGCTCGGGCCGCACCTACCTCCACATGAAGGCCGGCGGATCTGTAAAACCACCCTCACACGACACCATTGAAGCCAGGGAACATTTTATTTACCAGGAAGGACAGCCGGTTTTTAAATTCGCGGTGACCCGCATGGCAGATGTTTCGGCAGAGATCATGGAACGGAATAACCTCACTGCAGACGATATCTCATACCTGGTTCCGCACCAGGCCAACCTGCGGATCATTGATGCGACAGCCCGCCGCATGGGCGTTGGCAAAGAGAAGGTGATGATCAACATCGACCGCTACGGCAATACCACCGACGCCACGATTCCACTTTGCCTGTGGGAATGGGAAGATAAGCTGAAGAAAGGCGACAACATCATCCTAGCAGCCTTCGGCGGCGGCTTTACCTGGGGAAGTATCTGGGTGAAGTGGGCGTACTAGGATCATAATAGTTCCAGTGTCGGTTTGGTTGTAAATGATATCCACCGCATTTAAATGCGTTAAACATTTTGTTTAACGCATTTTGTTTAATATCTTTGCTAAAAAAACATGAATCCATTTATCGTTAAAGGGTACAGCGGAAGCAGCTACTTTTGTGACCGGGAGTCAGAGACTGTAAGATTACTCAATGCCATCAGAAACCAGCGGGATGTCACACTTATCTCGCTCAGGAAAATGGGAAAAACCGGATTGATTTTCCGTGTTTTCGACCAGCTGAATAAAGAGAAAACCCATGATACGATTTACCTTGACATTTTTCATACACAAAACCTCAACGGACTCATAAACCAGTTGGCTACTGCCATTTTCAGAATGAAGAAACCTTTCGGGAAAAGGATGAAAGATTTTTTTGCCGGTTTTCGCTACGTCCGTCCCGTTATTTCAATAGATCCGTTTTCAGGATTGCCTTCGGTCACATTGCAGGTTGCTGATGAAAAAGAGGCAAAAGCTACACTTGACGAATTGTTTCGAATTCTGACCGAGCGCAGTCGCACGATTCCGGTTGTTGTTGCAATAGATGAATTTCAACAGATTAACCAATATCCTGAAAAAAATGTAGAAGCATTGCTGCGGGGAATTATCCAACAGTTGACTCAGGTAGCGTTCATCTTCTCCGGCAGCAATAAAACTATGCTGACAAGGATGTTCGGAGATGCATCACGTCCTTTTTACCAGAGCACCGAAATGATGTTCCTGGAAGAAATCAATGCCGATTCATATTTAATTTTCATCTCAAAACATTTTTCCATAAACGGACGAAAGGTTGATCCGGAAACTGTTACCGGCCTGTTAAATTGGACCCGCAACCATACATGGTATTTGCAATACACCTGCAACCGGATATTTGAAACAGGACAAGCGTGTAATGAAGAGACTAAAAGAACCGTTATCGCGGATGTTTTGCTTGGATTTGAACCGTTTTACCTGGAATACCGTTCGCTTGTGACCCGTCATCAATGGCAACTGCTGAAGGCCATTGCACATTCAGGCAGTGTTGCAACGATTACATCCGGTAATTTCCTCAGGCAATTTGCACTTACAAGTGCAAGCACAGTAAAAAGGGGAATAGATACCCTGACTGAGAAAGAGATGATCTATAAAAAGGAGGGTAAATATTTCGTTTACGATGTGTTTTTTTCACGATGGCTTGAATTACAGGATATATGATCTACCCCGCCAGATGAATGCCCACTGCAAAAAACGCTGACCTACTCCTTCACCACCTTCGCACGGTATGCCCCAACCTTGCCGGTCAGCACCAGGAAATAGATACCTCGCGGAAGTTCCTGAATATTCAGTTCAACGGTATTGCCGGTTAAAGTAAATGATGGCGTAATCTTCATGCCGGTAAAAGAAATTAACACAGGGGTCATTTCACTTGCATCAATGCCTGCCGGCAGTATAACGAGGCAGGATTCCATTGCAGGATTCGGATAAACAGTGAGTTGATGGATGGTGGGGGCTGATTCGTCCAAACCCACCGGGTTTCCCCAAATCTGGTAGGCATATTCAGGATGGTCGATAAACGGGTTGCGGTTATGCTGAATTCCATACATGGCGTTGTTCCGGTTGGTCTCTTTTGTTGAAACCGGGTCGATGCTGCACCAGTGCAGCATCATCTGGAGTGCCCAGGGCTTCAGCTGCGACTTGATGGTCATGTCGGTGGTGTTCCAGCTCCCATCTTCGGTATAATAGCGTGTTGACATGTAAAAATAGGTGCGGGCAAAATCCCCCTTGTATTCATCCAGTGGTTCAAAAGCTGTTCCGGAAAAACCCGGCCAGTTGCAGGTTCCAAGTTTGCACCCGTTCTGGGAGGTCCAGCTGGCAGAAGAGACCGTACCATAGGCGTAATTGCTGCGCCTGCCATTCACGTATCCGTCGGTCGGGTAGATGTGAAACATGTCGGAGTTCATCGGTGCAACATCGTTGAACCAGCTTTTTGGCCATGAGTGTTCGCGGTTGTAGCAGTCACCTTCTCCACCATAATTACCGCACTCCTGCCCCATGTTATAGTGATAAATATAAGGAGGTGTTCCTCCGGGAACATCAGAATACATGTCCCAGACAACGCTGCCCGGCTTTGCATCGGTGGATGAAAAATAACCGGGAATCGAGCTATAGGATACAACCGTATGTCCCTTGATAATGTTGTGCAAGGCGGTCTGGAGTGCTACCCCGATTTTTCCGCTGGCAGGATCATAATAGCCCGGAGGAATCTGGGCGAAAACATTGGAAATGAAAAAGATAAATAAAAGTGGCAGTGTGGCTTGAAGCCATGACCGGTTAACGTACGATTTTCTCACGTTGTTCGTTTTTTGCAAAGGTACAAAAAAGAAAAACGCTGTAATCGTTTCACCTGAAGGCGATCCATGCGATTCTGAGCCCTGCGCCGATGGCCATTCCAATCAGCAGGAAGGGAAGAACCTTCCTGCCCAGTGGAACCTGGTGTCCGACAAACCCGTCCATTACTTCGATATTCTGATTGAATTGCAGGGCCCCCCGGAGATCGCGGATGCGCGCAAACAACTCATTCTGACTCTTGTTGAGGTTATTCAGGCTTGTCACGGCACCTGCATCGGGACTCTTCTGATCATTCAGGAAATAGATTTTCAGCGAGTCCATATAGGCCAGTTGCTTTTGAAGCAACGCGAGTTCTGTGTGGTAGTTTTGCTCGTTTAATTTCAGCCGTTCTTTGACAAATGGTGGCTCGTTGATATACCCGGCGAGTGCTTTCTGGAGGTCGGGGAGGACCGCAGCGTCGTAAACTTCCACGATGATATAAAAAGGAACCTTTTGCGTGCTGACATCTTTTATCAGGGGTTCGTTGTGGATATTCCTGCTGTCGATGCAATGAATCTGCCTTGCCTGCTCTTCCTTGATTCCCAGCACGGAAGCGAGTGTCTGATATTGGCCGTTACCGCGCAACTGTTCCAGTTTATTGAGCATGTCGGCATATATTTTTTTCTCCAGCTGGGAATAGGAAACAGTCATCTCAGCCTGGATGGTGCGCTTTTGCATCAGGGCGTAAAGACCTCCGAGTGCACCAAAAACAACGGCAAAAACAACCAGGTAGAGGAGATGTTTTTTCAACAACTGCCTGAAACTTGAAAACATGGCACCGAAAAAACCAATGCCTTCGCCCATCTGGCTGCTAAGGGCTGCCCAGACTCTTTTCCCCTCCTCCTTCGAATCCTGGTAATTTTTAATATCCTCCATATTCAATCATGTTGGTTTCAATGAATCTGAAATTTGCAGCGAAGATACGGCATCCTGATAAAAATGCGTCTTTCTGGCGCCAAGGAGTGAAAAAATTGTAATATTGTGAAGAAGATAGTTAGTATCATGGCAATTTCATCTCAAAATCTGAAGAACTCGGCGTGGAGTATCGTAAACATCCTGCTCTACCCCACCGCGTTCATGGGGCTCACCCCTGTATTCATAGACCGGATGGGCGAGATGCAGTTCGGAATCTGGATGCTCGTGAACTCCTATGTTTACATCGCCGTGAATATTATCAGCTTTGGCTTTTCCAACAGCATCACTGCCCATGTGGCTGAAGCGCTTGGGAAAAAGGATGAGCGGAAACTGTTTGCCTATGTCAATGCTTCTACACGTATTTTGGCCACCATCGCAGTGGTTACAGCACTCCTCGCCGTGATGGCATGGTTTGTATGGCACGCCATGGAGTTGTCGGGCATCCGGCTGAACCTGTTTAGCGACCAGCTCGACCTCGTTTTGCTGACCGCCACCCTGCTGATCTCCGTGAAATTTTATGAACTGCTCTATCAAAGTGTTTTCAAGGGCTTTGAGCGGTTTGACCTGGCGGGGAAATACAACATCATGAACAAATTTCTTGTGTTGGGACTACAGCTCATCCTGGTTCTGAAAGACAGGGGTTTGCCGGAGATATTCCTGGGAAACCTCATCATCAATGTCGCCGTGGTGGCATTGCAGGGTGTGGTTATTCACCGGATACTTCCGGGCTACCGGTTCATGAAACAGAGAAACCCCCCGGAGAGTAAGGAGCTGTTTATCTTTGGGTTCTGGACCTGGATGCAAACCATTGTTTCTGTGGCGGCATACCAGGTTGACCGGTTTGTTATTGCCTATGCACTGGGACCGGTTACGGCAGGCTATTATATTCTCGCTTCCACCATTGCCAACCACATGCACATGGCCTTCGGAGCGATGGCCAGCTGGCTCTTCCCAAAGGTCTCCCGCCAAAAGGAGATGTTGCCCGAAACCCTCACCTATTTTCACACCCTGCGTGGTTTTACCACCGGTGTGGCCTTGTTCTCAATATTTGTGGCCAGCCTGCTTTATAAACCCTTTTTTACCTTGTGGCTGGGGCCGGAGAAATTTGCCAAGATGGGGACATTTTTTGCCCTGTTCCTGATGTATGAGGCATTTTTGATCCTCTCGATTGTCCCGCAGTTCTACCTGAACGGGATCAAGATGCTGCGGTTTATCACCGTGCTGGAATTCATCTATAAATCGGGTATCCTGGTGGGCATGTTTATCGCTTTTTCCCTTATTCCTACAGGTGAAAGCCTGCTGCTTGGGCAGATAGTGGCGCTTATCATCCTGATGCCCGTGGAGTATTTCCTGGTGAACAGAAGGATCTTGCATGATCATGCGTTCGGAGAGACATTCATCACCATGCTGCCCTCTCTTTTCGTGGTTTTGATCATCTATTTTACCAGGATCCCTGTAACGGTCACCCTTTCAATCGCAGCGGTGTTTATCTTTGTACGCTATTACCTGAGCCCGGCGCGGTTCAATATGAAACTTTTATTGTCATGAAGCACGGACAAGGATATTATCACCTGTTGTTTTATCTGGTCATCTATTTTTTTTGCAATAGTCTGCTGTTACCCGAAGGGTTGTTGTATACAACGCTGCTCAGCCCGGTCATGCTTTATTTTGTTTACAAGCACCGGGAGATGGCTCCTCATCCGGCCTGGTTCCTGCTGCTCCTGGTCCCGGTTACGTTTCAATGGATCAATGGGGTAGATGCCCGGACATACCTGATCTCCACCGCGTTAGTCTTCACGGCTGCGCTATTCCTTATTACGTCGGTTATACTGCTGGTTCATTATAAAACGGATCTTCACGACCTCTTCAAATCAATTTTGATCATCAATGGTTTGCTGACAGGATTGGCCCTGTTGTTATTACCATTTCCGGAGATAAGAGGCTGGCTGTGGTATACACTGCCGGTTTCAGCCGGCATAGAGACTTTGCCCCGGCTGAAATTGCTTACCTACGAGCCTTCCTATTACTCCCTGATCATGTTTCCGGTCTTTCTCTATTTTCTATACCGGGTAATGTTTGAAAAGGAGAAGCATCCCCTGCTGATTGCCATGGCCTGTATCATTCCGCTGATATTGTCACTCTCCTTTGGTGTGATTGGCGCTGCTTTAATTGCTTTTGCCCTCACCCTGGTTGTCTTCCGGAAACACCTTCCGGCGATGTATCTCAGGGTTTTTTTTTATGGCGGGGTGTTGATTTTGGTTGCACTTGCCGTGACCCTTATCACGTGGTCGGGAAATCCAATTATCCTGCGGCTTGAGAACATTGTGCAGGGGAAGGACACCAGCGCCATGGGCCGGCTGGTCTATTCGTTTATGTTTGCAAAGGAGCTGGCCATTCAGCACAGCCTGCTGTTCGGCATCGGTCCCGGGCAAATCAAGATACTGGCGCACGATCTCATTGTGAACCACTACCAGTACCAGGGTACGATTGCCGAAACCGTCCGTATCCCGAACGCCATGGCCGAGATGCTGGCCACTTACGGAGTTTATGGGTTTGTACTCAAATTGTTCCTTGAAATCTGGTTCTTCGTCAGGAGAAGAATCTATGCCAATGTTTTTGCGTTCACCCTTTTCATGTTCCTGTTTGTTTACCAGTTTACCGGCAGTTTTATCGTGAATGTGGCGGAAATAGCGTCCTGGGCATTGATTTTCAGTGTCAGGTTTCCCGGGTTTGAACTTGCCTCCGGGCGGTGGGGAGAGGAGGAACAACAATGAGCCTTCGTGTCGTTTTTATTGTAAGGACCACCTTCGACACGGTAAAGGGTGGCGACACCATGCAGGTACTTTGCACTGCCAGGGAACTTCGTAAACTCGGGGTGGAGGTAGTGATAAAGAAGGCCTCGGATCTCATAGATTACGGGAAATTCGACCTTATGCACCTTTTCAACAGCATCCGTCCGGCCGATCACCTGGTCCACATTGCCAGGGCGGGAATTCCCTATGTTTTGAGTACGGTTTATCTTGATTACTCCGGGTTTGACACCCTTGGCAGGGGAATAACCTCCAGGTCACTTTTTCGTTTCACCGGAAAGCACCATGCGGAGTACCTCAAGACTTGTTACCGCATGCTGAAAAAACAGGACAAACTGGTGAGCAATTCATACCTGCTCGGACATCAGCGTGCCGTCAGAAAGGTGATTTCAGGAGCCCGGTTGCTATTGCCCAATTCAAAATCGGAATACGAAAGGCTGTCGGCAGATTTCAACATCAGCAAGGAGTATCGGGTCATCCCTAACGGCATCGATTCGGAATTGTTTCAGTTGATTCCCGGCGTGGAACGAAAAGGGAACCAGGTGCTGTGCGTGGGGCAGATCTATGGATTGAAAAATCAGCACCGCCTCATTGAGGCAACCCGGATGATGCCGGTGAAACTGGTTATCATCGGCAAACCACCTCCGAATCACAGGGCATACTATGAATATTGCAGAAAAACAGCTCATGCCAGGGTTGAATTTCATGATTTCATGCCACAGGAAGAGCTGGTACGATACTATGCTCAGTCGAAAGTACATGCTTTGCCCAGCTGGTTTGAGACCACCGGACTGAGTTCGCTTGAGGCAGGCGCCATGGGGTGTAACCTGGTAGTGGGAACAGGTGGCGATACCCGTTCCTATTTCCGGGACCGGGCCTCCTTTTGCGATGCACAGGATGCCGGATGTATTGAAAAAGCCCTGGAAACTGAATTGGAGAAGCCGACCACTTTTTCCTTTCGCGACTATATCCTTTCGCACTATACATGGGAACACGCTGCCATGGAAACCCTTGCAGCTTATCATAATGTGCTTACCGATGAAAAATAAACTGAAGATCGGCATCATCGGGACACGTGGGATTCCCAACAACTATGGAGGGTTCGAAGCTTTTGCAGAGCAGGTGTCGCAAAGGCTGGTCACACTCGGTCACGAGGTGACCGTATATTGTTCGCATGACCAGCAATACCGGCAGAAGACCCTCAACGGAGTGCACCTTGTTTATTGCTATAATCCCGAATCCCGGATAGGAAGTGCCGGGCAGTTTATTTATGACCTGAACTGCAATCTTCACACCCTTAAACAGCGATTCGATGTGATTCTTCACCTTGGATATACCAGCGATTCGGTATGGACCAGGATATGGAGCCGGAATGCCAGACACCTGACCAATATGGATGGGATGGAGTGGATGCGGTCTAAATACGCCCCGGCAATCCGGTCTTTCCTGAAATGGGCCGAAAAGTGGGCCGCCCGCCGAAGTAACCTGCTGATTGCAGATTCGATGGGGATTCTTGAACACCTCCAATTGAACTATTCAACACCCGTTTGTTTCATCTCTTATGGAGCCGCTATTCCGGACTCATTTGATGCAGTGGTACCAGAAAACTTCGGTGTTCAACCTTACCAATACGACCTGCTGATTGCACGGATGGAGCCGGAGAACAACGTCGAAATGGCGGTAGAAGCCAAACTGCGTGAAAAGCCTGAATTCCCGCTGCTGATCTTTTCGAATGAAACTGCTTATGGCAAGCAACTGCAGTTGCGATATCAGCGCGAACCGATGATCCTGTTCCAGGGCGCGAATTATCAGGTGGAGGCGATGAATTCGCTTCGCCATTTTTCACGCTGTTATATCCATGGACACTCGGCGGGTGGTACGAATCCTTCCCTGCTGGAAGCGATGGCCTGCGGATCTGTGATACTTGCCCACGACAATGTTTTCAACCGCAGTGTGCTCGGGGATAATGGCGGTTATTTCCGGAATGCGGAACAACTGACAGGCCTACTCAGCCAACCCGTATCCCAGGAATACAAACACAGGATCGGGGAGAACAATTTGCACACAATCCGAACTCACCACAATTGGGATTTTATCACACATGAGTATGAAAGCGCTTTCTACCAGGTACTTGAATATTGAACATACAGAGCAGGCGGCCTGGTTCCTTGTCTGGTTCAGCCTTCCCGTTTCACTGAAGATGAACAGTGCCAGCCTCATCCTGGTTTCTGTGGTCATCCTGGTATCATTTGCCGGGAGACCTTTCATACCGCAATATCGGAAATTGTGGTACCTTTCCCTGCCGGTTGTTTTTTTTCTCTGGCATGCGAAAGAGTTGCTGATCGTGCAACCCATCGGACCTGTATGGAAAGAGACCGAACAGATGCTCTCGTTCCTGGTCATTCCGATCCTTTTCCTGCTCAGCAGAACGGATCAGAAAACCTTTACGAAAGTGGCACTTTCCGGGTTAACTTCCGCCCTGGTGATCTGCGGTACGATCATGCTGGCGGCTGCGACATCCAGGTTCATTCAATCAGGATCTTTTGGTGAATATACCTATCATGCACTGGCGAAGCCCTTCCACAGCGGTGCCATCTATTTCAGCTTTTACATTCTGTTTATCCTTTTCAAACTGGATGATCCCGATTGGCTTATCCACCGGCCGGAAGTTAAAGTGGTCCTCGCGTTTTTTCTCATGTCGATGTTGCTGCTTTTAGCGTCAAAGATGATGATCGGAATCGGGCTGCCGCTGCTGGGATGGCATTATCGGCGTATGGGAATAGCGCTGTGGAGAACCCAGCGGAAATGGATGGTTGCCCTCATCCTCCTTGTACTATTTGGCACACTTCCCTTCATGAAAAGGGTACAAAACATATTTCATCCCCAACTCGAAATGGTTGGCTCGATGAATTTTAAAAATTGCCCTGAACCGAATGGACTCAATCTGCGCCTTATCCTCTGGCGGTTTGGAATGGAGATCATGGAAGAGCAAAATGCCTGGCTGAGAGGAGTCGGGATGAGCCAATCGAGGCATTTCCTGAACGGGAAGATCCGTCAATATGGCCTCTACACCGGCACCCCGGACGGGAGAGACACCGGCTACCTCAATTATAACTACCACGATCAATTTGTTGAAACCCTCGTAAGGGTTGGTATTCCCGGACTTGTAGTTTTAATGCTGATACTTTTTACCTTTGCATTTCATCCCGGCAACAAGCACTTTGTTCCCCCCCTGTTTATCTGGATCATCCTCGGTTTCTTTTTATCCGAATCGGTCCTTGGAAGGCAGTCCGGTGTTGTTTTCTTTTGCCTGCTATATGCTGCTGATATGATAGATAAACGCCAGTCAATTACAAATGAAAATCCCTGAACCTGGAGAGAAAGGACCTGTGAATCTTTCAACGGAGGGCAATTATGCAATAAATACTCCATTGGCACGGTTTGTCAAGCGCCTGATGGACATCATCATGGCCCTGCTGATGATCGTTTTCATTGCGCCCTGGCTTTTCACACTTGTCATACTGATCATCGTTCTCGATTCCCGCGGAGGTCCGTTCTTCCTTCAGAAGCGCACCGGAAGGAATCGTAAAACGTTTTCCTGCCTGAAATTCAGGACCATGGTTATTAACAAAGAGAGCCACAGGATACAGGTGCAAGTGAACGACCGGAGGATTACCCGTGTTGGCGGATTTTTAAGAAAATACCACATCGATGAGCTCCCGCAGGTTTTCAATGTCCTGGCCGGGTCGATGAGCATTGTAGGGCCGCGTCCGCACATGTTGCGGCACAATATTCAGTTTGCTAAAATGTCGGCTAATTACCACTTAAGGCATCTTGTCAAACCGGGTATGACAGGGCTGGCGCAGGTGAGGGGATTTCACGGGATGATCCATGGTGCCGAAGATTACCATTCGCGGCTGAATTCCGACCTGGAATACATCCGGAGATGGTCGTCGTTTACCGACCTCCGGATTTTCATTCAAACAACCGTCCAAATCCTTTTTCAGCGATGAGGTCGGAAAGTTCACGCCACGAGGAGCTCGCTGCCGGTATCCTGGAGACACTCGAGTACTTCGGGTTGTTCCGGTATCCGCTGTTACCCGGAGAGATTCACCGGTTTCATCCTATCCGCTGCACGTATGAAGAAGTTCTTGCCACCCTGGCCAGCCTTGCTGAGAGAGGCAGTGTAAGGTATTCCATCAATGGGTTTTATTCCCTGGAGGTGCGGGAAAGCTGGTCATCCCGGCGCAAAGCAGGAAACGAAAAAGCGCTGGGACTGCTTTCAAGGTCTGTTCGCTTCACCCGTATCATCAGCTCCTTTCCGTTCGTTGATGCCATTGCCATCTCCGGTTCACTATCAAAATATTATGCCGGTGAAGATGCGGATATCGACTACTTCATCATCACCACCGGCAAGAGGTTGTGGATTGCACGAAGCCTGCTCCACCTGTTCAAAAAGCTCACCTTTATTCGCGGGTATCAGCACTATTACTGCATGAACTATTTTGTCGATACGGATCAGCTATTGCTGTCCGACAGGAACATCTATACAGCCATCGAGCTTGCCACCATGATACCGGTGTACAATGCCGAACGGATCAACCAGGTAAAGGAGATGAACTCCTGGGTTGGGGAATACCTCCCAAATGAGTCCACCCGGCAGGACCTGTCATATCTTTTACCGGCCGGCCGGCAATCACTGAAAAAATTCGCCGAATGGATGATCAACCTGGCCCGGCCGGAACATCTGAACCGTTTTCTGATGAATTTCACCGATCGAAAGTGGCGCAGAAAATGGTGCCGCAGGGGATTTCCGATGGAAACCTACGACCAGGCATTTTACACATCCCTCCATGTGTCGAAAAACCACCCTGCCAATTTCCAACAGCAGGTATTGACCGCCCTCGAAAACAAAACAGGACCAACCGGAATTCAGCCATGAGGAGCGCAATTGTTATCGGGAGTACGGGGTTTTTGGGGTCGGCTGTCACCCGCCGGTTACTGTCGAACGGGATTGATGTTTATGCAACTAAAAACAAGCGGGAGATACGCCTGGAGCAGGGATTGACAGTCATTGACGGAGGAATACGTGCATTGACCACGGCTGTTCTGGATCGGATCAGTCCTGAGGTGATTTTTCACTGCGCCCGCCCGGTTCTGCCCCGGTTCAGGCGGTGGGGAAGGGTGATGGCTGCATTCCATGCGAAACAATACAACCGGGCACTTCTTTCACAAATAACCGCCAGTCGTGCCAAACCTGCCCTGATCTTTGCTTCCGGGAGCCTGGTGTATGGCAACAGCGTGTTGCCGCATGACGAAACGGCAGCATTAAACCCGGTCAGTTATGCCAGGCAGTATCATCGGGGTGAAGGTCCTGTATTGGAAGCTATTCCTAAGGAAAATCAGAAGGTGATCATGCTGCGATTCCCCTGGCTGCTGGGTGACGGCTCGTGGTTCTCATGGTTCTACCTGAAACCGTTGCGTGAGAAGATGCTGGTCCCGCTTTTCGGTGACGGGAGTAATATGATGTCGGTGATTGGCCTGGAGATTGCGGCCAAAACGATGGTGGAATACTACAATGAGAACATACAGAGCGGCGTTTACAACGTTATTGCGCCCCATGTACTCACGCAGAGATCCTTTGCTGAAACGGTCGCCGGTCATTATGGAGGGATGGTTACAGATTACAGGAACCTTTATCCGGAAGGTGTAGAGAGTGCTGTTTTAGAGGCATTTACATCGAATATTCTCCTGGCGACCATCCATCGGGTATCACCAGCCAAATCTCCCCAAAGCCTGAACCGGCTCCTTTCACAAATACCGCTCTAACCCCTGAATACAAACAAAATATACTCCCCGGCAGCCCACAATGGGGAACGTTGAATCCGCTGATCGATTTCCCATAACCGGTTGGCCTTTTCAGGATGATTCCTGATCTTATGGTCATTATACCATGGGGGATAAAACACGCTGTAGCCTTTTCTCTCCATCAGTCTGAAATCTTTAAAAGCTGCTTTGATGCGGGAAGGAGCATAGCAATGTGAAGGGAGATGCCTGGTTACCGAATAGCCGCCCCACACTTTTCCGAGGCGGGCGAAAGCTGTTCTGAAATTGAGTTTGACCATCTGAACGAACAGTTCGCGCAGGTACCATTTATTCACAAAGGTCACTACAGCAATTCCGCCGGGTTTGAGCAAAGTTTTAATTTCGGACGCAGCAAAATCAAGGTTCTCCACGGTGTTCAACGCACCGAAATAGACGTAAACCAGGTCAAAACTACCTTTTCCGAACAAGCCCGCCAGTTGTCGTTCATCACTTTTTAGAACGCGGGCATTGGTCAGATGATCTTTGTCAAGCCGGGCCTGTGCCAGTGCGACCATGCTGGCAGAGATATCCACCGCAGTGAACTGCCTTTCCGGAAATTGCTTTGCAAACCAGTGTACATCGAACCCGGGGCCGCAGCCAATTTCAAGCGCACGGGTAAAAGGATAACGAACCGTGATCTCCCTGAAATCATTCCTGATCCT
>CAYHGE010000005.1:52443-79118 GCA_964355945.1 uncultured Draconibacterium sp.
GCGCACGGGTAAAAGGATAACGAACCGTGATCTCCCTGAAATCATTCCTGATCCTGTCAAGACTTTGGTTACCACCTGCTCTTGTCTCAAAGCCAAGACCTGCATCTTCGTCATAATATGATTCTACGCTGGAATAATAGGATTGTGGATTTTGCCGGCTCATGATAAAAACCTCTCCAGTTTACGAATATTCAACAATGGAATCGGAAACAGATACTTCTGCCCGTCTTTGATCAACAGCGCATGCTCCAGCCGGGAAACGGTCTGTTTCAACTCTTCTGGGTTCACCGGCTTCACAAGGAAATCAAACGCTGCATGACGGATCGCCTCAATGGCGAACTTGTCGAAACCGGTGGCAAAAATGATGGCCGGCGCATCTCCCGCCTCAAGCAACTCCCTTGCAATTTCGAAACCGGTTTTTTCCGGCATCTGGATGTCGAGGAAAACAACATCGGGCTGATGTTCATGAACAAGGTCAACAGCCAGCAACGCATTGGTCACAGTGGCAGCCACTTCAATTCGCGGATAAGTCTGCAGCAGGAGCGACAGGTTCGCAATGGCACCGGGCTCGTCGTCGACGATGATGGCTTTTATGGGTTTTCCCATTTGATCAGGGGATTGTGAAAAATAGGCTGAAAATTACAATAAAATCCATTAATTCCAATCAAATTTTGATTATATAATCTATGGCAGCTTATCTGTGGCTCATTCATGGTGTACCTTTTTTGCCCGACCTGCCAGCTGACAGGGTTGAATATGTGGTTTGAATCGAAATTTAACATATTTTTTTGCGATTTGAATCACATATAAGTATATTTGCAATAAAAAATCCATGGTACAACGACATCTGGAGAAGGAGATCAGCAGGTACTTGTTCAAGAAGAAAGCGATCATCATCTATGGGGCCCGGCAAGTCGGGAAAGCCACGCTGGTTGAACACCTTGTTAAAGATATGCCAGGGCAGACACTGTTCCTTAACGGGGACGAGGCCGATGTTCGCGAGATATTGACAAATCCGAATTCGACTCAGTTAAGACCGCTTCTCGGGGATCATAAAATTGTCGTAATTGATGAGGCACAAAGGGTTCCCGAAACCGGACTGGCGTTAAAGATAATTCATGATAATTTTAAGGACATCCAGTTAATCGCTACCGGATCTTCATCCTTTGAACTGGCGAGTAAGATCAATGAGCCCATGACGGGGCGAAAGCTGGATTTTTTTCTACATCCGTTTTCATATGGTGAAATGGTTGGTTATCATGGCTTTCATACGGAAAGACGGTTGTTGGAACATCGGATGGTCTATGGGTATTATCCGGATATTGCGTTAAATCCCGGACAAGAGATCAAACTTTTGAAATCACTTGCATCAAGTTTTTTATACAAAGATCTGCTTACCCTCGAACAAATTCAGAAGCCGATGTTGCTGGAAAAGATTTTAAAAGCGTTGGCTTTACAGACAGGCAACGAAGTTTCGTTCAACGAATTGGCGCAATTGCTTGATTCTGACAGAGGTACGATAGAAAAATACATCGATCTCCTTGAAAAGGCCTACATAGTTTTCAGGTTAAATGGATTGAACAGGAATGTTAGAAATGAAATAAAAAAGGGACGGAAAATTTATTTTTACGATAACGGTATCAGGAATGCCATTCTTGGAAACTTCCTGCCGCTTGCTTCACGTGCAGATACCGGGGCGCTCTGGGAGAATTTCCTGATCAGTGAACGGCATAAGTTACTTGATAATAAAGATATTGCTTACAATTCATGGTTTTGGAGAACCACTCAACAGCAGGAAATCGATTATGTTGAAGAACGCCAGGGCAAGCTGTATGCCTTTGAATTCAAATGGAACATTAAAAAACAATCACGGTTATCAAAAACATTTGCAATGGCATATCCATCTTCAGAATACAAGGTTATTTCACCTGAAAACATGATGGATTTTCTTTTACAGGAATAACAATGCCCTTTCCCGTTTTGTCATTAAAGTCAGGATCAGATGAAATACTGCAGAAAATTTTCAGGATTTACAACATTAAATTGATTTGTATGGTATTTGGCGCTAAAACTTGCCGGGATTCCGGGTTGTTTTTTTGCATTCCATTTGAATTCATAAGCAGTAAGCTGTCCATTTGCTTCTTCAAGCAGGTCAATCTCTGCCCCGTCATAAGTCCGCCAGAACGACATGTTGATGAGTCCAGACTTCAGTCGAGTGACTTTCATCCGCTCTGTGATACAGAAATTCTCCCACAATGATCCCATATCATTCCTGTTTTCGGGTGCACTGAAATTGTTGATAACGGCATTTCGGATGCCGTTATCATAAAAGTAAAACTTTCGGCTCTTTCTGATTTCATTTCTTGAGTTCGAAGTAAACGCACCGAGGCTGAAAATTACAAATGTTTTTTCAAGAAGATCTATGAATTTCTCTACGGTGGAGATCGAAATACCCAGCTTTATGGATAATTCATGTATGGAGACCAGGCTGCCGGCCTGCAATGCGAGGGCTTTTGAGAATGTCAAATATAACCGGATTCTCACAATTCAAAATCAGGACATGATCGTATCTGGAAGTAAACATTTCAGCCAGGGTGGTTTTTCCGATCTGCCGGGCACCATAAAATATCAGAATATCCCTGGAATCCATCCAGTTCAGTAATACGGGTTCAAGGTCACGAAGGTACATGTTGTAAAATTCGGCCTAAATATATTTTTATTCATACAAAATTCGGTGTGAAAATATTTTTCTTATTCTGAATTGATGCCAAATTGACTGACAATTTTCATTATTTTTGCATAAACCAATTATAATGGCAGAAATTTGCTCGAAAATTTCTTAAAACTCAGATCAGGGATACAAAGGCATGTTGTTGTCAATGAAGTTCCCGGTGTTTGCAGTCTTTGGCATTTTCCGTATTTTTGTAAAAAAAGCCACGATGTATATCGATCAATATAGAACCCAGATCAAAATACTGTGTAAAGAATTAAAGTACAACACTGTTGAATGGGAGAACGGGGCAGATTTCGCACCTGAATACCTATACGAAATTGGCACCAGAATATAACCGCCCGACTGTTCACCAGTTCTCCCAATGAACCTTCTCCGCCTTAAACTTATCCTTCGGCAAATCCCCGCCTGCGGGATGGCCCACGGGGATGATGCTGAAAGGATCTACCCCGGCAGGCAGTTTCAACAGTTTTCTTACATGATCTTGCCGTTCAGTCATCGGAAACAGTGCCGACCACACTGCTCCCAGCCGCATTGCCTCGGCTGCCAGCAGGATGTTCTCGGTGGCAGCGGCCGCATCCTGATGCCACAGATCGGTGGCGCCTTCCTGCAGTTCAACAGATGAGTCGCCGCAAACCACAATACACGCACCGGCTTTGAACAGCATCTTTGTGAATGGAAGGCCTTCTCCAAGGGAATCCAGTATGGTGCGCTCCGTTACGGCCACAAAGGCGAGCGGTTGCCGGTTGCGTGCCGAAGGTGCCGCCATGCCTGCCTTCAGCAAGGCCAGCAGGCAGGCTTTGGTCACCGGTTCGCCGGTATAGTTGCGCACACTTTTACGCGACATGATGGCCTCGAGGATGATTGATGGTTTATCGGTCATGATGGTTTGATTTTGACCGGTAAAATTATTGAATATTAAACAATTTTAGCAGGGGTGTTTCGTGTTTTTTCACATCCGGTAAAAACCAAATCGAAAGAAATACAGAATCTTCCTGAATCTGCCTATACATCAGGATAAAAGATTTTTTTGTAATTTTGCACGCCTTTTTAAAGTACAATCAGGGAATTACAGGTTAAAATGGCTATCAGATTTCCGGAATGATGAAAGACAAAAGATGAGTAAGCGATACGCAGAATATAAAAACCTTGACCTCAGCAGGATCGGCGATGAGATCCAGGCCTATTGGGAGAAGCACGGCACTTTTGAAAAGAGCCTGAAAATGACCGAAGGCATGCCGCCTTATGTGTTTTACGAAGGGCCCCCTTCCGCTAATGGCATACCGGGAATTCACCATGTCATGGCAAGGGCCATCAAGGATATTTTCTGCAGGTACAAGACCATGAAGGGATTCTATGTCAGTCGCAAGGCAGGCTGGGATACCCACGGGCTGCCCATCGAAATCGGGGTCGAGAAGAAACTTGGCATCACCAAGGAGGATATCGGGAAATCAATTTCCATCGAGGAGTACAACAAAGAGTGCCGCACAGAGGTGATGAAATACAAAGACCTCTGGGACGACCTCACCATCCGGATGGGGTACTGGCTGAATCTCGATGATCCATACATCACGTACGAAAACAAGTACATTGAGAGTGTCTGGTATCTCCTGGGAAAGCTCTATGAAAAAGGACTTCTTTACAAAGGATACACCATTCAACCCTACTCTCCGGCTGCAGGCACCGGCCTGAGCACCCACGAACTGAACCAGCCCGGCACCTATAAAATGGTAAAAGACAACACCGTGGTGGCGCAGTTTAAGGTGATTCGCAATGTGCAATCGGAGTTCCTTTTCAGCGACCTTTTGGGAGAGCTCTACATACTCGCCTGGACCACTACTCCATGGACACTGCCATCGAACACCGGTCTGGCCATGGGCAAGGATATTACCTATTTGCTGGTTAAGACATATAACACCTATACCTATACTGAACAAACTGTTGTCCTCGCGAAAGAGCTGTTACACCAGTATTTTCCGGAGAAGAACAGCCAGCTTGAAATGGATGGTTACCACAAAGGCGACAAGCACATTCCCTTCCAGGTGGTGGCAGAGTTCAAAGGAAGTGATTTTGAAGGCATCCGTTTTGAACAGCTGCTGCCATACTCTCAGCCCGAAGATGGCGACCCTTTCCGCGTGGTGATGGGCGATTTTGTGACCACAGAGGATGGTACCGGCATTGTGCACATTGCACCGAGTTTTGGCGCCGACGACTTCAGGGTTGGCCGCCAGTATGGCCTGGGATCACTGACCCTGGTGAATAAACAGGGTAAATTCACCGAACAGATGGGCGAATTTGCCGGCCGTTATGTGAAATCCGAATATGATCCGAATTATGTGGAGGGTAACTGCCCGCCGGTTGATATCGATATCATTGTCAAACTGAAACACGAAAATAAGGCGTTTAAAACGGAGAAATACGAACACTCTTATCCGCATTGCTGGCGTACCGATAAACCCATTCTATACTACCCGCTCGACTCCTGGTTTATCCGCACCACAGCCTTTAAGGATGAGATGATCGCCCTCAACAAAACCATCAACTGGAAACCTGAATCGACAGGAACCGGGCGGTTTGGAAACTGGCTTGAAAACCTGGTTGACTGGAACCTCTCCCGTTCCCGCTTTTGGGGAACGCCGTTGCCGATCTGGAGATCTGCCGATGAAAAACAGGAGATCTGCATTGGTTCTGTGGCGCAGCTGAAAGCAGAAATCACCAAAGCGGTTGCTGCCGGAGTGATGAAAACCAATCCGCTCGAAAATTTCAACCCGGAAGAGACGACAGATGAGAATTATCACTCATTTGACCTTCACCGCCCGTTTGTTGACGACATCATCCTGGTTACTGACGACGGATTGCCGATGTACCGCGAAACCGACCTGATCGATGTATGGTTCGATTCGGGAGCCATGCCTTATGCCCAGTATCATTACCCTTTTGAGCAGTCACGGAAGCTGGAGAGCTACTTCCCGGCCGATTTCATTGCTGAAGGAGTCGATCAGACCCGGGGATGGTTCTTTACCCTTCATGCCATTGCAGTGATGCTGTTTGGCGGCGTTTCCTATAAGACCTGCGTGTCGAACGGACTCGTCCTCGACAAGAACGGGAACAAGATGTCGAAGCGGTTGGGCAATGCGGTTGACCCGTTTGAAACGATTGATAAATATGGTCCTGACGCGACCCGCTGGTACCTGATCACCAATTCACAGCCATGGGATAACCTGAAGTTTGACCTGGACGGAATTGAGGAGATCCGCAGGAAATTCTTTGGTACGCTTTACAACACCTATGCCTTCTATTCCCTGTATGCCAACATTGACGGATTTGACTACAGTGAACCGGAAATCGTCCTCAGCGATCGCCCCGAAATTGACCGGTGGATCCTTTCAGAACTGAACTCCCTGATCAAAGTGGTGGATGATTGTTACTCAGATTATGAGCCAACCAAAGCCGGGCGCGCCATCTCCGATTTCGTGGATGCCCACCTGAGCAACTGGTATGTGCGCCTTTGCCGCCGCCGGTTCTGGAGAGGTGACTATTCCCAGGATAAAATTTCGGCTTACCAAACGCTTTACCGCTGCATTGAAGTCATTGCACAATTGTCGTCACCCATCGCCCCTTTCTTTGCAGAAAGATTGTTTGTTGACCTGAACAATGTTACCGGAAGGCATTCTGTTGATTCAGTGCACCTTACGACATTCCCGCAATCTGACACATCCCTCATTGACAAGGATCTCGAAGAACGTATGGAGCTGGCTCAGAAAATCGCCTCGATGGTGTTGTCTATCCGGAAATCAACAAAACTGCGGGTACGTCAGCCGCTTAACAAGATACTGGTCCCTGTTTTAAATGATCACCTGGTTGCACAGATCGATGCGGTAAAAAACCTCATCCTGTCGGAAGTCAATGTCAAGGAACTGGAATACATCACCGACACGGCTGGCATCCTGGTTAAGAAGGTCAAACCAGATTTCAAAAAACTGGGACCCCGGTATGGCAAACTGATGAAACAGCTTGCTGCAGCGGTGGTTTTGATCACCCAGGAAGAGATCAACAGACTCGAAAAGGACGGAAAGCTCACGATCTATGTTGAAGGAGAACCTGTTGAGTTGATGGCAGATGATGTGGAAATTCTCTCCGAAGACATTCCGGGATGGCAGGTTGCCAGCATGGGCTCACTGTCTGTTGCCCTCGACATCACACTTACCCCGGAACTCCTTCAGGAGGGGATTGCCCGCGAGGTGGTCAACAGGATCCAGAACCTGCGTAAGGACAAAGGATTTGAGGTGACAGATAAAATTACCGTTAAATTCCAGTCACATGCTGACATTGATGAAGCCGTGAATCGTAATATTGCCTATATTTGCTCGGAAACTCTGGCTCAATCGTTTGATATTGTTGCAACGGTTGACATAACGGCAGGATCATCCATTGAAATCACAGACAGGATTTCTACATTTATTGAAATTAAAAGAGTTGACTAACACAATTGAATTATGAAAAAAGCAACAGAAACTACACAGATGGAAAAAAACCGGTATTCAGACGAGGAACTTGATGAGTTCAAACAGATCATCCTCAGGAAACTGGAGAAGGCACACAACGACCTGAAGTTGCTTACGGAATCTTATACGAATGGCAACGAGCATGATATCAGTGATACCTCCCCAACATTCAAGGTTCTTGAAGAAGGCTACCAGGTGTTTTCAAAGGAGGAGAACAGCAAGTTTGCTGCCCGTCAGGAAAAATTCATCAAATCACTTGAGAATGCCCTGATCAGGATTGAAAATAAGACTTATGGAATTTGCCGGGTCACCGGAAAATTGATCCCTGCCGATCGTCTGCGCAGTGTACCTCACGCTACACTGAGCATCGAAGCCAAACGGGTTCAGGTTACAACCCCTGTTGCTGTTCGTCCGTTAGATCCCGACATGGAATAGTTTTTTTACAACACATCTCAGGTTGAAAAAAGCTGCGTTTATTGTATTTGCAATCCTGGCCGTTGACCAGGTGCTGAAATTCTGGATCAAGACAACTTTTTACATGGGCGAAAGCCATCCCATTTTCGGGCATTGGTTCTACCTGCACTTTACGGAAAACGAAGGGATGGCCTTCGGCATGAAACTGGGAGGAAGTTATGGCAAACTTTTGTTGAGCCTCTTCCGCATCTGTGCTGTAATCATCATAGGATGGTGGCTTTACCGTGTAACCACGAAAGGTGCGAATACCCTGCTGGTTGTGTGTATTTCCCTAATTCTCGCAGGGGCCCTTGGAAATATTATCGACAGCGCCTTCTATGGACTTATTTTCAATGAAAGCACCTACATGCAGATTGCGACCTTTCTCCCATCCGAAGGAGGATATGGAACATTTTTACATGGGAAAGTCGTTGATATGCTCTATTTTCCGGTCATTGAATCCCACTATCCTGCCTGGATGCCGGTTTGGGGAGGTGAAGAACTTGTCTTTTTCAGGCCGGTGTTCAATATTGCCGATTCATCCATCACAACCGGCGTTTTAATCCTTATCTTTTTCCAGAAGAGAGTTTTCACCCCAACCGAAGAACACGACCCGTCCTGATTTTGCCTTTTACTGTTTGACTTTGCCTTTTGAATTCCCTACCTCACCCTGATTGACCTTCCAACCCTCAGTGTTGTAGTAGGCTTTATCTTGTTCATGGCGCAGATCTCCTTAACCGAGGTATGGTACTTGCGTGCAAGCTTTCCTATTGTATCGCCGTTTTTTATCCTGACAACCTGTGCATTGGCTGCAAAATCGTTAGGGTAGAAAACACGTTTCGTAACCGGGAATGTGTTTGCAATAAGTTTCCTGTTATCGTAGTCAATCATTCTGAACGGGTCGAGCGGAACATCTTTATACCGTACCTCAAAATGCAGGTGCGGCCCGCGACTGCGCCCGGTTGATCCACCCAGGGCAATATGATCGCCCGACTTTACCACTTCATTCACTTTGACATTGATCTTGGATAAATGGCCATAATATGTTTCCAAACCATTGTAATGACGCACAATGACCAGGTTGCCAAATCCGCCCCGGTTATACTTTGCATAACGTACAACTCCATCGAAGGCAGCCCGGATGGTATCCCCTTTGTTTAACTTGATATCCATGCCTTTATGGGAATAGGTAAACCCACGAAATAGTTTGCCATAAACCGGCAGCGTGAACACCCGTTCAGGTGATGTGAGCATGATCACGGTATCACGGATAGAATCAGGCTTAATGCGGTATGCAAAAATCTGGTCGTTAACCCATTGTGCTGAAAACAAACCAGTTGAATCATCTTCCTGGCTCATCAAGACCGGTTCATCCTCGAGATATTCCCAGGTGAAGTTTTTATAAAGGATTGCCGTCCCTTTTGGGGTCTCTACGGTATCAATGATGGCATCTGAATTCCTTTGTGTAAAGGCGGAAAGAGGTAAAATAAAAAATAATAACAACCACAATTTTAATGACTTCATTGGCAAAATGTAAGGGTTCTTTTTAAGAATTTACAAAATTACGGTAAAAATTTTCCACATCAAACATTTAATCAAACAGATATTTTATCTTTGCATAAAATATTAAGCCATATCATGCAAGCAAAGAATAACGGAAAAATCTCTCAGATTATTGGCCCGGTTATCGACGTGGTCTTTGATGAAGATGTCAAACTTCCCAATATATACGATGCCCTTGAGGTGACGAATGAAAAAGGTGATGTAATTGTACTCGAATGTCAGTATGATGTTGGTGAACATACCATGCGCACTGTGGCCATGGACTCTACCGATGGATTGCGCAGGGGAATGGAAGTAGTGGCCAAGGGGCGGCCAATCTCAATGCCGGTCGGCGATATGGTCAGGGGCAGGTTGTTCAACGTGATCGGTAAGCCAATCGATGGACTGGGTGCCGTTTCAGAAGAGCATGTCTATGCCATTCATCGCGATCCTCCCAAGTTTGATACACTCAGCACCTCGAAAGAGGTTCTCTTTACCGGAATCAAAGTAATCGACCTGATCGAACCCTATTCCAAGGGAGGAAAAATTGGATTGTTTGGCGGTGCCGGTGTCGGTAAAACCGTCATCATCATGGAGCTCATCAACAATATAGCCAAAAAATATGCCGGCTTATCGGTTTTTGGCGGTGTTGGTGAACGAACCCGTGAGGGGAATGACCTGCTTCGCGAAATGATAGAATCGGGTGTTATCCGCTACGGTAAAGAGTTCCAGGAAGACATGGAGAAGGGTGGCTGGGATTTGTCTAAAGTTGACCCGGAAGAGTTGCTGAAATCTCAGGCTACACTGGTTTTCGGACAAATGAACGAGCCTCCCGGAGCACGTGCCCGCGTTGCCTTGTCGGGTCTGACCATGGCAGAGTATTTCCGCGATGGCGATGAAAAATCGGGAGGCCGCGACATTCTCTTTTTTATTGACAACATCTTCCGGTTTACACAGGCAGGATCTGAGGTGTCAGCCCTTCTGGGCCGTATGCCATCCGCCGTAGGTTATCAGCCTACCCTTGCCTCTGAAATGGGAATCATGCAGGAACGTATTACCTCTACCAAACGAGGCTCTATTACTTCTGTTCAGGCTGTTTATGTGCCTGCCGACGATTTAACGGATCCTGCTCCTGCAACAACTTTTGCCCACCTTGATGCCACCACTGTATTGAGCCGGAAAATTTCCGAATTGGGAATCTATCCCGCTGTCGATCCACTGGATTCAACTTCACGCATCCTTTCACCGGATGTTGTTGGCGAGGAACATTATAATACTGCACAGCGCGTTAAACGGATTCTGCAGCGATATAAAGAGCTTCAGGATATCATTGCAATCCTGGGTATGGACGAATTGTCGGATGAGGATAAACTCGTTGTATCACGTGCACGCCGTGTGCAACGATTCCTTTCGCAACCATTCTTTGTTGCTACCCAATTTACCGGCATCCCCGGTACTTTCGTAAATATTGAAGATACGATTAAGGGTTTCAACATGATCATGGACGGGCTGGTGGATGAATACCCCGAATCTGCGTTCAGCATGGTTGGCACAATTGAAGAGGCCATTGAAAAGGGCAAAAAGATGCATGCCGACAGCAAATAGGATCGCCAGGAATTTCTAATATTGATATTATTGAATACTGCACTGTGAAAGTTGAAATTATAACACCCGACGCAACCATCTTTACCGGCGACAATGTCGGATTGATCCAGTTACCTGGTATTGATGGATCTTTTGAAGTGTTAAACAATCATGCTCCATTAATTTCTGTTCTGCGTAAAGGTAAGATCAAGGTAATCAACCAGGGGGAGAAGGAGGAGCATTTTTTCAACATCAATGGCGGAGTTATTGAAGTAGCAAACAACAAAGTTCTGGTGTTGGCAGAATAAACCTAGGGATCACGATTTTAGGTTATTCGCAAAAATAAAAAGAGGCTGTCTTATTCGGGACAGCCTCTTTTTATTATCAGGATTTGTTGTTGGCTAGTAGAATCTTAACCTGTTATCAGTAATCTTTGCGGTTTTTTCCAGAGCGGGGTACATGTTGCCGGTAACCCGTTGGTTGAAATTCTGTATTTGCTGCATCTTTTCAAAGGCGAAATCATCCTTCGCAGGAGCTTCAACCACATCGGAGATATAGGCAAAGTAGGCGCCTGAATTACCGGTAAGCGGCCCGAGAAGTTCTCCTTTTTTAGCCGTGAATAATTTTCCGACAAGTTCGGCTTCCCGTCCGATAGCCGACCTGTTCATGCCTGAAAAAGTAACTGCCGAGGTATCGAGCTTTGCACCCATTTTACTTGCAAGGGCTGTAATATCTTTGGTAGTTGCCAGCTCTTTGGTCATTTTCTCAGCCATCATATCGATCTTTTTCATGGATTTAACCGATGGTTCAATCCTGGCTTTGATGTCTTTGAGAGGCTGCTGGCCTTTTTCAGAAATATTCTTCAGAACGGCAATTCCATATTTTCCACTCAGATCAAATACCGGGCTGACTTCACCAACCTTCGTGTTTTCTGCGAAAGCCCAGCGCACCATTTCACGGGCGGAAGGAAGTCCCATCACATAATTGTCCATTTCCCGTACATTGGGAGCCGCCCGTTTCTGAAGTCCTTGTGCCACAGCAGCTTTTTCAAACGTTTCAGGGGTTTTATTCTGGCCTGCGAAGGTGCTGGCTTTCATGTAAGTGTCCTGAAAGGTCTGGTTGCTTGGCACGATGGCCCGCGTAATTACAGCTGCTTTCACTTTTTTTACTGGTGCTGATTTTTCTGCAAGCAGGAAAAGTGAATATCCAATGCGTGTTTCAACCACCTTCATCTCATTTGGCTTCAATTCAAGGCCTGCCTTGAAGAAAGGATCAAAGTTGGGGTTTCCATCCTGAAACCATTTCAGGTCTCCGCCATCATCTTTGGCTGATGGATAATCAGAGTATTTTTTAGCGGCTTCAGCAAAACTCTGCGGGCTCTTTTTAAGAGCGGCCATGAGGCTGTCGATTTTTGTTTTGGCTTCGGCTTTGGTGCGCTTGATACTCTCATTTCCGGTGCCTGCAAATGCCAGCAGGATCTGAGAGCCCTTCATCGAGTCGGGCCGTTCCTGCATATCCAGCAATTTTGCCATGTACCAGGAGTTGTTGAATTCAAACGGAGGGAATACGTCGCCAGGTTTGGCGGCAAATAAAAGGGTGTCGAGCTGGGACGGGAAGGTGCCTTTTTTCACAAACATGGTGTCGGCCTTCATGTCAGAATTCGCATTGGTAAATACCATTGCATCCACGCTTGTTTGAAAATCTCTGAAAAGCATGGCAACATCTTCTGCTGTTTTTTTGCGGTCGATATCAGATGCTTTAACTTCAAAGAGAACATAATCGAGTTCCCGGGTAGGATCTTCCATGAAGAAATAAATTTTATTCTTGTCGTAAAATTTTTGGAAATCGGCATCAGTAACTTTTACAGAACTGTCGGAAATAGAAGTAAGTTCCGGGGCAACAGCAAGAACATTAAGCGTCTTGGACTGGTTGATATAATCTTTATTTAAAAAGGCTTTGGGTACATAATAGGCCTTTGTAAGCAGGTTGTTGAACTTAGTCTCCTGCCGGTCGTCTTTGATAGCTTTTTCGAACTGAAGCCATTGATTTTTGGCTTTGGGCTCCATCTTTTCCAGGTTCTTAAGATAGTTCAAAACCACGGCAGGATTATACTGGCCTGTTGCAGGATCCTTGAAGTATTGCAGAATTAAACGGTGGGGTTGTTTTCCCTGAACCTGGTCAAAAAGTTCTTCTGAAGAGACGGTCAAACCAAGTGCCTCGTATTCTTCACCCATGAGAAGCTCTTTTATCGTCGTAGTCCAGGTACTCTGACGAAGCTGATACGTTTCCTGATCAGTTATTTTATCATTCCCTGTGTTTTCTTTCTGGATTTCAAGATTCTTTTCAACCTTGGTATTGAACTCTGCATAAGGAATACTTTCTCCGTTCACAGTGCCGATGTCGTTGGAGCCGCCAGATGATTTCTTGCTAAAGTCTCCAATTACAAAGGCAGCAATTGCGACACCCACGATGATGACAACCAGTCCTGAATGTTTTCTAATGTTTCCAATAATCGCCATGCTACTATATTTTTAATTTAAAATAGGGTGCAAAAGTAGAGATAATTCACGAAACAACAAAGCATTGAATCAGTTAAAATGCCAAAATGCACTCAAATAGAGTCTTTTTTTACATTCATTTCACCAGAAGGTTGCTGAATGGAATAGTGCGTAAAGGTTTCATTGGACTCCATACCTGTTCCATACAGAACATTGTCGGGCCTGATAATTTTAACATTGACATCCGACCAGATCTTGTGTTTTTTTTCATCCCAGATCAGGTGTTCAGTATTGATTTGTTCATTATTTTTCTCATTTCTGACCACCACATTGCCCCATGCCTCCATAATATGCGCGAGTTCCTTTCGGATTCCGCGCTTTCCTGAAATGGTTGAGCTGATTTGCTGAACAGAGTCAAAGATATACACTTTAAACCCGTCAGGGAACTCAAGCAGAGGAACTTCGCCTGCATATCGGTTCATCAGCGGACTGGTAAGTCGTGCCTCTACTTTGCCTGAGTCACTGAAAAGCACATCGATGTTATGGGCCGACATTGCCGGGTCGTCCTGCTGTATTTGTATTGAGTTGTTGGGCTGCGGCGCCTTGCTGCAGGAGGTCATGAGCAACATGACCGGCAGAAGGGAATGAAAAATAATATGTAAAAACCGGGGCAGGTTCAAGGCTAATAGTACTTTCGCTTGACAAACCATCTTTCGTATATGGAAAACCCGATAACGATTTTGAAGTTGCTTTCACGGATCAGGTGCTCTGCGGTCGTTCCACGCACACCATACTGCGCTCCCAGGTTGACCATGGTTTTCATTCCACGAAGCGGAAAACCCAGTCCAAAATTGATTGCATATTCATTGAGATCCTGCCCGCGAAGGTTCAGGTAGGTTTTACCAATGATAAAACCAAGGCGGTAATGCACCCGGGCAAGATAATTATTGTAATTATCGATTTTTGGCGTTATCTCTCCACCAACATTGATCTGCCAGCTGTTGACAAGAGAATCACTCATGTTGAATGCTCTGAATTTCTCCCAGTTTTGCCACTTGAAATCAACTCCGATGACCCATTTATCTGTTTTTTCAAATGTGAATCCTCCGCCGATATTCATGGGTATGACAATTCTGCCTTTGGTGCCTTCAAGCTTTAAAAGTGTATCGCGGGTCGATTCCACCCCGGAAGAGTTTAGAAGGAAGGTGGTGGCCAGCATGTCTGCCTTCGAAGACATGCTCAGAGAAGGCGAATAAACTGCACCAAGATTAACAAAAATATCCTTTTTAATTCTCATCCTGTACTGAGCACCGAAGCTGTAGTAAAGATCATTCATGGTGACATGAAACAGCTCCTTGATATTCATGGAATAGAGAGAGTCGGGAAAAAGAACAACAGCTTCACGATCCATGCTGCCAAAGAGATACGAGATGTTGACTCCAACAGAGAGGTTTTTAACGATCCGGAAGCCATTTCCCCAGTAAAGACGGCTGATACCGCCCGAACCGTTATAGAGACGCACAACTGTTCCCGAATTCGGATACTCGGTATAATTTGCCACGCTGTATCCGACATCACTGAATGGAATAAGTCCGAGGCTGGTTTTCCACCATTTGTTCACGGGCATTCCGAAGAGGATATATCCCAGTGAGGCATAATTGCGGTTGACACTTTCATAATCCGACTTCAGGGTTACGAATTCACCGTGGAAGCCACCATCAAAAACCAATGACAGGGAGTCAAAGGCAGTGTATGAGGCAGGATTAAGATAGTTAACATGGGTGGGGCTTCGCAAACCAATACCCAGTTGCCCCATGGAAAGGCTCCATGCATTATTATTGTCTGCAAGATCTCCAATACCAAATCGTGAATAGGGGGATACAATCCTGATTTGCGAAAACGCAGCCAGGGTAAATAGAAAAAAGCAGAGTATGATTGGAAGTCGCAGGCTAGTAGGCTTTATTGACATTAAATGAAAGAATTTGTTGTAACCCGTGTATGACGATATTTGGGAGTGCAAAGATGCTAATTTTTAGCCGTTTGACAAAATAATTCAAGTCCCCGCCGCTGACAATTATTTTCAACCCCGGGAATTTGTCTTCATAACCCCGGGAAATTCCCTCAATTTCAGCAACCATTCCATTGATTATTCCTGACAGGATGCTGCTCTCCGTATCTGTCCCGATCAGTTCAACTGATTCACGGTATCCTATTAACGGCAGCTGGTCTGTAAAAGTATGCAGGGCCTTGAACCGCATCTGCATTCCGGGGGAGATGGAGCCCCCAAGATAGTCGCCCGCCTTTGTTACAAAATCAAATGTCAGGGCTGTTCCGGCATTGACGATCAGTACGTTTTCTCCCGGGAATGTGGCTGCACCGGCGACTGCAGCCGCAAGCCGGTCCTTTCCCAGGGTCTCTTTTGTAGCATATTTGTTCAGGACCGGAACGGGGGTGGATTCATCCAGTCCGATAAACAACATATGCTCTTTCAGGTATTTAGGAATCGATTCATCATGTTGAATTACGGAGGACAAAATGCAGGAAGTAATTCCCGGATGGCCTTCAGTAAAATCCACGATCATTTCTTTGGAAATTACAGAATGACTCTCCGTCAGGAGAAGTATCCCCTGATCGAACAATGCTGCTTTTTGCCGGGTATTCCCGAAATCCAGAATTAGTTCCATCGAGTTTTTGTTGCAGGGTGTATAAAAACAAAAGTTAACCAATTAATCGCTATTATACCACTTATTTGAATTGCCTGTTCAATCATTCATGTGCCGTAGGCACGAAATATGGGTAGAATATTGATTTCGCGTAAGGTTATCTCGTCCCGTACGGGACGAAATTCGTCACCGTCACCCATTACCTACCCATATTTGGTCCCTCCGGGACAGGTTTTAATGAAACAAATGCCCCGGGATCTCCGTGGTTAACCACATTAAGCCTATAAAACCCTTGTAGATATTGATAAATTCCATTACTGGTATGATTGTGATTAATCAAAAAAGTTAATGTATCCGGAGATCAACACCCATTTTCAAGGCAATAATTATGAAAAGGATGACCACGACCGACCAGGCAATCCAGCCCCAGTAAATTTTCGCCGTTTTTTCACGGCTGTCGAAATGGAGGTTGTCATACCGGGCAGCCCTTGACGGAAGCGGAAGCAAAAGAAAGAAAATGGAAAAGTTCAGCAGAACGAGTGAAGGGTCGAATACCGGGATTTGCAATGCAATCGTAATGATTGTTCCGATGATGAAAGGTAAAATCGCCTGACTGACAACGAACGGCATCCTGTTTTTATCTGTGAGAGAGTTCATGTACATGCGGCCCGAATTGAAAAACTGGACAGAGAAAACATACCCGATGATAATCAATGAGAGGAAGGCAACAAAGGAAAACAGGACATCAAACATTTTCGAGTTAAAGGCATACCATATTACATAGCCGAACCGTCGGTGGAACAGGAAGGAAAAAAGCATCCCGCTGAAGAAATATGTTGCGCTGTGGTATAAGGTCCACAATAAAAACAGCCGGATCGACCAGGCTAATTTCCGTTTAACTTTTTTTACCTGGGGCTCCTGTTCAGTTTTATTCAGCCGTTGAACCTGCAGCTCAAGATTTTGCTGGCGTTGTTGTCTCCGGTGTTTTTGACGCTGGCTTCTGGTCAGGTATCGGAAACGCTTGAAGATACCAGGCCTTTTCAGATTTTGCGCAAACGGAGCAGAAGTAAACAGCGTGATAATGACAGCAAAGATGGCGGGCACGGAAAAGACGATGATCACCATCTCTTCTGTCCAGTTCCAGTATCGGATATGAAAATCGACGAACGTGTAGTTGAGTGTTGTACTGATATCGCAAAACCAGGCGGTTATGCCTGTTACAAGATGGGTGAGAAAGTAAACCAGGAAGAACGAGACAAGGTATAAGACGGAGGAATTCAAGGTGATAATCAGGTGTTTCCTTGAAAATACCACGGTGTATTTCTCACGCAGTTTACGAACAGAATATTTGATCCGGGTTGATAACGGGGGCAGATGAGATGGTGCAGGGCGCCGGCGTTTGGGCCGGACCTCTTTCTCTGTCAATTGTTTGAGCCAACGCCTGAACCTGACAGAGAAAGGAGGTCTTCTCCTTCGGGGTCTGGTGCTTCGGTGTTCATCTTTGATCCGGCGGAATTCCTGCCTTATCGCTCTTTTTACTCTTTTAAAAAAAGATGGCCTCATGTATCGGTTCGGTCATAATAATCATGGAAGAATGCTGATATGAATTGTTTTTCAGCATCTTCAATGTGGTTGGTAGAGAATTAGACTGATACAAATATAAATAATCTATTACAGGAACAATCATTTCAGCGAGAAAAAAGGTTGAAACCGGGGCAATGAAGATATAAAACCCTGCTTCCGGTTCAAGATTAATGTTTGAAAGTAAAAAAAATGTATTATTTTTGCAGCATCATTTACGGATGGCGTCGTAGCTCAGCTGGTAGAGCAGAGGACTGAAAATCCTTGTGTCACTGGTTCAATTCCAGTCGATGCCACATCAAAACCAGCAAAAAACCCTGATTCCTAACGGTTTCGGGGTTTTTCTTTTTGGAATTGGGCAGGTTTTGGGCAAGTTTTAATATGGAACGATACGGAACTACTCAAAACACATCTTTTTTTGAATTTACAAGATAAATTCCAGATAATTTACTTTGCTAATAATCTGAAAATTTGAACCATATTCTCCACTCCAACTTATGGGAATTCTTGTTTTCGATTTGCCGGATTTGATTTCGTACGCATAATATTCCTCCATGATTTCTTCCACATAATCAATTTCGGTCCCTGAATAGGTTCGCCAAAAATAGCAATTGGCATTCTTCTGATTGTATATTAAATATTTACGTCGTTCTGCAATGATAAAGTTCTCCCATAACGCGCCGCTGTCATTTCTGTCATGCAGGTACTTCATGTTGTCAATCAGGATATTACGGATGCCTGTATCATAAAAATAATATTTTTGTGATTTGCTTATCTCTTTTCGCGGGTTATGACTAAATGCCGGAAGTTTGAATATCACAAAAGATTGTTCAAGTAAAAAAAGATACCTTTCCACTGTATCTCTATTCAACCCCAATTTATTGCCAAGTTCATGAATAGAAACCTGTGATCCAACTTGATATGCCAATAACTTCAGTAAATCCCTGATCTTTAACGGATATTTTATCATCTCCAGCTCCAGAATATCTTTGAAAATAAATGAAGAGGATATGTCGCGCAGGTATTCTTCTTTTTCGGAGTGGCTCATGGTATTAATGATTTCGGGATAGGACCCGAAAATCAACCTTTCTTCAAGTTGATCGTTCAATTCGAAGCGATTATAAATTCCTGCAAGCTCTTGCATGGAAACAGGTAATAGCGTATAGATTTTTTTTCGCCCGGACAACGATTCCGATACACGTCCGGAGAGCAAAAAGGAGGAGGATCCAGTGACAAGAATTTTTAACTCCGGCAATTCATCATGAAGAATTTTAAGATTAATCCCAATTTCAGGAATTCGCTGTCCCTCGTCAATAAATAACAATTCATAACCCGCCACCAGCGATCGAAGTTTACCCAAATCCCGGCTTGATAAAACGTCGATATACTTTGATTGATCAGCGTTGATCATCAGGGTTTTCAAGCTAATTTCCTGAATTATATGTTTTGAAATTGTTGTTTTTCCTGCCTGCCTGGGGCCATAAAGTAGAACAACTTTATTTAGGTGCTTCAAATCACTGATTATCTGTGTTTTTATCAAACGATTGATTTCCATGATTAAAGTATAATTCGTGCAAATATATAAATATTTATGTTTTACCACAAATAATAAGGTTAATATTTACGGTCAAACACAAGTATGAAAGGTTCATTAACTCGCCGTGTTTATCAAAAGTCTTTATTATCAGCGTGATCACCTCGAATTTTAAAGGAAGGTTCCAGCCGATGCCTGGACAAGACGGAGCACCTGACCACCTGCCGCCGATTTTGGTTGACCACCTTATACTATTACCAATCAATTAAATGAGATGGTCAAGGTATTCCGGCGAAGGCTGATCAATGCGAACGTTTTTTCCACCAATGGAATTAATTTCGGTTTTAGCAAATCTAAAGAAAAAACGGATTGGGCAGGTGAAAATAAATCAAACTTTCCTTTTGTAATAGAAGTATTGGTTAAAATGTTTGCATTGATGATAGAAGATTTATTATCTTTGCTATCCGTATAAAAACACACTGAAAATGAAAGACCTGATAAAAACAGTGATTTTTGATCAGCAGCGGATGGTATGGAATAAAAACTTCATACCCCGTAGTTTTCCCGAAAACATTATCACCAGCGAAACGATCGTGGTTATCTCCGGAATCAGACGTTGCGGGAAATCGACCATGCTCAGCCAGATCAGAAATGAGAACAGGGAGAAAGATTATTACATGAATTTTGACGATGAACGGCTTATCCGTTTTTCAGTAGACCATTTCCAACTGCTCCACGAAACATTCATTGAATTATTCGGGATTCAAAGAACATTCTATTTTGATGAAATACAAAATATTAGCGGCTGGGAACGATTTGTACGCCGGTTGCATGATGAGGGTTGCAAGGTGTTTCTTACCGGCTCCAACGCGTCGATGCTTAGCCGTGAACTGGGAACACATCTTACCGGGCGGTATATTCAGACAGAACTGTTCCCTTTCTCATTCACTGAATTCCTTAATTTTATACAATTTGACTGGACCGAAAAGGATTTATACAGCACCGAAGGCCGTGCCACGCTCATTGGCCATTTCAATGAATACTTCCATACCGGAGGATTCCCGTTGTATCTGAAAGAAGGCAATGATGATTATCTGAAATCCTTATACGAAAGCATTTTATATCGTGATGTATTGGTTCGTAATAAGTTGGTAAATGAAAGAGAATTGCTTGAACTGGTCAATTACCTGGCAAGTAATGTGTCAAAACTGACCTCGTTTAACGGACTTACAAAAGTGGCAGGTGTTAAAAACGCCACCACCATCAGGAATTACCTTTCATTCTTACAGGATACCTACCTGATCTTTCAAATCAGCAAATTTGATTTTTCATTGAAAAAACAAATTCAAAATCTTAAAAAGACCTATTTTGTTGATAATGCGATGATACGCCTTCTGGGATTTATGTTTTCAGAGGAAAAGGGACGACTTCTTGAAAACCTGGTATTCCTCGAACTCAGGAGAAGAAGGGCTGAAATATTTTATCATTTCAACCGCCTTGAATGTGATTTTGTGATCAGGAAGGGTATTACGATTGTCCAGGCAATCCAGGTGTGTCATTCTTTTAATACAGACCAAACCAGGACGCGCGAGGTCAAAGGGCTTTTAGAAGCATTAAACATGTATGGCCTTGCTGAAGGCTTAATCCTGCTGCACGACACACAAGAGCATACCATTGAGGAGGATGGAAAGGTTATCCGGGTCATGCCTGTATGGAAATGGCTGCTGAAATAAATCAAGCTTTCCCCTTTTTCGGATATATAAGATAGAATCAGCTTCTGCGGCTCATCCAGGCGGAGTTTCGTTTCATCCGGCCCGGGTGCTGTATGCCGGCATTCAGGGGCAACAGGAAACTGCCAGCCAGCAGGGTGATCATTGTGAAGTGAACCTGAGCACTTTTTGATTGTTTCAGAAAACAAATTGCCATCTGCAGATTAACCTAAAACAAAAAAGATGAAAACAAACAAGAGATTTTCGTACCATTTATTGGCGCTTGCATTATTTGCAGGGTTTCTTTTCCTGTTTTCGGGCTGCAAAAAGGAGAAGCCCGCTCCTGCTCAACCTGGGGTTACCTGGCAGTACATTGAAACTTACGATCTGCATAAGCTCAATTATATTTTAAATACAGAACTTGAAGAGTTCCTGATGGGTTCAACCATGCAGGCCTCCGATTTCCAGGGTCAGTTTGCAGTTCCGGCATATCCGGTAAAAATATACCGGGTAACCTATCCCACCCTGATTCCTGAACTCGGCATACCCACGGTGGCATCCGGTCTTGTTGCCATACCCGATAACGGACTGGATTCCATGCCCGTCATCTCTTACCAGCATGGAACTGTGATGGTCAAGAATGCCTGCCCTTCCAACCCCGATTCATCGCTGGAAACAAAGCTGATGATCGCGCAGTTTGCCTCCCAGGGCTATATCGTGATTGGAGCCGATATGATCGGTCTCGGAGTTTCAGATCAGCCCCATGCGGATTTTGTCAGACTCTCTACGGAACAAGCCTGCATTGACATGCTGAATGCAGCCGGTCAGGTTCTCAAAGCCCTGAAGATCAGGCAAGGGCCTTTGTTCCTGCATGGCTGGTCGCAGGGAGGTTGGGCCACCATGACCTTTCTGAGGAGGCTGGAAGCCATGAACATCCGCGTGACGGCGGCGTCAACCGCCTGCGCCGCGGCCGACTTTTTCGCCCTGATGGACCGCTGGATCAACAATCCCCAGCCCGGCGATTCTCCGGCGCTACCGGCTGTGGTTGCCAATTGCCTTTTTGCCTATGAAAACTACAACAAGGTGGCTGGCCTTGCCGCCTCGGCAATCAGGCCCGAATATTACCAGGTTTCCAAGGATTTTTACGAGTGGAAGATGGATCTGATGACCTTCCTCACACAAACGACAATAAACGTCAGGGAGTTACTGCGACCGGAGTTCATGGCCACCGGAAATACCGGAAGCGCTCCATTCTGGCAGGTGCTCGAGCAGGCCCAGGCTTACCGCTGGCGCTGCCAGACCCCCCTGAGAATGTATTATGGCGAGGCCGATGTGATCATCCCGGTATATCACTCCACGCTGCCGGCAGCTTATCAAAATCAATTGGGTTGCAATACCATTTCCATTTCGGCAGGAGCCATGGCTGATCATTCTGCCAGTTATGTTTATTCCCTTATTCATGTAAAACCATGGTTTGATGAATTTTTTAAAAAATAAACATTATGAAGACAATCATGAAAAATTTAACCCAAAAACGGATTTACACATTTATTGCAGCAATTGGCCTTGTAATGCTTCTGGCCGGTGGCTGTAAAAAAGATGAACCGCAGCCATCTCAATCCTCCCGGGAATTGTTCTGGGTGACCAGCAAGGGCTCTCAAATGCCCGTATTGATGACCGGCAACAAAGAGAGCGCCTCCATCGTACTGTTTATTCACGGAGGCCCCGGATCATCTTCGATAGAGGTAGCCGGGATATACTCAGGAAATTCCCCGGCAAATCTGACGGACAACTTTTTATTGGCCAGTTGGGACCAGCGGTATGCCGGATATTCCATCAATCCTGATCCGATCGACTGGTCAACGGTCAATGTTGAGCAGTATGCTGAAGATTGCGCCATGGTGACCGACCAGTTGAAGATTCGGTTTCCCGGCAAAAAAATCATTGTTGTCGGACATAGCTGGGGTGGCGCCGTGCTTGCGAAATTCATTTCAAATCCAGCATACCAGGACAAGTATAATGGCTGGGTGACGGCCGAAGGCATGGTCAATGGCTTTGAGCTTGCAAACGCCATGCTTAGCTACTCCGGTCGCAGATGTAATGAGTTGATCGCCGAAGGAAAAGTTCAGTACGTCGACACCCTTGCCTACCTCAATTCGGTGACATTAGACCCGATAGCTTATGATATGCCAACCTTTTTAAGATTGCAAATGTTAGCCATCTCCCTGTCGATACCTGGTGAAAAACCTCTCGATCCCGGGGTTCTCAGCCGCTGCGCTCAATTGGAAAAAAGCATATTCCCTGACAGTGCAGACCGGATCAGGAAAATTAACAACGCAGGTTCACCGGTTGCCCTTGAAATATTATACAACCAGGTCTATTTCATAAACAGCAACGCCTCATACGTCAATATCAGCAAACCGGGATTAATTATCTGGGGGGAGAATGATTGCGTTGTTCCTGCAGATGCCGCTTATCCTTTTACCGGCCGGCTGGGTTCACTCGGAAAAACCTTCCAGTTCAAACTGTATTCCGATTGCTGGCATACCCCCATGTTTAGCAACAGGGAACAATATATTGATGACATAAAGAAGTTTGTTGACGGTTTATAATCACTGTGTTAATCAATCGAAAAGGTCCAAAATACCCTTGTCACAAGGTGTTCCCTCGAATATTTCCCACCGGTTCATCATGAGAGACACCATTCAGAACAGGGATGTGACAGTTGAAGGCGGAACATGCCAGCCCGGGAAGAATGAGACTTATGCCGATATCAGTTATTATGGAGAAATGTGACAACACCTAACGACATTTCGAGGGCCAATAAGATACATCCTGATGCTTTTGCCAGCGGGACCGCAATTGTTTTTGAAAAGCCACAGCACCGGTATAAAATCCAATATTCTGGAATTCATCGATGCAGATTATTATTTTCCATCTTTTTGATCCTGCGATCTGTTGTGGAAGATCCAGTATTTCGCCGGGTTGTTTTTTAACCTCACTCCAATTCAATCCAAGGGAGAATTCCTGAAAATGATCGGGTGAGAAGCTGATCTTTGGAATCCATTGTTTGAAAAAATCCTTTGTGAAAGAAATAATTTCCTGCAGTTTTGTGGTAGTTCCCCTGATAACCTGTTCAGCCAGATTACGGTAAAAATCTTCTTCGGATCTGACATAGAACAGGTCGATGGAGATGATCTTTATTTTTTTATTCTCGTGTTGATGCCGGATACAAAATTGTTTTTCAAACGGATGATCTCTTCGGTCCTGTTGGTGAAGTCATCCCCCATGGCCAGTTTCCCGAAGGTAAAAGGTGTCTCCATAATCTGTTATTTTAGACAAAGACAGCTAACATTTTTGTAACTAACTAATATGTAACTAACTAATATGTGAGATTTATCAAAGTTAGCAAACCCAAAGAATAAACGGATTGGGCAGGTTTTGGGCAAGTTTGGATCAATCGGAATTTCTGGGGGGGGAGCTTTGACTGTAACTGTTACAGCCGCTCTGGCACAATAGAAGGCTTTGAATAAACATCCAGTCCCCCTTCAACTAATGCAGGCAAACGCCTTTAGTATGATCCTGAAAGATTCTTCCCTGCAGGATGCTGTTGAATTTACTTCGTAATTACGAGTTTAACGGTTTCCATGGCATCTTCGTATGTTATCCGTACAAAATAGACTCCATGTTGGAGATTCGGCAGTGAGAATTCATATTTCATCTCTTCTGACAAGCCACTGGTATATAATCTTTCACCAGTCATGCCGTAAATATCAACTCTTTCGTTTCCGGATAATTTCTGTCCGGAAATCTCAAGCGTCAATTTCCCGGTTGATGGATTTGGGTTGAGTGTTACGTACGAGTTCCGGGAAATTTCAGGCAGTTCGTCATTGCCGGTTGCTGTTGACACCATTGATGGAGCAGGTGGTCCGCAATAATTTGTGCCGATCGATCCCTTCATATAAGCACCCAAATTTACCTTTGTTCCGGGCAGATAGAGAATATTATGTCCTGCAACCATTGTTACACTTCCCGTGAGATCAACAATGAATGTCGTTCCATTACCTGCAACAGTAATTTTATTGGTTGCACTATAACATTTTACTTCATTCCCGGAAACGGTTCCGGTTACAGTGATATCTCCGGTAACCCCGGTAACTTCCATAACCACTGCGTTTGATGTGGCAATAGTGAGTGGAACACAGGGAGAGGTGGAGGAGATCACACAGACAACATTGTCTGTATTTACCGGAGCATACGTGAATACCGGGCTGTTGGTTCCAACGTTGAAACTGTTTACTTTCCATTGATAAGAAACCGTGGCCCCCGGGTTAACCGTTGTCGCCGTGAATGTCACAGGTGATCCGGCTGCAGCAGGATTTTCTGAAGCCACAATCGTGATGCCTGCTGCAACGGAAGGATAGACGATGATCGTGGTCTGAGCTGAGCTCGTACAAGAAAAATCGCTGGTGTACGTGTAGGTAAGTGTGTGCGTTCCGGCGGAAGGATCAAACGAATTACCCGATACACCCGTACCACTCCACACGCCACCTGCCGGAGAACCTGAAAGTAAAATATCGGCAGCATCTGCACAAACAGGTCCGTAAGTGCCGGCAACAACAGTTGGCAAAAGATTCACCGTTACATTCTTTACAGTTGGCGCAGAAGCGGGGCAACCGCTGGTGTTTTTGTATGTAACCGTAACTGTTTGAGCTCCGGCAGTATTCCAGGAAACGTTGATTGTATTGGTTGACCCGCCTGTAAATGTTCCGCCGGTTACTGTCCATGAATAGTCTGTCATGCCAGTCTCTGTGGTGTAAACACATGTACCAAGGATACAGGTGCTTGCCGAACCGGAAATGACCGGAACCGGAGCAGGATTAACAGTCACATCTTTAACTGTTGCCGATGCGGCAGTACATCCATTACCGCTGATGTAGTTAACCGATACCGTCTGAGGACCTGCAGCATTCCAGGTAACAGTCACAGTGTTGTCTGTTCCCTGACCGCCTGAGGTGATACCACCGCCGGCAGATACCATCCATGCATAATTTGTCATGCCTGTTGCCGTGGAATAGGTCACGTTTGCTGTTCCTTCACAAACTGCAGCCAAACCGGTAATTACTGGTACCGGCAGCGGGAGTAATGTGATGGTAGCCGATGCCCGAGCGATACACCTGTTGTCATCCTTTCCATAGAAGGTATAAGCACCTGAACCGAGTCCGGTGAACGTCGCCGTTGGCAGGTAGTTAATGCCATTCATTGAATAAGTATAGGAACCGGTGCCGCCTGTTGCACTGACCAGTACAGAAGCTGAAGCTGCTCCGCACAATACGGTTGGCGTTGCTGAAACCTGCACCGGACGCGGTGCGGTAATTGTTACCGTACTGGCAGAAGAGATACAGAAATTGGCATCCCTTACAACAATGGAATAAGAACCTGCGCCCAGTCCGCTGAATACATTTGATGCCTGGTAGTTAATACCATTGTCTTTAGAGTAGGTTAATGTTCCTGTTCCTCCGTTGGCAGTCACTGTTATTACACCATTTGATGAGTTTGAGCAACTCAGGTCAGAACCATTGTACAGCGTTTTTACTGCACTGGTGATTATAATGGCTGATGGTACCGTGATAACTGCCATAGCTGAAGCCGGGCATCCGTTTGCATCTGTCAGGTTATAGGTGTATGAACCGGCAGATAATCCGGATGTTGCAGGATTTAATCCGCTGTAGGTATAAGGAGTTGTTCCGCCTGTAGCATTCAGTGCAACGCTTCCCGTCTGGCCATTACACAATGGCTGGGTTGGTGTTGTGGTGAATATGATGGCTGAAGGCTGTACAACACTGAATGTTCCGGTTGCAGCAGCACAGGAGTT
>CAYHGE010000006.1:0-43406 GCA_964355945.1 uncultured Draconibacterium sp.
ACTTAAGGGGTATTTGAACTTGGACAAAAATAAGAATATTTTTCCAATAGGAACTTTAACAGACAAGGTGTTTTCGTTTTTTTTACCCAATGATTTTGCCTAATTTTGCCTCTTAGACCCGATTCTATTTTCCGCTCTTTATGAATCTAACCAAAGGAATATCTGCCTTACTACTCATCATTACTTTTTTCGCTGTTCCAACCGGGCCGCTTCTCGCTCAGAATGGATCCATCCGTGGTTTCATTTATGAGCAGGAAACCGGAGAGCCGGTTTTATTCACCAATGTTTACCTCTTTAAAACATCCATTGGCGCAACCTCTGATGCAAATGGTTATTTTGCCATTACTAAAATTCCACCCGGTGAGTATTTTCTCATGGTCACGTATGTTGGATATGATACGCTAAAAATTCCCGTCACAGTTAAAGCCAACGATCTTCAGTCGAAAAAGCTATATCTGAAACAATCGACCGTTCAACTTGGCGAAATAAACATTTCTGCTGCTCACCAGGATAAGGTAAGAGAAACGCAAACGAGCATCATCAAAATTACCCCAAAAGAGATTCAGTCCATCCCGTCCATTGGCGGCCAGCCCGACCTCGCTCAATACCTGCAGGTTCTGCCAGGCGTTGTTTTCTCAGGCGACCAGGGCGGCCAATTGTATATCCGTGGCGGCCCCCCGATTCAGAACAAGGTATTGTATGATGGCATGATCGTTTACAACCCGTTTCATTCCATCGGACTTTTTTCTGTTTTTGATGTTGACATTCTGAAGAACGTAGACGTTTATACCGGAGGATTTGGTGCTGAATACGGTGGCCGCCTGTCATCGGTAATGGATGTCACCACCCGCGACGGGAACAAGAACCGGCTCGCAGGGAAGTTCGATATCAGCACTTTTGGCGCCAAAGCACTCCTTGAAGGGCCCATTCATAAACAAAAAAATCAGGATGATTTCAGTGCAACCTTTCTGTTGTCGGTCAAAAATTCATACCTGGAACAATCCAGCAAAATCTTCTATACTTACATTGATGAAAACGGGCTTCCCTATAATTACCTGGATATTTACGGAAAGATCGCTCTCAATGCACCGAATGGCAGCAAGGTCAATCTCTTTGGGTTCAATTTTTCCGACCAGGTTCAATACAAGGTACTTCAGGATTATAACTGGAAATCTTACGGCGGAGGCCTTACTTTTCTGGCGATTCCCGGGCAGAGTTCCGTGCTGATCGAAGGCAACTTCGCGTTTTCAAACTACAGGGTAGAAATGGTGGAGACCAACCAATCTCCAAGATCAAGTTCCATAGCCGGTTTCAATGGCGGATTGAATTTTACCTATTTTTTCGGAAAGGATGCACTAAAATGGGGGCTTGAGCTCTCAGGATATAAAACAACCCTGGAGTTGAAAAACAGTGTCAACAGAACAATCGGCGGCGATCCCCAGAACTCTACGGAAGTAGCCGTCTTTGGCAAATACAAGTGGATGTTCGGCAAATTTATTATTGAACCCGGATTAAGATTCCAGTACTATGCCTCCATCTCTGCGGCCTCACTGGAGCCACGGCTTGCCGTCAAATACAATGTTGCTAAAACTTTTCGTTTGAAAATGGCAGCAGGGATGTACTCTCAGAACCTGATAAGTACCACGCTCGACAAGGATGTCGTGAACCTCTTCTATGGATTCATTACCAGCCCGACAAATGTGCTGCAAAAATGCAATCAGGTTGTTCTCGGAACGGAATTGGATATTTTACCCAATCTGTCGGTAAACATTGAAGGATACTACAAATATTATCCTATGCTGACTACCCTCAACAGGAACAAAATTTATGATGACAACAACGAAAACGCCAAAATTCCCGACTACTACAAAAAAGATTTTGTTTATGAAACAGGGGATGCAGAAGGCGTCGATTTTTCCATAAAATACGACTATAAAAAGATTCACTTCTGGGTGACCTATTCTCTCGGTTTTATCCACCGCAACGACACAAAGTACACTTTTGTGCCACCCTACGACCGCCGGCACAACCTGAATATTGTTTCAACGATTAACTGGGGGAAACGAAATGACTGGGAACTTGATGTGAGATACAACTTTGGCTCGGGATTCCCGTTTACACAAACAGGCGGGTTTTATGAACAGATTTACTTTGCCAACATGGGAACTGATTATACAACCGCAAACGGTTCGCTTGGGATACTCTATGCTGACTATAATAAAGGGAGGCTCCCCTATTACAGCCGTCTCGACTTCAATGTAAAAAAGAGTTTTTTCCTCGGCAAAACGACCAAACTGGATATCAACCTTAGTGTGACCAACACGCTCAATCAGCATAATATTTTCTATTTCGACCGTATTACCTATACCCGTATCGACCAAATGCCGATCATGCCAAGTCTTGGTATAAGTTTCAGCTTCTAAAACCAACAACATGAAAAAAATGAATAAAATCCCAGCTTTAGCAATGTTGCTGATTATCATTGCATTTTCAGGGTGTGCCAAAGAGTCGGACACCACGACAGACACTGCCAATCGTGACGCATTTATCGGAACATGGATGGTCAGCGAGACCTGGACCAAGCTATCGTATGAAGTGAAAATCTATGCCGACCCAAACTCCTCAAACGGAGTATTTATCTCAAATTTCGGTAATGCGGGAGTGGACAGCACGCCGGCCGGGGCAGAAGTTAACGGAAATTCAATTGTTCTGGATGCCAACCAGTACATCTCCGTTGAACTGAAAATCAATGGTTCAGGAACGTTATCAGGCACAAAAATCAACTGGAGTTACACACTTGATTACGGCGCAAACGTAATTCAGGCGGTGGCAATATACACCAAAGTATAGTCACTTTTTTCCCGTGATCTTTTTTTGCCTTGCTTCAATCAGCGCAATAACTTTATCGTACATCCTGGCATAATTGTCAGGGTTTTGCCGGTAATGCATGAAATTCTGATCGTACCGTTCAGGGCTGATGTGGTATTTCCTGAATATGCCCGTGTAATAAAAGTCCAGTCTATGCCTTGACGACACCCCTCTGTTGCGATCCAGGAGCAAAGCCCCTTCAATAACATGAACATCAGCCAGAATGAGTATCATTTTCTCCGGCGAAATCAGTGAATCCTTAGAAATTACAAATGGCACTTCAGGATTGTCCTTTTTCTGACTGCAGGAAAGGAGTGTTGAGCATAGCAGGAATAAAATGCCGAATCGGGCAGTCATCATTTTTTTCTTTGCTCATATTCTTTGTTAAGCTCCTCGAGCACCGATTTCGTGATATCCATCGTGTCGTTGGATACAAGGATCTCGCCTCCTGCTTTATAGCCCATGATGTAATCGAACTGGTACTGACGGTTGAACCTCTTCAGAAAAGCAGTCACACTGTCAACCAACTGCAGATTCATATTCATCTCCTGTTCGGCCACCTGCTGGGTATAGCGTTCCTTCTTCTGCATCAGCAACTGCTGCTTCTGCATTAATTGTTCATAAATTACCTTGGCTTTCTCTTCCGGGATCGAATTTGAGGACATCTGGCGCTGAAAGTCATTTGCTTCCTTTTCAAGGGCAGCCTGCTCAGCCAGCACCTCTGTTTGCAGTCTCTTTCCGGTACCCTCAAGAGCCCTGCGAAGAACCTTGACATACTCGTAATGCGTATTCAGGCTGTCAATATTGACAAAAACGACCGACAACTGCTTTCCTGCCGACTTCTGCACTGCCAGCGGAGGTGATGATACCGTTGTACTGCGGTCAGTGAAGTGAAGTGCGTACAAAACGATCAGACCCAGTAACAATACAAGGCCAAGTATGGTGTTAAAATTAAAGGCAAAAAACGGCGCCTTGTGTGATTGTTCGATGACTACTGGTTCCACCCCCTGAAAACGGGTTTCCACTTCCTGAGTTGATTCAGGGAATTCAATATTTTCTTCTTGCATGTTGATTTGATTAGTTTCCGAGTTCTGACATAAATTTAATGCGCATCAGCCTGATCTCCTCTTCGTTAAATTCATCTTCGCCCAGATATGTAAGGGCATCTTCGATGGAGTCGGACTCTGCCTTGCGGAAGTATTCAAAAATTTCTTCCTGGTGGTATGGGTCAACAAATTCGTCGATGTAATACTTAATATCAATTTTTGTTCCGGAGCCAACGATGCTTTCCATCTCAGTGATCAACTCGTCGAAGCTCAGATTTTTAGCCAGGGCAATATCTTCCAGCGCCACTTTACGGTCGATACTTTGGATGATAAAGACCTTGATTCCGGATTTATTCACCACTGATTTCACGACCATGTCCATAGGCCGGATGATCTCATTTTCTTCGACATATTCCTTAATCAGGGAAAGAAAAGGCTTCCCGTACTTAAGCGCCTTGCCTGATCCAACTCCGGTAATCTGCTTTAGTTCATCAATGGTTATCGGGTACTGGATGGCCATATCCTCCAGCGATGGATCCTGAAAAATAACAAAAGGCGGCAGTTTCTCTTTGCGCGCGATCTCCTTCCTTAGGTCTTTAAGCAGGGCAAACAGCGTTTTATCAGCGGTACTGCTTTTAGAGCCGAGCGCCTCAAAAAGCTCTTCTTCCTCCGGATTTTCAAAATCGTGGTCATCAACAAGCATCACGGAATGAGGACTTTTCAGAAACTGGGTTCCTTCAGGACTGATTTTCAGCAGGCCATAGTTCTCAATGTCCTTGGTAAGGAGTCGTTCAATAAGGGTTTGCCGGATAACGGCATTCCAGAACTTCTCATCCCTGTCGGCACCTTTTCCAAAAACCTCAAGTTTGTTGTGTTTGTAGTTCTTGATGGTTGCCGCACTCTTACCAAGTATGATGTTGATAATGTGTTTGTTTTTAAATTGCTGTTTAACAGCTAATACCGTTTCAAGGACAAGCTGAACGTATTGCTTTCCTTCAAATTTTTTCTTTGGATGCATACAGTTGTCGCAGTTCTGACAGTTATCTTCCGTGTAGATCTCTCCAAAATAGTGCAGCAGTTGTTTACGTCGGCAAACAGACGATTCGCTGTAGGATACAGTTTCCATCAGAAGTTGCTTTGCAATCTCCTGTTCTGCCACAGCCTTGCCTTTAAGAAACTTTTCAAGCTTCTGGATATCATCGTAACTATAAAAAGCGATGCAATTGCCCTCGCCGTCATCACGACCGCTGCGGCCTGTTTCCTGGTAGTAGCCCTCTAAACTTTTGGGCATATCATTGTGGATCACAAACCTTACATCGGGTTTATCAATTCCCATTCCAAAAGCAATGGTGGCAACAATCACATCCACCTCCTCCATGAGGAATTTATCCTGGTTCTGGCGACGGGTTGTCGCATCCAGTCCGGCATGGTATGGCAATGCCTTAATTCCATTAACCACGAAACTCTCTGACAGCTCTTCAACTTTCTTTCTGCTCAGGCAATAAACAATACCTGATTTTCCTGCATGACCCTTGATATATTTGATGATATCCTTGGTGACATTCTTCGATTTAGCCCGAACTTCATAATAGAGGTTGGGTCTGTTGAACGATGACAGGAAAACGGAAGCATCAAGCATGTTGAGGTTTTTCTGAATATCCTGCTGCACCTTTGGGGTTGCAGTGGCAGTAAGGGCAATAACAGGCACCTTCTGTCCGATCGCATCGATGATCGGCCTCAGTCTCCGGTATTCAGGCCTGAAATCATGGCCCCATTCTGAGATACAGTGTGCCTCATCAATGGCATAGAAAGATATCTGGATGTTCTGAAGAAATTCGATATTTTCCTCCTTGGTGATGGTTTCAGGCGCCACATACAGCAACTTGGTTTTGCCATCGACAATATCCTGTTTAACCTGGGTGATCTCCTGTTTTGTGAGCGAGGAGTTCATAAAATGAGCAACATTATTCTCAGTACCGAAGCTCCTGATCGAATCAACCTGATTTTTCATCAGGGCAATCAACGGAGAAACAATGATGGCAGTGCCCGGTTTCATCATGGCCGGAAGCTGGTAACATAATGACTTGCCACCTCCGGTTGGCATGATCACAAATGTGTCATTATTCGCAAGAACACTTCTGATAATAGCCTCCTGATTGCCCTTAAAGCTATCATAGCCAAACACTTTCTTCAACACTTCAAACAACTGATGCTCGTCCTTTTTGGCCGCCATTTTTTGACTTGGATTAATTTTAGTACTTTTGTTCAGGGCAAGCTGGTCTGTGACTTTTTATGCACCTATATACAAATGTAGGTATAAACGATTGGAAATAAACAAACATTTATAAAATAAATTGTGTGCTGAAAAACAATAAAACATTAAAAACGCTGGCAATCAGCATAATAACAGACGAGGCAGCCGCCATCACAAATTTAGTAAAATCTGTTGATGCTGGTTTTTTTAATTGTTTAGACCTGATTCTTCATTCAAAAGGGCGGGTAATTGTTACAGGAATCGGTAAAAGTGCCATTATCGGGCAGAAAATAGTTGCGACGTTTAATTCTACCGGGACACCTTCCAGTTTTTTACATGCGGCAGATGCGATCCATGGCGACCTCGGGACGATTCAGAAGGAGGATATTGTAATTTGTATCTCCAACAGCGGTGAGACCCCTGAAATCAAAATCCTGGTTCCATTGCTTAAAGAATACGGCAGCTCCCTGATCGCCATGGTTGGGAATACCAATTCATTTCTGGCAAAACAGGCAAACTTTGTCATCAACACAACTGTAGAGAAAGAGGCATGCCCTCATAATCTGGCCCCAACATCAAGCACGACTGCACAATTGGTGATGGGCGACGCCCTTGCTGTTTGTTTACTCGAAGCACGTGGCTTCACTTCCGGTGACTTTGCCAGGCTGCATCCTGGTGGAGCCATCGGCAAACAGCTTTATATGAAAGTCAGCGACCTTTACTCAGGAAATATGGCTCCGATGGTGAAACATGACGATGATATCAGGAAGGTCATCATTGAGATTTCCTCCAAACGACTGGGTGCTACAGCCGTGCTTAAAGGCAACACCCTGATCGGGATCATTACCGATGGTGACCTTCGCAGGATGCTTGAAAAAAACAGTGACATAACTAAGCTGTGTGCAGCCGATATCATGTCAAGAAAACCACGCACCATCAGTGCTGACACACTGGCTGTAAATGCCCTGACCATCATGCGGGAGAACAACATTACACAACTTCTCGTCACCGATAAAAATAAATATCAGGGTGTTATTCACCTTCACGACATCCTGCGCGAAGGAATTTTATAACATGAATCGGCTGGTATTCCTTTGTTTCTGCTGGATTCTTTTTCCAAATACTGCTTTGTCGCAGGTTACAAAAATCATGGGCTCCGTGCATGACAGTGCAACAATGGAGGCCATCCCGTTTGTCAATGTCATTATTCCCGGAACCACCATTGGCACACTGACTGATTTCAATGGAAATTTTGACCTTGAATTCAAACAGGCTGCCGATTCCATCAGGGCTTTTCTGATCGGATATGCACCAATCACAAAAGCAATTCAACGAAACCAGTTTCAAACGATAGATTTCGGGCTGCTGCCTCAAAACCTAAACCTGCCTGAAGTTACCATTAAATACAAGGGGAATCCGGCCGAGGTACTGATCAGAAAAGTCATACAGAACAAAGAAAAAAACACCCTGCAGACTTTCAGCACTTATCAATATGAAGCTTATACCAAAATTCAACTTGATGCAAACAACATCAGCGAAAAATTCAAAAACAGAAAACTACTGAAACAGTTTGACTTTGTGTGGAATTATATCGACACCTCCACCCTGAACGGAAAATCCTACCTGCCGGTTTTTATCACGGAAACCATGTCGGACATCTATTTCAGGAAATCACCCAAAGCAAAAAAAGAGATTATCACAGCATCGCTGATCTCAGGTCTGGAAAATACAAGTGTCTCGCAGTTTTTTGGCCATTTGTCGGAACAAGTCGATATCTATAAAAATTTCATCCCCCTTTTTGAGAAGAACTTTGTAAGCCCTGTGGCCGATTTTTCAATTGATTATTACAAATTCTATCTTGTGGACAGCACTTTTTTATCAGGGAAATGGTGCTATCATATTATGTTCAAACCGCGGCGAAAGCAGGAGCTCGCCTTTTCCGGAAATCTTTGGATCAACGACACCTCTTTTGCAGTGAAGAAGTTCGACATGCGCATTGCCGATGATGCAAATGTGAACTTCATCAACGATCTGGAGGTAGAGCAGGAGTTTGAATGGACCGACAATCTTTTCTGGATGATGACCAGAGATGATTTGAATGCTGACTTCAACATCCTCGATAATTCAAAAAAAACGCTTGGCTTTTATGGACACCGGACTTCCATCTATCGAAATTTTCAATTTGACATTCCGGAGAATAAAAAGTTCTTTCGTGTTTCAAATGATGTGTTCATCGATCCGGAAGCGACGGCTAAGCCCCGGGAATACTGGGAACAAAGCAGGCCTGAAAAACTAAATTCAAAGGAACAAGGCATATACACCATGGTTGATTCTGTAAAATCGATGCCGGTTTTCAGGACCTACACAGATATTATCTATGGAATTTTCACGGGATACCTGAGCTGGGGCAAGGTTGAATTGGGCCCATACTCTAAACTTTTCAGCTACAACGGCACGGAGGGCGCCCGTTTCCGGTTCGGCATGAGAACTGCCAACAGTTTCAGCAAAACCATCCAGATCGGCGGCTATGTTGCTTACGGAACGTATGATCAAACCTTTAAATATGGCGGTGACCTTATTTACATGTTTAGTAAAGCCCCACGCAGGGATCTGACAGCCAGTTACAAATATGACATTGAACAACTGGGACTTAGTCCGACCGCATTCTCAACCGACAACCTTCTTTCTTCTCTTTTCCACAAGGGGCCCAACAACAAACTGACCATGGTGCGGGAGTATCGTATGGCCTATGAACATGAATGGTATCTTGGCCTGATTAACAGAATCCACCTGATTCACCGGGAACTGTTTCCGCTGGGGTCAACCGAATTCATCGTTTTTCCGGATACCAGAAAGGATCCTCAGTTCATGAATTCAATTTACACTTCGGAAATACAGGTCGACACCCGGGTTTCATTTCATGAACGCTTCCTCGCAGCGGAGTTTGCCAGGGTGACAATCAGTTCAGTCTATCCGATTGTCCAGTTGAGTTATACGTATGGGATGCCAAATGCATTTAAAAGCGACTTTGAATACCACAAGCTGGTTTTGAATGTTTCTCAATGGTTTCATTTTGCCACCATCGGATGGTCCAAGTACCTGGTGGAAGCCGGAAAAATATGGGGAACCCTGCCCTACCCGCTGCTGCGTATCCATGACGGGAATCAGACTTTTTTTTATGACGACTATTCCTCGAACCTGATGAATTATTATGAATTCGCCAGTGATACCTGGATCAGTGCAAGTTACAGCCATCATTTTAATGGACTATTGTTCAATAGAATTCCTTTACTCCGAAAACTTAAATGGCGTGAAGTCGCTCATATTCAGGTTGTTTACGGCACCCTCACCAATGAAAACGCAAGATATTCGGTATTCCCGGATAACATGCGTTCCTTTGCACAGAAACCATACTGGGAAACCGGCGCAGGAATCGAGAATATATTTAAAATTGTCAGGATCGATGCGGTTTGGCGGATGAGTCACCTTCAGGATCAGGGCAACAGCGATGTTTCCCGGTTTGGAATATTCGTTTCGCTATTCTTTTCTTTCTAATTTTGCCAACTGGAAAGATCAACCGCCTCTCTAAAACTCATTGCATGATTCTCAGGACAGAGAAAATAGTTAAAAAATACAGGAAACGTACTGTTGTAAATGAAGTTTCCATCGAACTTAACCAGGGCGAGATCGTTGGATTACTTGGTCCGAACGGGGCAGGAAAAACAACCTCCTTTTATATCATTGTCGGACTTATCAAGCCCTTGTCGGGATCAGTATTCCTGGATGACATCAACATTACCAAAGAGCCCATGTACAAAAGGGCGCAGCGGGGCATCAGTTACCTGCCGCAGGAGGCATCCATTTTTCGTAAACTCAGCGTTGAAGATAATCTTAAGTCGATTCTTGAATTCACAGGACTGACAAAGGACCTTCAAAGGGAACGGCTTGAAAAATTACTGGATGAATTCGGGCTGCAACACGTACGTAAAAGCCTGGGAATCACCTTGTCAGGTGGTGAACGCCGGAGATGCGAGATTGCCCGTTCACTTGCCGTTGACCCGAAGTTTGTCTTACTTGATGAACCGTTTGCCGGGATAGACCCTATTGCGGTCGAGGATATCCAGCAGATAGTTACAAAGCTGAAGGAGAAAAATATCGGTGTGCTGATTACCGATCACAATGTGCATGAAACCCTCTCCATCACCGACAGGGCATATCTATTATTTGAGGGATCGATCCTGATGGCCGGCACAGGGCAGCAACTCGCAGATGATCCGCATGTGCGTAAGGTTTACCTCGGACAAAAGTTTGAACTGCGCTAAGGGAAGAACAATTTCCGGCTATTCCACGATATAACTTTGAAAAAATATCGACAACAGGATATACAGAATAATGATCATCGGAATGGCACTCAGGAAAAACAGCACAAAAAGTGCAAGTGAGGAGATCAGAAAAACATACCGCAGCTGATTTCCCTGCCATGCCAGGCTTTTAAACTTCATCGAGAATATTTTAAACTCCGATATCAGAAGGTAGGAAAAGAAAACCGCCAGAATGGTAAGAATTCGTGTATTTGAAAACAGGGTCACCAAAAAATCAAGATGAACCAGGCTGAACATACCGGGCTGAACATATAACACAAGCGGAATAGAGGCAAAGAAAATCGCGTTGGCGGGTGTTGGGATGCCAATGAAATTAACCTCCTGCCTGAGATCAATATTGAATTTGGCCAGGCGCAGTGCAGAACATACAGGAATTATCAATGCAAAATATGGGGCAATATGAAGCTTTTCAAGTGTATTACAACTTCCGGCACAATGAGCTGATACCATTTGAAATATCATCAAACCCGGGGCTACGCCGAATGAAACCAGATCGGCCAGTGAATCGAGCTGCTTCCCCAATTCCGAATATGCATGAAGCATTCGGGCCGCATTGCCATCAAGAAAATCAAAAACAGCGGCGGCAAAAATGAAAAGTGATGCATAAGGATAATTTCCCTGGAAGGTAAGCGTAAGCGAAATCAACCCGCACAACAGGTTAAAAACGGTCAGGGTATTTGGAATGTGTTGCTTGATATTCATAACTCGGGATTTCCTGCAAAATTACCTAATATTTGACACTAAAAACATATTGGAATCCTTTCCATATTAGTATCCTTTTGGTACTTTTGCAAGCTGATTCAAGTATCCCAAAACTATCTGTATATGAAAAAAACGATGACTTCCTTTATGATCACAGCATGTTTTATCATGCTGTTGTCCGCAGATCTAGAAGCACAATTTAATATTTCCGGGGAGTTCAGGCCTCGGTTGGAGTATCGCGACGGTTATGGTCAATTAAGAAGTTCCAAACAATCCCCGTACGTTGATATTCTTGGCAGGAACAGGATTCTGTTTGATTATAAAAATGACAAATTCCAGGCAAAATTTTCGTTCCAGCATGCTTATGTTTTTGGAGAAAACAACTATGCCTCTGATACGATAACACGCAACACCATAAACATTCACGAAGGTTGGTTTAAATATAACTTCACACCGGTATTTGCGTTTAAAATAGGGCGGACGGAATTAATCTACGATGATGCACGGCTGTTTGGAAACTCAAACTGGGCGGCAAGAGGCGCATCACATGATGTTGTGCTGGCCCAGTGGGAATCCTCGAAAATAAGCTACAGAGGTGATTTCGGATTTGCAATTAACAACACGGCTCCGGCTAACGCATTCCTTTCGACCTATCAGCTGAAAAATTACAAATACATGGGATACCTGTATCAACAGAAAAAGTTTTTGAAGGAGAATCTGATTTTTAGCATACTGGCGGTAACAGATATTTTTCAACAACCGGGCAAAGACAGGTATGATACCCTTTTTGTTACAAACGCCAATCACGATACGATCGGGACCACCGTGATTAAAAACGGGACCACCAATACCGATTCAACACAATTGTATGGCAGGCTCACAATTGGGGGAACCACAACATTTATATGGAAAAACCTGAAAGTATTTGGCGCAGGGTATTATCAGACCGGGCATTTCAGTGATGGAAGAACGCTTAGTGCAGGGATGTTCGGGGGTTATGCATCCTATAAAATTGTAAAACCCCTGACACTTTTGGCTGGTTATGAGTGGATAAGCGGCAATGATTACTCTGATACAAAAGGTATAAAAACAAAGTCAACCTCTTTTTCAACATTATACGGTACCAGTCATGGGTTCTATGGCTATATGGACCTCTTTACAAGACATGTCGTTGGTGGAAACAGTTCCGGTCTCACCGATTTGTATGCCCGGGCAACACTGGCGTTGAGCAGTAAAACCTCCCTCGAGGCAACCTACCGCATGTTTGGATTGGCAAAGGGTTATCTGCCAATTAAAACCAGTACCTCCACATTTGAAAAAGTTGACAAGAACCTGGGATCTGAACTTGACTTAATGGTGTTATACAAACCCTATCCAAACTTTGAAATTAACGCCGCTTACTGCTTTTATCTGCCCACAACTACCATGGAAAAACTGAATAAACTGGCTCCGAATACAAGCACCTGGGCTCAATTTGCCTATATCATGCTCACCTACAAACCAAATTTCTTCAATTCTGACAAGCACTGATGAGGGCCTGTTAAAATTTTCAACTGGGCTTTAACTGTATTTCTAATTGCTCTTGCTTATTAATCGCTATTATACTAATTGGTTGTATTTGGTGATCAAACATTCTTGTGCCATAGGCACGAAATCCTTCACCATCACCTCTGACCTACCCATATTTGGTCCCTCCGGGACCGGTTTTTGCAGAGACAATTGCCCCTGGAGATACCCCTGGTTAACCAATGCAATCCAGAAAAATCAGAAAGTTGTGCCACTTACAATCTTGTTTTTTTCCGACCTTTGCAGGAAAAAAGGCTGATGCGTGACCCCGGAAACATCCGAATTGAAGATTTCGATTATCTGCTGCCTGCTGAGCGGATTGCACAGTTTCCTCTTGAAACACGCGATTCGTCTAAACTCCTGGTTTACAAGGATGGTTGTATTGCAGATGACAGATTTTCCGGGATAGATCAGCACCTTCCGAAGAATTGTCTGCTGGTCTTCAACAACACCCGCGTTATCCGTGCGAGGCTGATATTCAGTAAACCAACAGGGGGCCGGATTGAAATTTTCTGCCTCGAGCCCATGTTTCCAACTGCCGAAATCCAGCAAGCTTTTCATCAGAAATCCTCTTCAACCTGGAAATGCCTTGTCGGCAACATGAAACGATGGAAATCGGAAACGCTCACGACAGAATGCAATACACATGGTGTGACCCACCAGATGTTTGCCGATCTCAAGACCGATTGCCAGGACGGGACGTTTGAAATTTCATTTAAGTGGTCTCCCCCTGAGAAAACATTTTCTGAAATCCTTGAATTGATGGGAAAAATCCCTTTGCCTCCTTATATTAACCGGCAGCCAGTCACTTCCGACAACGACCGGTATCAAACCGTTTATGCCAGGAATGAAGGCTCTGTTGCTGCACCTACAGCGGGTTTACACTTTACCCACTCCCTCATCTCACAACTCCGTTCGAAAGGCATTGAAACCGAAAATGTCACCCTGCATGTCGGTATGGGGACTTTCCGTTCTGTGGTGGCCGAACAAATCAGGGACCATCTGATGCATCAAGAAAAAATTGTGATTTCAAGAAACACTATCCATCAACTGCTGTCAAACCTGAACCGGCCGGTTATCGCAGTTGGCACCACCTCTGCCCGAACTCTGGAAAGCCTTTACTGGCTTGGCGTAAGTCTGATCCTGGATCATTCAGGCAACCACCCTGTGGTATCCCAATGGATCCCGTACCAGCAAAATACGGAGAGGATGATCTCTGTCAGGCAATCTCTTCAAGCCATTATCAACTACCTCGACGAACGAAAATTGGATGAATTTTCGGGGGAGACCCAACTCATGATTGTTCCCGGGTACCAATACAGGATTATTTCGGGGTTGATTACAAACTTCCATTTTCCAAAAAGCACCCTGCTGCTGTTGGTTGCCGCGATGATTGGAGATGACTGGCAACGCGTTTATAAACACGCCCTTGACAATGGCTACCGTTTTCTCAGCTATGGCGATTCTTGTCTATTTTTTAACGCCCGGCTAAAATTGCCTTAACATTTGTATCTTTGCATTACAATTAATTAAAACCCGACACCATGACATTAAGCATATTGTTGATTTTCGGACTTGGTACCACTGAGTTAGTGCTTATCGCTTTAGTTGTCCTGCTTCTTTTTGGCGGAAAGAAAATTCCCGAACTTATGAAAGGCCTGGGAAAAGGGGTGAAAAGTTTCAAAGATGGCATGGACGGAATGGAAGAAGAGTTTAAAAAGTCCTCGGATAAAACACCTCCTGCAGATAAAAGTGAGAAGCAAATCTGACTTTTCACACAACTATTCCTGCGTTCATTCTTTTTCCGGAATCGGATTTAGATTCTCCTATTTTATTTTTTTCTAATTCTGGCATCAATGTCAGGTTTTTGCATTATCTTTGTTTGTATTTATTCTAAATTAGATTTATCATGAAACAGATAATGCTTTTTGTTCTTTTTTCAGGTCTCCTTGGAAACCTGGTACTGGCGCAGGATGTAACAAATTTACGGATCCCGCTTATCGGCGAAACTGCCCCTAAATTCACTGCTGAATCAACACATGGAACCATCACTTTTCCTGATAACAATAATTCCAGGTGGACAATTCTTTTCAGCCATCCTGCAGATTTCACCGCAGTGTGCAGCACGGAGATACTTGAAATTGCTGCAATGCAGGAGGACTTTGACAAACTGAACACCAGGCTGATGGTCATTTCAACAGACGCGGTTTCAAGTCACATCGAATGGGTAAAATCATTGGAAACCATCAGATATAAGAACCGGGAACCGGTTAAAATCAAATTTCCTCTCATTTCAGATAAAAGCCTGGAGATTTCAAAAAAATACGGGATGATCCATTCCTATTCCAGTACAACCAAGGATGTGCGAGGTGTTTTTATCATTTCCCCCGAAGACAAGATCGATGGAATCTTTTTTTATCCGATGAATGTTGGCCGGAACCTGGATGAAATCAAACGAACCCTCATCGCCATGCAGACTGCAGAAAAAAACAACGTTCTCATACCTGCCAATTGGAATCCAGGGGATGATGTCATGCTGCCCAGCCCTAAAACTTCGGCTGATGCTGATAAGACTTCAAAGAGCAACAGCCCTGGTCTATACAGTGTAACCTGGTATATGTGGTTCAGGAAGTTACAGGAATAGCAGGAAACTGTCAAATTAGCAGATAGTATTTTTGCTCAGAAGAATAGCTTGTAATTTTGTAATTTCGCTTGCCTTTCAAGCATGGTTCATGAAAAAGCGAATACTTTTTGCAACATCCTCTGTTTTTCTGGCTTGTATTGCTTTTGCCGGATTCTACTTAAATTCATTGCTTCCCATCATCACAGGTTATTCTGCGAAATATCTGTGTTCAGCGGTTTTTATCTCCAACAGAAATCCAGGCGAGGTTGAATCAGTTGACCTTGATTTTTCATTTATCCGTTATGTAACAAACGACATTAATTACCGCGATAAAAGTGTTACCAGCCATTTTCTCTGGGGTGAATCGACCGCAGTTTTCCGGCCGGATTACGGATGTACGCTGTTAAGAGGAGTGACCGAAAGCGAATGGAGGCAAAAGCATCCACATTCTATCCCAAAGGCTGATTATAACCAGGATACCATGCATTGGCCGCTTGGCAATGTAATACCCGAGGTAAAAACCGGGATTAACAAACGAGCCCTGGCTGAAATTTCAGACAAGTTAATGGTTTACCGCACTTATCATGGCAATGCGTTTGCATTTCTCGTGGTTCACAAAGGGATTCCGGTTGCAGAGTGTTACAGAAAGGGTTTCAATGCCAAAACGAGATTTCTGAGCTGGTCGATGGCCAAAAGTTTTACCAATGCGATTGCAGGGATCATGGTGAAAGAAGGCTTGTTAAACATTTACACGACAACAGGAATTCCACAATGGCAAAACGATGCCCGCAACAAAATCACCATCAACGACCTGATGCAGATGCAGAGCGGACTGAGGTGGAACGAAGAATACGGTAACCGTTCCGACGTGACCCTGATGCTCTATAACAACAAGGACTACGCGGGTTTTGCAATAAACCAGCCGCTGGAATCTCCGGTGGGTACCATTTGGTATTATTCATCGGGGTCAACAAATATTGTCAACTACCTCATGCGAATGAAATTTCAATCGGACAGTGAATATTATGCCTATCCATATTCCAGGTTGTTCAATAAAATCGGGATGCCTGATGCTGCGTTCGACACCGATCCGACCGGCAACCTTGTCGGGTCTTCATACCTGTATGCCACGGCTCGTGATTATGCCCGGTTTGGCATGTTATACCTTCAGGATGGCATCTTCAATGGTGAACGAATTCTGCCGGAAGGGTGGGTCCGGCATACAACCAGCCCTGCCAGCAAAAGCCATGGTCATTATGGTTCTTCTTTTTGGCTGAACAAGGGAAAATATTTATCATCGGCTCCTGTCGACATGTATTCATGCAATGGCCATGACGGGCAGCGCATTTTCATCATTCCTTCGCAGGATCTGGTTGTGGTTGTACTGGGTTATTCGCCGAAGTCAAAAAACGAGATGCATTTCAATCAATTGCTCAAAGATATTTTAAACACATTACCCGTTCAACAACCAACTGATTGACATCACATTCTGTTCGTAACAGATGTTTTTGCCTGAAGGTAAATAGTCGTATTCTATCCTCATCTGATATCCTCAATTGGAAACAGATGCAAAAACAGCTACAATCTGATATATATTTTTGCAATTTATTTGGTCTAAATTATTTATTGGCTTACCTTCGTGCTGTTTTATACCAAAGATACCGTGAGGAAACTTTTTTTTGCCACCTTGTGTTTTTTACCCTTTCTTATTTCATGTAAATCAACACATTTCACTCCCAAGAATTACAAAGAGCGCCAACTTGTGGTTGGCAGCAGCGGCGGAGTTACCGGCATGCTGAAGGAGTATGTTCTACTCGACAATGGCCAGCTTTTCCTGAGTAAAGGGCTAAACGGAGAGTGGAAAGAGCTTGCAAAATTGAAGAAAAGCAAGTCCAAAGAGATTTTCAACAAAGCAGATGAGGTGAAAATCGGCACATTAAAGTTCAACCATCCCGGAAATATGTCCTATTACCTGATCCTGAAAGAACCACCGCGCTCGAACGAAGTCAAGTGGGGAGAAACCGGGGTAACTCTGCCTGATGGAATCAGTGCATTTTACGATTACCTGTTAACAGTATTTTAATCCTTATTCAAACCAGCAATGAAGAACCTTATACACGTTTTTAGCACATCTTTCCTGATCACAGCAATGGCTTTTTCCTCCATGGGACAAGTCAACCCTTTTGCTGTCAAGTCGAAATCTTTAAAATCTGCCGGTTTTATGCCACAGCAGGTTCAGCCACTTCCCGGTCATTCGGTTGCAAAATCGGCCCGCATTTCACAGGCATCAGCATTTCATCCTGTAAGCCATCCATTGCCCTCATTTTCAGTGAACAAAAACACATTTGGCGAAAAAAAATATAACCACCAGGGGCAGGTGATTTTTTTAAGCGGAACACTTCCAAATCCGGCAAACACTGCACTGAAATCAACGGCCAGTATGGAAGCAGCCTGTTATGAGTATCTTCAAGCCATTCAGACAGATCTGAAGATCAGGGATGCCCGGGAAGAATTCAGGATTAAAAGTACCCAGACCGATGAACTGGGAATCATTCATGTTAAACTGGAGCAGATTTACCAAGGCATTCCGGTTTATGGCGGGGAGGCATACCTTCATGCCTCTGATGATCAGATCAACCTGTTCAACGGCAATCCGTACCCGACATTTTCAGGAACAGATGTCAACCCATCTGTGGCTTCCTCCCAGGCACAACTGATTACCATCATGGATGTGTCGAAACGGACAAACTACCACGATCTGGATGAGAATCAAAAGGCAATGCTGAATTACAGCATGCCAAAAAGTGAGCTGGTCATTTATCCGAAAGACCGCAACCCCAGACAGCAGTTCCTGGCATGGCACGTTACCATCAGGCCGAATTTCAGGGAACGGTGGGAGTACTTTGTTGATGCCAAATCCGGTTCAGTCATTCATTTTTACAACAACACACACTCAGACGGGGATGTAACTGCATCGGGTTCCGACCTCAACGGCGTTAACCGGACCATCCATGCCTATCTTCAGAACGGCACCTACCTGATGGTGGATGTGTCGAAAACCATGTACAACCCACAGAACCAGGAAGGCACCATGCGTTGTTACGATGCAAATTACACCTGCCCTTCATCCCAGGGTTTCAATCCCGGGGTTGCCTCAACCACCAACAATGTGTGGGGACCAAAGGTTATCTCTGCCCAGTACAATGCCGGGGTGACCTATGAATATTTCAGGACTACACACGGGAAAAACTCATGGAACAACCAGGGAGGCTCGATACTCAGCGTGATTAATGCCACCGAAAGCAATGGCAGCGGTATGGACAATGCCTACTGGAACGGCGTTTGCATCGTTTATGGCAATGGAGATACCCAGTTTAAACCGCTGGGAGGTGCCCTGGATGTGAGTGCACATGAACTTGGCCATGCGTATGATGAAGCCTCCGCCAATCTTGAATACCAGAACCAGTCAGGCGCAATGAACGAAGCCTTTTCGGATATTGCCGGAGCAGTGGTGGAGAGACTTAACTGGAAAATCGGTGAGGATGTTGTGAAACCCGGCTCCTTCCCTAACGGATGTTTACGGGATATGTCAAACCCCCACAATGGCGGATCGAGTTTTAACGATCCAGGCTATCAACCCGCCCATGTTAACGAAATGTATAACGGAAGCCAGGACAATGGCGGGGTTCACATCAACAGCGGGATCATCAACTATGCCTTCTATAAGTATTCAACTGCTGTCGGAATCGATAAGGGGGAAAAAACATTTTTCAAAGCGTTGTTTCAATATCTCACCCGTTCGTCGCAGTTTATCGATTGCCGGCTGGCTGTGATCCAATCTGCCAAAGATCTTTATGGCGATGGTTCCGCAGAAGTAAATGCAGCCAAAACTGCCTTTGATGAGGTTGGCATCTCTGACGGTTCCGGAGGAAATTACCAGAACCAGTTGCCGGTTAACCCTGGCCAGGACTATATCCTTGCCTACAATACTTATGCAGCAGATCCAAATACACTTTACCTCTCATCGACCGTGGGATCAAATTTTGTTGCAATGAGCCAGACTACCCTGGTTAACAAACCCAGCATTATTGACGATGGCAGTCTGGCTGTATTCATTGGTTCAGACAAGATGATGCACGCCATGACCCTTGGAAGCCAACCCCAGGAATCCATCATTCAATCCGAAGCCATCTGGTCGAATGTAGCCATCTCCAAAGATGGATCGATGATCGCGGCAGTTACTGAATACCAGGATTCTGCCATCTACATTTACAGCTATCAGAAACAACTTTGGGTAAAAGCCCACCTGTACAATCCCACCACGCAGCAGGGTGTAATAACCAACAATGTTCTCTATGCCGATGCACTGGAATGGGACTACAGCGGTGATTTCATCATGTACGATGCCTACAACCAGATGAACAGCTCGACTTCCGGCCAGAACGTTGATTACTGGGATATCAGTTTCATGAAAGTCTGGGATAAAGCCACCAATGACTGGGGAAACGGAGATGTTTTCAAACTGGTTTCCGGAATTCCTGAAGGAATCAGCATCGGAAATGCTTCACTGTCCAAGAACTCGCCGTCCGTTTGCGCATTTGATTATGTTGATGCCAACACCAACACGATCAGCGTATTGGCAGCAAATCTCGAAACAGGCGATTTCGTTGAGGTCTTCAACAATGGAAACACACTGAGCTACCCGAATTATTCTAAACTTGACGACCAGATCATTTTCACTTCCCTCTCTAACGGGGCTTCTGTCATTGCCGGCATTGCCATGTCACCCGACAAGGTTCATCCTGCTGCTTCAAATGCAAATATTCTTATTTCGGATGCCAAATGGGGTGTCTGGTTTGCCCAGGGTGACCGCCATATAGGGTTGGATGAAATCAACAATCAACCTGGTATGACGTTATATCCAAACCCTGCACACAACATGGTTAATGTTTCATTGGAACAAAAGGTAACAGAGCCATTTACAATAGAGGTTTACGATATCCGGGGCGGGCTTAAAACGACATCGACTTACACTGCTTCCGAGAATATCACACTTGATTGTTCCGGCCTGGTACCCGGACTGTACCTGGTAAAAATGACCGGAAAAGACTTTTCAACATCGCGGAAGATCATGATTCAGTAATAGTTGAAGTCCGTCCCGATTTGACCCGGGATATTACGCCCCTTCAGGGCTGTAGTTTTCACTGCACGCATACCAAGGGCTGCACCCTTGGTTAAGATATTGGGCCGCTTCGCGGGCATTCGCTTTAAAAAAGGGATTTACTCCACGGCTAGTATCAACCCTTTCAGGTATTCTCCTTCCGGATGGCAGATATCCACCGGATGATCAGGCCCTTGCGAAAGCTGATGCAAAACCCTTACCTGGCGCCCGGTTTCAATGGCAGCCGATTGAATGGCTGACCGAAACATCTCCCGTGAAATAGGCTGCGAACAGGAAAATGTAAACAAAATCCCTCCCGGGTTGAGCCGCTTCATCGCCTCTGCATTGATGTGAATGTATGCATGGAGCGCATTGTTGGTTACATGATGGGTTTTTGCAAAAGCAGGTGGATCGAGGATGATCATGTCATATTTTTCACCTGTATCGACCAGAAAACGCTTCACATCGGCAACTTCTGACCGGTGCCTGTCAATGTCACAACCATTCAGCACAACATTCTGGTCATTCCATTCAATGGCCTGCCGTGAACTGTCTATCGAGTGAACCATCTTTGCCCCCCCTTTCAAGGCATACACTGAAAATGCTCCCGAATAGCAGAAGGCATTCAGCACAGTTCTGTCTTTGGCATAAAACTGCGCAAACATCCTGTTCCCTCGCTGATCAAGAAAAAAGCCGGTCTTCTGACCCCGCATGAAATCAACCAAAAAGCGATGGCCGGTTTCCTGGATTTCTACAGGGCCTGAGGTGCCGAAGAGAAATACATCTGTGGACAAGCGGACAGGCGGACGGGCTGAAGAATCGTCAAGCGGACGGACGGACGACGGGTGGACGGGCGGACTGATGGGCTGGCCATCGGCAGGCGTTTCAGCTTTCAGGAAAAGTTTGGAGTTGCGGGTGATGAGTTTCGATTTTTCCATGGTGTCGGAGCTCTTGTCATAAACCGCGACCAGTTTTTTGCCATACAACTCCTTTAACCCCTCGGTAAACACAGGCAATAACTTGTACATCCCGACAGAATGGGCCTGGATAACAGCCACGCCATTGTAATAGTCGATGATGAGGCCGGGTAAAAGATCACCTTCCGAAAATACCAGGCGATAGGCGCTGGAAACTTTTCCTCCCAGAAGTCCGGCCCTTTCCCTGAGTTTCAGGGCTGTTTTCAGCTTTGATTTCCAGAAGGCATCATCTACTTCAACTTCGGTAAAGGAAAATATTTTAACAGCGATCGATCCCGGCAGATAGTGCCCCAATGCCAGGAATTCCTTCCGGGAACTTGATATCTCAACTATATCGCCTTCGCGCGGCGCTCCTTCAATCCGATCAATTGCCCCGGAGAAAATCCATGGGTGAAAGCGTTTGATGGCAACCTCCTTGCCATGCTTCAGGATGATTTTAGCGACCTTGCTCATTTTTCAGTTATTTTCGGCAAAGTTAGTGCTACTTTATTGATTCTGCGGATAAAGTTTGTTTTTGAAACCCCACCCCAAGCGAGCGATGGAGTTTTCTTTTTACCACTCAGGTACTGAGAGCACAAAGAAACACTAAGTCTTTGGTAGTTTCCCAAATGCTTCCGTTACCAATGAGTTGAATCAAATCTTCCATTTTTCTTAGTGCTCCTTAGTGGCCTCAGTGCCTCAGTGGTTTCCCTTTTTATCATAAAGGCAGATTCTCATTCGGGAAATGAATTGGTAAGACGGGCTCAAAAACCATGCGAAACACCATGTAAACACAAGCCGGAAATCACTATTTTTGTGAGATATTGCTTAAATATGGAGATAAGAAATAAAAAAGTCCTGGTTACAGGGGGTGCAGGTTTCATCGGAAGCCATCTTACGGAAGAATTGCTTGAGCAAGGATGTGAAGTAAAGGTCTTTGTCCACTATAACTCTTTCAACCGCTGGGGATGGATCGATTATCTCCCTGAGGATAAAAAGAAAAACATTGAAATCTTCACCGGTGATATCCGCGATCCCAACGGTGTGCGGGAAGCCATGAAAGGATGCGACGTGGTTTTTCATCTTGCAGCCCTGATCGGGATACCATACTCATACCATTCACCCGACACTTATGTAGATACCAATGTAAAAGGGACCTTAAACATTTTGCAGGCTGCACGGGAACTGGGTGTAAGCAGGATTGTGCACACTTCTACTTCTGAGGTTTACGGAACCGCACAATTTGTTCCGATTACTGAGGAACATCCCATCAATCCGCAGTCACCCTATGCTGCAACCAAGGCATCGGCCGATTTTCTTGCACTGACCTTTTTCAGGTCTTTCAAAACACCTGTGGTCGTGGTGCGTCCCTTTAACACATACGGTCCGAGGCAATCAGCCCGTGCCATCATACCCACCATCATCACACAACTGATGAATGGAAAAGGTCATGTTACGCTCGGTTCAACAACTCCCACCCGTGATCTGAATTTCGTAAAAGATACGGCAAGCGGGTTTATTCATGCCTCTAAAAGTGACGTGGCATTGGGTGAGGTGATCAATCTTGGAAGTAATTTTGAGATTTCGGTCGGGGATCTTGCCAATAAAATCGCCGCCCTGATGGGGAAGGCTATCCATATTAACTGTGCAGAAGAACGGATGCGCCCTGAGAAGAGCGAGGTTGAACGACTTTGGGCTGCAAATATAAAAGCAAAAAATCTGGTTGGCTGGTCACCATCGTACGACCTTGAGTCTGGATTGAAGGAAACCATAAGCTGGTTTTCGAGGCCGGAGAATCTGGAACTTTACAAAGCAGGGCGGTATACTATTTAAAAATACAAATCCTGCCATCCTCATACCAGGCCTTAGTTGCCTTAAACAGAAGTTCAGCTACCATGTACTTCATTCCACTTCGTTTTGATGATTTCCAAGTGTCCTAAAATCAATTCCTCAACTTGCTTAGAGACTGTTTGAAAATGCTTTATAATCCCTTTAGGGATTTTATATGGGTAGAAAATCGTGCATAAATGCATTATTTCGTCCCGTACGGGACGAAATGGCTGTGTAAACATTCGACTTCTACCCACATTTTGTGCCTACGGCACAGGTTTAAAATTCGAAATACAACCAACCATGAATTTTAAACAGACTCTTAATCTCAGAAATTTTCATGCCCTGAGTAAAATCCGGTTCAACTGAGTCTATCCAAAAGTACGAAATTAATGGACTGTACCTTCAGGCATACCTGATATTTTGGTATTTTTGGTCCTCGGTTTATCACAATGAAGAAAATAATACCCGTTCTGCTTTTTCTACTCATATCCCTGCCTGGTTTTTCACAGGTGGTTTATGAGGATGTCAGCAACACCGGAATCTATGAGTTTCTGGATGAACTGGCAACTGAGAGGTTAATATCCCTGAATTCAGAGGTTAAACCCTACTCAAGGAGATACATTGCCGGGAAATTGCACGATGCTGAAACCGCTGATTCAACTCATCGCCTCAACAAACGTCAGCAAAAGGAACTTGCTTTTTACCTCCAGGATTACCAGCTTGAAGCATCGTCGGGCGTCGTGCGTCAATCGTCACGCCTCGCAAACGAGTACGACTACAAACTCTCGTTTCTCCTGAAAAAACAACCCGACATGGTGGTAGCCCTCAACCCGCCAGGTTTTCACTATAAGGATTCGCTGTTCACCTTCTCGGTACGCCCGATCCTGGGAGTTCAATGGCTGACCAATGAAAATGGAACGGCCTATCACCGGTGGTGGGGTGGCAGCATGTTCGGCTATATCGGGAAAAACTTCGGGTTTTATGCCAACTTACGTGATAACAACGAGAGCGAGCCAATGGCAGAACCCGCCTGGTTCACGCAGGAACAGGGAGCTGTTTACAAATATTCAGATAAAGGCGCGGTGGATTTCAGTGAGATGCGCGGAGGGATGATCGCATCTGCAGGCTGGGGATCAATCGGAATCATCAATGACCGGATGATCTGGGGAGACAATTATCACGGGTCCAATATTTTATCAGGAAAAGCACCCGCATTTCCTTACATCCAACTGCATCTGAATCCAGTTAAATGGTTCAACTTTAACTATATGCACGGGTGGCTCAACTCCAATATTGTGGACAGCAGCCGGTCATATTATACCAGCAACAATGTGTATCGTCAGGTCTTTCGCAACAAGTTCATTGCTGCCAACATGTTTACATTCATCCCCTGGCGCGGACTAAATCTGTCATTTGGCAATTCAATCATTTACAGCGACATCAATGTAAACCCGCTTTACCTCATCCCCTTTATGTTTTTCAATTCCGTGGATGCAACCAAAAACAATTATAGCAACGATGCAGGTTCAAATTCCCAGCTTTTTTTCAACCTTTCAAGCAGGCAGATCAGGCATTTACACCTTTTTATATCTTTCTTTGTAGATGAATGGAAGACCTCACGGGTAATGGATAGCAACAAACATAATTTTACCAGTTTCAAAGCCGGTTTTAATGTAAGTGATTTCCCGGTACAGAACGTCGCGTTAACTGCCGAATACACGCGAACACAGCCAATGACTTACGATCACTACAATGCAACTACGACCTTTGCCTCCAATGATTACATCCTTGGAAGCTATCTGCGTGAGAATTCCCAGGAGATTTTTCTATCTGTTTCTTTCCATCCTTTCAGGGGCGTGTTGTTCAACGCCAATTACACTATTGCCCAGCATGGCGATGATGTACCATACCTGACAGATGCCGGTTATGCAGTGGATGAGGTTCCATTCCTAAAAAACATTACCTGGCAAAATCACTCTTTAGAGGTCTCTGCCAGGTATGAATTTGTGAGTAACGGGTATTTCTTTGTACGGTATTTGAATTCCAACCGCCAGGGGGATGAGCGCTATCAGCCTGCAGTAATGAACGGCAACACCAATACTTTTTTGACTGGGATCAATCTTGGGTTTTAATTAACCTCATCCACTGAACCCGTTCTCCTGAAAGAGAAGGGGACGGGACTAAGATACCGGGTGAGCGATTTGTTTCCTTCTCGCCAGGTAGATGGTCATGAAACTCAGTACGGATGCTATCCCCAGCAGTATCAACAAAAGGTTGAGGGAACTCAGGTCAGAGAGCAAAAAGCTGAGAAATACAAAACCCAGTCCGGTCAGAAACAATATAATTGTGGCTGTAAAATGTGAGCAGCCCAGAGTTAGCAGGTAATGGTGGATATGCGTTTTATCAGCACGGAATGGAGAATTTCCTTTAAGCAATCTCGTCAAGAACACCCTGATTGTATCGAAAACAGGGATCATCAATACACCCACTGCAATGGCCGGTGTTGACTCTATGGCCAAATCGCCGGAAAAACCGGCATTAAACTCATTGAATTCGATAGCCATTACCGACATGAGGTACCCGAGCAGCAATGCACCTGTATCACCCATGAAAATCTTGTACCTTCGTCCGAATACATTGAAATAGAAAAACGCTACAAGAGCCCCGGTAAGACCAGCAGATAAAACTGTCCAGTCATACTGGCCAAACCTGAAAAACCACCATCCGAATGCGGTAGCGCTCAGGATTCCAAGGCTTGAAGATAGTCCGTCGATCCCATCCATCAGGTTAAAGCAGTTTGTAATCCCTACAATAGTGATGAGCGTCAATACAAGGCTGACAGAATAACCTATTTCGTGGAATCCTAAAAAACCATGCAGATCCGTAATCCGAATCTGGCCGAATTCAATGATGATCAGTGCCGCCACCATCTGTCCCCAAAACTTTTTCATTGGTGAAATCCCTATGACATCGTCTTTAAATCCAACAAAGAAGATGATGATCAAACCGGCAAAAAGATATTGGAATCTCGGGAAAGTACTGAAACTTAAAAAAATAAGACACGAAATTATAAATCCAATGAACACCCCCAGTCCGCCCAGAATAGGAATTTCGTTTTTATGGGAAGTTCTGTTGTTTGGTACAGCAACCAACGATTTTGCCTTTGAAATATCGACGATGGAAGGCAACAGGATAAAGGTTATGAAGAGAGAGAGACCAAAGCATAAAATTAATCGGGTATATTCAGTAAAATAGTAGATCATCATTTAGAATTTTTAATGACATTGATTTTTTTCCTGCCGGGGATGTTAATATAATCTTCCCAAACAAGCCAGGCCAGGAAAAAGATGGTAAAATAAATCCATCGGGACAAATGATCATGAAAAAATGCAAACTGCAATGGATAAGCGTTAAGGAGCACTGCCAGCAATACAAAGTGGAATATACTGGATAACAGTAACACAAAGGAGGCCAAAGGAATATACCAGATTTTTTTTGCAAGCGGACCAGGGTATATCATCATGATCAGAAAAAGCTGAATAATCTGCTTTAAACCGGTGCACCCGGGATTCATCAGCAACGCTTCCTTGTTTGGCATCTGTATCACATCGTTTTCAAGGGTTGATTGTATGCCCATTACATTGTTAAGCAAGAACTGAGACAAATGAATTTCGACCGAAATGAGATGTTTAAAAAACTCTGAAAGTGCAACAAACAGATAATCATCCAGATGTGCAATTTTCCAACCTCCAATGACGATGGTGGATATGAACAAAAATAGTAATATTCCTTTAAGTTTGAAAAAATTTCTTACAAAGATGTTATGCTGGAGGTTCATGAATCCGGAATTATAAAAAGAGAACAAGGTAATTTATATCGTACTGATTAGTTTTTATGAATAAATTCAAACTGGATGGTATCGCGCAAGGCTTGTAATAAAGGATGGGGAACCACAAACCCACTTCCATGTGCTTTTTCTGCATTAAAGCGGGTGGTCGCACAAAATTTCCTTATTCTGACAGAACTGATATTGAGTTTTCTTTGAAGGATCAATGCCATCAGGTCAAAACAATAACCGGCCAACAGACCGGCAAAATACGGAATTTTAAGCGGAAGTATCTTTATATCAAGTTCCTTCCTCACCGTGTCGATGAGTTCCCGGGTGGAAATATTGGGTAAATCCGTGTAATTATAAACCAAAAATTCCGGTTTCATTTTCGCAAAAATAAACATGATGAAGGCAGCAACATTGCCAACGTAAGTCATCGATTTTTGATTATTTCCACTCCCGATCATCATAAAACGACCGCTTGCCATCTGACTAAGTAAGTTATAGACGTTCCCCCGGTTTGTCTCCCCAAAGATGACAGATGGTCGCAGAATTATTGCCCTCCGGTCGCTTCCCTTCTGCTGCCACTCTCTGATCAACTCCTCTGCCTGGTACTTACTTTTGCCATAATGGTTGAAAGGGGCAACACTAAATGTTTCATCAGGATTGTCCCTGTTGAGGCCATACACAGCGACCGTACTGGTGAAAATGATTGAGGTAATTCCGGCCTGGTCCATGGCGTTAAGGATGTTTCTTGTTCCCTGGACATTCACATCATAGTACAAGGAACTGGGCGTGACATCATCCTTGTGCTCTGCAGCCAGGTGAATGACCACATCGGCCGGAGAGAGGACGCTGGCAAGTCCTGACGGCTCCCGGATATCCTGGATTGCAGTAACCGACGGAAATTCAACGCTACGGTTTTTGTCGATATTTTGCAACTGAATGCCCTGACTGTCAAGTAATTTCAGCAGCCGTGTTCCAAGGAACCCGGAACCTCCGATAACACATATCTTAACCTGGCTCATTCTTAAAGCGAATTAATGATTTCCAACAATTTTGACGTATAGATCTCAGGTGCATGGTAGTGTTCACACATTTTCCTGGCTGTCCTGCCTTTTTCCAGGATCTCATCCTGCTGGTCCCTTAATGCAAAAATTAGCCGCGTACACTGATCCAGGTTCGCAGGATCTGCACTCCATCCCGACTTATGTTCGGTCACCATTAAATCAATTTCTGATCCGGGCTCAACAAAAGCAAGAATAGGCCTGGCTGCAGCCATATAGGAATAGGTTTTGCTCGGAACGCCCATTCCCTTTAATCCGGGGGTTAGCGAAACCAGCCCAATATCCCCGGCATTCAGGAAAACATTCTCCTGTTCACGACTCATTGCGGGTAATAATGTTGCGTTGGCCAGCCTGTTTTGATCTATAAATTGTGTAAACTGTTCTTTCATCGCCCCATCTCCAATAAACAGGAAATGAACATCGGGGAGATCTTTCACTGACAATAATAAGTTGCATAAAAACTCTATGTTCTGTGCCCTGCCTATGTTTCCTGTAAATAACATGACGAGTTTATGTTCAAGTCCGAGTTGCCTGATGATTGGATTACTCTTTTTATCGGAAGGTATGATTTTGTCTGGTTCTGCAAAATTAGGAATGTAATGCACTTTATGCTGATCACGGATTTTCTGTCTCATGAGTATTTCCATGTCACGGCCAATGACCAAAATCGCGTCATATTGATCCAGCGATTTGTTGAACGCAAAGCGAATCAATTGGAATAAGGGATTTGTCTGCGTAATTAAACCAGTGGCAACCATATTTTCAGGAAACACATCATGCACGATCAGAACAGCTTTAAAACCTTTGATCATTTTGCCAAACCGGATGAAAAATGTGAGTGCAGTCGGGTTGGTTACACTTACCAGCGTGTCATTTTTTTTAACAAGACGAAGCATCGCGAAGAAGAGCCGAAAACTCAGAAGAATGATGCGAAACGGACGCTGCACCAGGCTGTCTTTGTTTAACCGGCTGTCCTTAATTCGAAAAACCTTGGGACTTCCTGAATTTCCCGCGGCAGACTCTGTGCCCTGTGATGTTGTAATTACACTTACCTGCCTTTCACCGGATATCCTGTCTGCAATGACTGTCATGATGCGCCCTGTGGCATTATCGCATGGGCGAAAATACTCCGAAACGATCCATATCTGTCCTTCGGTTGGTAACTTCTTGTCTGACACCTGCCTGTTGAAGCTTGAGTTTGTTAATGGTTTACAGTTTTCTTAAACACCCCCAGGAATGATTCACCATGCTTCCAACTCATTGATCCGAAAAGAAAAAGAAGCATCCAGTTTGCGATCCCAAGGGGTAGTTTATTCATGAGGGGTATTCCGGAAAAAAAGGTGGAGCCGCAGTAAACAGGGGTAAACCCATTTTCCTTCAGGAGTAAAACCCAATCGTCAAAGCCTTTCAATGACACGTGATCTTCACGATATCCGGTCCACTTATCCTTCATGAACCTGGCTCCGAGGCCGCTCAGGTTGGGCGTGGTTAATATGAAGATTCCTCCCGGCAAAAGGTGGTTGTGTACCTTTTTCAACATCATCTCCGGCCGGTGCAGATGTTCGATTACCTGAAGGGAGACGACAACATCGAATTGCACATCTCCAGGTTCAAAATCCTCGGCATTCCCGTTAATAATATTTGCATTTTGGATTTTTCCCGAAATAACCGGGATCAACCTTGGGTCATATTCAATCCCGGTGAGTGTTGCATCTGGGAAAGCCTCTTCAAGGAATGAAATGAAATAGCCTGACCCACATCCAATTTCCAGAAATGTCGGGGTTGGCTTGTTTCTGATTGATTTCCTGATGATGCTGATGATCTTGCGAAAAGTCAGCTTCCTTTTGAACCTGTATATTCTGCCGTCAGGTTCTTCATAATAGGACGGAATATTTAAATCTACACTTACAGGCTCCATTAGTACCTTATTTCGGTTGGATATTTTGAGGTATCAGCTTCATAAAATCGCTGACTTTATTTTTATAATAAAAAGTTGCGAGAAATTTCTCCTGGCAATTGTGCATAAAAGTTGCCTTGTTGTTCAATATTTCCGATGCTGCATGAGCGATCTCATCAATGTTCCTGTTGTCGCTGATTGCAACTCCTGTTTGATGGTTATCGAAAAACTCATTTTCGTTGCCCGATAAAATGATGACAGATGCACCGAACATGTAGGCTTTGGGCAATACACCACTCTGCATCGAACGGTAATATGCATTCCAGACAATCAGACTTTTTTTGTAGAAAACATTGATCTCCTCGTTTGTCATTGAACGACCGGAACTGACGCTGACTTTTCCGGCGACGATATGTGGTTTCAGGATTTCCATCTCCCTTTGAGGAATTTCATTGCGTGTGGCAACGATAAACTGCACCCCGGGAAATAAATCATGCCGCACGGCATGATCAACAAATCTTACATACTGATCAAAAGCATGATCAGCCGCGATGGTTCCGATGTATGAAAAGCAATTCTTATCATCCTTGTGGGGCCCTGAACCTGCTTCATCATCGAAAAGCAGGGGAAGCATGGAATACTGCCGATTAAGCATGGTGTACTTGCGCTGATACAACTTCAATGCCTTGGCTGACGGCAATACGATTCTGTCCGACAGCAGAATCACCGGGATATTCACCAGGTTGATCAGGCAGATTTTCAGGATTTTTTTTATTCTGAACCCTGAACGGTAGTAGTTTAGGATAGAATCGAAGGGTTCATGATAGATATAGATGATCCATGTTTTATACAAAACCTTAAGCCTGATGATCTCAGGAATATTCCTGAGACTCGGGAACCAGAATACCGCAACATCGATGGATGAGAGCCTGCCCAATTCCTTTGGTGTTGTCACCGTGTCGTACTGATGATCTGCATCCAGCGCACGAAAACCAGGGTTGACATAGAGAGTTGGTTGAAAACCTGCCTCTTTAAACAGCTTATAATTGGCAATCAGATGCGAAAAATGGCCCGGATTGAAATTTAATGAAACGACCAGTGCATTCTTCATAATAACAGGCTGCTGAATAAACGTCTTTCCCTGATCTTAAATATACTCATTCAGGTGTTCCCTGTAATATTCATACGTCAGAGAAGTGCCTTCTTCCAGCGAAACGGCGGGTGAGAACCCTGTCAGGTCCCTGATCAGGCTGATGTCGGCGATCGCATCGCCTGTTTCAAGATTTTCATAATTCGCGGGCCAGGGCACCATCTCCATGTTGCCATTCTTCACAACCTTCAAAACGGTTGAAACCATTTCCCTGAACGCAGTCCCTTCCCCGGATCCTATGTTGATAATCTTCCCGATCGCCTGGTCACAACTGCCTATTCTGAAAAACCCTTCGATGAGATCGTCTGAATAGACATAGTCGCGCAATTGGCTCCCTTCGCCAAAAATCTTTATGGTTTCACCATTCATGGCCATTCTGATGAACCAGCCAATCAGCGAATACTTACTATGCTTCACCTGCTGCCGCGGCCCGTAAGGATTGGTAATCCTCATCACGACAAACGGAATTTTATACTCCCGGAAATAGAGGTGAAGGTAGTTTTCAGAAAGCAGCTTATGCACCCCGTAGAGGCTCAATGGCTTGGGATAATCCGTTTCCAGGAACTTCTTATTGGTAACATAGCCAAGCACCATGCGCGAACTGGAAAAAAGGATCACCGGCTTGTGGTTCAGCTCCCTGCAAATTTCCAGGATCAGCAAGGTTGACAACGCATTTTTATCGAGGTCCTCAAGCGGAATTTTCAGGCTGTCTATGTAACTCACCTGCGCAGCAAAGTGAAAAATAATCTCAACCTCAGCAACCAGTGGCTTCAGCACACTCCGGTTACAAACATCTCCAACGATTATTTTAACCTGGGTTTTTATGGAATCAACGTTCACCATATTGCCTCCGTAGCGATCATCGAGTGAATCGAGGATCGTTACCACAGCACCTTCTTCGACCAGTCTGACGGCCAGGTTGCTACCCAGGAAGCCCAGGCCTCCGGTGATAAGAACTCTTTTTGACTTGTAATTATTCATAAGAAATGAAGTGGATATTATTAATTCAACGGATGGCGGCATGTTGGGAAAGACACATTTTACAGGTCGCATTTTCCCATTTCTTCATAAAGTTTGCCTTCTTCTATTTCGCCTTCTACAACGGTATTCACGAAGTACTTTAGAGCTTTCCACCACGCCCCAACCGCAAGCCTTTAGCTTTGGGTCAATTAGTTCGGTTCTGGTTTCAGCTTCGTTCATTTCGTTTCTTTATTTTTTGTTCCATCGACTTCATTTCCTCCAGGTCGTTTTGGTCGGCGTTCAATGCTTCGTACTCCTTTCGTTTTTGGTCGAATTGCTCGTAGATTTTTTCTACATGGCTTTCCATTTGGGCGTTTGATACTGTTCCACTTCCCTGTAATATTTTTTTGTTTTGAAAAATAAACAAACGGTCAACGTTCTCTTTCCAAAACGCCATGGTAAGGTCTTTACGCTCTTTAACAGTAAGCTCGGCTGTTTCGAGGAAAATAACAACAAGCCGGTTCAATGTATCAATTTCATCTTCAGTTAAGTAGTTTTTGGCTGTGATAATATCCTGTTTGCGGACAATGGCAGCCTTCCACGAAGTTAAGCCCATGTTTTCTTTTTGAGCATCGGCACGACCAACAATCAATTCGGCTGCGGTTTTACCTGTTACAGCAAACAGCAATTTGTTTTGGGTTTCGGCAAAAAACATTTGGGTTGCCTTGTCGGTGGCATCATAATCACTGCTAAGGGCAAATAAATCACGCACTTTTTGGTAAAATCGTTTCTCGGATGCACGGATATCACGTATGCGGCTGAGTAATTCATCGAAATAGTCGGGACGGCCATCGGGATTTTTCAAACGCTCATCGTCCATTATAAAGCCCTTGCGCAAATACTCGGTAAGGTTACGGTTTGCCCATTGGCGAAATTGCGTACCACGAACGCCACGAACCCGAAAGCCAATAGCCATAATCATTTCGAGCGAATAAAACGTAACGTTATAGTTTTTGCCATCGGCGGCAGTTGTAAAGTAATTCTTTACAACTGAATCGAAATCTAACTCGCTCTCTTTTAATATGCTTGATACATGCTGCCCAATGTTTTGCTTAGAGGTGGCAAAAAGTTCGGCTATTTGGGTTTGATTAAGCCACACGCTGCCACCTTTGGCATACAGGGCAATAGAGCTTTTACCATCAGGGGTGTTATATATGATAAGGTCGCTCATTAATTGTCTGAATTAAGATTTTTAGGATTATGTTTGTTGGTTTTCCGCCAAGATTGTCTGAATGATCGACATATATTGCTGTGTCCGTTCTTCGCTGGTCGGAAAATCGTGAATGTGCCTGAAACCCGATTCTATAATCCGGTTTCTGACCTGCTCATCCGTTACCAGGGTATGAATTTTTTCAGCAATATCATCGGGATCCAGTGGATCAAAGTAGATGGCTGCATCCATACAAATAGCATGGGCAAATGAAAGATTGCTGGTCAAAATTGGTTTCCCGAGGAACATTCCTTCCAGGTAGAGTGCTGAAAAACACTCCAGCAGGGTTGGCAGGAATATAAAGTCGGCCTGCTCATACAATGAAGGACAACTTTCAATGGAAACAGGACCGACATTGATAATATGCTCCTCAGGTGTAGGAAAATTCTCCTGGTAAATGGAATCGGGAACTGTCAGGATAAATCGCGGATTGATGTTGTATTTTTCCCGAAGCAACGGTATAACGCGTTTAATTACGAGCAGGTTTTTATGAGCTCCAAGTCCTGAGATGCTGATCATCCGCACCTCTCCCGCTGTTCTTGGCTGAAGGACAAGGTTTTTCCTTACAATCGCATTGTCAGAATATACAGGATGCAGCGCGGCAGTGACCATAAATATCCGCTGAACAGATACCCCCAGGAAAACAGATAGTCGCTTTCTTACATCTTCCGTCTCTGCAACATAATATTTCGCATTTCTTCTCAAAAAATACCGCTGAAGATATCGCTTCACTTTCAAGCTGATCGTTTCTTTCCACGACAACGTGTTGAAAAACGGAGATTCCGGGTACACATAATGGGGAATGGCATATCCCATCAGGTGGGGTGATGCAGGAGTCCAGTAGCTGGGGCCAAACAAGGTGAATGAAAAGTCAGGATCAAAGGTTCTTTCGAGCCCCGAAAGAATTTTCCTCATTTTCAGAAAATTTGCCGGCACTCCGATATGCTTCGGCAGGAAATGAAACACAAAGTTGGCGGGGAAGGCAGCCGGATCAATGTAACCTTTGAAATCAGGAGAGAGACAGACGTAATAAGTATTCCCGGCGTATTTTCGCAGGTGCTGAAAAGTAGCCAGTGCTACCTGGCTGGCCCCTCCGCCCCTGATATTGGAACAATTAACGAGAAGCTTCATTTGGATGCAGACGGGGTGTTTTCATTGAAGGCGAGCTGATAAATGGTTTTTCAACGAAGAAATGGGTTACCCATGCAAAGCTTGTTGTAAGGATAATGCCAATAAATACAAAGTAAAAGTGGCGTGGCATCGCGTTTCCCGTTGTTATCAGGATGGCGCCATTCATAAATACCAGGATTGGGAAATGAGTAACATAGAGTGTATATGAACAATCACCCAGCCATTTGAATTTAGCGAGTGTCTTTAACTCTGTGTAGTAATTGTGTACGGTATAAAGACCTAAAACAAGCCCGCCAAAGGCAAAGGCCCACAATGTATCTTCAATAATCTGATTATACAGCAATTTACGGAAGATGATCAAAACAGGGAATAAAATTATCAGGATCGAAAACGGGCCGGTTTTGACTGGAATTCTTTTGCTGATGATGTCAGCAATGACGCATCCGATCCACCAGGAGAAGAGATAGTTGCTGATTTGAATAAGAATCGTCCAGGTTGAAGATGGTGCGATAAAACCGGCAATAAAAATCACAGTGACTGCAACAAGCGACCATTTAATATCTCGTTTGTTTAAATAAAGAAGCAACGGGTAGATCATGTAAAACCACCATTCATATTTTAATGACCAGAGCGGTCCGTTTGTACCCCAAACAGGTGTGATGGCATCTTGCACCAGCAAAAGGTTTCCCATCAGTGTTTTAAAGTCCATTATGTCGAATACAACCCCGTTGATGGAATGGTTCGGGGTAAGTTGGTGATAGATAGAAAAACCCAGATATCTTCCTGTTAAATCAAGGATTGTTGTTATCATGATTGCGAAGATTAAGGGGGGATAAATCCGCTTTACCCTTTTCATAAAGTATTGAAGGAACTCAAATCGATAACCTGTATCCGCTTTCAGCTTAATTGAGTACTTTAAATGTATTACCAAACCCGATAGAACGAAAAAAAAGAGTACTGCCTCATGACCTAAAGTGAATAGTGACAGAAAATAGACCAACATTTTTCCGAAAAGATGATACTGGTCAGGATGCTTCAGATAACCTTCAGTATAACCTTCCCACAGCAACCATCGTGAATGCCCGATCATCACATACAGGGCGGCCAACCCTCTCAGTCCGTCAAGAAATATCAATTGCTCTCTGATCGGGAGTTCAGATGCCTTCATGAATGGGATAAGCCTTTCGCCATTTGTATACTTGAGATGAACGTTCCTGAAACACGTTGAAAAGCGAATTCCTCAGCACGCGTGAGTGCTCCAAAGGAAAGAGCCGCCAACAATTCACGGTCTTCCCCGATAAGGGTCAGGTAGTCTGCAATTGAAGCGAAATCCCCTTGTGGTAATATGAAACCTGATTTTCCGTGTTCCACCACCTGAGCACAGGAAGAGGAGGCAATCACTGGAAGGCCATAACTCATTGCCTCTACCTGAACACTGCCAAAACCATCAGAAAGTGAAGGGAACACAAGAACATCGCTTGTGATGTAATAGTTTTCAACCTCCTGAAATGGAATTTGTCCGATGAAGTGAACGTTGTTTCCAATTCCTTTGAATGCCTCCGGCGACTGGTAATTTTGTCCGAGAATGAAGAATTCAAATTTATCCTGATCAAGCATTTTTGCAGCTTCTATGAGATATTGGGCACCTTTGCGCAGAACGACAGAACCAACAAACAAGACCCTTAGCGGCTTATCCCTGATAATCTTTTTCTCAAAAACGGGGCTATGATTGATGCAAATCAGCGGAACAACAACAATTTTTGATGGATCCGCACCTTGTCTGCCAATCAGATCGCGGGTCCATTCCGAGTTGACGATGATTCGGCCTGCTTCATCCCATTCCTGATATACCCTGGTATAATATTCCTGTGACCGTTGACTCCCTTCGGGGCTCCAGTCAGGCCATTTCATGTTTTCGGGAATTAAGATGGATGAATCATCACAGGCATCATATTGAATTAGCGTGGTTTGAGAACCGCTTTTTTTTAACTCACGGATAACTTCCAGTGATTCAGAACACATGCCAATGTACCCGGAAGATCTGTCAATGGATTTCAGCTGAAGCTGTGCGAATTGTGCCCCAAATTCTGCCAGCACTTTCGACTGATAAAAAACATCATTGGATTTGCTTAATGCCTGATAAAGCTGATAACCAAATCTATAAAATGCAACGACCTTTCGATTACTGATCATATTGCTTCTACGGCCGGCAATTTTCCGAATAATTGATGGCAATTTGTCCGACTCAAGGTTTGCCGGCATCCAGAAATCTGTATATAGCCTGTTGAGGAGCCCGGCTTCTTCCAGGACCGCAGCATAGAGGTAACGGTACCGTGCGCCGAGTTGTGCGAAATTATATCCCGGCATTCCTGCGTGTTTTTTTGCTTTCCAGTTGCCGAAACAGTTTCAAATATGCCTGACCGCATGATGCAATCGAAAACTTGCTTTCAAATGTTGCGAGTGCTTTCTGTTTCAAATCAGAATATAGTTCCGGAGAATTAACAATATTCAGCACCATGTCTGCAATGGTTTCCGGTTCCATGGTCGTTTCAACCAGGAAGCCATTCTCACCGTTTACGATAATTTCAGGAATACCTCCAACACGTGATGCGATAACAGGAATCCCGCACGCAAATGATTCAAGAATAACCATCGGCATTCCTTCATTTTTGCTTGTAAGGATGAGCAGGTTTAACTTCGGGATAACCGTTTCGGCTGCTGATCGCACCTCTCCCAAATAGGTTGCAAATGTTGTATTCGATGCAATCCATTGTTCCGCTTTCTCTCTTTCAGGGCCATCGCCTGCAAGCAAAAACCGGATAGTCGGATCTGCTTCCCATGCAATCCGAACGGCTTCTGCCGCAAGGTGCCATTGCTTACGGGTATCCAGCGCACCAATAAATCCAACATTAAATATCTGGTTATCAGCATGTTCCACCTTTTTTAAAGAGGATGTGGAAGGAGGAACCCCATTACAAATCGTTTCTATTGAATCAGGGGCCAGGTGAAGCTTTTCAGTAATTACCGGGACACTAAACCCATCAACCGAGACCATTCCATCAACGTATCTGACCAATCTCCTGCCGAGCCAGTGATGAAGCCTCTGCTTTACAGGATGATGCAGGAGTAACCCGTTCGGACAGCCATGGAACGTGGCAATTGTTGTTGCCTCAATCTTACTTTTCAAAGGAAGAAAAACCGAAGAAAAATGGGCGTCGTGGAAAAGCAGATATAAACTACCCTCCTGATGCATTGCCCTTATGTTTCCAAGTTCAGCAGAAAGCGTACCATCAAACAACTCAACCAGCCGTGACAATTTGTAATCCTGACGATAAAAAACCTTCGCATCAATCTGATTGTAAACTATTTCATTCTTCAACCATTCGATATATCCATGGTCTGAAGAGAAAAAAACACCTGTTCCCGCTAATCCGGTACTTTTCTGCCAGCGCAACAGGTTTTTAATGACAGACCACACACCTGTTCTTGGTTCCCAGGCAACATGTATCATTACCGGGGGCTTCATTCGGATATGCTTTTTATTTTACTCATTATCAAATCTTTGAATATAATTATCTCGATTCCGATGGCTAGCATCAGGACCAAAACAGCAATCCAGGGTCCGGTAAAAAAGGAGATCCCGGCTGCAACCAGAAACGGCAATAATTGTAACACCTGAGGCAGAACCCCGGTTATTAACCGCCTCATGTATCTGGCATAAACAATCATCACAATGAGCAATAAAACACTCTCACCGCATAGGTATCCCAGGGCAATGCCATATCCGGCATGCGATAGCAAAAGGTAACCGAACAGCAGAATAGAGGATGCCCTGACTATCTGAAACAACAACAATAGTTTGGTTTTTCCTTTTGAGGTGAGTACCGGACCTATTGTACCAGTTAATCCGAAGATCGTATAAGAAATAACCAGTATCCGGCAAATATCGGACGCGCTGGCCATTTCCTGTCCGTAAATAATCGTAACCACGAATGGGGCAATGCATATTAAAACTGCACCCAGCGGGATTTGCATGAACCAGGAAGTGCGGATATAATTCACCACGGATTGGAAATAGATATCCGCTCCTTTGTTGGTTTGCTTTGAAAAATGAGGAAGCCCGGCCGATGCTACTGCAGATGAGAGGACAGGCAGGATAAATGCGATCTGCCGCGCCACGCCAAGGTCTGCAACTGCTGCCCATTGTTGTCCGCCTTTTGCAAGTAGAAACTGCCCCCCCCAATCTGCCCCCATTTGTATAAGTGAAAGCATAACCAGTGGTAGTGAGAGTTGCACTACATTGGAAACATACTGTCTGTCAGTTTTTAACAACTTAATACCATCGCGGAAATGCCACTGAACATGGCCATCAGTGATCAGCCAAAGTATAACCAGAAAAACAAAAGCGGTCAGTACATAAGCAGCAATGGCACCCCATAGTCCGTACCAGAGGACCAGGAATATGCATAAAACAATATTTGTAATTGATTTCCCGAGGTAGGCAAAGAATGACCTGTCAAATAATTCGTACCCCTGAATTATTGCTGAAAAAACTGCTGAGAGCGTGATGAGTCCTGCCCATGGAGCGATGACGATGATCACGCTGGCAGATATCCGATGGCCGGGATCGAGAAACAGTGCAACCTTCTGATCAAAACCAAGGGTAATCAAAATGATCGCCAGCCCCATCATCAGGCACCAGAAGATTCCGAGGGCGATTAAACCAGGAACCTTGTTCGGACTATTCAGTCGGTTCCTGGAAACTTCCCTGACTAATATATTTGCCGGCCCGCTGATAATTGTGTTGGCCAACAGGTTAAGTGTGGTAATGATAAATATAAAAACGCCATAATTTTCCTTGTCCATCAAACGGGCAAGAATAACAAGCGCAAGAAGGGCTGAAAAACGGTCAATCAGTCCTGAACCCAATGACCAGAAAGAATTTTTTACAAGGGAGTTGGAATTGAAAAACTTCAAAAGGAATTCGTATTTTTCATTTTCACCTTCACTAAGTTTTGACCTGATTCGGTGTCCTGAAATAAATCAGCCAGACCAATGCCATGAATATCCAGAACACTTTCCACGACTGGGCGCTGAATGACATGAACGAAACAAATATCAAAATACCAACCAGGGTATAGGCAAGGTAATCGGGATGGAAAAACGTCTTATACTTCAGTATGAATGGAGCAAAACAGAATAATATGAAGAGGATGCTCTCGGGCAACCCGGCAAGCGAACCTACCTCGATGTATGTATTATGTGCGACAAATTCACCAAATTTACCTCTGCCATAGGAAGAGAACAACCAGGTAGCCTCCTTGGGAGAGCCTGACAAGGGATATTCTGCAATTATTTTCAGGTGGCTGAGCCAGATGGAACTTCTCCCCCCTACCATGCTTCCATGTATGCTCATCCCACTCTCCTTGTCATTGATCCGCTCCATGGCGATCAGGTAACGATTAAAGTTAACATTAGTTCCGATGTATACTACTGCTGACGACAACATGATAATGATAAGGAATGATACTGCCCGGATTTTCATTTTTCGTGGGAAGTACTCCTCTTTATTAGCGGAGATGAAGAGGAACACCAACATTGATGCAAATCCGGCAGCTGAAGTAATAAGGGCCGAACGGGAAGCAGTACTGATCAGGGGTGGCAATCCGATAATAAACACGATAACAACAGAAATTAAAGCTGTTATTATTCTTTCTGGATTGGGTATTCCCTTAAACCCGGTATTTTTCGAAGCAAGCGAAGTGGCCTTTGCAAATAAAAATCCAATAACGCCGATTGGCAGCATGATCCCAACCATGTTTGCATCCCCCTTTCCGCTACCGATCCTTTCTACATTTCTTACTGCATCTCCCTCGTATTGAATAAGTTCAACTGGCAACCCCAATCTTAAAAACCAGTACCCGACAATGCTGATGAAGGATGAAAGGCATATAACGATCAGCAATTCATTCAGGCTGTACCGATTGTCATTGGCATAAACGATTGCGATGATAAAGAAGAATGCTCCGGTGAGAATGGGGATATACTTTATCCAGGTCCCATTAAAAACAGTCATCAAAACACCCCAGCAAAGAAAAAGCAAAAGCACAGACGGAATCCTGAATCCTCTCTGCACCAGGGCTGGCCAACCATTAAACGGTAAGGTGATCACCCAGCAGATCACACCGAGTTGTGCCAGCGACAAAGAAATACCTTTGGGATCAGGAGCCATTTGTGACCCAACGGCAAAAACAAAGAATGCAGCAGAATTAAAACAGGATATTATTGAAATAAAAATCGATAAATATACCCCATAGGTAGTTTGTACAGGAGAAAAATGGAGTAACGTCAATCCTGCAAAAACCGTTATGGCTAAGAAATACTTCTTGAAGAATGAACTTTGATACATTACCTGTCTTTAATTGCTCAAATTATCATAAAAGATTTAAAGGCGCCTTTTTAGCGGATCCCATCCCACAAATTACTCAACCCCGCATTCCCCATGATGAGTTTCAAGGTCCGCCAGGAGGTGTCGGTTATCATATAACCCTCTGCAATTTGCGGATATTGTCTGACATGATGCTCTTGAATTGCCAGCGCCACTGAGTCCAGAACCCTTTGTGGATCAAACCCCGTGAGGATGATGGTTCCCGCGTCCTGCGCTTCGGGCCGCTCCATCGACTGTCGAAGTGAAATGGCCGGGAAGGATAGTATAGCGGACTCTTCTGAAATGGTTCCGCTGTCGGAGATGGTACACCGTGCATGCTGCTGAAGGCAGATATAATCAAGAAAACCAAATGGTTTCAGAAACTGAATCCTGGGATCAGGCTGAAAATCAGCAAGGGCCTCCAGCTTTTTGCGGGTACGCGGATGGGTGGAGACGATTACCGGAATGTTGTATTCAACGGTAAGCCGGTGTAAAATATTCAGGATCTTCGCCAGGTTCCGGGGATTATCAACATTCTCTTCCCGATGGGCACTCACCAGGAAATACCCTCCGTTTGATACCGAAAGCTGATTCAGAATATCAGATTTTGAGATCCTGGGAAAGTAATAGTCAAGAACCTCCTTCATGGGCGAACCCGTAAGGTAAATCCGCCGGTGCGGCAGCCCTTCCGAGAGCAGGTGACGCCTTGCATGTTCGGTATAAACCAGGTTAAAGTCAGCAATGTGGTCAATGACCCTGCGGTTGATCTCCTCCGGCACATTGAAATCAAAACTCCGGTTGCCTGCCTCCATGTGAAAAATGGGGATGTGCATCCGCTTTGCCATGTAAGCTGAAAGACAGGAATTGGTATCTCCCAGAACAAGCAGCGCATCCGGCTTCTCCAGTTTCAGAATTTCTTCCGACTTCCGGATGATATCCCCCACCGCACTCCCAAGAGAAGATGTATCAATGTTGAGAAAATGGTCCGGCTTGCGCAACTCCAGGTCACTGAAGAAAACCTCGTTGAGTTCATAGTCGTAATTCTGTCCGGTATGAACGATGACCTGATGCAGATGTTCGTCAAGCAATGCCATGGTGCGCGACAGCCTGATGATTTCAGGGCGCGTTCCAACGACGGTCACGACTTTAAGGTTTGATTTTTTCATGATCATACTTTTTCAAAAAACGTATCAGGATCGTTTGCATCAAAGTGCTCATTGATCCAGAAAATGGTATAGAGTTCTTCGCTGCCGGTATTTTTGATGTTATGTGTATACCATACCGGCATATCCACAAAAGAGGGATGGTCTCCATCCAGTTCGAAGGAGTGCACTTCACTGGTGCCGATCCTTCTCAATTCAATCAGTGCCTTGCCTTTAATCACGGCAAAACGCTCGGCTTTTCGCGTGTGAAAATGGTTGCCGCGGGTTACTCCCGGAACAGTGGTAGAGAAGGAGACCTGTCCCCCGCTGTTCAGTTTAACCGTTTCCACAAAACTTCCGCGCTGATCCGTGTTCATTTTCAATGGAAACGGAAAGAAATCATCATGGTTGATGAAGCAGAGGAATGTGTTGTAAAGGTTGCGTTCAAAAGGATTGTCAAGCGAAGGAATCTCTCCTTTCCCGTAATAATTCGATTTGAAACGTTCCAGGATTTTCAGGATGTCGCTCACTTTTGCCTCAACAGTGTGCTGAAGCTGAATGGTTTCTATGACAACTTTATCCTGGTATTTCTCACTGATTTCCAGAATTTTCTCAACAAAATGGTTAACCAGTTCAGCTACATAAATCAGTTTCAGGTTCCCGTCCACATCAATTCGGGGCTGTTCATCATGGGTCAGCTGGTGGCAAAAAGTAGACACCACCGAATTGTAGTAAGGGTTACCAAAAGGGCCATAAACATTGGGGATGATGAAGCCCGTAACTTGCGCTGAGTTTCTGTCAGCCCAGGCTTTGAGCAATTCCCTTCCCTCTTTTTTCGATCTGCCATAAGGGTTGTCACGTTCTTCCTGGGTTGAAGAGGCGAACAAAACATGGGGTGTGGAATTAGTTTGCTCCAGTGCATCGATCAGTTTTTTCACGAGGCTGATATTTGTCTGGTAGATCACTTCGGGATCATTGTGCCTGTTCATGGCTGCAAGGTGTACAATCACATCACAGGAAGAAACCCATTCTTCCAGTTTGCTCTTTTCTGCGAAAAACGCATCTTCGAATGGGATGCGTTCATATTTCTCCGGTTGTAAACCAAATGTATTGTACAGGTGAGTTCCGACAAACCCGGCCTG
>CAYHGE010000006.1:43506-75350 GCA_964355945.1 uncultured Draconibacterium sp.
GCATGATACAATTCGAGCAGGGCCTTGGCCAGAACTTCTATCGTTGCTGCGGGGGCTTTCTGGACAAAAATGTCGCCGTTTTCTCCATGTTCGAAAGCATACAGCACCAGTGTTACCGCATCTTCCAGGGTCATCATGAACCGCGTCATGTTCGGATCTGTCAGGGTGATGGGTTCTCCTCTCCTTATCTGCTCAATAAACAAGGGGATTACAGAACCCCTTGAAGCCATGACGTTTCCATAGCGTGTTCCGCAGAAGGTTGTACCACTTCCAACAAGGTTCCGGCTTTTGGCTACCATCACCTTTTCGCTCAGGGCTTTCGACATACCCATGGCATTGATCGGATAGACAGCCTTATCCGTACTCAGCACGATCACATTTTTCACTCCGTTTTCCAGGGCACTGTCGAGCACGTTTTCACATCCCATAACATTGGTTCGAACGGCCTCCATGGGAAAGAATTCACACGAGGGGACCTGCTTCAGGGCTGCCGCCTGAAAAACATAATCGACACCGCGCATGGCAGTGTCAAGACTGCGTTTATCGCGGGTATCACCGATATAATATTTGATCTTGTCGTTACGGTAATGCTGACGCATATCATCCTGTTTTTTTTCGTCGCGCGAAAAAATTCTGATCTCCCGGATGCCGGTTTCCAGAAAACGATTCAGCACAGCATTGCCGAAAGAACCGGTGCCTCCTGTTATCAGTAATGTTTTATCGGTAAACATGTTATGGGTGTTTGTTACTACTTTTGGAGAACATGAGATTGGCTCTGCACGGATGAAATCCCATCATGCAGAAAGCTGCCGGGTGACTAAAGGCTCCAGTAAGTCAGTTCCTCTATTTTATTCCTGAAAATCCCCTTTACGTCGATGAGTATTCCCTTTGGAGCCGCAATGGACTGGAAATATTTTTCAGTGAGTTCAAGATATGGTTTATGATTAACCGCCACGATGACCGCATCGTAATCCTGCTGAATTTCATTTGCAAGTCCAAAGCCATATTCATGCAGCAGTTCGTCGTGACTGGCATAAGGATCGGTCACATCAACCTGGATCCCATATTGTTTGAGTTCACTTACAAGATCAGCTACCCTGGAGTTGCGTATGTCACTGACATTTTCCTTAAAGGTTGCTCCCATCACAAGGACCCTGGCACTCAGCACATTTTTACCGGCTTTGATGAGTTGCTTGACACACTGCTTTGCAACATAAAACCCCATGCTGTCGTTGACATACCGGCCGGCATTGATTACACGGGCATGATACCGGTATTCAGAGGCTTTATAGGTAAGATAATAGGGATCAACGCCAATGCAATGACCGCCAACCAATCCCGGATAAAATTTCAGAAAGTTCCACTTTGTGCCGGCCGCTTCGAGAACATCATAAATATTGATATTCATGCGTCCGAAGATGATTGACAACTCATTCATGAAGGCAATGTTGATATCACGCTGGGCATTTTCGATGATTTTTGCAGCCTCAGCCACTTTGATGGTCGGCGCCCTGTGAACACCAGGCTTAACAATGAGTTCATATATTTTTGCTACCTGCTCCAGAGATTCATCATCACAGCCTGAAACAATTTTAATGACGGAGGTCAGTGTATGCTCCTGGTCACCCGGGTTTATTCGTTCAGGGGAAAAGCCAACTTTAAAGTCCGTGATAAATTCCAGCCCCGATATCTTTTCGAGAATCGGAACACAATCCTCCTCGGTAGCCCCGGGATAAACTGTTGATTCATACACCACATAATCACCCTTCTTTAACACTTTGGCCACTGTGCGGGTGGCCGCAAGCAACGGACTGAGATCAGGGAGGTTGTGTTTATCAACAGGGGTCGGTACGGCAACAATATGAAACGAACATGATTTCAGATCATCCGGATTAGCCGTAATCAGGATATCCGTATCAAGAAATGCCGATGCATCCAGCTCTCCGCTTGGGTCAATGCTGTTTTTCATCATGTCAACCCGATCGGGTTTAATATCAAAGCCCACGACTTTTATCTTCTTTGCAAATTCAAGTGCGATGGGCAAGCCTACATATCCCAACCCGATAACGGAGAGAGAAGAATTCTTGTTTAGCAGGGATTCATAAATTGTCATAAACAGTATAAATTAGAGGTACAACGTAAATAATCAATTTTTCATTTGCTGATACAGCTTCGCCCTTTCGGTCACATAAACCTGGCAACAATTCAATACGCAAAATGCTAAATTCAGGATAAAAAATCAGCCTGAGTTCAGCACTATTTCACTATTTCAATCAGCATTGGTGAAATGGTGAGTTTAAGAACCTGGTTGAGATGATCGATTCGGACAATGACCTTGTTTTTATTGGAAACATTGACCAGTTCACCCATAAAACCCTGCAACGGTCCTGCATTTACCCTGACCCGGACGCCGGGCTGAAAGGTATCCGGGATACATTCAACTTGCAGGTTGGAACCAGTTATTATTTTTAAGATATTAATCTGACGATCAGGGATCGTAGCAGGTTTCCCTGAAAACCAGACATACCGGACAGCTCCCGGAGTGCTCAGAACGGTAAAATAATCACGGCTGGTCACCTTTACAAAACAATATGAACGGATAATAGGTTCTTCAACCATTTTCTTCCTGTCGCTCCATTGGTGCATCACCTTACGAAGCGGAACATAAGCCTCGATGCCTTTGGCAATCAACAGATCCATTAGTTTCTTTTCAAACCGTGAACGGGTGTAAACTGCATACCAGGCTGGTGTTTGTTGGTCAATTGCAGGTATATTACCGTGATGCAGATTTTCTTCCATAAATCAAATTTTCAGTGCGTACAATACTCCACAATGCCAGAAGATATTGTCAGCAACTGATATTCTCAGGGTATACTTTGAGTAGCAAAGATACTCAAAATAACATTTCACCTGCCACCCTTTATGACCAAATAATGCACAAAATCAATGTTATGGAAGAAACATAACACAGCGGTAAAGGAAATATTTCAATAAGGTGAGCAGGTGAGCAGGTGAGCATAAAATAATACAATTGTTGACCAGGATATCAGCACGTTAGCAAATAGGCAGCCGTATTCATACCGGTTAATTTTGTTAATTAACCTGATTACCCTTATCTTTGCACCCCTTGTAAAAAAATATTCTGAAAATGAGCTTAAGAGCAAAAACCACGGAATTAAAAAGGCGTATGCAGGAAGCCTTTAAAGGGGGCGGAGAACAAGCCCTTGAAAAGCAGAAGGCCTCAGGAAAAATGACCGCCCGGGAACGCATTCTTGCCCTTCTTGATCCCAATTCCTTTCATGAATATGATCTTTTTGTAAAGCATGCCGGACAGGATTTCGACATGGATAAAAAATATTTACCCGGAGATGGAGTAATTACCGGGACAGGTTCCATCAATGCCTGGCCGGTTTGTATTTTCGCACAGGATTTCACGGTAGCCGGGGGTTCTCTCGGTTTGATGCATGCCAAGAAAATCACAAAAATCATGGATCATGCCATGAAGATGAAGGTGCCACTTATTGGAATCAATGACAGTGGTGGCGCCCGAATCCAGGAAGGTGTCAACTCACTGGCGGGTTATGGGGAGATTTTTTACAGAAACACCCAGGCCTCCGGTGTAATTCCTCAAATATCCGTCATTCTCGGGCCTTGTGCCGGCGGCGCGGTATATAGTCCTGCATTGACCGACTTCGTATTTGTGGTTGATAAGATCTCAAAGATGTTCATCACCGGTCCGGAAGTTATTAAAACAGTTCTTGGGGAAGAAATTTCCATGGAAGACCTCGGGGGAGCCCGTGTTCATGCTGAAATTACCGGGAATGCTCATTTTTTTGCAGAAAGTGAAATCGACTGTTTTGACCAGATCAAGCGTCTTGTGAGCTATATTCCCTGGAACAACGAAAAGAAAGCTGAAGTCTTTCCAAAAAAAGCGCCAAAGTCACGTCAGTACAAGCTTGACAGCATTTTTCCGACAAACCCGATGCAACCGTACGACGTTCGCGACGTAATCAGGGCCATCGCCGATGACAGTGATTTTTTTGAAGTCCATGAAATGTGGGCCGCCAACATTGTAATTGGCTTTGGCCGTCTCGATGGGCAAACGATTGGTTTTGTCGCCAATCAGCCGATGGTTCTTGCCGGAGTTCTTGACTGCGATTCAAGCGACAAGGCTGCACGGTTTATCCGATATTGTGATGCTTTCAATGTTCCACTGGTTACCCTAGTCGATTTACCCGGCTACCTGCCTGGCGTTGACCAGGAACATGCAGGGGTTATCCGCCATGGAGCCAAAGTTTTATATGCCTACAGCGAAGCCAGCGTTCCCAAAATAACCGTAATTCTTCGGAAGGCTTATGGAGGCGGATATATCGCCATGTGTTCTAATCATTTACGTGCTGATTTTGTTTTTGCCTGGCCTACCGCAGAAATTGCCGTAATGGGTCCGGAAGGCGCTGCCAACATCATTTTCCGCAGCGAAATCAAAGCCAGTGACAACCCTGAAGAGACACGCAAACGTCTGATTGAAGAGTATCGTCAGAAATTTGCCAACCCTTATGTTGCCGCTGCTTATGGCTATGTAGATGCCGTGATCGAGCCCAACGAAACACGCAACTATCTCACCCACTCCTTAACGCTAGCTCAAAGTAAAGTGGAGATTACCCCAAAAAGAAAACACGGAGTTCCGCCTTTTTGATATTTGACTTTGCTTTTTGAATTTTAATTTTAAGTTACCTTTGGCCTTATGGACGAAAACATAGAATTCATCGATTTCAAGTACGAGGAGATTTCTTACAGAACTACCCTGACTAAGAAATTCGCCAACAGAACCCCATATACCCCACCCGACTCAAGAAAGATTGTTGCATTTATTCCAGGCACTATCCTCCAGGTAGTTGTAAAAGAAGGAGCTAAAGTAAAAAAAGGTGATACATTAATTGTTCTCCAGGCCATGAAAATGGACAATCATCTCCTCGCTGTCAGAAATGGAACAGTTAAAAAAGTATATGTTAAAAAAGGTGAAGTCGTCCCAAAACACCATTTACTTCTTGAGTTAAAATAGCGGCACCTCAATATTCTTATTCCACCTCCCAACCTTTTCGCCAATTCTCTTGTCATAAAGAGAAATAATGGCTTATGCAATCAACGAATATCGATCTGAACAAAATCTCGGAGGTGCTTAGGGATCAATGCCCGTTCATTGTCTTTGCAACAATCTGCGGACTGGATGAAACAGGGAGACAAAATTGGCATGAGAAACCAGAATTGTCTGTATTTATCCGGGAAGATAAGGGAACCTGGTCGGCCTTGGAGCAAATTCTCCGGTCCCTCACAGGGATTATTCCTGACTCATCTTGTGATTTAACACTTCTTAACAAGGTGGATCCGGCAACCAGGTTCAGGGCCGCAAATGGTTTCTGCCTGTTTGTTCAAGATGGAAAGTACCAGCATTACCGGCAATTTGTGCAACATGCAAGCCTTGATTACCGAATCATGCGCGCCAGGCAAAGGGTGATGGGGATTGTTGACAATGACTGAACTGGTCAGTCTGCTGAAGCAATCTGACGGAGTGCATCCTCAATGGTATCCAGAACCTCATCCCGGCCAAACCGGGTCTCAGATGAAGTTGGCAGTATCTTTGGAAGCTCATCCCAATGGGCGGAAAGTGCTTTCTGGTAGGCTACCAGATTGCTGGCTAATTGTGTTTTTGAAAGTTTGTCAGTCTTGGTAAACAGGATGACGAAACCAACCTCATTGTCGCCAAGCCAGTTCATAAATTCAATATCAATTTTCTGGGGCTCAAGGCGAGAGTCAATTAAAAGAAAGGTAAGTGCCAGATTTTCACGCTTTTGAAGATACAACTGGATAAGTCCTTCAAATTTCTCTTTCTGAGTTTTGGAGAGTTTTGCGAATCCATATCCGGGAAGGTCAACAAGAAACCATGAGGAAGTACCCGGAGAGGCAACCTTGAAATGATTTAACAACCTGGTTTTCCCCGGAGTACCGGAAACTTTAGCCAGTCCTTTCTGACCGGCGAGCATGTTGATAAGAGAGGATTTTCCCACATTGGAACGCCCTATAAAGGCAAATTCCGGAATCTCTTCCTTTGGGCAAAAGTTTAAAGAAGGACTGCTGCAAACAAACTCAATCTTGTCGATTTTCACTATCGTTGGTATTTATCCCAAATATATGGAATTTTTCGCACAATCTACCTAAGATCATACACAATTTCACGAACCCACTCTGCCCACTGCATTTCACTCTTTGATTTATCGAAGGTTGTGTACGAAATCGGATCGCCTATCACCAGGGTGATGGTCTTGTTAAATTGCTTCACCATTTCGTCAACAAGATACAGCATTTCAATATTGGCATTGATTCCCAAATGCTTACGCCACAAAGCCAGGTTATAAAACCAATCGGAGTTTCGTCCTTCAACAAAAACCGGAATAATGTCCCGCTGATATCTTTTTGCTTTTTTTATGAAAGTGCTCTTCCATTCAAGATCCCGTATAATGTAAGACCCTTTGATTCGCTGTTTACGGGAAACAAGCCCGGCCGGGAAATAGAGGATCATCTTCTCTGAAGCGAAGGTGTCATTGATCAAACGGGCATTGTCGGTATTTCGTCCGTGTTTGTTGATCGGAATGAATAATGGTCGTAATCCTGGCACATTCATCAGCAGGTCGTTTACCGGGAAAACAATGTCGTTTCTGATCTTACCCAGTCCGTGCATCAGTGCCATGCCGTCAAGCCCGCCAAGCGGATGGTTTGATGCAACAATGTACCGGCCGGCCGGCGGAATGATTGCGGCAGAGGGTGTTTTACCAGTCCGCTTGTCAACAATTTCAACTTTTACGCCAAATTCCCGGAGAATTGCTTCAACAAATGGCAACCCGCTTTTATCGCGATTTCTCCAGATGTAACCATTCACATCATCCTGGTGGGTTATCCTTTTAAGGTAAGACAACACAAAACCAGGGATAATCCGAAGCAATCCGGGATTTTTAGCTGCAAAAAGCGACTCTATATCGATCAGTTTCTCGGGAATTACTGCATTTTCATCCTGTACCATGAAGCAAAATTACAAAAATTGCTGCCAAAAATTAATTTGACTTTCAATCGCCCGATTTAGAAAGTTGATTTCAAGCTTCAATTTAATAATGGCAAAATAGCATCTCTGCAATTTAGTTAACCTATCTTTGCATAACAATTCATCCATAAAACCGCAGTATGGACCCCATCATTGCACCGGTCGACAAAAAGTTGCTTGAATCAGAATTGATTGACAGCACGTTTTTACGAAACACCAACAATGGTCACAACAAGATTTATGTGTTTACTGCACACGAGTCGCCAAATCTAATGCGTGAATTAGGCCGGTTACGGGAAATCACCTTTCGCGATGCAGGTGGCGGAACAGGAAAAAGTTCAGATATCGATGAATTTGACACGATGGAGGTGCCTTTTCATCAGTTAATTGTCTGGGATCCGGTTGAAAGTGAAATCACTGGTGGCTATCGGTTTATTCATGGCCGGGATATCCAGTGCAATCAGCAGGGGTGTGCCCACAGTGCGACAGCTGAACTTTTCAAATTCTCCAACAAGTTTACGAGAGATTACCTCCCCTTGAGTATTGAATTGGGAAGATCGTTCGTTCAGCCAAATTATCAGCCACTTGTAAATTTTCGCAAGGGGATGTATGCCCTCGACAATTTGTGGGACGGGCTGGGTGCCATGATCATTGAAAATCCTGACATAAAATATTTCTTTGGCAAAATGACGATGTACCCTGGCTACAATCAGATTGCCCGGGATATTGTTCTTTATTTCCTTCGCAAATACTTTCCTGATACAGAAACACTGATGCTGCCAATAGAACCGCTGGTTAGCATTACGCCTGATCCGGTCATTGCCGAGATGTTTTCCGCCAGGACGTTTGAGGAAAATTACAAAATCTTAATCCAGGCTGTACGCCGTTATGGAGAGCATGTGCCCCCATTGGTTAATGCATACATGAACCTCTCTCCAACCATGCGGACATTTGGGACTGCAATCAATCATGGTTTTGGGGATGTGGAAGAAACCGGAATATTGATACATATTGAGGATATCTATCCACGGAAAAAAGAGCGGCATCTGACAACCTATATTCAGAGGCTTTCATCGCTTAAAGGACTGCGATGGAGGAGAAAAAAATAAGCGTTTTACTTTACTGCCGGTGCGGCAGTGGCATTTGCCTTGCGCATCAGTTTACTCTTCAGGTTGGCAGCCTTATTTTTGTGAATCACATTTTTCTTAGCCAGTTTATCAATTTGTGAAACCACCTTGGGAAGGTCTTTCACAATCGTTGCCTGATCTTCAGTTTCACGTAATTTCTTAACTGCATTACGCACTGTACGGCCCTGATAGCGGTTTTGAGTACGTTTTGTTTTTGTGTTACGGATGCGTTTTTCTGCGCTTAAGTGATTCGCCATGATTCTTATTTGTTTTCAAATTGGGGTGCAAAGATACAATTTTTAAGCAAATTCCCAAAGTGTTATAAAAAAATAACCGCTCTTTTTCATGCTTTGCAGTATTACCTGAAATTTACCACGGTAATACCTGCACCTCCGGCTTCGATCGGGGCATCCCTGACTGATTTCACCTCCTTTTGCGATCGGAGATAATCACGTGTCACCTGCCTTAAAACACCATTGCCCTTGCCATGTAAAATCTGAACCTGGGGGATGGAGCATAAAACCGCATCATCAATATATCGCTGCAGCAGTGCCAATGCTTCATCAACGCGATTTCCCCTTAAATCGAGCGTCAGCGTGAAATTTGTGAGTTTTGTATGGAGGTCATCGAAGTAGCTTTGAAAACGATGGGGTTTTGCATCACTGCCAATAATCCCGATCTTCAATGCTGGTGCGTGAGCCTCTTCAGGTTTTAACTTTTGATCCTTGCTTTTTGAATTTTGAATTTCCGTTACAGGTTCCTGCAGCAATTTCTCTTTTAGTTCAGAAAGCTCCACCCGAATCTCTTTGGTTCTCGCCTTCTCTGCCTGCGATTCACGAATTTCCTTTATGGTCTTTTCAATGAGTTTATTTGAATTATCTAACATGGCCCTCGCTTCCTCCCTGGCCTTTTCGATGATCTCCTTCTTTTTGGATGTCAGCTCAGCAGTCAGTTTTTCATATTTACTGATCAGTTCGGCAAGAAAATCATCTGCAACTTTTAACTCTGTGTTTTTCTGGCTGATCTCCTGCTTTTCAACTTCCAGATTCTGTAACTCCCGGTCGAAATCGAGCTGGCTTTTCCCGGTTTTCAACTTGGCATGGGTAAGCACCTCATTCGGAAATCCGATTTCCTGGGCAATTTCAAGTGCAAAGGAACTTCCGGGTTTTCCCATTTTCAGCTGGAACAGTGGTTTTAATTTTTTCAGATCATAAAGCATGGCTCCATTCACAATACCCTGTTCCCTGGCTGCCAGCAATTTCAGATTTGAAAAATGCGTTGTGACCACCCCCATTGCCAATTTAACATTCAATGCTTCCAGGGTGGCTTCTGCAATAGCACCGCCAAGGGAGGGGTCGGTGCCTGTACCCATTTCATCGATCAGAAATAACGAGCAGTTATCGATGTGTTCAATAAAATATTTCAGGTTGATCAGTTTGGATGAATAGGTACTCAGATCATTGTCAATCGATTGCTCATCTCCGATATCAAGAAATATTTTATGAAAAATACAAAATTCCGAATCTTCTCTCACTGGCGGAAGTAATCCACACTGGAACATGTATTGTAGCAATCCGACCGTTTTCAGGCAAACAGATTTTCCCCCGGCATTCGGTCCGGAGATGATTAAAATCCGTTGTTCCTGACTCAGGGAGATATCCAGCGGGGTAATCTCCCTCTTTTGTTTCCGGAGAGAGAGAAAAAGAAGCGGATGTATGGCCCGGTGCCATGAAAAAGCTACTTCTCCCGGGAGATCTTTACCCGCACTGCCCGGGACTGCTTTGGGGATTCGCGGCACAGGATGGTGAATCGGGTTTGTTGCATTGATCTCAATGGCAAACCGGGCTTTCGACCGGATGAAATCAATTTTTCCGAGGAAATGGTAGGCATGAATAAGCAGATCGATTTCAGGTCGCAAGGTGGTGGCAAATTCAATGAGAATACGCACGATCTCCCTTCGTTCGGCATAGTCGAGCTCCCTGATTTCATTGTTGGTCTCGAAAATTTCAGCAGGTTCGATATACACCGTCTGACCGGTGGCTGACTCGTCGTGGACGAATCCCTGGATTTTTCGTTTGTGGGTGTTGATCATCGGAATGACCAACCTGCCATTCCGGATGGTCACTTCGGCCTCATCAGGAGTCCACCCGTTCTGGCGCGCCAGTTTAAAACTTTGAACAATTTTATTTTCAACGGAGGACTGAAGTCTTGATTTTTCCTTCCGAATCCGGCTCAGTTCCTGCGAAGCCGAATCTCTGACCTCTGATTTATCATCCAGAATGCGTTCAACCTGCAACACAATCGACTGGAGTACCGAACTTGCAGCAAGCGGTGAATAACCCTCGAAAGCCTCCCCGGAACTGCAAGCCAGGGCATATAAGGCAGGAAACTTCTCATCTCTCTCTGCAAGAAATGAAAGCAGATCGGAAATGGTGGAAACTGACAGTTTTAGTTCTGAAAGCTGCTCTGTCTCCATGTAAGTGCCCGGAATCCGGATTCGAAGTAATTCAGGAATGAGATCAAAATAATCCTGTGCCGGAAACTTCTCCTCAAATTGTAAAATCTCCTTTAATTCTGAGGTTTGCTGCAGACAGGTGTGTATTTCATCAGCATCTGTTGAGAATGACATTTTCCTGACCCAAACCCGTCCGAGTGAGGAGAGACAATAATCCTCAAGTAGCTGTCGGATTGTATCAAATCCGAGTTTTACTTCTATGTTTGCCGGGAAATTAGAACTCATCGGTATCGATTACCTGCTTTTTCTTGCTGCCTTTTACCGGACCTGGTGTGGTTTCATCCCCACAATCCAGATCAACATCAAGTGGTTTGAGAGGGCGGTCGAAATCGCGTTTGCTGCAGTGGAGTTCCTGATCACTGTATACACGCTGCATAAAGAGCCCCCAGATTGGCAAGGCCATGTTTGCTCCCTGCCCCAGCGTAATACTTCTGAAATGGGCTGCACGGTCTTCACATCCAACCCAGACACCAGTTACAAGGTCGGGAGTGATCCCCATGAACCAGCCATCGCTCTGATTTTGCGTAGTACCTGTTTTTCCGGCAATCGGATTGTCGAGGCCGTATTTATAACGTAACCTTACTCCTGTACCCCCATCCACGACTCCTTTCATCAGCTGGATCATCAGATAGGCCGTCTCCTCGCTGATGACTTCCTGTGATTTTGCGTTAAAGGTCTGAAGCACATTGCCATTTTTATCTTCAATCCGTGTGAGAAAGCTTGGTTCAATATAAACTCCCTTGTTGGCAAAAACGCTCATCGCTCCAACCATTTCATACAAACTGATATCACAGGAACCCAGTGCGATGGAATATACCACAGGAATATCGCTGGTCACCCCCATTTTGTGAGCCATGGCCACCACCGCCTTGGGCGAGTACTTTCTGATCAACTGTCCGGAAACCCAGTTGTTTGAATTGGCCAGGGCCCACTTGAGGGTTACCTGCTGCCCGAGTCGCTCGTCACTGGCGTTTTCGGGCGCCCATACATCCCCGTTTCCCAGGTCGATCACAGGCTGCACGTTCGGGTAGAGCGAACAAGGCGATTCTCCTTCCTGCATGGCAAGGGTATAGAGAAAGGGTTTGAAGGTAGATCCTACTTGTCGCTTGCTGAACTTCACATGATCGTATTGAAAGAACCGATAGTTGATTCCCCCCACGTATGCTTTAACAAATCCGGTTAATGGATCCATGGACATGAGTCCTGATTGAAGGTAAAATTTGTAATAGCGTATCGAATCCATCGGTGTCATCACCGTATCGATCTCACCCCGGTAGGAGAAAACTTTCATTTTCGTCGGGACCTTGAATTCCTGCATGATCTGGGCATCACTGAGCCCCTTCGTCTTGCAATGGTAATACCGGTCTGTTCTGCGCATGGCGGAAAACAGGAGATTGTCGGTCTCTTTTTTAGCCGAGGCTCCCTCAAATACGAAAGGAGCATTTGGAACGCCTTTCCAGTGTTTGAAAAAAGCAGGTTGCAACTCCTTACCAAGGTATTCTGTCATGGCTGATTCAGCATGTTCCTGCATGCGGTAATTTATTGTCGTATAAACTTTCAGGCCATCCCTGTATAGGTTGTAAGGTGTGCCATCTTCTTTTGGGTTTTGCATGCACCATTCTGCAAGAACTGTGCGGAGGTACTCACGGAAATAGGTGGCAATCCCGGTGGTATGATCCTGCAGACGGTAGCTGGTCATGTCAACAGGAAGTAGTTTCAGCGAATCAAAAACTTCTTCCGTGATATAATCATACTTCATCATCTGGTGCATCACGGTGTTACGGCGCTCGAAGGCACGGGCAGGGTTGCGAACCGGACTAAACCAGGTCGGGGCTTTGAGAATTCCGATCAGCATGGCCGACTCTTCGACATCCAGCTGGGCAGGCTCTTTGTTGAAATAGGTTTTAGCTGCAGATTTGATCCCATACGACTGACTGCCAAAATCAACCGTGTTAAGATACATGGCCAGAATCTCATCTTTAGAATAGTTTCGTTCCAGTTTGACTGCCGTAATCCACTCCTTGAATTTGATGAGTACAGTTTCGAGGAATGACCGGTCTTGTTTACGGGGAAACAGATTCTTGGCCAGCTGCTGGGTAAGTGTTGACCCGCCTCCCTTGGAAGAACCTGAGGCCATTCCCCAGAAAACCCTGAAAATCGCAATGGCATCAATCCCTGAATGATCCGCAAAACGTGCATCTTCCGTAGCAATCAACGCATTGATCACATTTGGAGAAAGTTCCTGGTACGGAGTGTTGGACCGGTTTTCTACATAATATTTTCCTAAAAGTTTTCCATCTGAGGAGATCACTTCGGTGGCCAGGTTGCTTTTTGGATTTTCAAGCTCCTCGAATGTCGGCATTTTTCCAAACAAGCCAAATGCTACTGAAACAAAAAAAAGGATGATTACCCCAACCAGAATAAAATAAGAGACCCAGAATTTTTTGAGGTATTTTTTCATCTGAGCATTGCCGGAAAAAGATTCAGCCATTTTTTGCAAAATCAAATATTTGAAAAGTCAACTGGTTACTGTTTTTCGATGCGCAAACCGATGTCATGGATTCCTTTCAGTTCATTGACGCGCATGGCTTGTTCCAGAATAAAACGGTAATTCCCTTTTTGTGTGAACCGGACATCCTTCTGAAACAAAAAATGGCTGAATTTCACACTTCCCATGCCAGATCCGAGCCAGCGGCCATCATAATCGGCAAGGGTCAATTCAATTGTGTCGCGGGCTACAAGTCCATCGGGGAACTCAGTATTCATAAACAGAAACAGGTTGCTGTATGGATATTCGGAACCATTGCGAACATTCAGATATACATTATAACGTGCAGACAGATCAGAAATTGCCACATCAAATTTTATCGTGTTTTTAACATCCCAAACCCCCTTTGTCAACACAGCATGCTCTTCAAATACACGTTTTGAGTCGCAGGAAACAAATACAGCCATGAGCAGAATAATCAGCAGATATATATATTTTTCCGGGCTCCGGTTCATGGCTCAGCTGATAAAACAGGTAGGTTATAAATGATCAAACCGGGTGAGGTCATCCTGAACGGCTCCACTTTCGAATGCTGTTTTTTTCTCAATGACTTTTGAGAACATTTCAAGTTTATCGGGCAGATTTCCCTTTTTATTCTCCTCCTGGATAAAAAAAACTTTTTCCACGGGAACAGGAATGAGGTTACTAAGATCGTTGATGTATGAATACCAGAGAATCTTCTGAAAGATGTCCGTCTTTTGATGAACAGCCTCTCCCTGTTTTAACTTTAACCGGATATCAGTGTTGGGAATACCCTTCATGGCATCAATGTATGTATCATATTCATAATTGAGGCAACACTTGAGTTTACCGCACTGGCCGGCAAGTTTTTGAGGGTTCAGCGACAGTTGCTGCACTCTGGCTGAATTTGTAGTCACAGATTTGAAATCGCTCATCCAGGTTGAGCAGCATAGTTCTCTGCCACAGGATCCGATGCCGCCAAGGCGGCTGGCTTCCTGGCGTGCGCCAATCTGCCTCATTTCAATCCGGACCTTAAATTCCTCGGCCAGAAGTTTAATCAATTCACGGAAGTCAACCCGGTCTTCTGCAGTATAATAAAAAATTGCTTTGGTGCAGTCACCCTGCAACTCCACATCATTAATCTTCATCAGCAAACCAAGATTATCGGCAATCTCACGGGCACGAAACATGGTGGTTGTTTCCATCTCAACCGCACCAATCCATTTTTCTATATCGGTCAGCCTGGCTTTCCGGTACACTTTCTTAATATCCTCAGAAGTGGATAGAATGTGCTTCCTGTTCAGCTGAAACCGAACCATCTCTCCTACCATGCTTACAATCCCGATATCATGCCCGGGTGACGCTTCTACGGCCACAATATCCCCGACTACCAAATCGAGATCATTCGTGGTACGGAAATAATCTTTCCGGCTGTTTTTAAATCTTACTTCAACGATGTCAACAACAGCCATCTCCCCGGAAACAGGAATATCCTTCAGCCAGTCGTGAGAATCGAATTTACTGCAACGATGCTGAAATACGGCTTCATTGGTATGATATAATCTCGGTGAGTGGCAGCATCCCCGGCTCAAAAACGGATTATCAGGCATTTTCTCCTGTCTGAACTCGAAAATATCAGTTTCTTCGACAATCAGATCCTCTGATTGGACTTGCTCCGGCTCAATTGGTATGTTTTCCTTATTCTCCATATCCCTTTAAAAACCTTACAAAGTTACGAAACTTTTTGCCTTCTCAAGGGCCGCCGGTATTCCATCAGGATTTTTACCACCTGCAGTGGCGATATGAGGTTGCCCTCCTCCGCCACCCTGAATCTCTTTGGCCAGCTCTCTGATGATGTTGCCGGCATTAAGTTTTCGCTCCCTGACGATGTTTTCCGAAAGCATTACCGTAAGGGTGGCTTTTCCCTCCGCTGCAGTCGCCAAAACAAGGAAAAGGTCGGGGATGGATGCATTAAGTTCATACGCAAGATTTTTGACCATCTCTGCATCCAGATCCACCACTGCCGCGAGAAAATTGATCCCGTTGTAATGGAGTACCTGAGAGGCAAACTCCTCCTTCAGCTTTTGTGCCTTCAGCTTGCCCAGCTCTGCAACCTGCTTTTTCAGTTCAATATTTTCATGAAGAAGGCTGTTTAATCCTTTCAGCAGCTCCTTTGGATTTTTCAATAATTCACTGATCCCTTCAAGGAGTGACTCCTGTGAAATCCAGTATTCTTCAGCCTTTACAGCAGTAATGGCTTCGATACGCCGGATGCCTGCGGCAATTGCACCCTCCGAAATAATTTTAAACTGGCCTATATGACCTGTTGCCCGAACATGTGTTCCTCCACACAATTCCACAGAAAAATCCGGATCAAAAACGATTACACGAACCTGATCTCCATATTTTTCGCCAAACAGCGCCATCGCCCCCATCGCTTTTGCCTGATCAATCGGCAGTGAACGCTCCTCCTTCAACACAATGTTCTCCCGGATTTTTGCATTAACAAGTGCCTCAACCTGAGCCATTTCCTGTTTGCTTAGTTTTGCAAAATGGGTAAAATCGAACCGCAGGCGGTTTTCATCAACCAAAGACCCTTTTTGTTCAACATGCGTTCCTATAACACTTCGCAACGCAGCATGCATGAGATGGGTGGCAGAGTGGTTGTTTGCAAGCGCCCGGCGTTTGTCAAGGTTAATCCCGGCAGTTACTTTGCGGGTGGGGTCCGATGGCATCGACCTGGCAACATGGATGATGAGCTCATTTTCCTTCACCGTGTCGATGATCCCGATTTTCTCATCTGCTGAAATCAGCCAGCCGGAATCACCAACCTGTCCGCCCGATTCAGCATAAAAAGGGGTACGGTTCAATACAACATGAAAGAGCTCCTCCCCTTTGGCCACTACTTTTCTGTATTTTGTTATCATTGCATCTGTGGTGACAAGGTCATAACCAACGAATTCAGGCATTCCTGCCGATTCCACCAGTGTTATCCAATCGGAAGTATCAACCACCGCATCCTGCCGTGAACGGGCCTTCTGGGCTTCAAGTCCTTTAAAAAATCCTTCCATGTCAATGGTCCAGCCGATCTCCCTCGCCATCAATTCTGTAAGATCAATGGGAAAACCAAATGTGTCGAAGAGTTCGAAGGCAAAATTCCCTTCAACAACTCGTGACCCGTGACGCGTAACAGGTGACAGGCCTTCGCCCGCAGTATCCTGCAGGGGTGGGTCTACGTATGCATTAAACCGCTGGATACCTGTGGCCAGTGTGCGCAGGAACGCAGCCTCCTCTTCGCGTATAACATTGGTAATCAAATCTTTTTGAGTAACGAGTTCCGGAAAAATCTGCCCCATCTGACCAATCAGTACAGGGAGCAACTCATGAATAAAAGGTTCCTTAAAATCCAGAAATGCATAGCCATACCGAACAGCTCTGCGCAGGATTCGACGTATCACATATCCTGCCTTGACATTCGAAGGTAGCTGCCCGTCGGCAATTGCAAAAGCAATGGCCCGCAAATGATCCGCTACCACCCGCATGGCAATGTCGGCCTTTTTGTCAGAGCCATATTGCACGCCGGCTTTCAGTGCCAGAGCCTGAATGATTGGCTGAAAAACATCTGTATCATAATTCGATTTTGTTCCCTGCAAAACCATGCAGAGCCGCTCAAATCCCATCCCTGTATCCACATGCTTCGCAGGAAGCTCAACGAGCTGCCCTCCCGACAGCCGGTTGTACTGGATGAACACCAGGTTCCAGATTTCAATCACATGAGGATCGCCCATATTTACAAGATCTTTTCCGGGAATTTTCGCCTTTTCAGCCTCACTGCGGATATCTGCATGTATCTCTGAACATGGGCCGCACGGACCGGTATCGCCCATCTCCCAGAAGTTATCCTTTTTCGACCCCAGCAGGATCCGGTCTTCAGGAAGATGCTGCTTCCAGAAGTCAAATGCTTCGCTGTCGCGGGCAAGGCCCTCCTTTTCATCACCTTCAAAAATGGTGACGTATAAACAACTTTTATCTATTTTCAATACTTCCGTCAGCAGTTCCCACCCCCAGTCGATCGCCTCCTTTTTAAAATAGTCACCAAACGACCAGTTGCCAAGCATTTCAAACATGGTATGGTGATAGGTATCGTGCCCGACTTCCTCAAGATCATTATGTTTACCGGAAACTCTGAGACATTTCTGCGTGTCGGCCACCCGCTTGTATTTCCCCTCCTGGTTGCCCAGGAAAATGTCTTTGAACTGGTTCATCCCGGCATTGGTAAACATCAGGGTAGGATCGTTTTTAACCACCATGGGAGCGGAAGAAACGATGGCATGTTGTTTCGATTGAAAAAAATCGAGAAAAGTCTTGCGGATAACGGTACTATTCATCTAATTATTTTATTAACAAGTCATTAACATTCTTTAACATTTTTTAAACGGCAAAAGCGACTGCAAAGTTAATTATTTACTTAATTTTGTAGCTGTTAGCCAGCCTGTTTTGAATAATTCTTTATTTACCTGTTGATGAGCAAGGTAAAGTATAAATTCAATAAAAAGTCTTTAACCTTCGACCGGGTGCATACAACGATGCGGAAGCGTTTGTTGTACTTTTTCTCGCATCTTTCGACGGGTGTTGTATTTGCAGCTGTTGTGCTGGTCATTGCCTATAATTTCCTGGATTCACCAAAGGAAAAATCCCAGAAGCGGGAAATCGACGAAATGAAGTTACAGTATCAGATTTTAAATGACCAGCTCGACAAGGTAACAAACATTTTGGCCGACCTCCAGGACAGGGATGACAACATTTACAGGGTTATTTTCGAATCAGAGCCCATCCCCAATTCGATCCGTTCGGCCGGTATTGGTGGAATTGACCGGTATGAGGCATTAAAAGGCTACTCCAATTCGGAACTGATGATTGAGACCGAAAAAAATATGGATAAAATTCTGGGGAAGCTTTATGTTCAGTCAAAATCATTCGATGAAGTTTTCAGCCTGGCGAAGAACAAAGAGAAGATGCTGGTCTCCATCCCTGCAATTCAACCTGTCAACAACAAGGATCTCAAGAGGATCGGTTCTTATTTCGGCTCCAGGATGGATCCATTTTACAAGGTAAGGAAATTTCATGAGGGCATGGATTTTTCAGCACCTGTCGGAACCGAAGTATATGCCACAGGAAATGGCACCGTTACCATCGCAGGCCGCGATATCGAAGGCGGTTACGGCAATGAGATACGGATCGATCACGGGTACAACTATCAAACCGGCTATGCCCATCTTTCCAGGATATTTGTAAAACCCGGCCAGAAAATACTGCGGGGACAAATCATTGGTTATGTTGGTAATACAGGGAAATCAACATCTCCGCATTTGCATTATGAAGTGAAGAAAAACGGGGTACCGGTTAACCCAATCTATTTCTTTTTTAATGATATAACCCCAGAACAATTTCAGATGATGCTTGAATTGTCTGCCCGTCCTTCACAAACCATGGATTAGTCTGTAATAAATGCTAAGGAAAACAAATAAAATTGAAAAAGTCTATTATTCCATCGGGGAAGTAGCTGAGCTTTTTGACGTAAATGCTTCTTTAATAAGGTTTTGGGAAAAAGAGTTTGACATCCTTAAGCCTATGAAGAATAAAAAAGGCAACCGGTTGTTTACACAAATGGATCTGGATAACCTTCGGATCATATACCACCTTGTAAAAGAGCGGGGATTTACACTACAGGGAGCAAAAGACAAACTCAGAGAGAACAAGGAAGATGTTGTGAACAAAGTGGCAGCCATTGATTCCCTGAACAGGATCAAAGGATTTCTGCTTGAAATAAAGGAGCAGATGTAATGGCAGTATCTGCAAAACCCGCTTCCCAGTCATTTTTTGAAAATGTTTTTGATGTAGTCAGGCTGATTCCCCATGGCCGTGTTACCTCTTATGGAGCAATTGCAGAATACCTCGGCTCGCGGGGCTCTGCCAGGATGGTAGGCTGGGCAATGAACGCATCACATACCATGGTCACCAGCATACCGGCACACCGCGTGGTGAACAGAAACGGGTTGCTAACCGGCAAGCATCACTTCGAAAGCCCGTTAATCATGCAGCAACTGCTTGAAAGCGAAGGCATGACAGTTATTGAAGATCAAATTATCGGATTTGAGAAAGTTTTCTGGAATCCGGTGAAAGAATTACAAATGTGAAACACCTCCCCCCCCGTCCCCTTCTCCTTGAGGAGAAGGGGTGCAGGGGATGAGGTTAATTAAATGCGAAATACTAAATCTGAAATTTGAAATGAAAATAGATAACTCAATAATAGTTGATGCCCTAAGGCACGTGGATGACCCGGATTTGAGAAAGGACCTGGTCACACTGAATATGATCGAGAATGTTGCCATCGATGGCAATAAGGTATCCTTTGATGTGGTACTGACAACTCCGGCATGTCCGTTGAAAAACCAGATTAAACAGGCATGTCTTGATGCAATCCATCAGTACGTTGATCCTGCCCTTGAGGTTGAAATCAATATGACTTCCAGGGTTACCTCCCGCCGCAAGGAGACCGATGCGATGTTAAAAGAGGTTAAGAACATCATTGCCGTCGGTTCCGGCAAAGGTGGTGTCGGTAAATCGACCGTTGCTGTAAACCTGGCCATTGCGCTGGCAAAAGCCGGGGCAAAGGTAGGTCTGATCGATGCAGATATTTACGGTCCGTCGATCCCCATGATGTTTGGCATGCTTACTGAACGGCCCACAGGATTCGACAAAGATGGCAAGACTTATGTTTACCCTTTTGAGAAATTCGGAATCAAGGTGCTCTCGATCGGTTTTTTCGTTGACCAGTCAAAAGCCCTTATCTGGCGCGGACCGATGGCCTCCATGGCACTTCGTCAGCTTTTCAATGATGCAGAATGGGGTGCACTTGACTACATGGTGATCGACCTCCCTCCCGGTACCGGCGATATTCCGCTCACGCTCATCCAGGATTTCCCGCTGACCGGAGCCATCATCGTAAGCACACCCCAGCAGGTTGCGATTGCTGATGTGCGAAAGGCAGCCGATATGTTCCGAAACGACAAGATCAACATTCCCATCCTCGGCCTTGTTGAAAACATGTCTTTTTTCTCACCCCCGGATGCCCCTGAAAGAAAATATTTTATCTTTGGAGAAGGGGAATGTGCCAAGTTTGCTAAGGAACTCAACATCCCGATTCTGGGTCAGATCCCGATCGTGTCGGCCATTGCTGACTCCGGCGACAATGGGGTACCTGTTTCGGCAGATGACGAGTCTCCGGTTTTTGACGCATTCCGGAGCCTGGCTGAAACTGTTGCACAGCAGGTGGCAATCACAAATTCGATCAGGGAGATTTTTGGCGGCGGAAGCCCCAAAACATCGTAATTCCTCCTGGAATACCTGATATATAAACTCAAACACCACTACCTCAGTCCCCTTCTCATTCAGGAGAAGGGGTGCAGGGGATGAGGTCAATTAAACTGCAGCAATGGAACCGGAAAAATGGTCGGAAGAGGAGGCGCTTCAAAACTATGAAAACCTTAAGTCAATTCTTGAAACAGGCCTTGCTGATGCCGGCAAGGCAGAATCCCTCCATGAGGCAAAGGGCTTTCTGATTGAAGTTCAAAGTCATTTCAAAGGGTTGCGGCTCCGGCGTGAAGATCGTGAAGAACTTTATGGAAGGTTACAGGAGGCGTTTTCGGTCGTTAACAAAAAAATTGAAGATGAACACCTCGATTTTGAAAATGAGGCTTATGCCAATTATGCTGACATCAAACCTGAAATTGCGGAGGCATCAGCGCTGGCAAATAATTCTGCCGATTTAAAGGCCACCTGGGAGACACTTCTTCGTATTCAGAACCGTGTTAAAAGCTCAAAGTTGCTGCGGGAACATCGCGACGAATTATATGCCGGCCTCCAGGATGCGTTTGAAATGATCAAATTACGCCGGGATGATGAACGCCTCGCATTCGACCTTGAAGCGCAGCACAACTATTCCAGGTTGAAACCCATGGTAGATGCCGGCCTCAGACAGGCTGAAGAGACTCACGAATATAAAGAGACCCGTGAGTTTCTTAAAAAAATTCAGTCAGAATTCAGGGGATTAAAAATGGTTCATGAACAGCGTGAAGAGTTGTATTCACGGCTTCAAACCGCATTCGATATCCTTGGAAAGCGCCTCGATGATTTTTTCAGGCATAAAAAGAAAAACTGGGAGGTCAAGATGCAATTCACACTTTCCAGGTTCTCTGCCGATATCTATGAGCTTCAAACTTCTCTTGATAAGGACCAGGCTTATCTGAAAGAGCTTGAAGACCAGCTGGAGATTATTGTTTCAGGAGGAAAAGATAAGGATGCCATGACCGGACTACATGCCCGGATCTCCTCAACGAGGCGAACCATCGAACAGAAAATCCGTCAGATTGCCAATCTTGAAATTGAAAAAGACGAATTAAAAATCCGGCTGGAAGATCCGGAATGATAGAATTTTATTTTAATTACAAACGCAAATGCCTGAAACTAAGCCAGTCTCAACACATGTTCACAATACGCGCTCACATGCTCACAGGCGCTCATTAACGCCCAAAAGTCAGACAAGCTATCTCGAGCCGGTTCTCTATTTTTCAGGAGCAATCCTGTTACTGATTATAGCAAAACTACTGCGGTTACAAATGTTGTCGCTTTCATTTGGAGCCATGGGAGTCGTTATCCTCTCTGTGTCAAAGATCCTTAAATTCAAACCGGGAATCGTTCTCTCCAGCATCAGCATCATTATCATGGCCATGTTTTGGATATGGGAATGGGTGAATACCCTGATAATTTCAATTCTCTCCGGCGATATTACTGCTAATCCGGCTCTTTTCAAATCCACCCTGATTGAGGGGTTGATCCTGACTGTGATAGCCTGGGCATATCACAAGCTGCTTAACTCCATTCATATCCGTATGTCACAGAAATGGTTTGTTAAAAAATCGTATGTCATCACGTTCAAACTGATCTTTTTTTCCATGTTTTCCCTGGTGGTCTTCTGGATCGCTGCCAAACTGGGGCTGGCTGCCCAACCCGTAACACAACTCAACATACAGGATTCAGTGCTGATCGCAGGGGCATTTACCATGCTGATAACCGGGATTCCCGCAATTATTTTCCTGGCAAAACATTCCGATGATGACACAAAACGCCATCGTCACCACAGACATCACAGGCATGGCAGCAGCAGACCGGAGAAAAGCGCTGAGGCAGAACAGGAATAGCTCCCTCCTGACAACAGGCAGTTGCGACATGCACGATAAAACATATCGATCTTTTTGATTTTCGGGCATTTAACTTCCATTTTTTTACTATTTTTGCTTCGTTATTAAATTCACAAAACCCTCCTGGTATGACATTCGAAGATTTCAAGAAAACACACAAATTGCTGGCACAATACAAATACACGTGGGCTCCGATTGACAAAGGTTATAACAACCGCTCCCTGCATATCAACGTTGGCAACCGGATGATTACTGAAAAGCCTGTTACTCCGCTGATGAAAGAAAAATTCATCGGCGGCAAAGGGTTTGATTTACGCCTTCTGTGGGATGCCACCAAACCAGAAACAAAGTGGAATGATCCAGAAAATGAAATTGTTATCTCTGGTGGCCCCTGCTGTGGGATCACTCAATATTCGGGAAGCGGCAAAGCCATTTGCTGTGCCATCAGTCCTCAGACAGATATTGTTGTGGACTCCAATGTTGGCGGTTTCTTCGGCCCCTTCCTGAAATTTTGCGGGTTCGATGCACTTGAACTCCAGGGGAAATCGGATCAGGAGATCCTGATTGTGTTGGAAGAAGAGCGTGAAGTGATAGAAATCTACGAAGCCGGCGACCTTCCTTCCGACAGCCATGTTCTTGCGGAGGAACTGCATGACATGATGGCCATTCCGGGAATTGAAAAAGACAAATACAATGTTTCGGTTGTTTCTGCCGGCACTGCTGCAGAGCACTCCCTGATCGGAATGCTCAACTTCAGTTTCTATGACATCAAACGTAAAAAGGTCCGTCTGAAACAGGCCGGACGAGGTGGCATCGGAACCGTGTTGCGCGACAAAAAGATTAAGGCCCTGGTGGCCCATGTTAAGACCATCGGCGGCAACCGCAACAACGTGGTAAACATGGAAGCAATCCAGGAACGCGGCCGAACATTTAACAAGGAGATGCGCGAGCTGGATGATTCTCAGTGCGAAATGCGGTCGAAGGGAACAGCCCATCTCACGCTCGTGATGAATGACTACGACCTCCTCCCGGTCAATAATTTCAAGTTCGGGAGCCACCCTGATGCGGTTAAAATCAGCGGCGATGTTTGGAAATCCTTCTTTACACAAAATGTGCCGGATGGTTGCTGGGTAGGTTGCAACATGGCCTGCGCAAAAGGGGTTGATAATTACGAACTCCGCTCCGGACCATATAAGGGGGATAAAGTCATTGTTGACGGCCCCGAATATGAAACTACATCTTCGCTGGGTTCCATTGCAGGGATATTCAATCCCGACTTCACCATCGAAGCCAATTTCTATTGCGACACTTATGGTATCTGCACCATCAGCTGGGGCAGCATCCTCGGTTTTGTGATGGAGTGTTACGAGAACGGCATCCTGAACGAAGAACGCACTGGCGGAATGAAACTGAACTTTGGCAATGCAGATACCGCCATGGAATTGCTGCACATGGTTTCGAGGGGTGAAGGCTTTGGTCTTATTGCCGGGCAGGGAGTGCGGAAAATGAAAGAGTTGTTCGCCAAAAACGGATGGGGCGATGCCGGCTTCATGCAGGATATCGGCATGGAAAACAAAGGGCTCGAGTATTCACAATATGTGTCCAAAGAATCGCTGGCCCAGCAAGGCGGATATGCCATGACCAACAAGGGCCCGCAGCATGATGAGGCCTGGCTGATATTCATGGACATGGTAAACAACCAGATCCCAACGTTTGAAAAGAAAGCTGAAGCGCTCCACTATTTCCCGATGTTCCGCACATGGTTTGGCCTTGCCGGATTTTGCAAATTGCCCTGGAATGACGTCGAACCTGAAGATAATGCCCAAACAGCAGAACCTGCAAAAGTGCCCCAGCATGTTGACAATTATGTGACGATTTTCAATGCTGTAACAGGCTCATCTATCGACAAGCATGACATCATCCGCATGTCGGAACGGGTTTATAACTTCCAGCGCATATTTAACATCCGCAGGGGGAAAGGCCTGCGCATTCACGATGCACAGCCATACCGTGCCTGCGGACCAGTAACGAAGGAGGAATATGAATCACGCGATGAGCGTTATGATAAACAACTGCTCGAACAGGTTGGCTTCGATCCTTCAGGAAAGAGCACCGAAGAAAAGATGAAGGCATTGCGGGTATATCGTGAAAATCGTTACGAACAATTGCTTGATGCAGTATATGAGCGTCGTGGCTGGACCAAAAACGGCGTGCCAAAAATTGAACATCTGAAAAAACTCGGCATGGATCTGCCGGAATTGCTTGAGGTGGTAACTCCGTTACAGTAAGTAGATAGCTCTTACCCGGCTAGGTATTTGTTTTATTTTTACACACGCCTCGTGGCGCACCAGATTTAATCTGCAATCATCTGCGAGAACTTTTACAGTTTAATATAGAACTATTTAGACTGTCTCAAAATTACATTCCGGTATTTAAAGGTTTGATTATTTTTTTACATTTGTGCTTATAAATTCCGACAAGTAAGTAAATATGGAAGACAGCAATACTCCTCATTCTCCTCATGATTCAGAGGATCAAAAAAACTCTACCCGAAGGAACTTCCTGAAGAATATCGGATTGGCCGGAGTTGGCGTGGCCACCGGTGCTGCGGCACTTTATTCGGGCCATATCTTTGAAGCAAAGAAAGAAGTTTCCGGAGACCAGAAGGTCCTTCTTACGCAGGACGGCAAGTTGGTCCAGGTTGACTCTCTTGAGATCAAGGCGATGGAAAAAACAGGAACGTCGCTTCATGAAGCCGAGGGCCGTGAAGGAATTCCCGGTCGCCGCTTTGTGATGGTAACGGATCTTTCGAAATGCCGTAATGCCCGCAAATGCATCACTTCCTGCCAGGATGCTCACCAGCTCCGCCCCGAACAGTATCACATGAATACCCTGCAGATGCAGGATACTCCGAATACTGCGCCATACCACATGCCAAAAAACTGTCAGCATTGCGACAATCCGCCCTGTGTGTCAGTTTGCCCGGTTGATGCAACGTACAAACGACCCGATGGCATCGTTCTGATTGATAACGAACGTTGTATCGGTTGCCGCTTCTGCATGGCGGCCTGCCCCTATTCTGCACGTATCTTCAACTGGATTGAACCCAAAGATGCGGCCAGTCATGAGGGTCAGGACTACAATGTAGAGCTGAATGTTCCCCAAAGAACGGGAACCATCTCCAAATGCCTCTTCAGCGCCGATCGTCTGCGCGAAGGAAAGTTGCCCTATTGTGTGGAAGCCTGCCCGAATGGAGTCTATTATTTCGGCGATGAAAACGAGGATGCCGTAACCAATGGCACCACCAAGGAGACTGTCAGACTGAGCAAACTTCTCCGCGACAATGGCGGATACCAGCTGATGCCAGAACTTGGCACCAAACCACGGGTCTATTATCTCCCTCCGAAGAACCGACTCTTTCCGTTTGAAGAAGCCACCGATGCAACACCCGAAAAAGCATGATGACCATGGATGACAACAAACTTACTTTCGACAAAATTACTACCGATCTCACCCACCATATCCGAATCAACAAAGGATTTCTGATCTGGATGGGATTCCTCTCCGTTTCACTGTTGGTATGCCTTTACGCTTATTCATTGCAACTCCGTGACGGACTGGGTGTTGCCGGCATCCGCGACTATGTTACCTGGGGCATGTACCTGGCCAACTTTGTCTTCTTTGTGGCCGCCAGCCTTATCGGGATGCTCATCAGCGCCGTACTTGGCCTGATCGGGATGAAATGGCTTACGCCAATTACAAGGATTGCCGAAACCATCGCGGTAGCTTTTGCGGCTGTTGCAGGACTGGTCATCGTTTCCGATATGGGACGCCCTGAAAGACTTGCGTATGTATTCCTTTATGGAAGGCCCCAGTCACCCATTCTCTGGGATGTAACAGTGATTACCACCTACTTTGTCCTGAGCCTGTTGCTGCTTTTCCTTCCATTGATCGCCGACATGGCCATCATTCACCGAAAAGTGGCTACCCTCCCATCCTGGCTGAAACCAGTTTACAAATTGTTGTCGCTTAACTTCACCAATCACCCTGAACAAAACAAGATCATCAACCGCTCTATCCGTATCCTGCTCATCCTGCTCATCCCGGCGGCATTGTCAATCCATACGGTCACCTCCTGGTTGTTTGCCGTCACCTCAAGGGCAGGCTGGGACAGTACCGTCTTCGGTCCCTATTTCGTTTCAGGCGCCTTTGTTGCCGGTTCAGCAGCCGTGATCATTGCCATGTTCTTCTTCCGTAAAAATTACAAGCTGGAGAATTACCTTACTGAGATGCATTTCAACAACATGGGAAAAGTACTGGCAACGGTTTCACTGGTCTATCTCTATTTTAACATCAATGAATTTCTGGTACCCGGATATAAATTGAAACATGCCGATGCCATTCACCTTCAGGAGCTATTTGCAGGAAAAGACGCTTTGCTCTTCTGGATCGTGCAACTCGGCGGATTGATTATCCCGATTCTTTTCTTACTGTTCCGGCGTTTCAGAAATCCCATGCCACTCATGCTGATCTCGGCCGCCGTGCTGATTGCAGCATGGTTCAAACGATACCTCATCGTTGTTCCTACACAGGAGCATCCGTTTCTGCCAATCCAGCATGTGCCGCAAAACTTTGTGCATTACACACCCACACTGATTGAGACCCTCATTACCATTGCCCCATTCATCCTGGTACTCATCATCATCACGCTGATCTCCAAGTTTTTCCCGGTTATCCCGCTGCATGAAACTGCGGTGGAAAAAGGAGTGGACCATGTCAAATTTGATTAATCAAGAAATAATCAGGATACTATGCGCTTCAATAAACTACTTTTAATCTTCTTCATTTTCTCAGTCGGAACAAGGGTTTCAGCTCAAACCTGGGTTGTTCCCGACGACCAAAAAGGGGTGGTGGCATCTTTTAAATTCACACCCGAAATGCAGAAGCAGGGAGAACAGATCTATGTGAAAAACTGCCAGTCGTGCCATGGTCAGATGGGAAAAGACAATTGGGCAAAGCTCACACCCCCACCGGGCGATTTGGCAAAGGAAAAGGCTCAGATTCAAACGGATGGCGAACTCTTTTACCGGATCACCACCGGGAAAGTGCCCATGCCTGAATTCCGCAACATCCTGCCTGAGGATGACCGCTGGTGGTTGATTGCCTATATGCGCTCCTTCAATCCGAAATATGTTCAGCCAAATCCGGTTGCAAAAGCAGCATTTACCGGCAGAATTGTTACGCTCGCCATGCAATACAGCGACCCGATGAAGAAGATCGTGGTTTCTGCAACTGAACAATTGAAAGATGGCCAGACCGGTCCTGCAGCCGGCATCGAGATCATGCTTTTTGTGAAACGCCTTTTTGGAAGCATGCAGGTAGGAGATATCAAAACAACCAATGCCAGGGGAGAAGTCATGTTTGAATTTCCTGCCGACCTCCCCGGAAATAAAGATGGATTCGTGGATGTAACCGCAAGGGTTAACGATCCTAAAAGTGTCATGAAAACCACACCCGCAAATGCTGCACTTGCAATTGGCGCCAAAACAGACAAACCCAGCCTTACGGCAACACGGGCATGGTGGTCGGTGCGTTCGCAGGCACCAATCTGGATTCTGCTAACCTATACCTTATCTGTGATCATTGTGTGGGGATTTATACTCTATATCGTTTATTCGATTTTACGAATCAAGAAGTTGAGCAAGGGGTAGGTGGGATTTACGATTTACGATTGAGGGATTGACGATTGAGGGATTGAGGGATTATTTGAAGGGCTGAGTTTTTAATAAAGATCAATGAAACAATTATCAACTATCGGAAGGATTCTGTTTGCGCTGCCGTTTGGCATTATGGGGCTGAACCATTTCTTCATGTACAATTACTATGTCGGGATGGTCAGTTCTTTTATACCGGGTGGCGGATTCACCGTGATCATCACCGGGCTGGCACTGGTGGCAGCATGCATCGCCATCATTTCGAAGAAACTCATTCAGATTGCATGTCTCCTGCTTGCCTTGCTCCTGCTGGTTTTCATCTGTACGATTCACATTCCGGGTTTGTTTGAACCCGCAACAGCAAACATGGCGCTGATCGAATTGCTGAAAGACACTGCATTATTGGGTGGGTCGCTGATGATAGCTGGGATATATAAGGAGGAAACTATATAATTGAATAACTATAAATTGAAAGTGCAAACAAGATAAATTTGGACTAAAGTCCTGCAAGCAGGTTGCCATTAGTTAACCACGGCCTGAAGGCCGTGGCAATTTAAAGCGTGGCAATTTTGTTTGAATTGTCCCGGCCTTCAGGCCGGGTTAAGCTAGATGGCAGATCAATTGGCTTTAGCCAAATTTTTTATTAAGAAATTCATTTTTAACCATGAAGCAAAAAATACACTAAATCCAAACCAACAATCATGAAAAATCGATTTTTCGGTTTCAGTATTTTCTTTTTCTTTTGTTTGGGATTTGGATCATTGCAGGCGGCGGCCCAGGTAGAGGGACTTGCGGAAGAGGTTGGTATCGTTGAACATCTCGACACGATTATTCCTGCAAACCTGACCTTCAACAATGAGCAGGGTCAGCCTGTACAGCTGAAATCGCTGATCACAAAACCCACCATCCTTGCGCTGGTTTATTATGATTGCCCGGGAATATGCCCGCAATTACTTTCAGGAATTTCTGATGTCATAGAAAAATTAGGACTGGAACTGGGTAAAGATTACCAGGTGATCACGGTTAGCTTCAATTACGATGATACACCGGAAGCATCTGTTGAGAAGAAGAAGAACTTTTTACGTGCGCACAGCAAGCCACGGGCCGACCATTGGACCTATCTTACAGGTGACAGCGCCAACATCTATGCGTTAACCCATACGGTTGGCTATAATTTCACCCGTGCCGGAAATGACTTCATGCATCCATCCTGCATCATGGTCCTCAGCCCGGAAGGCAAGGTTACACGTTATCTGTATGGAACATCCTACCTCCCTTTTGACGTAAAAATGGCGCTTGTCGAAGCACAGAAAGGTCAGTCGAGGCCTACCATCAACCGCGTACTGGAATATTGCTTCACGTATGACCCTGAAGGCAGAAAATATACATTACAGGTGACTAAAATCACCGCTACCATCATCATTTTCTTTGCAATAGCTTTATTTATCACATTACTAGTCCGGTCGTCCCGGAAAAAATCGAAAACACAAAATTCATAATATGACTGAACAAACGACTCATCACCCTGAGCCAAGTTACCTGGTTGATACCGGCAAATACAAAGGCCTGATGGCCTGGCTAACTTCAACCGACCACAAGCGGATAGGATTGATGTACATGTATGCCATGATGGTGTTTTTCGCCGTCGGGGTGCTCCTTGGTGTGGTGATGCGCATGGAACTCTTCTGGCCCGGTCAGCAATTTTACGGGCCCCAGATGTACAATGGAATCTTTACCATCCACGGCATCATCATGATATTTACCGTGGTGATTCCGGGGCTGGCCGCGGTGTTCGGCAATTTCTCGATGCCCATCATGATCGGCGCCAAAGATGTGGCATTCCCGAGATTAAACCTGTTTTCATTTTACCTTTACGTGCTTGGCGCGGCTATTGCACTCTCATCACAGTTTATGGGCAATGGGCCTCCTGATACAGGATGGACGTTTTATGCACCTTACAGCATTCAAACCCATACCAATGTGGTGGCAGCGGTTTTTGGTGCATTTGTACTGGGATTTTCATCCATCCTGACAGGACTGAATTTCATCGTCACCATGCACCGGATGCGCGCTCCCGGCATGACATTTTTCAAGATGCCGCTCTTTCCATGGTCGCTTTATGCAACTGCCTGGATACAGGTTCTTGCCACACCGATCGTTGGAATTACGCTGCTGATGATCATCGCAGAGCGTTGGCTGCGCATCGGCTTCTTCGACCCGTCGCTGGGAGGTGACCCGGTTCTCTACCAGCATCTTTTCTGGATATACTCCCACCCGGCCGTCTATATTATGATCCTCCCGGCAATGGGCGTAATCACTGAAATCATTCCCACCTTCGCACAAAAGAAGGTTTTTGGATACAAAGCCATCGCCATATCCAGTCTGGCCATTGCCCTGGTCGGATATTTCGTGTGGGCCCATCACATGTACACCTCCGGTATGAGTACTACGGCCCGGTGGGTCTTCTCTCTGCTAACCTTCCTGGTTGCCGTTCCAAGCGCCATCAAGGTGTTTAACTGGGTTACCACCATGTATAAAGGCTCCATCTCCATGAAACCGCCGATGCTGTTCGCCATCGGGTTCATCTTCCTGTTCATGATTGGCGGGATGACCGGACTCTCATTGGGTGCACTCGCCACCAATGTGCATGTGCATGACACTGCTTATGTGGTTGCCCATTTCCATTACATTGTTTTTGGCGGTGTGGGATTTGCGTTCTTTGCTGCGATATATTACTGGTATCCAAAGATGTATGGACGCATGTACAATTTTAAAATGGCCAACTGGTCTTTCGTCTTTCTTTTCAGTGGATTCAACCTGCTCTATTTTCCTCAATTTATCATCGGAATGATGGGCATGCCCCGCCGGTATTTTGATTACCTGCCACAGTTTACCTTTGGGCATCAGCTCTCCTTCTTCGGAGGGATCCTGCTGGTTATAGGCTTCATCATCATGCTGATCACCCTGTTTAGTAAAAAAGGTGCAAAAGCGCCCGATAATCCATGGGGCGGGAGAACATTTGAGTGGCGTATAGCCTCTCCTCCTACCCTGGAGAATTTCGAGGTGATGCCGGAGATGGGGCCGGATGAAGAGCCTTATGACTATAAATAGGCGGACGGAAGTGGCAATAAATCGTAAATCGTAAATCGTTTAATCGTAAATTGAAACATGGAACATCGCGACGACATTGGTGCAAAATTGGGTATGTGGATCTTTATTTTTACAGAGATCCTGCTGTTTGGTGGTTTATTTCTGGTATATGCGATCATGCGCAGCAGCTATTCCACTGAATTTCACCAGGCAGCACACCACCTCAATGCATTCATCGGCACCATTAACACGATTGTCCTGCTGGCAAGCAGCGCCACGGTGGCGATGTCAATTACTGCCGTGCAGAAAGGCAATAACAAACTGGCGGTGATCCTGCTGTTTATCACCCTGCTTTGTGCCGCAGCATTTATGGTCAACAAATATTTTGAGTGGGGGCATAAGATCCACATCGGCCTCTACCCCGGTTCCGACCTGATGGTTTCGCTGAGCCACGGTCAGGTGATGTTCTTTAGTCTTTACTATTTCATGACCGGGCTGCACATGTTCCACCTTGTTGTTGGCGGGATCATTTTAAC
>CAYHGE010000007.1:0-17082 GCA_964355945.1 uncultured Draconibacterium sp.
GTCAGGCCGCCTTTTGCCGGGTCAAGAACCTGCTTGATCGATATCGGGAACTGGGCATTGCAGACATTCATTCCGGCCAGCATCAGCAATGCTGCCATGATGATAGGTTTAATTTTTATCAGTTGCATTTCGAATTGTTTATTGATGATCAGAGATTAAACGTATTTATTTCGCGTTTGTTTTATTTTGCATGGCAGTTTACTGATTCGTTTTGAAAATGATTACCTTTAGGAGTGTTTTTCACCACAATAGGCACAATAATAAACAATAGGAAGGCACATTAGGTTTATCGACAGAGATTTTCTATTGTGTTTTTCCTATGTGTCCTATTGTGTCTATTGTGGTAAATTTTAATCGGGTTTGATCCATGAGAAAGTTCCTTTTTTTTATAATATTGACTGTTTTAATTCCGTGCCGGTTTTTTGCCCAGGGGAGCTGGAATCCTCCGGGACTTGATCCCACGTTTCCACGGACATTGCTCGACAGCCTCGCTGTTCCTGCTGTCAGGGCCACCTTGTCCGATCCTGAGTACCTCGGGTTGTACGGGAGTATCTGGTCGAATGCCAATTCAGCCATCCCGGCAGGTAATTCCACCAATGAAGACCGGGCGGCTCGTTCCATGATTGCAAGGGATGCCGCATTTGTTTACCTGATGGATCGTAAAGTGTCCGCCAACACCATCCTTCCATTGTCAGCGGCCGGCAGGGACTCCCTGCTAACCCGCGTGCTGACCTTGCTTGAACAAATAAATACCGTTGTGGATGTGGGGACAGGCTGGACTTTTTATAATCCGTGGCAGCACCGCTCGAAGGAGCTCATTTCCTATCTCATTGCGTATGATTTGCTCAAGGGTGCCGAAATTACCCCTGCACAACTTGAGACATCAAAGGCAAAACTGCTTGAATACAGCGCAAACCTGTATCAGAAGTCCATGGCTTCTTATGTGGTTTATCTCTTCATCACCATGAAGTTTTTTACTTTTCAGTATAACAATCACAGCATCATGACTGCTTCCGCCCTGGGGCTGGCGGCGGTGTTATTTAACGATTATTCCAGTGCCAACATCAATTATCAGCCTCAAAACTGGATCAATGCAGGACTCTATAACCTCGATAATACACTTTGGATGGAAAGCGGAACCTATCCGCGTGTTTCTGAACCAGATACGCTGGCAGGCTATGCCGAAGGGCCGAACTACTTTAAGTATGCGTTCGAAAATGCATTCCCTTTTATCCGTTCCATGGGAAATTTTCTGCCTGATGGAAATTATACAGCGACCTTCAACAATACCACACGAAGCATCCGGAACCCCTGGTTTGATCCGCGTTTCGACCGGCTGTACGACTGGATGAACAAGATCCGGATGCCGGATGGAAGTTGTCCGGCAATCCACGATTGTTACATGGGTTTCGGTACGGCTATCATGGCTTTATCAGGGAAACCCCAATTCAACCTGGTCAATCCGGGGTTCTCCCCCGATGAGACCACCATGCGGACCCAATACCTGGCGACCAATGTACAGCACGGTACAATCACCGACAGCCTTTTCCAGGCGCTTCCGGCTGCCGGAAGTTTGATATTCCGGTCATCCTGGGCATCTTCGGCAATTTATATGCATTTTATCGGGAAGCATGGGGTTGCCCTGAGCGGGGCCAAATCCCATCACCAGGCTGATGCCTCCAGCTTCTCAATTGCAGCTTATGGAGAACTTCTTGCTGTGGATCCGGGGTATCCGGGCGCATCTCTGGCTGACCTTGAAAATAAAGCTATCGATCACAGTCTCATTCTTGTAAATGGAGCCGGGCCGTTGCCTCCAACCGGGGAATTTGTAAGTGCTTCAACAAATGCCGCATACATCGAACACAGTTTTGACACACCCCTTCTCGATTACGGTGAGGTCAGAGTAACTTACCAGGGAGCAGATATCATCCGTAAAAACCTGTTTGTCAGGAATAAATATTTCTTGTTGTCGGATTTTGTTACTGCTGCCAGCGCCAAAAATTACACATTTCAGTTGCATGGCAACGGACTATTTGGTAATACACCGGCGATGGCGACCGGAACATTTGTACCTGATTTTGGAAACCAGAGGGCAATTTATTCAAGAAACAGTGTGTCGTTGCTGGCCAGGATTGTTGCAGCAGGAAATGCGTCAGGATATACGTATGAATCTGACAGTATGGTAATTAACGGAGGCTTCAGGAAGTATTCGAAGATGCTTGTTCAGAAAAACAACGTAGCGGCTGCCTTGTTCCTTTCCACCCTCTATCCATATAATGCCACTCCACCGCAGGTTTTGAATGCCAGCCAGGGGAGTACGGTCGCCTCCGCAAGAATTGGGTCAGATGGTTTCAACGACCTGGTCTTCTGTTCCCAAAACAGTGTTTTATTCACTGTCTCGGCGGATTCATCAGGAATGAATAAGGCGGTAAAAGGCAATGGAAAGATCAATTTTATGTCGGAGGCTTTGGATGGCCAGTTTTCCTGCTCATTCCTTCAAAATGGCGACAGTATCGTTTCAGCTGGGCAGGTTGTTATTCAGACCAATAAAAAGATGGATGTTGCCTGGATGCAGATAGATTCTGTCCTCTCGGGTGGTTATGTGTCCGATTTTGGTGTTGTAAAGGTTTTTTCCGGTCGGCCATTGCAATTACTCAGGGGTCCGGTAACCTCACTGACGTATGACTCAATACACCATCTTGCAGCTATTACTTTCAGCGGCAAAGGAAACTTTACAGTCGGGCCGGTTGACCTGACCTGGGTCTGGACGGGTGAGCAGGATACAGACTGGCATAACCAGGCAAACTGGCAACTGTTAAACCATCCGTTTATCAAAGGGATACCGGTTGCAACCAACAACGTAATGATCCCATCAGGAGTAAGCCACATCCCGCATGTCTCTTCGGTTAGTACAGCCGTTTGTCACGATCTGACAATCCTTCCCGATGCTTCTTTGTCGATTGATTCACTGAAATTTCTGACAGTTGAAGGAACTTTAACCATTGGTGCCAGTCAGCAATACTGATGGTTATAATGATATGGTGTAGTTATAGACAACAGGTTCAGGGTTATTCTGATCCTTTTCACTGTTTTTATTAACTTCATTTTTCGGAGCGGATGTGTAATTTATCTGTACTCCTCCGGGGGGCAGTTTGAAGTTAATGGTCGTTTTTGTGGTCATTTTAACCCGCACACCCCTGTTTTTAACTGTTTCAAAACGCAGTAAACCCACAACGCGTAAGGCCTCTTCATCGCAGCCATGACCGATCCCTTTCAGCACATGTGCATGTCTGACAGTTCCATTGTCGTGAACATCATATTCAACAATCACCGATCCTTCAACCCTGGCTTCAAGCGCAGCTTCGGGGTATCGCAGGCTGGATGCAATAAACTCCCTGAAAGCGGAACTTCCGCCGCTGTACTTTGGCAGTTTCAGAAACGTCTTTTTATTGTGATGATCGGGCATTGATTCTGGTTTGGTTCGTAAATAAGGCGATTATATTGTAAAAGTACACAATATTGATTTTGATTCATCGAAGAAACATCATATAAACATCATTCCCGGCGGGAGTGTTCAATTATTTTTACCTTTACACAGCAACTTTCCAGGAATGGAGCAATGTAAAATGGCTGCCCGGTTTAATGTTTCAGGAATTGTGGTCATCATCGGCAGATGGCTGCTGTTAACGATTTTTATATGCTTATGGAGCAATAAGCAGGTAGATTCACAATCGTTTACCAGGGTTAATTCAGGAACCAAATCAGATATCCAGAAAATCAAGGTAACGAAAGACGGGAGCGCTTTTTTTCTTACAGATAAAATATACACCCTTGAAGGTGATGCCTGGAAAATGGTTGATTTTCCTGTTGCAGGTAAAATTGCTGCGTTTGATGCGATCTCCAGGGATGATATCTGGTTCAGCACTACACTGGAGATAAGTACTTCATTATTATACCATTACCATAACGGAATTACCGAGAACATCCATTCCCCGTTTGCAAACAGCATTAGTGCAGTGAGTTTTGAATCAAAAAACCTGGGGTTTTTTGCCAGCTATTCTGATGTTGTGGTTTACAACAATGGTGGTTTCGGGAAAGTAAATCCGGTTACCACGCGTGGTTTTATTTTCAAGTCGCATGGGATGAGTGCCGATAAATTTTGGGTTTTAAGCCAGTTTAACGAATTTTTTATTTTTGAAAAGGGCCGCTATACCCGGATGTTTCCCGATAAAACCGTGATTGATTTTCAGTTTATCAATTCACGGCATGGATTTGTGTTATGTGATGATGCGATTCTTGAGGTCGATGGAATGAATGTAATCCATCAATACCACAATAAATTGTTTAAGAAAGCCAGAAAACTCTATATCCGTGAAAATGAAATATGGGTGATCGGAGATGCGGGACTAATCCTTGTTCAGCAAGATGGTGTATTGCATCAGGTAAACTATGAGGGAAAGGAGAATTTGATTGACCTGGCCTTCGGAGGGAACAAGGATATCTGGATCATTGGGGGAAATGGCTTGCTGTTGTACAGTGGCCTAAGGACATTTCCGGCATACAATGAACGTTATCCGGGTTTTGCCGCAAAGAAGTTAATTCCGTTCGGTATAGAACTGGATAACGAATATGGTGTAGCGCTGGCCGATTTCAACGGGGATGGTAAAACTGACATCTACACTGTCTGCATTTCTGATCCTGACAAATTATATATCAACCAGATCAATCCAAAGGAGGAACTCCAAAGTCTGGCTTTGTTTGTCGATGAGGCGACCAAGCGTGGTGCTTTGCGGTTGCCAGGGGGCAAAGTCTCTGTCAGCCCTTCAGAATTAAAACTGGGTGTTGCAGTTGCTGATATTGACAATGATGGTGATGAAGATATTTATCTGACCTCCCTGAATGGGAAAAATAAGTTGCTTCTGAACAACGGAAAAGGATATTTCAGGAGTGTTTCAGACCAGAAACATCGCGCCTGTGAGGATATTCACCGTTCCAATGCAGCAGCCTTTGCTGATGTTGATCTTGACGGAGATCCCGATCTTTTTGTGACCAGCGAAAACAGTACAAACAGATTGTATCTCAACAACGGGAACGGTTATTTTACAGAAGTTACCATGAGTGCAGGGCTTGCTTCCATCGGCGGAGGAATGTGTGCTTCCTTCAGTGATGTAAATGAAGACGGGTATCCCGACCTATGTGTCACCTTCTGGTATCCTTCAAACAAAATATATCTCAACGAAACAAAAAATGGAATTGTTAAATTCCGCGATGTCACGGCATTAACTGATCTGGCTAAATCGGAACCGGCAAAAAGCAACGGGGTGGTGTTTGCTGATGTCAACAATGATGGTCATTCTGATCTTTTTATCGCAAACCGGCATGCATCAAACAAACTCTATCTCAATGATGGCAAAGGTAATTTCAGGGATGTGACAGATGTTTTTTTTGAAAACAAAATATTCATGACCAATGGCGCTGTATTTGCCGATTTCGATCTTGATGGCTGCCAGGATCTTTACATTACCAACGTAGGTGAAAATGTGATGTACAGGAATATCAATGGTACCCGTTTCGAAGATGTTACCGGGAAATTCGGGACTGAACTCAGTGGTTACTGCACCGGATGCGCGGCAGGTGATATTGACAATGACGGGGATGTTGATTTTTACGCTGCGAATTACATCAATGGCAGCAGCATGTTGTTTCTGAATAAAATGGAGAAGAAAAATGCAGTTACATTTAAGATTTCCGGAACTCACTCCAACAGGAATGCAATTGGTGCAAAGATTTTTCTGTACCGGACTAATACTGGTCGTTCAAAGGATACCCTTGCCGGCTTTCGTGAAATCAGCGGAGGAGGAGGGTATGGCTCTGTTTCAGCCAAAGAGGCGATTTTTGCGCTCACACCCGGATTGGCCTATTATGCACTTGTTCAATTCCCGGCCTCGGGGGAAACAATAAGAGTAACCAAAATATTGGCCGGAAGTATGATCAGTGTAAACGAAGAGACAGGATTTGCCGCTTTGCTCACGTTGTCGGAAAAGGCTGTGATCCGGTTCTTTACTGATCCTGAGATGCAGCTTGAATTTGTCAAGTATGTAGCGGTTTTACTGATCCTGATCATTTACCTGGTCATTCAGCATAAAGCCACGGCGCGGATTGCGGTAATGAGATGGATGATGTGCATTGCCCTGTTATTGCTTTTTGGGGTGGTTAACCAGGTTTTTCTGTTCAGTTCTGATCCTGTTTTATTTTTCATATCACCGGTCATTGCGATTGTAGGACTGGTGATCCTGCACCTTATTACTGAAAGGATCATGTTAAAACGCCAGTCTCTGCGGGAGAAGATGGAACTGCGGGAGAAGATTTCACGCGACCTGCACGACGATCTTGCTTCCACGCTTGGAAGTATCTCTATCTATTCCAGCACCCTTAAAGAGATGGATAGTTCCAGCCAGGTAAATTTCCGGAAACTGAGCGCTAAAATTTCAGAGCTGACCCAGACAGCCTTGCAATCAATTACTGACATTATCTGGATGACCTCTCCCCGGAATGATACCCTCCGAAGCCTTTTGTCAAAGGTGAGTGCACTCATGTTTGATGTATTAACAGACAATGGGATCAGATTTGATGAAAAGGTTGAACTTCCCGAACAGCAGGTTATTTTGGATGAGAAATTGAGACACAATACTTTTCTTATTCTGAAGGAGGCACTGAATAATGTTATACGCCACGCAAACGCCCGGCATGTAACCCTGCGGGCAAAATATATAGATAAAACCTGTGTCATTCAGTTTGGCGACGACGGTGGAGGCTTCAACATTCATGAGCTTCCTCAGGTGGGCTCTCATGGGAATGGTCTGATAAACATGAGAAGGCGAGCCTCAGAATCCGGAATTGAATTACTGATTCAATCAGCAGCCGGAAAGGGGAGCAATATCGAAATTTCTTTCAAAATATGACCTGAATGGGCTATAGATTCTTCCTCTGATAATGCCTAATTTGCCGACAAATTCTAGCGATGGAAATTACGGTCGGAATAGTGGAGGATCATTCGGAGTTCAGGCTGAGTCTGGTATTCCTTATATCATCAGTTGCCCGTTATAAGGTAGTATGGGCAATGGGATCTGTTGAAGAGGCAATCTCCAGTCCTGTTCAGGCAGACATCATTCTGCTTGACATCAGCCTTCCTAACCTTTCCGGAATCGAGGCCATTCCTTTATTCAAAGCCAAACACCCCGGGCAAAAGATCATCATGCTTACCATTCAGGACGATGAAGAGAGCATCATAAACGCCATCAGGGCAGGGGCGGACGGATATATCCTAAAAAAAACCAGTCCGCAAAAAATTCTCGAAGCCATCCAGCAGGTATATGAAGGGGGAGCTGCCCTCACGCCGATGGTGGCAAAGCAGGTTCTTTCCATGTTTATGCCTCAAAAGGCAGTCATTGAACTCGTAAATCCACTGACAACCAGGGAGAAAGAAATATTGACCCTGATCACCCAGGGCATGAGCACCGTGGTGATTGCAGAAACACTGTTCATCAGTTCACAAACTGTCAGAAATCATATTAAGAATATTTACGAAAAACTCCAGGTACACTCAAAAGCGCAGGCTGTTGCCAAAGCGCTCAAGGAAAATATTGTCGGATAGAAAATCACGACAGCCAATTACCGAAATTATAAAATAAATCATTTATTATAAAAACAGTTAACCTGCCAACTAATTTAAAAACAAATTGTTATGAAAAACTATCTACATTTTCGGATCAACAGACTTTATTTTAAAGTTTTGTTTCTGGGAGTTATTTCCTTCATTTTTATGGGCATTGCGACGGTAAGGGCCCAGGTGAACTTTACACAGACCCTCACGGCTGACTTCAATAAAGGGGTCGTGAATAATGCAATTGTTGCAAGTGATAATATATCGCTGCCCTTTGGTGCAAGCGATGTAAGTACCTGGCTAACCACCACCGTACTTCCCCAGACACTTGCCGGTCATAAAACCGTGTCGTGGAATGACAGGTATGTTTACATGGTTGGAGGTTACAACAATACAAACTATGTAAATACCGTGTATGTTGCAACAATACAGGCTGGCGGGATCACCGGTTGGACCGCACAAAACCCGTTGCCTGTTGCATTGCGCGATCCGGCTGTGGTTATCGGAACAAATACGATTTACGTCATGGGCGGCCGCGACGGATCCCAGGTTTACAATACGATTTATTATGCCACCATTAATACAGATGGAACCATCGGTGCCTGGCAGACCTCAGCAGTCACACTTCCTGCCAATTTATGGGGGCATACGGCAACCTACCTTATGGGATATATATATGTGATCGGCGGAACCAGTTCGATGACGGAAAACACTGCCCTGAACACCGTATACTATACCAAGGTCAATGCATTAAATACATTATCTTCTTTTACAACCGGGTTAGCGTTATCAGCAGCCGTTAACAGGCACAGTACTGTTACCTATAACAATAAATTATATGTGATCGGGGGATATAATAACATCGGGACCAGGTCCAGCTCGGTTTACTATGCAACACCAGCAATTAACGGAGCAATAGCCTCCTGGACTTTGGCTGCTGCCACATTGCCTGTAGCGCTCAGCAACCATTCAGCAGCGGTATCCAACGGGCTTATTACGGTCATGGCAGGAGCTACAGGAGCCACATTAAGTAATACCGTGTACTATACAAACCCGGATGTGCTTACGTGGACTACTTCATCCAATGTGATGTACGATTATACCAAAGACGGATCAGCCTTTACCGGTAACGGGCAGGTTTACTACACAGGAGGTGCCAATCTCTCAGGAACACCAATCGTCAATTGCAGGTATGCCAACATGGTGTTAACTGCCAACTATTCTGCGCATGGGGTGTTCGTTTCGAACCCGTTTTATGAACTTGGTGCAGAGCGGTTAATCACCACACTGACCTTCAATAAGACGTATACCCCACCGGCGAACATCCAGGTGAATTACAGGACAGCCGGCAGCGACGGGATCTGGGGTGACTGGACTGCTCTTGTTACGACATCGCCGATCACTGTAAACCAGAGTAAGCAATACCTGCAATATGCAGTGGCGCTTACCGGGTCAACAGTCAACAACGCCACGTTTCTCGACATGACACTTACCACGCCGGGAACCCAGCTTAACGGAAACCTAAATGCCACTACCACCTTCACGAAAGCATTAAGTCCCTATTGGGCCACATCCGACATTTCATTTACCTCTGGAACCCATACCTTTGAGGCAGGAGCAACAATTCTTTTCCTGCCTGAAACAGGGCTGTCGGTAGGTGCAGCACATGTTGAATGCCTGGGAACGATTGTTGATTCTGTTAAGTTCCTCTATTATACCAGTGAAACAGGAAAATGGGATGGAATCTATTTTGATGATAACAGTGATGTCGGTGTAAATTCAAGTTTCAATTATGTTGTTATTGCCAATGCAGGGTTTGGCGCGCCGAATGCAAATCTCTATTGCTTATCTACAAGTGAACCGCTGCTTAACCATTGTTCGCTCAGGAATGCCGAGGGGCATGGTATCAGAATGAATAATGCTTTCCTGACAATCCAGAACAGTGTTATTAAAAGCAATTCTGAGAATGGGGTTTATCTTGAAAATTCAAACCCGTCCTTTACAGGAACGTCCCTGTCCTATAATAGTGGAGCGGGGGTTTTTCTCACATCAACCACCTCCAATCCAACATACAGCACGACAACAATTGACCACAACCAATCCGGGTTCCGGTATCCGTCGCCCAACTTTAACTTTTTTCAGCCGAACGGAACGCCTACTTTGACAGCAAATACCTACAACGGTCTCGCAATGGATGGAGGAGATGTTACCGCTTCGAATAAAAGGTGGAATACCATTACCTACGACTATATCCTTTTAGGAACAGTAAATGTTGTTCAGTATGGTGGTAATGTACGTTTGACCATTGAGCCCGGAAATGTCATCAGGACGACCAACTTGAATCAGATCAGAATTGGCGGAGGCTATCCATATGGCGGAGAGCTGTACGCAATTGCGCCATCCGACAGCATGATTACCTTCACATCTCACAACGGGTTGGCAGGCGGATGGTCAGGTATCTATTTCATGGACTATAGTGATTCCTACGCCGGTCAGTCCCAGCTTGATTATTGCATTATCGAAAAGGGGCTTGATTATAACTATTTTTCCGAGTATACTGTGCAGCCCAATTTGCTGAATCACTGTAAGATCCAGAATGCCGTTCTGGATGGCGCCCGTTACAGCAATGCTTTTGGGGCCATTACCAATACCCAGTTTTTAAATAACGGGAGGTACCCGTTGTATTATATGAATCCCGAAGCTGATCCTGTTCATACAGGAAATATCTACACAGGCAATGTGATCAACAGAATTGCCTTATCCGGGGGCACTTATTCCTTCAACAGAACAATTACCAATGATGGTATTCCATATTATGTTCTTGATAATATGTCGATTGCCCTTTACGGGTCAACTTCAAGGCTTACAATCAATCCCGGCATTTCACTCGAATTTGCAGTTGGTAAAAAATTAATTGTTGGCGGGCCTTATCCTTATGGTGGTGAGCTCTTTGCACAGGGAACTTTGGCCAACCCGATCCTGTTTAGTCCATACAATGGATTGGCAGGAGGTTGGGAAGGGATCCATTTTATGGATTTCAATGATTATTATGGTGGCAATTCAATCATGGAATATTGTAAAGTTCGTAAAGGAAATGCCCAGAACCTCCTCGTTGAAAATTCAACTAAGCCGACCATGAACAATTGTGAAATAAGGGAATCAGCTGGCAATGGAATCGTTCTATACCAATCAAATCCTTCGATAACCAATTCACTTTTCACCCTAAATGCAGGATATCCGTTAAAATTCAACGACTGGACCTGTGATCCTTATCTGCGGGGCAATTCCTACTTGACAAACGGGTTGAACTACATTGCCCTCTCAGGAGGGGATTATACGTCAAATCGCACGCTTTTATTTGACAATGTTACATATCACGTGCTTGGTAATATCAACGTGTTAAAATATGGCGCACTTTCCAGATTAACTATCAATCCTGGTATAACCATGTTATTTAATCCGGGTATTCAACTGCAGATAGGTGCAGGATGGCCATACTCAGGTGAATTGATTGCGGAAGGTAAATCCGACAGCACGATTTTCTTTAAACCGTATAACAATCTTGCCGGTGGCTGGGCAGGTATCTATTTTGCTGACTACAGCAGTGATTACGGAGCCGCATCATCATTGAAATATTGCTGGATAGAAAAAGGCGCAACCTATAATATGTACAGCGCAAATACAAACCAACCCACGCTGGATCATTGTACACTTACGCTGTCAACCGGGAATGGGTTTAATATCAGCAATTCCACGCCAACGATCAAAAGCTCGACTTTCACTTACAATGCCGGCTATGGGATCAATATTGACGGATCAAGCCCCATCGTCATCGGCAACACATCTTCTTATACATGCAACATCCTGAACAATTACGGAGCTTATGATTTGTATAATAACTCAGCAAACACCATTGACGCCCGGTATAATTTCTGGGGTTCAGGCGATTCGACCATGCTCAATCTGAGGATTTATGACAAGTCGGATAACACTGCCAAAGGACGCGTTTACACCGGGCCATTTGCACAGGTGCCATCGCAGTACACTACGGCAACAGTCATGAGCGGAACCGTAAAATATGCCAATGTTGGTGCAAATCCAATTAAAACTGCCACGATGGTGGTAAAGGATTTTGGCGGAGCTACAATCAATACTACAACCACGAACACTTCGGGGGTTTATGCGTTCTCTTCCATGGTGTCGGGTAATTATAAAATGACCATTACCCCGTCTGCAGTTTGGGGTGGCGTAAATTCAACCGATGCACTCAATATCCTGAACCATTTTGCGATGATTACCCCGCTCACCGGCATGAAACTCGCTGCGGCAGATGTGAATTTCAGTCACAGTGCAAACGGCACTGATGCACTCCTGGTCATGAAGCGTTATTCCGGAATGATTACCTCGTTCGCGGCCGGCGATTACCTGTATCATTATGACACAGTGATTACCAATGGAAGCAATGTGACCGGCAACATAGAGATGATCTGTTTCGGGGATGTAAACGCATCGTATGCACCTGCAAAGAAAAGCTCATCCTCCATCGGACTGGTTCATGAAGGATCACTGCTAGTTGAGTCATTGTCAGAATTCGATTTTCCGGTGAAGTTAAAGTCAGCTATGCAAGTCGGAGCCATTTCGCTGGGGTTCTATTATCCTGAGCAGTATCTTGAGATCACTGGAGCCAGGCTTGCCGATGGCACAACCGGATTCTCCTGGACAGCCATCGACGGGCTATTCCGGATGGCATGGTGCAACATGAATGCCATCAATGTAAACAATGATGAGGTGGTGGTTATTCTGAGCATGAAAGCGAAAGATCTGTCGGGTCTTGCTTCGGGTATTGCATTGGATATTTATGAAGAGAGTGAGTTTGCAGATGCAATGGCCACGCCGAATGATCTGGAGGTGGTTTCCATTCCAACGATCAATACAACTTTAACCGGAGTCAATCCGGGAAATGGGCTCACAGGGTTAACTGTTTATCCGAATCCGCTTTCACAAAATTCAGTGATTGAGTTTTCTTTGCAACAACCGGGAACCATGAGGATTTCCTTACTGGATGTTGTCGGTAATCATATCATGGTTATTGCTGCAGATGAATTCACTACAGGGAACCATAAAGTTGGACTGGAGTCCACAGGTCTCAGACCAGGTATCTATCTATTAAAAATCGAAAATACAAGCGGCGGACAAACCATATCAGGGATGATTAAGGTAGTTTCTTACTAAAAATCGCTGCGCTATGAAGACACTGATTTTAAAAATACTACCACTGTTGTTGATGATGATCTGGGCAGGCTCTGTCCATGCTCAAATCAATACCACAGCCGGGACAGTTACTAGCTGTCCCGGCCAGATTGTGGTTCCCGTCAATGTGAGTAACTGCAATGGCATCGGAGCCATTTCATTGGTGCTGAATTTCGACAATACCAATCTGACCTATACCGGTTATCAGAACCTGAATGTTGCGCTTACAGCAGGGTTTCTGATAATTAATTCCACTGGAAATAAGGTTGTTATCAGTTGGGCCAACACCGTTGCCATTAACCTGGCAAACAGCACCATGGTTGAATTGAAATTCAACGCAGTACCAAGTACGACCAGCCTTGCATGGGATACACAGACATCCGGAAATTGCGAATACAGCGATGTGAACGGCAATATTTTACCGGCAACATTCACTAATGGCACAGCTACAGTCAATCAACCGCCATTGATCAATATACAGCCAGTTAATCAAACTGTGCTGCTCGGGCAGAATACGTCGTTCAGCGTTTCAGCAACCGGGACCGGGATCGCCTGGCTCTGGCAAATCAGCACCAACGGAGGCGGCATCTGGACAGATTTGGCGAACTCACCGCCATATTCCGGGGTGACTACCTCAACACTGACCATTACCAATGCCCTCCTGACATACAATGGGTATAAATACAGATGCAGGTTAACGGGAACATGTGCACCGGTGGTTAACACAAACGAGGTAACCCTATCGGTTATTAATCCAATTACAACCACGTTGCCAACTGCAAGTTTCTGCCCGGGCAACATTGTTGTACCGGTAACTGTTACAAATTTCACCGGAGTTGCAGCGCTTTCTCTGACCTTTTCCTATAATGCATCCTGTTTGACCTACACAGGTTATCAAACCGTGAATGGAGCGCTTTCCACAGGTACTTTCGTTGCCAATGCTTCGGGGGGCAAGGTCTATATGACATGGTCGTCAACAAGCGCAGCCACCTTCGGCAACGGCACACTGGTAGAACTCCTCTTTTCTGCCGCAACGGGAACAAGCAGCCTTACGTGGGATTTGCTGATTGAAGGAAACTGTGAATATACAAACCTCAGCGGGGCTTTCATCACCCCGGTATTCGTTAATGGGAATGAAACCATTTATGCCCTGCCGGCTGTTACGGTCAATCCGGTAAATAAAGTCATTGCAAAAGGACAAAACACCACTTTCAGCACAACTGCCTCTGGCTCTGGTTTATCATATTTATGGCAGGTAAGCACCAATAACGGAGTTACATTTACCGACCTGACGAATGCCGGTTATTATTCCAACGTAACTACCCCCACGATGAACATTACCGGGGCACAGCTTGCAATCAGCGGTTATCAGTACCGATGCAAGGTGACAGGGTCATGTTTGCCTGTAGTCTTTTCTGACCCTGCTGTGCTCACTGTTCTGCCAAATATACTGACAACATGCGGAACCGCCACATCCTGTCCTGGCCGGATAATCATACCGGTGAATGTCACTGATTTTATTGGTGTTGCGGCATTTTCGCTGACACTCTCATTTAATTCATCCGTGCTGACTTATGCCGGGTACCAAAATAGCAACCCAGTACTTGCAGGCGGGAATTTTGTGATTAATGATTCAGGGGGAAACCTGTATCTGACCTGGTCGTCAACAAGTCCTGCTACCATTGCCACCGCCGGAACCCTCATTGAATTAAAATTCGATGGCATGACAGGGTCAACCGGTCTGAGCTGGGATACCCAGACCCCCGGGAATTGTGAATACAGCGACCTCAGCGGGCAGGTAATCTTCTCAACCTGGAATAGTGGAAGTGCGACCATTAATATTGCACCGGAGATAACGGTACAACCTGTGAATCGAGCCATCTACGCCCTTGGAAGTACTTCATTTTCGGTTTCGGCAACCGGAACCGGCCTGGGATACACCTGGCAGGTGAGTACTGACCTGGGTTTATCCTGGACGAATATCAATAACACTGCCCCATATTCAGGCGCAACGACACCTACCCTGCTTATAAACCCGGCTTCTGCAGGAATGAATGGATATCTTTATCGTTGTAATATTTCAGGAACATGTAATCAGTCTCTTGCGGCTAATCTTGTGACGCAAAACACAACAGTTTCAACCGGACAAACAACCTGTTACAATGCAACTGAAACTATATCGGTCGCTGGCAGCGGCACGACGTTCATTGTACAGAATGGTGGAAATGCATCCATGATCGCTGGTCATAATATCCGTTATCTCGCCGGAACTAAAGTCAATTCAGGCGGATATTTGCATGGATCCATTACCACAACAGGTCAGTATTGCGTGATCTCACCTCCACAGTCAAACGCGGCCCAGCTTACCGTAACGCAGGCTGCATTGACAACCACACCCGGTACAATTACCAATTCATGCAGTGGCAGCCTTAATATTCCGATCAATGTAATCAATTGCACCAATGTAGGCGGAATTTCGCTGACGATGATTTTTGATACCACAAAAATGACGTATGAAGGGTATCAATCTGCGAATGCTGCTCTTTCGGGAGGGTTAATGGTTGTAAACCGATCAGGCAACAAAGTGATATTTACCTGGGCTTCCACCACTGCTGCCAACATTGGCACCGGAGTCCTGCTCAATTATCGCTTCAAGGCCAATGCCGGGATTTCCACATCCCTGACCTGGGATACACAAACTACAGGCGCATGTGAGTATAGCGATCCCTCAGGAACCATCATCACATCCTTCTTCAATAACTCTAATGTTACTGTTGCAGCGAATGCTTTGATCGTTGATGCGGGTCCTGACATGGTTAAGACAGGAAGTTCCGTGCAACTCAACGGAGGTGCCACTGGAGGAACAGTGCCGTACATTTGGTTATGGTCCCCGGCTGCATCGCTAAGTAATCCTGCGATTTCAAATCCGGTTGCTTCTCCTGCCGCTACGACCACCTACACCCTGACAGTTACTGCAAACAATGGATGTGTGGGTAGTGATGCCATGGATGTTATCCTGGTTGCTACGCCACAAGATCTTACGATACAGGGTATTACTGTCCCAAATGGAACGAGTAACTGTTACAATGCCTTGCAGACCATAACCGTTGCAGGTGGCGTCACCACTTTTATTGTCGAGAATGGCGGGAGTGCAATTTTGATTGCAGGTGTGAAGATCAGTTTTCTTCCCGGAACAAAGGTTAACCAGGGAGGCTACCTGCACGGTTACATCACAACCAACGGGCAGTATTGTAATGCATTACCCGCTGCACCGGTTACCGCGGCCATTGAAGAACCAATTGGTATAACTCCGGATGGTGTAATGTTCAAAGTCTATCCGAACCCGACAACTGGCAAATTTACAGTTGAACTTACAGATGGTCAGTTAACAGGAAATGGTCATGTAGAGGTTTATGGGACATGCGGAGAGCGGATCCTGAGTGAGGTAATGAACGGGGAAAACCGCAGGGAGTTCTCCCTCTCCGGGAAACCCGTCGGACTCTATTATGTCAGGGTTGTGAATGGGAGCAAGGGCGCTACGAAGAAACTGGTAAAATTGTAATTTCAAATCTAACCTCATCCCCTGCACCCCTTCTCCTCAAGGAGAAGGGGACGTGGGTTGAAATATATGGGTTAATAAACTGTTTTATCAGTTTTTTCAGTCCACTCCCTGAAAAGGTCAGCAGCCTTGGGGTGCTGTATCCTGCTGAAGTTAATTTTCCGTTCTTCCGGAAGCAGGTTGAGTTCTTCATAGATGTGATTGTCTTTGAAACCGATGGCGGCGGCATCATAACGGGTTGAACAATAGTACACTGATTGGATGTTGGCCCAGTAAATTGCAGACAAACACATGGGGCATGGTTCGCATGTTGCGTATAAGACTGCCCCTGAAAGATCGAAATTTTCAATGTTTTTACAGGCATCCCGGATGGCCGTGATTTCCGCATGGGCAGTAGGATCATTCAGGGAGCTGACCAGGTTACCACCCTTCCCGATAATTTTTCCATCTTTCACAACGACAGCGCCGAAAGGCCCGCCCACATTATTTCTAACAGAATGTTGCGCTTCAGAAAAGGCTTCATTCAAGTACATTTCAATTGATTCCATATTCGGTAGTTATTGTTTGACATTGCAACACCCCGTCAGGGTGGTTGACCCCGTCAGGGTGG
>CAYHGE010000007.1:17182-23271 GCA_964355945.1 uncultured Draconibacterium sp.
AGTTATTGTTTGACATTGCAACACCCCGTCAGGGTGGTTGACCCCGTCAGGGTGGCTGACCCCGTCAGGGTGGCTGACCCCGTCAGGGTGGAACGATGACAAAATTAACAGGTAAATCAGTGTAAAAAACATCGACAGCGAAGTTCTTACCTGATTTTTCGCATATAGCAATCCAAGTCTCATGCATTATCTCTAATTTTGGCCTACTCTTTCATAAGAATCATATTTAGAACAGTGTCAGGAAATTTCACACCCATCCCTCTTCCAGCTTTACTGCCGCTGGTACTTTCCGAAATCAGGCAAAATCGCTTCATGGGAATTCCCGGGAGTTTGTTTTATCGTAAACAACCGCAGGATCGTTTTAACATGACAAGATATGGCCACTATCTTGAAACTCCCATCGGGGTCGCTGCCGGTCCCCATACTCAACTTTCTCTGAATATTATCGCAGCATGGCTTTGCGGGGCAAGGTACATCGAATTAAAGACGATTCAGACACTCGACGAGCTGGAAGTTTCCAAACCCTGTATCGATATGCAGGATGAAGGCTACAACTGTGAATGGTCGCAGGAACTGAAGGTCCATGAGTCATTTACCGAATATCTTAATGCCTGGATTGTGATTCATATCCTCCACAGGGAACTCGGCTTCAGCGGATCATGTGGAACCATGTTCAATATGAGTGTCGGCTATAACCTCGAAGGGATCATGAATGACAATGTTCAATGGTTCTTCGGCCGTATGCTGGACTGCAGTGCTGAACTGACCGCAGCAAAAAAATCCATTCGTGCCATTTATGAGGATATTGACGAAATTACTATCTCATCACGGATTTCGGATCATATCACCCTCAGCACCATGCATGGTTGCCCGCCCGATGAAATTGAAAAAATAGGACTTTACCTGATTGGCCGGAAAAAATTGCATACAACCATTAAGTTGAATCCAACATTGTTGGGGGCGAATGAATTACGCGGACTGCTTAACAACAAACTAGGCTTTGGTGCGGTGGTTCCTGATCTTGCCTTTGAACACGACCTTAAATATCAGGATGCCTTGAAAATCCTTGCATCCCTTCAGGCCGCTTCTGATGAAAACGGATTGCAGTTTGGCGTAAAACTTACCAATACACTCGAGAGTGTCAATAACAAAGAGATTTTTGGCACCCATGAACCGATGATGTACATGAGTGGCCGGGCACTGCATCCCATCAGCGTACATCTGGCGCAAAAACTTCAGAACGACCTGAACGGCAGGCTTGACATCTCCTTTTCAGCCGGTGTTGATTGTTTCAACATCACGGATGTACTGGCATGCGGCATGAAACCCGTAACTGTTTGCAGCGATTTGCTGAAGCCCGGTGGTTATGGCAGGTTGCACCAGTACATTGAAAATATCAGAAAAGAGATTAAAATAAGAGAGGCAGACAGCCTGGATTCATACATATTAAAGGTGGCCGGATCCCAGGGCTCAGTTGCTGAATCAGCACTACTCAACCTGAATAATTATGCCGGCAGAGTTGATGATAACCCATTGTATCGCAAACATTCATTGTCAGAACCATCCATCAAGACTTCTCGCGAACTTGGATGGTTTGACTGCATCCATGCACCTTGTGTGGATACCTGCCCAACCAACCAGGATATTCCTGAATACCTGCATTACACTGCATCCGGGGATGGTCAGGCGGCTTTGGAAACCATCCTGAGAACCAATCCTTTTCCATCTGTTACCGGTATGGTTTGTGACCATTTGTGTCAGTTTAAATGCACGAGGATTAATTACGATGAGTCGCTGAATATCAGGGAAATTAAGAGGTTTGTTACGGAGAATGGTTATCTGGCCAGGAATGAAGGGACCCCACCCCCTGCCAGGAATGAAAGGACCTCACCCCCGGCCCCTCTCCTTTCAGGAGAGGGGAGGAGGGCTGCCATTATCGGGGCGGGGCCGGCTGGTTTGTCATGTGGCTGGTTTTTGCGCAAAGCAGGATTTGAGGTGGATGTTTTTGAGCAGAAAAACCTCGCGGGAGGAATGGTTTCTGCGGCCATCCCGGCGTTTCGTCTTACTTCAGAGGCTATTGAAACTGACATTCAACATATTCTTGCATCAGGAATTCATTTGCATGATAACCATACCATAGATTCTGCACGGTTTGATTCGATCCTGCATGACTATGACGCTGTTTTTCTCGCAGCCGGAGCACAAAAGTCAGTGAAGTTAAACATCGAAGGTGCGGAATTTCCGGGTATAATCGATCCCCTCGAATTTTTATTTGATGTCAGGCGAGGCCGTTCAACTATGATTGGCCGTGATATAGTAATCATAGGCGGTGGGAATACTGCCATGGATACTGCCCGTACTGCTCAACGGATGGTAGGAAAGAACGGAAGTGTAACCATTGTTTATCGTCGTACCATCAGGGAGATGCCGGCCGATCATGGAGAAATAATGGCAGTGCAGGAGGAGGGAATTACAATCCTGGAACTAACCAATCCACTTCGGATTCAATCGGTTAATGGCAAGGTAACCGGGCTCGTTTGTACCCGGAACAGCCTGACAAAGAAAGGCATGGATGGGAGACCTTCCCCAATACTCATTCCCGGTTCGGAATTTGAAATTTTGTGCGATACCATCATCCCTGCTATCGGGCAGCAGATAGCCATCGATTTTCTGGATACTGCGCAACTTGCAACAATACCGGGCAGTTATCAAACCCGGATCCCGGGACTTTTCATTGGTGGCGATGCGATGCGGGGTGCATCAACAGCCATTAATGCAATTGGCGACGGCCGTAAAGCCGCTTCGGAGATTATTGAAACTATTACTGTGGTAAACCCGCCAGCCCCTGCAACGGAAGGGATCCGGGGGAAGGTCTTTCCGGGGGCCGAAGAACTTCAGCAAATAATGCACCGTAAGGCAATCCGGACATTTGGCATTCATCCTGCCGAGACTGCGTTAGATCAAAGGCGGAATTTTGATCTGGTCATCTCCTCGTTATCAGCAGGAGAGGCAAAAACAGAGGCCGGAAGATGTTTGCGATGTGATGAAATATGCAATGTTTGTGTCTCAGTCTGCCCAAACCTGGCGAACTACGGTTACAAGATTGAACCCATGTCCTTTATGTTGGAAAAGGCAGTATTGAAGGAGGATTCTGTGGTTTCTTTTGAAGCAGACAAGCCTTTCAGGGCTGATCAACCGTTTCAAATACTGAACATCCGTGATTTATGCAATGAATGTGGTAATTGCACCACTTTCTGCCCGAGCAGCGGCAGGCCGTTTGCAGATAAACCCGGGATAAGTCTTTCCATGGCCGCGTTTAATGAGGAGGAGACAGGGTTTTTCCTGAGCCGTCTCCCTGAAAAGCTGGTTCTGATTTATAAGGAAAAGGGGGCCATCAGAACACTGAGCCTGGTCGATGGTTTGTATATTTACGAGACAGATCAGGTGAAAGCGGTTATCAAACCAGAAAATTTCACACTCGTTGAGGTCAAGTTTCTTGTGCCATGCGTGAAGGAATTTCATTTTGAATTTGCGGCAGAAATGAGTGTTGTCATGAAGGGAGCAATGAAGAATGAGCAATGAACAATAAACAATAAAAGTAATAGTTATGATACCAATTACAGATCACATCGTTGATCAGAATGTATTAGAAAAGGCCATTGGCCATTATCGTGAAAAGGGCATCATCCTGCCTACTTTTGCACAGATGCGAAACCCTGAACTCATCCCCGGGAGCATCAAGGATAAATTGAAAAAAATCGGATTGTGGGATCTCCATCCCCTGAATTTATTCCGGATTACCTGGAAAAATGAGCCAAAGGTATCTGGCGGATTATATGGATCCCCGAATTATATTGAACTGCCAAAAGCGCTTACCGGCATTGATGCCCGAATCATCGTGATGCTGGGAAAATGGTTTCCGACCGGAGCCCATAAAGTAGGTGCAGCTTATGGATGCCTGGCTCCACGGATCATCACCGGTGGTTTTGATCCGACCTACCATAAGGCTGTGTGGCCTTCAACAGGGAACTATTGCCGTGGAGGAGCCTTTGATTCTTATCTCATGGATGTGACTGCCGTGGCAATTCTTCCGGAAGAGATGAGCCGGGAGCGGTTCGCCTGGCTGAAGGAGATTGGCGCTGAAGTGATCGCTACTCCAGGCTGTGAATCGAATGTGAAGGAGATCTATGACAAGTGCTGGGAAATCAAGCGTACCCGTAAAGATTGCATGGTTTTCAACCAGTTTGAAGAGTTTGGAAACTCCTGCTGGCACTATGAAGTGACGGGCAATGCCATTGAAGAAGCTTTCAGGCTGGTAGCGGGAAAAGATGCCCAACTTTCTGCCTATATCTCTGCAACAGGATCTGCCGGAACAATTGCTGCCGGTGATTATCTTCGTACAAAATTTCCTCACATCAAAGTTGTTGCATCTGAAGCATTGCAATGCCCGACATTACTTCAAAACGGCTTTGGAGGCCATCGCATTGAAGGAATCGGCGACAAGCATGTTCCATGGATCCATAATGTGCGCAACACCGATGTGGTGACAGCCATCGATGACGAGGATTGCATGCGGCTTCTCAGGCTTTTCAATGAAAAAGATGGCCATGACTACCTTGCTGCAAACGGAGTCGATAAAGCGTTGATTGCAATGCTTGACACCATTGGCATTTCCGGTATCGGAAACATTTTGTCGGCCATTAAAACTGCAAAGCATTTTGAGTTTACAGGGGAAGATACCATCGTAACCATCGCCACAGATTCTGCAGAAATGTATGGTTCAAGGCTGGAGGAGTTAACTGCTGAACGCGGAGCGTATTCAACCCTTCAGGCTGCCCGGGATCACGAAAAATGCATGCTGGGAACGTCACCATCAACCATGAAAGAGCTGGGATACAACGACCGCAAAGCCATTCATAACCTGAAGTATTTTACCTGGATTGAACAGCAGGGATTGGATGTTGAGGATCTGCGCCAGCTTTGGGATGACCGTCACATCTGGCCAGAGATATTCAGACAACCTGCCCGGTGGGATGAGTTGATCAATGAGTTTAATAATGAGACTGGACTTTTAAAATAATTGTTTAACCACAGATTGAAATAAAACGGAATGTGGCTAAAGCCAGGAAATAGGAGCCAAAACATAAACAGTTGGCTAAAGCCAACTGCAATAGATGTGAAATCTAATTCGACTGACAAAATAGAAGGCATTCAGCTTTAGCTGACTGAATATAAGGGGAGTAACAGGATTTATTGCAGTCAGCTTTAGCTGACTGATTATAAGGGATGTAGAAGAATTTGCTGCAGTCAGCTTTAGCTGAAAGTCGATAAGGGAAGTGACAGAATTTATTGCAGTCAGCTTTAGCTGACTGTATGGAGTTCAGGTGCATATAATCTGGGGCTTTAGCCCCATAAAATTAGTCCTATGAGTTGGGTCAGAATTTGGGTACATTTAGTGTTCTCAACAAAAAACCGGGAACCATTTCTCTATTCACCAGATTTGAGAAAACAATTCTTTCAGCATCTAAAAATAAATGCCGAAGTAAAACAGATTTGGCTTGATTGCATCAGTGGATATTCTGATCATGCGCATTGTCTTATTTCCCTTGGGAAAGACCAGTCTGTAAGCAAGGTAGTGCAACTATTAAAAGGTGAATCCTCATTCTGGATCAATAAATCAGGAATGATAAAGGATAAGTTTATCTGGCAGGATGATTACTGGGCAGTGAGTGTGAGTGAGAGCCACATGGAAAAAACGCGAAAGTACATTCAGAACCAGGAAAAACATCACAGGAACAGCCCATTTTCAGAGGAGGTTGCAGAATTTATGGAGAGGTATGGATGGGTTTTTATTCAGGAAAATAACGAATAATATATTAAATGTGGCTAAAGCCAGGAAATAGGAGCCGAAACATAAACAGTTGGCTAAAGCCAACTGCAATAAATGTGAAATCTAATTCGACTGACAAAATAGAAGGCAGTCAGCTTTAGCTGAATGATTATAAGGGAATAGGGAATTAGCAGAATTTATTTCAGTCAGCTTTAGCTGACTGATTATGAGGAGGATGTTTGTAAATTGGGGCTTTAGC
>CAYHGE010000007.1:23371-59989 GCA_964355945.1 uncultured Draconibacterium sp.
AGTCAGCTTTAGCTGACTGATTATGAGGAGGATGTTTGTAAATTGGGGCTTTAGCCCCATAATTAGAGAGAGTTAGTAAATAAATCAGAGCATGTCAGAGAAGTATCACTTTGAATGTACAGACTGCAATGCCCGATATCCTGGGTGCAATGTCATATACCTATGCCCTGCGTGCAGCAAGGATAATCAACCTGGCACGCCCCCACGGGGTGTTTTGAAAACCAGCTATGATTATCAGGGGATGAGGGCGATGACTCATCCTGATAAACTGTTTCAGTCATTGGAGCGAGAGGATTTCATGCCACTAATGCCATTATCCGACCGAAAGTCCTGGCCCAATATGCGGATTGGGGGAACACCTTTTTACAAGATGAACGGGCGGACAGGCGGACAGGCGGACAATTTTGACGTGTTTCTGAAGGATGATTCCCAGAATCCAACATTTTCCTTCAAGGACCGTGCCTCGGCTTTGGTATCAGCATGGGCGCGGGAAAAAGGAATTCAAACCCTGGTGGCTGCTTCAACAGGCAACGCAGGTTCATCCCTGGCGGGGATTTGTGCATCACAGGGGCAGAAAGCCATAATTGTTGTCCCTGCCGCAGCGCCCCTGGCAAAACTCACCCAGATCCTCATGTATGGAGCCACCCTGATCCCGGTAAAGGGTACCTATGATGATGCTTTTGATCTGAGCGTTCAGATATCGGAGAAATATGGCTACTACAACCGCAATACCGCCTTTAACCCGCTAACGATCGAGGGCAAAAAGACCGTCTCCTTTGAAATTTACAGCCAGCTCCGGCAACATGTTCCCGATCGAATTTTTATTCCGGTTGGCGACGGAGTAATTTATTCAGGTGTTTGCAAAGGGTTTGAAGACTTGCTCAAACTTGGCATCATTGACCGGATGCCGGTGCTGGTGGCAGTTCAGGCGGAAGGCAGCAGCAACCTGATCAAAAACCTGGAAAGCAAATCGTTTATTTCTACACCATCAATGACCATTGCCGATTCCATCTCGGTGGATGTTCCCCGGTGTTTTTACATAACTGCAAGATATATGAATGAATATGCCGGGGAGGCAGTTTCGGTTTCTGACAAGGAAATCCTGGCGGCCTCGCTGCTTCTGTCGCGTTCCACAGGGATATTCTCCGAACCTGCCGCAGTTGCCGCTTATGCCGGAATGCTGAAATACCGTGATCTGGGCCTGTTCCCGGCCTGCTCCAAAAATGTGGTATTGCTTACCGGGAGCGGGTTGAAAGATTTGTCGGCAGTTCAGTCCTCCATCCGGATCCCGGCAGCTGTTGAACCTGATATTGCAGCTGTTGAAAATTTTGTGAATACCAGGTTTTAGGTGAACATTGGTGAGAAGAATAACCTGACCGGCAACAAAACCGATGAAATGAAAATTTGGATTCTCAGATCTGTTATCAGTATACTTTTGGTCTGTACAGCCATTTTTTCATATTTGGTTTTTTACCCGGTAAGTTACCATGTACCTCAATCAGATAACAGAAGAAATATTCAGTACTGGAATTTGCCCACCGGATCACGAATTGCCTGTACACTGATTGCTGCCAAAGGCGTTAAAAGAAGATATCCGGTAATATACCTGCATGGAGGGCCCGGTGGTTTTGTCTCAGAAGAGACGGTGAAAAGGTTTACCCCGCTCTCTGAAGATGGTTATGATGTCTGCCTGTATGATCAGATTGGAAGCGGGCATTCCGACAGGTTGAAAAATATTGAGGAATATTCCGTCCGCCGGCATATAAATGATCTGGCGGAAATAATTAAAAAAACAGGTGCAGAGAAGGTAATACTTATAGGTCAATCCTGGGGAGCCATCCTTGCCGTGTTGTTTTTAGCAGATCATCCGGGAAAAGTAGAGAAACTTATCTTAACAGGTCCTGGCCCGATTTACCCTTTGCGGAAAGATCTGGAAAAAATTGAACCACCTGACAGCCTGAATTTGAAAAAACCGCTTTTTTCAAACAGGCAGGCCAACGAAAAAGTGGAGAACCTGCGGTGTAAAGCAGTTTTTTTATGGGCTAAAATATTCGGAAAAAAGCTGGCATCGGATCAGGAAATGGATGATTTTCAAACTGCACTTTCGAACGAGACAAACAGGTCAACAGTTTGTGATACTTCGCAGGCACCAGGTGCAGAAGGGGGAAGTGGATACTATGTTTCAGTCATGACCATGCGGAGTTTGCCGGAAATACCGGATCCGAGGACGAAATTAAAAAATTCTGAAGTCCCTTTATTCATCATGAAAGGGCAATGCGATAATCAGCGATGGGGTTATGTTACAGAGTACCTGGATCTCTTTCCCCATCACCGGCTGGTTGTCATCCCAAATGCCGGGCATGCAATTTCTGTTGAGCAACCTGCATTATATCTGGCAACCTTGCGAAATTTTTTAGATAGTAATTAACGACAACCATAACCATATCCTCAAATGATCACTTTTTACCTTAACAGCCGAAAAATTGAATACAAGGGTGATGAGAGCCACACATTACTCCATTACCTGAGAGATGCAGAAGGCATAACCACTGTTAAAGACGGTTGTTCCGGCCAGGCAGCCTGCGGGGCATGCATGGTGGAGATTGACGGGAAGGCGAAGTTGTCATGCACCCGGAAGATGAAATTTCTTGAAGGTGCGCAGGTCATCACAATGGAGGGTATCCCTGATGAAGTACGTGATATAATTGCCAGGGCTTATGTGGAAAAGGGTGCCGTACAATGCGGTTTTTGCACACCGGGATTGATCATGCGCACCAAAGTTTTGTTCTCCGAAAACCCAAACCCGGACCGTGAACAGATTAAAAAAGCGATCAGTCTTAACCTCTGCCGGTGTACCGGATATGTTAAAATCGTTGATGCGATCGAATCAGCATTGGAAACCCTGCGGAAGGACAGTGTGTCGCCAATTTCACAAGAAGCAGATATTCAGTCGGATACAAGATCAGCCGGAATCGGGCAATCCCTTCCAAAATACGAAGCCTACATCACCGCCATCGGCAAACGGCAATTCGTGAATGACATGCACGTTGACGGGATGCTTCACAGTGCCCTGCGGTTCAGCGACCATCCCAGGGCAAGGGTCATTTCGATCGATCCTTCTGAGGCTACACAATTGTCAGGTGTAGTCAGGATATTCACAGCAGCCGATATACCCGGTGAAAGATACACCGGGCTGATTGTCAGCGACTGGCCATTGATGATCGCACCGGGTGAAACTACCCGGTACATCGGCGACGTCATTGCCGGAGTTGTCGCTGTGAATGAAGATACTGCCAGGAAAGCAGCTGCATTGATACGTGTTGAATACGAGGTGTTTGAACCTGTCACCGACGTGAATATTGCGCTTGAACCCGGCAGTCCGTTGGTGCATCCCGGAAAATCGAATCTTCTCGAGAAATGCATTGTTCAAAGAGGTGACTCAACTGAGTTTGCCCTGGAACAAGCTGAATTCCAATCTTCAGGACTGTATGAAACCCAGCGCATCGAACATGCATTTTTAGAGACTGAAGCAGCGCTTGCTCTTCCAGATGGAAATGGGATTCATCTTTACAGCCAGGGACAGGGAATCTATGTAGATCAGCGTCAGGTGGCCTCCCTGCTTGGGCTTTACGATGAAGATGTGAGGGTTACACTTGTTCCCTGCGGCGGGGGCTTTGGCGGCCGTGAAGACATGACCGTTCAGGGGCATGTTTCGCTGTTTGCTTTTCTGCTTAAGCAACCGGTGAAATTACATCTGTCAAGAACGGAGTCGATCATCATGCATCCAAAGCGCCATCCGGTATGGATGGATATTTCACTGGGGTGTGATAAAAACGGAATACTTACTGCTTTGCGTCTTCGGGCAATTGGTGATACAGGTGCCTATGCCTCGGTAGGGGCCAAAGTGATGGAACGTGTGGCAGGCCATGCGTGTGGCGGGTACCACATTCCTTCGGTGGATATAGAATCTCTGACAGTTTATACGAACAACATACCTTCCGGTGCCATGCGAGGTTTTGGTGCCAACCAGGTTGCCTTTGCCCTTGAAAGCTGTATTGATGACTTATGCGCAAAAGGCAGGTTCGACCGCTGGAAGTTCAGGTTTGACAATGCCCTTGACCAGGGTAAAATGACTGCCACCGGGCAGGTTCTCGGAAAAGGTGTTGGAATAAAAGCTTGTTTACTCGCTTTGAAAGATCATTTTTATGCAGCAAACTACGCCGGACTGGCCTGTGGAATCAAGAACTCGGGCGTCGGAAATGGCATGACCGACTTCAGTGATGTTAAAATAACTATCCGGAAAAATGGCAGGGTTCTGATTGAACACGGCTGGACCGAGATGGGGCAGGGGATTCAGAACATGGCAATCCAGACACTGCATCAGGAGACCGGTATCGATGCCTCACTCATCGATGTGGAGGTTGACACCCATGCCGGATTGCCTACCGGCATGACAACCTCATCGCGGGCGACCGCATTGCTGGGAAACGCCATCATCGATGCGGGTGCAGCGATCCGTCAGGACCTGGATCAATATTCCACGGCATGTGTGGAACTCTCCGGAGAAGCGTTGAAAAACACCTTGCTGCAGATGGCCGGGAACACCTATCACGGAAAATACTATTGCGACTGGACCACCAAACCCGGCGCCGATGTGGAGAAGATTATCACCCACTATTCGTATGGTTATGCTGCCCAGCTTGTTGTTCTGAATGATGATGGAGAAATCTCAACGGTTTATGCCGCCCATGATGCCGGGAAGATCATGAATCCCATGCTTTTTGAAGGCCAGATAGAGGGGGCCGTGCACATGGGACTTGGGTATGCCCTTTCTGAGGATCTGCCCATGAAAGATGGCAGGCTGGTGAGTACTAAATTATCCGATTGCGGGGTGCTGAATGCACAGCAAACACCAGAAATAATTGTGATCGGTGTTGAAGAACCCGATCCGGTTGGCCCTTATGGCGCCAAAGGCATCGGGGAGATCGGCCTTGTCCCCACAGCAGCTGCTGTCGCCAATGCGTTATGTCAGTTTGATGGGGTTAGAAGAATGAAACTGCCAATGAAAAGATAACCGTTAGAAATGTTGTTCAGGCCAGCCTGACTTTTATGTCATTTTCTTCCACCTTTAAATACAAACGATCGATTTTATTCTGAATATTAATTGTAAAGGCAGTCGAAGTGGCAATTTTACAATAGGTGGCCGGGTCGGTCATTTGCCGGCCCTTGCGGTCTTTAAGGTATTTCTCTAAAACCTGGTACCCGCCAATGTGGTAGTTCCACATTTCAGGTTCAATACCTTCAAAATATTTGGTCGCGTTTATAAAAACACATCTCTTCTCTTCATGATAAACAGGCTTCTCCATCAGATCTTCTCCAATGCCTTTGTATTTCACGATCGGGTTGTTCAAAGATTTGCTTTTAAGTAGGTGAAGCTGGGTTAACTCTTCGCCCAGGGAAGCCAATTGCTGAAACAGGCTGTAATCGCTGGTAAAGGGGATGCGCGGGAAGTCTATCTTAAGGAACTCTGCATATTTCTCCCGGTAGATATTGCTGTATAAAACCGCATAGCAGTAGTAGACTATCTGCTCGGGAGTTGGCTTTACTTTGTATGCTTTTCCAAGATGTTCAAATACATTTGGCGCTATATTTGGTTTCTTCCCATCGTTCCCATATTCCTGTTCCGGTTCAAACAGCATCATGCTTTGAAAGCCGGTTTTCTTTTTCTTTTCTTCTGGTCTGTAAAGGTAGAGTGGAAAAACATTGACCCCTCCACGATAAAATAAATTTACATCGAGAATTTTATCACTGATAAAAGATAAGTTCCAAGCATAATCATCCCCAACGACATATCCTTGTCGTCCTATACCCAATGCCATATTTTCCTTTAGAAGATGTTGCATTATTTCTCTTCTTGGCCGATCAATCAAATCGTCTGAATAAATGATTAACCGGGAGTCGAATGGTCGATATGCAATCGGCGTGATTTTCTCAAATAATGACAGATCAGAGTTGACTTTTTTTCTTGCAGTATCAATTTTGAATGTTGCAGTTTCCTTGATATTATAGGCTTCCTGGATAAATTCTTTTGGGAATTTGGCATCCTTGAATTGCCTCAATCTGATTTCCAGCTCAGATGATTTAAAAGAAATCACAAAATCATCCCGATGTGTCTTTATTCCAGATGAGTTTATGGGAAATATTTCGGGGATGCTCATCCATTGGTTATAGTGTTCAATCTCCTTTGTGTTCCTTTTAATAAAGAAATACCAGGGAGTTTTAGGAGTTAATAATTCATAGTCTTTTATATTCAGTTTATGATCCTCAAGCCATCGGTATTTCTCCTCTCTTAAGCCAAAAATATCCTTGTGATAAATTTTACATCCTTCCGCATTTGGAATTTTCACAAATATTGCAATGGCAGTTCCTTTCGTAATGTCAAATACGTTTTCGTCTTTGCTGCCATCAGGTGATTTTTCCTTCTTCTGGCTGTCGCCGTGTAAATCCAATATATAAATTTCATTGAATGTGCGCATTAAGCTTTGCCTCATACCTGGGAAAGTCACGTTATTCAGATAGCCATGATTGGTAATCATTCCAACAACTCCTTTACCGGCTTTGTGTATTTTCCACTGTGCAAAGCGTAAAAACTTCACATAATCATCCTGCAGTAATTTTGGATTATGCTCCTTTAATGGCACGCCATCAATTTTGTAATAGCTTTGTGCTCCGTCTAAATCTTCCTTTAGCAGCTTTTCTGTCCACTCATTGTAATTTGCAGAATTTGCAGAATACGGCGGATTGCCCATAATTACCAGAATTGATTCCTCCTTTTTTATTCTGCCTGCCTCATGACTTTCGTCACTCAGACTTTCAAGTCCCGGGATTTGGGTCTGGCTCAGGTCTTCGATGTCGAGGGTATTGGTGAGGTAGAGTTTGAATCGCTCATCATCTTTCATGGTATAACCCAGTTCTTCGAGCAGGAAGCTCATCTTGATATGCCCGATGGCATAAGGGGCCATCATCAGTTCAAATGCGTAAAAGTCTTTGAGAATGTGTTCGCTCAATAGTTTATTCACACCTCCTTCACCATACTTACCGATGTACTCTGAAACCGCAAGTTTAATGGCTTCAGCAGGGAAGGTGAGGGTGCCTCCGGCAGGGTCTAACAGGGTAACATCCTTGCTGGCCAGCCCATCATCCATGTTGAAATGGGTCTTCAGAATTTCATGAACACTGCGTACAATGTACCGTACCACCGGTTCGGGAGTATAGTAAACGCCCCGCTTTTCGCGGGTAGCCGGATCGTATTCGCTCAGAAAAGTTTCGTAGAAATGCACGATCGGGTCTTCACCCTTGCCGGCTTTGTAATACCCACGTAAAATGTTGTTGACATCCGCAGCATTCAGCACCTCTGCAATGTCATCGACCATTACTTCCATGTGCATCGGTAAATCTCCCTGTGAAACGAATTTGAAAACATTTCTGAGAATTCCGATTGTTTTGGGAATTAAATCGTAAGCCAGCTTGCGGTTAAACCCATTGGTGCTTCTGGTGCGGGCTGCAAACATGCCATAGGTGATGGTTTGGGAAAACAGGTCGGCAAAATCTTTTTCAGTAAGCCGGGATATCAGAAATTTTTTAAAGGTCTCGAAAAATCCGTACAGTTCGCCTTTTCCACGTTGCTGCTGTTCCAGCTCTACGGAGATCACCTCGTCGCGTAAAAACCGGGTACGTATGGCAAGTTCTCTGGCAAGTTGTTCGGCTGTGGTGACTTTTGGAAGGGAGAATGCAAAGAACTTAGCCAGAAGCTGGTTGAATTTTTCTTCATGTTCAATAGGGGGAGGAATTCCTTTTTTAGCCAGGGCAGAACGGGCAACAAACGTTTTGTCGATCATTTCACCTTTCCGATACAGCCTGAACTCGTAAAAATCGGTAAGGATAACATTCGGAAAAGTTTTCAGGTAGCGCTTGAGCTGTGCTGAATTTTCAATCACATCCAGGTTTTCACCGGGTTTCTTTGCCTCAATGTACCCGACAATGTTTTCCTTTCCATCCCAAACCCTGAAATCGGGGTTTCCTGCATCGGTTTTCTTTGGCAAAGTCGTGATCTGCGTTTTTGTCTTGCCGATACTTAATGCAAATTCCAAAAGAAAATTTGAGAAATTGGCGTAATAGCTCTCTTCTCTGGCATCACCCTGTACTGTTGTTTTTGTTATTTGGTTCAGGTACTCCTTGATCATGTAAGTGGTTTGTTATGAAAATCATTGATAAGGATACTCATATTGCCCATGCAATATAAACAAATTATCCCAGTGTTTAATGTGTTCGGAAAGAATGTGCAAGCATTAATTAAAATTTCCTATATTTGAAAAAAACCAAATTATGATTATAAACCTGAAAGTCAAAGGATTCAAAAACATCAAGGATCTTGATGTGTCTTTCGGACCGTTTACATGCATTGCTGGTGCAAATGGGGTGGGGAAATCAAATTTATTTGATGCATTGAGGTTTCTCAGCGCTTTGGCAAGTAAAGACAATACGCTTGTTGATGCGGCTTTGCAGGTAAGAGATGAGAAGAATAAAAAAAGATCGGCAGCAGATCTGAGAAATCTTTTCTATCATGATGGTGAAAAATATCTGGATCAAATGGAATTTGTGATAGATATGATCATACCAAAGGCAGGGCTAGATCATCTTGGACAACCCGCCAGTGCTACGACAACCTCATTACGATATCATTTGGTTATTGGCATGACAATGAAGGAAGATGAGTCCACTGGTGTGCTGGAGATTATCAGAGAGGATTTAGTCCCTTTAAAAAAATCTGAAATCAAGCCGGTGCTAAAAAAATTAGGTGCTTCTAATGAATGGATCGAGAGCATACTTGCAGGGAGAAGGCAAAATGCGACGCCGTTTATACAAACGATTCCACAGGACAAAATTGTGGCGATTAGCCAGGACCAAACCGAAGGTGGAAGGAGAAAGAGATTGCAAATTGATAAACTGCCACGAACGATTCTTTCGACCGCAACTGCCATTGAATACCCAACCATGCTGCTGGCCAAAAAAGAATTAGAATCATGGAGGATATTACAACTTGAACCATCTTCACTGAGAAGTACAGATGATATAATGTTAACGGAATTAAACGAAGTTTCAGCCAATGGGGATCACCTTCCTTCTACTTTATACAGACTGATCCATGATAAATTAATTGAGACAGATGTTAAATCGCAAATTGGGAACAGGCTGTCAGAATTGATTGACGATGTATTTACGGTAGACGTTGACAGGGATGAAAAGCGAGGTTTATTGACGTTAATGGTTCAGGCTAAAACCGGTCCAGCTTTCCCGGCAAGGTCATTGTCTGATGGCACCCTGAGGTTTATTGCGTTGTCCATCCTGGAGTCTGATCCGCTGGTGAGTGGTGTAATTTGTCTCGAAGAGCCTGAAAATGGTATTCACCCGGAGCGGATTCCCGCCATGTTGCGTCTTTTACAGGATATTGCCTGCGACATTGAACTCCCTAGCGATACTGATAATCCTTTACGCCAGGTAATCATCAACACCCATTCACCATTGGTAGTTTCAGAAATACCCGAGGACTGTCTTCTCTTGGCATCTCTTGAAATCGATGACAATGGAAAGTGCTTTGAGTTAAAGCACTTAAGCGGCACCTGGAGAGATGGTGATATCATGGATAAGAATAGAATTTTAAAAGGCGATCTTCTTGTTTATCTTAATCCATATAAGAAGAACTTTGGAAAGAAACTTAAAACCCCAGATAAGCAGCGAGTAATTGATCGCGAAGAATTATGCCAGTTAAGTTTATTTTCAATATAACCCATAGATTCCATGCATTTAAATTATGTTTTAATATCTGACGGTTCATCTGACGAAGCATTGCTTCCAATTCTGGAAAATGCCATGAAATTGAATTCAAAATTCAAGTCATTTCAGGGTAGGCGGGCTGATTTTTCGAGATACAATAAACCAGTGAAAAAGTTGGAGGATAAAATAGACTGTGCGGTTGATTTGTACGATCCGGATGTGCTGTTTATTCACCGTGATGCAGAAAATCAACCAATTGATCACCGGTCGAATGAAATTGAAATTGCCCTGTCAAAAAGTAAAATTCTGAAATCATCACGATTGACTTACGTAACAGTGATTCCCGTAAGGATGACTGAAGCATGGCTGCTCATAGATGTAAATGCAATCAAATGTGCCTCCGGGAATCCCAATTCGGAATTTTTATGCATACTACCCCCACCATGGAAACTCGAAAATGAACCCGATCCAAAATTGTTGCTTGAGAAATTGATCAAAGACAGCAGCTGTCTTAATAAACGACGATTAAAAAAACTGAATATCCGTCATGCCATTCAACTTGTACCGAGATATATTAACGATTTTTCTTCATTGAAGGAATTACCATCTTACAAATTTCTAATCAAGCAGATTGTTGAGAAACTAAATTAGATCATAGTATACTTCTCTCTCCATAACCGTTTGCCAAGTAATTTTTTACAAACCTCTAGAAAAAAGTATGGAACACCTCAACCGAAACGCCATCTCCGTTTCTGCAAAAAAACCAATGATCGACTGGGTAAATTCAATGGATCCTGTTCATCCAATCAAGTTCAGAATTCCATTAAATTACGATGAATCAACTATTTATCTCATTGAGGAAATAGAGACAGAGGAGGATTTCGAAGAATGGATCAGGGAAAACTATCTGGCAATCTTTGAAGAAGAACTTTTCAGCTGGATAACAGATGATTCGAAATGGCCCGACTCGCTTACCTATGAATTGTTTACTAAATGGATCCAAGTTGCTTACCAATCCATAGTGGTCGATTTAAATGATGATCAACCATTAAAATATGATGAATAATTCTTCACAACCTATGCTCATCCTTAAAAACGGCACCTACATCGACTGGCAAACCTTCACATTTACTCAATCAGACCTCTTTGTCGAAGAGGGTTCTAATGGCAGCATGGTCATTTCTGTGGGGGAAAACCTCCCCCGGGAGAATTTCCAGGTGATCGACTGTACCGGCAAATTCATCACCAAATCATTTGCCAACGGCCATCATCATGTCTATTCGGCATTGGCTTGCGGAATGCCGGCTCCGAAGAAGAACCCGGACAATTTCAAGGAGATCCTGCAATATGTGTGGTGGAACCTCGACAAAGCACTTGACCTGGAAATGATCCGCTCGAGTGCGCTCGTAACGGCGATTGCCTGCGCAAAGAACGGAGTCACCTTCGTGGTTGATCACCATGCATCGCCCTTTGCCGTTGAAGGAAGTCTGGAAACCATTGCCCGGGCTTTTGATGAGGTTGGGGTTGGTCATTTATTGTGTTATGAAATATCCGACCGGGACGGGATGGAAATTGCACAAAAGGGGCTTGCCGAAACCGCAGCATATTTGTCAAAACGTCAGGGACTTGTTGGCTTGCATGCTTCGTTTACTGTCGGGAATGATACCCTGAAACAGGCAGTTCAACTGGCTGCAAAAACAAATTCAGGGATACACATTCATGTTGCAGAAGACAAATCTGACGAAGACCATTGTGTGGAACAATACCATCATCGGGTAATTGAACGCCTTTCGGAAGCAGGCGTGCTGCAGTTTCCCAAAACCATTCTGGCACATTGCCTGCATCTCAATGATCATGAGCGGGGGCTGGTGGAAGGCTCACCTGTATGGGTGGTGCAGAACATGGAGAGCAACCTTAATAATTCTGTCGGTTTTTTTAACTCCAAAGGGTTGGGAAGCAGGATCATGCTGGGAACCGATGGCATGCACAGCGACATGCTGCGCAGTGCAAAGGCTGCATTTTTCGCCGGCCACAATTTCGATGCAATTGATTATCCCGGAACATACAGCAGATTCAGGAATGTGCATCATTATTTAAAATCCAATGAATTTACCGGTGATGGTGACAATAATCTTGTGGTTCTGGATTACCACACACCAAACCCGTTGACGACTGATAACTTTTTGGGTCATTTCCTCTTCGGTATTGAATCAGGATCTGTGCTGCATGTGATTTCCCGGGGGAAACTCATTGTCAAAGACGGGAAAATTCTAACCGTCAGTGAAGAGAAAATCCTTGAAGAGTCGCAGGCACAGGCAATGCGACTCTGGAAGAAAATGCAGTAAGTTATCTGACCCTTTTCCCGGCGACATGTTCCAGGTTCTGCAGCATCCCGGAAGGATCTTCGAAGCGGTTGGTGAGCATCATCGCGGCAATGATATAGGGTTTAAAGCCAGCCTGCTTGTACAAAGGTACACGATAGCGTTCAAAAACAGTGGCAGCCACTTCACCTTCATTGCATGAAACTCCTGAGATGTCTGCAGGCAGGCAATGCATGTACAGCGCTTTTCCCTCTATTGTAAGCTTCATTTTTTCTTCGGTACACTCCCAGTTTTTATATTTTGCATTGTTGGCAAGGCACTCTTTTTCCAGTCCTTTGAGGCCATCATGGTCGTTGTTCCGAAGCAGTCCGGTTCGCCTTTCCATTACGTGAAACGGAGCCCAGCTCTTGGGATAGACGATGTCAGCATCTTTAAAAGCCTCTTCCATGGAGTTCACCACCCGGAAATTACCACCACTTTCATCGGCTTGTTTTCCGGATAATTCAACTACTTCGGGGATAAGTCCGTAGCCCTCCGGGTATGCCAGGTCGACCTTCATTCCCATCCGGGTCATCAACCCGATGATGCCTTGGGGAACAGAGAGTGGCTTCCCATAACTTGGTGAATAGGCCCAGGTCATGGCTATTTTTTTGCCCTTCAGATTTTCCAGTGAACCGAAAACCGTCTTAAGGTGCAGCAGGTCAGCCATGGATTGTGTTGGGTGATCAATGTCGCACTGCAGGTTGATGATGCCCGGCCGCTGGGGCAATACGCCATCGGCAAATGCTTCATCGAGCGCAGCTCCAACTTCGCGCATATAGGTGTTTCCTGCACCAAGGTACATATCATCGCGGATGCCGATGATGTCGCTGAGGAAGGAGATCATGGCAGAAGTTTCCCGCACGGTTTCACCATGCGCAATCTGTGATTTGCCTTCGTCAAGGTCCTGTACTGCCAGTCCCAGCAGATTGGCCGCGGAGGCAAAGGAAAACCTGGTCCTGGTTGAGTTGTCACGAAACTGTGAAATGGCAAGTCCGGAGTCGAAACACCTCGGTGAGATGTTCCGGTCACGGAGCATTTTCAGGTCTTCTGCAACTGTAAGAATTGTTTCAAGGTCTTCAAGGCTCTTTTCCCAGGTCAGGAGGAAGTCTTTGCCATAAAGGCCGGCAGTGGATGATGTTTTTTTTGTATTCATGGGAACTTATTCGGATAAGTAATATGCAATTGCTGTATAAAATGCTGATGCCGCCACCAGATCGCTCACCAGCACCTTTTCGTTCGGAGCGTGGGCGAGAACTTCATTTCCCGGTCCAAACCCGATACACGGGATCTTGTAGTAGCCGTTAATGGTAACTCCGTTGGTAGAAAAGGTCCATTTATCGGTGAGCGGCTCCTTGTCGAAGAGACCTGCAAAGGCCTCCTGGGCACGAACAACGAGATGATGATCCTCTTCGATTTTCCAGGTAGGATAGTACTTCTCCATTCCGTATTGAAGCCCGGTATATGCAGTCTCCTTGTATTGCAGCACTTCAACGACTGCATCCATCTCTTTTACTATTTCCCGGATCTCAGCCAGGGCCGATTCTTTGGTTTCGCCCCAGGTAAGCCGGCGGTCGAGGTGAATGCGGGCATAGTCGGCCACTGCACATAGGGAGGGGCTTCCTGAAACAAATTCAGAAAGGGTCACACTGCCTTTTCCCAGGAATTCATCGGATTGCAACCGTTCGTTCAGTTGTTCGATGGCGAGACAGGCACGGGAGGCCATATAGATCGCGTTTTTTCCGCGTTCAGGGGCTGATCCGTGGGAAGAGATGCCTTTAAAAGTAACGGCAATCTCCATTCTTCCTCGGTGACCACGGTAGATGTTGAGGTTGGTTGGTTCGGTGATGACCACAAAATCAGGAACGATCTTCTCCTCTTCCACAATGTATTTCCAGCACAAACCGTCGCAATCCTCTTCCATGACAGTCCCGGTGAAGTATATGGTGAGGTCGCGGTCGAATGCGAGTTCCTTGAGCATACGCCCGGCAGTGACAAATGCGGCCGGACCGCCTTTCTGGTCGACCGTTCCGCGGCCATGGACAAATCCGTCACGGATTTCTCCGGAAAATGGGTCGGTTGACCAGTTGGCGAGAATTCCGGTATCTACAGTATCGATATGACCATCAAATGCAAGGATTTTGCTGCCGTTTCCGATCCGGCCGATCACATTGCCAAGTCCGTCGGTGCGTACTTCATCGAATCCGGCCTCCACCATCTGGCGCTTCAGCTCTTCAGCCATGGCTTTTTCCCCGGTGCTGAGGGAGGTGATTTTAATGAGTTTTGAGAGGTTATTTGCAGTGTAGTCCTGATATGATTCTGCAAGTGCGTTGATTTTTTTCAGAAGTTCTTCCAAGGTTCAAGTAATTTTGAGGTTCAAATAGCACGCAAAGGTAAGAATCTTCCGGATCAAAGCAGGTCAGATATAGTTTTCATTCATCCTTCGCATTCTCAGATTTCTCCTTTCAGTCCACATACGGTGACCATTTCAAACATACGATCGTGGATCTTTGATTTTGGCACATTTTGCAATTCTGCTGCAAACCGCATATAATCTATTACAGGCATATTCCTGTTCACCGGTATTCACTTTGAATGAGATGTTGTTAACAGCTTTTTGAAAGCCATAGCTTTTGGTCAGATTCTCAACACTTACTTCCATAAGGAGTTCATTTTAAACAGATGATGAATTTTAAAAATCGGCGACAAAAAAAAAAAGAAAAATATCAAACACATTTTTGTCTGTTTTTTTTTACTTTAGCACACAAGATTCAACGGCTGTCCGAAGGCCAAAACCCGGGCCTTCAAACAATAAATTTCTGATACAACGGATTTGTACAATAAATCATGAGAACATGAACAGTGGCTTTCTTCTGGAAACCAAGGAAAATCTGGAGTTAATCTTCAACACCATCCCGGATGCTGCCATAATATCACGGTTAACCGATGGCTTGGTGGTCGCAGTAAATGACGGTTTTACTAAAATTACAGGTTTCAAACGCGAAGAAATTATTGGTACATCGGGTGATGAAATTAAGCTGTGGAAAAATCCGGAAGAACGTCAATCGGTTGTTAATGAGCTTCTTGAAAATGGTGTTTGTGAAAATTTTGAAGGAACATTCTCGCGGAAAAACGGCAGTACCCTGACAGGTCTGGTATCGGCAAAATCATTTATGCTTCATGATGTTTTGCATATCATAGGTATAGTCCGCGACATAACCGAACGTAAAAAATCCGAACAAGCCCTCCGTGACAGTGAAGCACGGTTTCGCAGCTATTTTGAATTACCGCTTATCGGGATTACCATCACCTCACTTGAAAAAGGCTGGATTGAAGCCAATAAAGGAATCTCGGATATGTTGGGTTATTCAATGGAGGAGTTGTCAGCCCTTACCTGGGCAGATTTGACTTATCCTGATGACCTGGCAGCCGACGAAGAACAGTTTACCCGGGTATTATCAGATCAGCAGGATACCTACTTCCTCGAAAAGAGGTTTATCTGTAAAAACAAGGAGATTATCTGGACCCACCTGTCGGTTGGCTGTGTTCGAAAGCCCGACCGATCGGTGGATTACATGGTAGCCCTTCTTGAAAATATTACAAAACGAAAATTGGCGGAAGAAGCCTTGAGGAAAAGTGAAGAAAAATTTCGTTCCCTTTACGAAAATATGAGCGAAGGATCAGCCATGCACACCCTCGTTTACAATGATCAGGGAGTTCCTGAGGATTACCTTATCATGGAGGTCAACCCTGCATTCGAGGCTCAGCTGGGAATATCGAGGGATATCGTTATTAACAAAACAAGCAGGGACGCTTATGGTGTTGATGAACCTCCGTTTTTTGAAATCTATTCAAGGGTTGCGGTAACAGGGATACCTGAGTCTTTTGAAACCTATTATGTGCCCCTTGAAAAGTATTTTTCGATATCTGTCTATAGCCCCTACAAGGGTAGTTTTGCCACCATATTTAACAATATCACCGACCGCAGGAATGCTGAGCTTGATTTACGTATCAGTCTGACAAAATACCGGGTTTTATTCGATATACTTCCCATCGGCATTACAATTTCGGATTCCAAAGGCAAGATCATCGAGTCGAACCAGATAGCTGAAACTTTGCTTGGCATCTCACGCGAAGAACAGGAGAATCGTTTGATTAACGGGCAGGAGTGGATCATGATCAGACCAGACGGAACAATCATGCCTGCGGATGAATATGCCAGTGTTCGGGCACTCAAAGAGGGATGCCGGGTAGATAATGTGGTAATGGGCATCGTTAAAGATAAAAACGAGATTATCTGGATTAATGTTTCTGCGGCACCAATCCCTATTGAAGGCTATGGTGTTGCGATCGTTTATAACGACATCACAGAATTGAAAAATGGCGAAGCAATACTTTTAAAAGCCATCCTGGATGCGGAAACAGCTAACAAGGCAAAAAGTGTCTTCCTGGCAAGTATGAGCCATGAAATCAGAACCCCTTTGAATGCCATTATTGGTTTTTCGCAGCTGATGAACCGCGATAAATCGTTGACTGAAATCCAGAATGAGTATAATGTGTCCATCACCCGCGCCGGAGAACATCTCTTAACGTTGATCAACGATATCCTTGAGCTAGCGAAAGTGGAAGCAGGAAAGGTTCTGTTAAATCCAATCAATTTGGATCTGATTACGTTTTTTAAAGATATTCAATTGATTTTCAAAGAGCGTGCACAATCAAAACAGATTCAGTTTGCATTTGATATCTCGGGAAATATGCCACGTCATGTCGTGATGGATGAAAGTAAAATGCGCCAGGTGTTAATCAATCTCATTGACAATGCCATCAAATTTACAGATACGGGTGTAGTAAATGTTCATGCCACCTATGAAAAAGGCACCAATGGCAATGGCAAACTAGTTGTGGAAATTCAGGATTCTGGTGAAGGCATTGCAGAAGCGGAATTGGCGACTCTGTTCAAGCCCTTTGTGCAAACTACCTCCGGAGTCCAAAAAGGCAGCGGTACAGGTTTGGGGCTTGCCCTGAGCCGCGAACTTGCCATGCTGATGGGGGGTGACATAACGGTTTCAAGTACCATATGCAAGGGGTCGGTATTTACTGCCAGTGTCGCATTAAAAGAGGGACAATCCAGGGCAGGTGAAGCGTATGCCACAAAGCCTGTCATCGACTTTTCTGAACCAGTCTGCCTGAATGACGACGAGATTATTGCTTCCAGTGTGGAAAAATTACCGGAACTGTTGAGGTTAAAGATGCTTGATTCGCTCGGGGTTGCTGATATCAACCAATTAAAAAAACTCATTAACACCATAGATCAGAATAATTCAGACCTTGCCAAACTCTTTATGACCCTCGCAAAAAATTACGACTATGATCGTTTAAAAATGATCCTGACTAAAAACATTCCATGAGAACTGATCCGGTATTAAAGGAAATTATCAGGTTGAAATTTCCGCTGTTTCTTCTGGTGTGGCTCGCTACATTCGCGGGGTATTCATTCGGACAGACAAATATTGACAGCCTGATCCATGTTCTGAAATCTGAACGTAGCCCGCGTGAAAGGCTTAATACAATGTTCCTATTGGCGGAAAATGAGCGTAATTACAAGGCAGCAGTGTCTTATGCTGAAAGAGCCATAAACCTCGCTGACTCACTGCGGCTTGAGGCTGATAAAGCGAAAGCATTAAACCTGAGTGGTGTCGCCTGGAAAAACTGGGGAGATAATCTAAGATCGATTGAACGCCTCTATGCGGCGCTTGATATTTACGAGAAATTAAATGACCGCCAGGCAAGTGCGTACGTTCTCATGAATATTGGAGAGACCTATCGCGCAAGCGCGCAGCATAAACAATCTCTGGTTTATCTTAACCGGGCGTTGGGTGTTTTTGAAACATATGCGGATAAGGAAGGGTTAGCCAAAACATACAACAGGCTGGCCGCAACAAGGTATGAGATTTTTTATAATCTACCGGATTTTAAGAGACTTGCGGATCAGTTTAGGACTTCCATGATGGATTTTTCACAGAAGGTGGTTGAAAATGTTACGTTGAAAAAAGAAATGGACAAGTTATTGTACTGCATCAACAAGTCTGAATACTATGCAAAGGAGCTAAACCTCAATCAAATACTGATTTCGGATGAAATACTTTTAACAGCCATTTATTCATCGACAAATCAACTGGAAAAGGCACTTGCGGGGTATGACAAGATTCTTCAGGACATAGAAAATGCAGGTGCATTCCATGAGCTCCCGCTTGCATTGATCAACCTCTCCGGTATCTGCAAGCAGAAATCGGATATAGAGAAATCAACTGATTACGCAAATCAGGCGCTTGAAATCGCACGTAAGGACAACATTAACGTATATATCTTAATGTCCACTTATAAGTTATATGATAATTATCTGTACATGAGAGATTATAAGAAAGCACATGAACTGTTATTAAATATTCATAAAATCAATCAGCAATATCATGAAGACGACTTTGCACTCCAGGTAAATGCAGTCAGACAGCAGGAAAGGATTCAAACAAGAGAGCGTGAAATCACTGCGAATAATTTTCATCTGATCTTTCTGTTTGTCTCCTTTTTCATCATCCTGTGCATTACCTCAATTTTTATCATCACATTATTCAGGAAAAACAAGAGGCTGAAAATTCTTGTGCAAGAGATCCACCACAAAAACCAAGTCATCAAACAACAGAATGATATACTTTCCATTGCCAACATTGAAAAGGATAAATTTTTCTCCATCATCGCCCACGACATGCGTGGTCCGTTCAATGGCTTTCTGGGTTTAACTCAGATGATGGCAGAAGAGTTGCCAACGATGACATTTGAGCAGGTCCGGAATATCGCGCTGAATATGAAGAGATCGGCGGCAAATCTTTACCGTCTTCTTGAAAACCTGCTGCAATGGGCCAAGATGCATCAAGGGTTGATTCCCTGCAAGCCTGAACCGGTTTTATTGCGTTCTCTCATTTCTGAAAGTGTAAAAGTAATTCATTCATCAGCTAAAATAAAAGGAGTTGAAATCGTTTCCGACATCCCAAATGACCTGGTTGTTTCTGCGGATGTAAACATCCTCCAAACCATTATCAGGAACCTTGTTTCGAATGCATTGAAATTTACCCACTCAGGAGGAAAAATAAGCATTGCTGTGAGAAAGACAGGAGACAACCGCGTCGAGGTCTCCGTCAGCGACACCGGTATTGGAATGAGCCGCGATATGGTTGATGCCCTGTTCAGACTAGATGTTAGAACAAGCCGTCATGGCACGGAAGGGGAGCCAAGCACAGGTCTGGGTTTGATCATCTGCAAGGAATTTGTAGAGAAACAGGGAGGAAAATTGTTGGTGGAAAGCGAAGAGGGGAAGGGATCAAAATTTGCCTTTTCGCTTGACCTTGCAAATGAAGTCACCACCATTACCAGGCTCTTGTCACACACCGATATTGAATCCACTCCAACATTTTCAGAGGACATTGAACATTTGCCGGAAGGGATGAGGCTGAAAATACTCAATGATTTAGAGAACACAGTTCCCAACATTCTCATTGTTGATGATGTGACTGCGAACCTTCAAATTCTCGGGGATATGCTTGAAGGTGAAGGGTATAAAGTACGTCCAGTTCTCAGTGGAATTCAGGCAATGCAGGTCGCTGAAAGAGAAAGACCTGACCTGATCCTGCTCGACATCATGATGGCCGACATGGATGGATTTGAAGTTTGCCGTCTGCTGAAGGAAAATCCGGACCTTAACAGTGTCCCGGTTATCTTTATTAGTGCATTGAATGATGTAAATGATATTGTGAAAGCCCTGAATGTCGGCGGAGCAGATTATATTACCAAACCATTTCAGGTGGAGGAGGTCAGGGCACGGGTTGCCATGCATCTCAAACTATACCGCCAAAGCAAAGAACTGCGTGAACTCAACAGAACCTTAGACAACCGGGTGGAAGCGCGTACCAGGCAACTCGAAGTCACCAATAAGGAGCTTGAATTCCACCTGAAAGAGATAGAGCAGTTTACATATATCACTTCACATGATCTTCAGGAACCGTTACTGACACTGACCAATTTTACACAGCTTATCCAGGAGGAGTATGCCGGGAAACTCGACAAGGACGGCAATCAATACATTGAATTTATTTACAATGCGGCAAACAGGATGAAGGGACTGGTAAAGGGTTTGCTTGACTATTCCTTCCTGGGTAAAGAAAGTGTCAGAAGTATTGTTGACCTCAATAAGGTGGTTCATGATGCTATTGTTAACCTCGACGATTTGATAATTCCGAGTAAGGCAATCGTCAGAACGGAGGAATTACCCCAATGCAATGCCCATGAACCGGAACTTAAACTCTTGTTCCATAACCTGATAAGCAATGCGATAAAATTCGGTAAGCCTGATGTTATCCCTGAAATTGAGATCTCCGCCGAAAACCTGGGGGATGAGTGGATATTTTCTGTTGCCGATAACGGAATAGGCATTGAGGAAAAGCACCGGGAGAAGGTGTTCGTTATTTTCAAGCAAATGCACAAGCGCAATGAATATGAAGGAACAGGAATCGGGCTTGCCCATTGCAAAAAAATCGTGGAACTTCATGGGGGCAGGATATGGGTAGAGGCCAACCCCAAAGGTGGATCAATTTTCAAATTTACCATACCCTTCAGGGTTAGTATCGTCTAACAGCTCATCTCCCCGGCGTTTTTCATTGCCGAAAGCAGGTTGTAGGCGCCTTTAATAACCACTTTGGCGGTTTTCAGGTCAAACCCATCGGGCAACCTGACTTCGGTAAACCCTTCGTCGGTTACACCTTTCGAAACCTCAACCATTTTGTATTCAGTGAATTGCCTGCCACCTTCTTCCTTGTTTTTGTCGAAAATAAAGATATAATCCTTGTCGTCGAAACTTACAATGGCCTCCGAAGGAAGAGCAGTAACCTGGCTCGTGGTGGCCTCGATGATGGCATTCACATACATTCCTGGGAGCAGATTCTTGCATGTACCTGAAACAGTGGCATATACTTTATATGTTTTATCGCTGCCCACCGACCGGCCAGTCTGGTAAATTACTGCTTCGTGCTGCTCGGATTCATTGTTTATAAAAAAGCGGATTTTCTGACCTGCCGATACTTTATCTGCATCTTTTTCAAAAAGTGTCAGTTCGAGATATAACTTGTCGCTGTTTACAATTTCAAAAAGCACATCGGTTGGTGCAACATACTTGCCAATATTGATATTAACGGCTTTCACGAATCCTGTAATGGGAGATACCAGCGCAACCGACCTGCTGATATCGTCTTCATGCAAGGTCACCGGGTTGATTGTGATCATGGCCAGCTTTTGTTCGTAGGCCTTCACCTGCGCCTTCAGACTCTTGTACTCGGATGTGACCTTTTGCAGGTTCTGTTGAGAATAAACATCCTCTTTGTATAATTCGGTGTGTCGTTTATATTCAGCTTCTGCAAATTCGAGTTTGCTCCTGGCATCGAGATAGTTTTGCTGAATATCGACAAATTCCTGGTTTTCAAGAATGGCAAGGGTTTGTCCTTTTGTTACCCGGTTACCCGGCATCAGCGTGGTGCTTTTTACAAAACCTCCAAAAGGCATGCATACAGTTGCAAGGTTCTCTGGTGAAACACCGACTGCCCCATTTACTTTGAGATTGCCGCTCAGCGAACGCAACTCAATGACTCCTGTCTCTATCTTTGCGAGTGCGATCTGATCTGCCCTCAATTCAACGATATCAGGGGGCAAATTTTCAACGGATTTGGCTTCTTCGGCCTTTTTATCTCCGTTACAGGAAACAATGAGGCCAATCAGTGTTATAAAAATGACATTGGGAAAGAATCTGTATTTTTTCATGTTTGTGATGATTTAAAAAATTTTACCGGTGATGTAGTCTATGTTTATAATTGTCTGGTTGTAGTTGCTGAGCGCCTCCAGGTAGTTTTGTTTGATGGCGAGAGCCCTGTTCAGCGTGAGGATATATTCAAGATAATCCATGGCGCCTGCTTTGAAGCTTCGGGTGGCTTGTTCAATAATCATTCCGGCTTCCGGAACTGCCTGCTGTTCATAGTAATCGATGCTCGCTGTGTATTTCGCATATTCATCAAGCAGGGAGTGGTAATTGCTTTTAAGTGAGCCGGAGAAATGGTCGGCACTGGCCTGAATTGCTTGTTCCTGGATTTTGGCAGCTTTGGTTTTTGCGACAGTCGGGCCAAACCAAAGCGGTATTGCGATACCAGCCTGAATGCCGGTAAAGCGGTTTCCTTTGTCGAAAGTCTGTGGAGTTCCGTTGATCTCCTGCGTGCCAATCATGGTCTGGCTGAAATATCCGATGCTTAAATCGGGCATGCTCCGGCTATGCTCCAGCTGTTTGGTAATATGTGCAACCTCGACCTGCTGCCGGAGGTATCCGAGCGACGGGTTATCGGTCAGGGCCAGACTGTCGGTACCGGTACCCAACATGAGCCGGTGCAGGATGGTGTCGGACGGTGCGACGGCCAAAACCGAATTCATCAGAGTTTGCAGTTTCCGCTTGTAAATGCCCACATCAGCCTGTACCTGCCGCAGTTGATTTTTAATCTCAAAGCTCTGGGTTCTCGCCGTGATCATTTCCAAACGGTTCGTCTCACCTGTCTTTGCCCTCAGTTCGGCCGCACGCAGAAATCCGGAATACAAACTGTCCTGATATACCAGCAGGTTTTGCTTTGAATACAAGTATGCAAGCTGCCAGTAAACCTGTTTTACCTGGCTGGAAACCTCGAGCCGGGTACCCTGTAATTGCCAGCCGGCACTTTTAAAATTTGCAGTTGAAAGTTTATGTTGATTGATATATACCGTCGGGAATGAAAACTCCTGGGTAATGGCAAAGCTGTTGTCGTTCTGATAAGAGTTAATCTGGCCATACTCTCCTTCGATGAGGGTTTTAGGGATATCCCAGGAGGAACCTTTCAACGTTTTCTGAGCCGCTGCCGAATAAACGGCCGAGCGTATCGAATAATTGCTGTCGAGAGCCATTTGAATCGCTTCCCGTAAACTGACCTTTTTTTGATTCTGTGCCGAAGTGGTATAGCCGATTACGGAAAAAATCACCACCAATACGGCTGTCATTGTTCTCCTTTTGAAAATCGACCTGAGAAATCCGGCGGAAAAGACAACATAAAATACAGGTAGTACGAGCAGGGTCAGCAGGGTAGCGCTGATCAGCCCGCCAATGACAACAGTTGCCAGCGGTTTTTGTACTTCCGCACCTGCTGATGTCGACAACGCCATCGGGAGAAATCCCAGGGAAGCAACGGCGGCAGTCATGATCACCGGACGCAACCGGGTATGCAACCCTTTAAGTATCCGTTGGGTGATGTCGGAGATTCCTTCCTTTTCGAGCCGGTTAAATTCTGCGATCAGCACGATGCCGTTGAGCACTGCCACTCCGAAAAGTGCAATAAACCCGACCCCTGCAGAGATAGAGAAATTCATCTCTCGCAGCCATAGGGCAAAAATGCCGCCGATGGCCGACATGGGGACAGCAGTGAATATGATCAGCGTTTGGGTAACCGAATGGAATGCGAAGTAGAGCAGCACGAAAATCAGCAACAGTGCAACCGGAACGGCGATGGCCAGCCTGTTTTTGGCTGCCTCCAGATTTTTAAACTGTCCGCCATAGTTGATATAATACCCTGTCGGTAGTTTTACCTGTTGATCAATCTTTGCCGTAACTTCCTGAATCACACCTTCAGTATCCCTGTTACGCACATTGAATCCGATGGTGATCCTCCGTTTGGTATCTTCCCTGGAAACCTGCGCAGGACCCGACTTGATGGTAATATCAGCTACCTGGTCAAATGGCAGCTGTGACCCGTTTGGCAGGGCGACCGTCAGGTTTTTAACATCTTCGAGGTTCTTCCTGTAGTCGCTGTCAAGCCTGACGACCAGCCCGAACCTTTTTTCTTCATCATAAACCACGCCGGCCTGGCTTCCGGCAAAAGCAGCACGGAGGAGCCGGTTTACCTCATCAACACTAAGACCATACTGGGCAAGGCGATCACGGTTATAATCCACCTGCACCTGGGCGAGGCCGGTTACCTTCTCCACGTTGATGTCTTCAACCCCTTCAACCTGGCTGATGATTTTTTCAACATTCTCAGCTTTTTCGGCAAGTACCCCGAGGTCATCCCCGAAAATTTTCACCGCGATATCCTGTTTTGATCCTGTCATGAGTTCGTTGAACCGCATCTGAATGGGCTGCTGAAACTCAAATTTTACCCCTGCCAGGGTTACCAGTTTCTCCTGCATCTTTTCAACAAGTTCTTCACGGGTTTTTGCCGAAGTCCATTCGCTTTTATCTTTCAGCGTGATCACATAATCTCCGGTTTCCATCGGAGTCGGGTCTGTGGGGATTTCACCGGCTCCGATCTTACACACCGCATGTTTGATTTCCGGAAAATTATCGAGCAGGATCTTGTTGGCTTTGATCACGGTTTCAACAGTATTGGTCAGCGAACCGCCCTGCAACGTGATCACACTCGAAGCAAGATCACCCTCCTCAAGCTGCGGGATGAATTCGCCACCCAACCGGCTGAAAACAAACAGGCTGAAGACAAAGATGGCAATGGCGGATGCTGAAACAACCGTTTTATGCTGAAGCGCCCAGCTGATCATCGGATTGAATAGTTTTTGAAACCAATCCATCAGCCGGTCGGAAAAAGTCCGTTTGTGCTCTGTCTTCTTGCTCAGGAAGAGTGCGGAAGCCATCGGAACATACGTAAGAGAAAGGATTGCTGCGCCAAGGATGGCAAATGCCACCACCTGCGCCATGGGCCTGAACATCTTTCCTTCTATGCCTACCAGCGCCATGATCGGCAGGTAAACAATCAGAATAATAATTTGCCCGAAGGTGGCTGAACTCATCATTCTTTTTGCTGATTCAAAAACGTTCTCGTCCATCTGTGCCTGCGTCAGCTTCGCCACTCCGGTGTGGTGGTGTCTGCTCAGAAATATCCGGTGCACAACGCTTTCAACAATGATGACTGCCCCATCTACGATCAATCCGAAGTCGATGGCGCCCAGGCTCATCAGGTTGCCCGATACACCGAAAAGGTTCATCAGCGAGATGGCAAATAACATGGCCAGCGGGATGACCGATGCCACGATCAGCCCTGCCCGGATGTTGCCAAGTAACAGAACCAGGATAAAGAGCACGATCAGGGCTCCTTCAATGAGGTTTGTCGAAACCGTACCAATGGCGCGGCCAACAAGATCCGACCTGTTCAGGAAAGGCTCAATGACGACACCTTTGGGCAGCGACTTCTGGATGGACTGAATGCGCAACTCGACATTTTCAATCACTTCATGTGCGTTGGCCCCTTTCAGCATCATGACAACCCCGCCAACAGCCTCGGAAGTGTCGACCACAAATGCGCCGTACCGCGTAGCACTGCCATATTGAACTTTTGCAATGTCCCTGATTAAAACGGGGATACCGGTGACGGTGTTTCTGACCACGATCTTTTCAATATCCTCCAGCGATTTGACCAGTCCGATCCCACGGATGAAATAGGCTGTCGGGTTCTTATCAATATAGGCACTACCTGTATTTTCGTTATTTTTTTCGAGGGCCTGGAAAATATCGGTGAGGGTCAGATTCATCCCACGCAGACGTTCTGGGTTTACGGCAATTTCATACTGTTTTACAAATCCTCCGTAGCTGTTGATGTCGGCGACGCCGGATGTTCCGAGCATTTCACGGCGTACCACCCAGTCCTGCAAGGTGCGCAGTTCCATGGGAGGAAATTTTTTTTCAAAGCCTTTGGCAACGGCCAGCCGGTACTGGTAAATTTCCCCCAGACCTGTGCTGATCGGCGCCAGCTCAATCTTGGCCATGCCGGCAGGAATCACCTCTTCGGCTTCCCTGAGTCGTTCGCCCAACTGCTGGCGCGCCCAGTAAACATCTACATTGTCTTTGAAAACTACGGTAATCACCGAAAGTCCCAGCCGTGAAATGGAACGTAATTCAATGATGTCGGGAATGTTTGCCACAGCCACTTCGATGGGAGCGGTGATAAAACTCTCCACTTCCTGCACGGCAAGGGAAGGTGCCAGGGAGATGATCTGCACCTGGTTATTCGTAATATCCGGGATCGCATCGATGGGCAGCCGGGTCAGGGAGTAGGTTCCCCAACCGATCAGGGCCAGAACGAACAACCCCACGATGAACTTGTTCTTGATTGAAAAATGAATGATATGGCCTATCATGTTGAAAATGAATTAAATTGAAAGAATATTCGATGGAATTGTTGATCACCGAATTTCTGAAAGTGAATAACGGAAATTCAAGACAGGAAAAAGTTCTCGCAGATTTTCGCAGAGAAAGGCGCAAATTTTCGCAGAGAAGAACTGACCAGCATTTTTTCAGCGGGAATCTGCGAAAAAAATCTGCGAAAATCTGCGAGAAATAATAACAACAATCTGAATGGAATCAGACATGATTGTTAACCTATTTTTGGCGGTTGCCAGAAGGTCATATTAAAAAAAGAGACAAATTTTGAGGATTCAGGCCGGATTGGGCGCAGGAAAGAGACAAAGGGCTGGCTGATAAATGTACCGGGCGCAATGGTAACCGGAACACCGCAGCAGGAGCAAACACAGAATGGGGAACAGGCATCGGCATGATCTGCATGGGAATCCTGATTTTGGGAGCTTGTTTTTCCGCAAACCTGGTTGCCGCAATGCAGGTCGTTATCCACACAGGTTGCCGATACCAGGTATAAGATGTAAAAACTCAGGATGAAGGCAAGATGTCGCATGACCAACTGATGATTATACCGAAGTGACAAAAATACGATAATCCTGATCACATTCGCTTTTTTTTCCCATGGGTCACAGCATTTTTGCAATCATTGCATTACCCAGAAAAGTAGCCATTAACCCCAAAAACACACTCAATCCGGTGTAAAGAGCAAAGTAAAAGAAATTGCCGTCCTTCAGCAGGCCAATATTTTCGGCGGCGAAGGCAGAGAATGTTGTGAACCCGCCGCAAAAGCCTACTGTAAGAAACATCCGCCATTCGGCAGAGAGGAGGTTGGTCTTGCCGGAAAGTCCTAAAAATATGCCAATCAGCAAACACCCGGTGATATTGACGATAAATGTTCCGAAAGGAAATGATGAAAGTAGCAGGTTTTGAAAATAGCGGGATGCCAGGAACCGGGAGACAGTCCCCAGGAAACCGCCTGCACCGGCAATCAGGATGAGCCTGATCATGCAAAGGGATGTTTGAGTTTTTCAGAAGCCAATAAAATAACCTCACCGGTAGCAGGGAGGGAGAAATCGGGTTCCGTCTTATGTTCATCAATGGCTGAGATGGCATCCTTGATAGCAAGCCAAACAGAAAGTCCCAGCATGAACGGAGGTTCTCCTACTGCTTTGCTCCTGCGAATGGTACCGGGATTGGGCACATCCTGCAAAAAATCGACCGTGAAATCCTTTGGAATATCATTGATGGTGGGAATTTTATAGGTATCAGGTGAATGGTTGAGCAGGTTGCCGGTCTTGTCCCATTTAACCTGTTCTGTGGTACACCATCCAACGCCCTGGATAAACCCGCCTTCAACCTGGCCTTTGTCAATGCCCGGGTTTATGGAATCTCCGACATCGTGAATAATGTCAGTACGAAGCAACCGGTGTGCGCCTGTCAGGATGTCGATCATCACTTCTGAAACTGCCATGCCATACGCAAAATAATGGAATGGGTTGCCCTGCCCGGTTTCACGGTCGAAGTAAATCCCGGGGGTTTTATAAAACCCTGTGGCACTCAGACTTACCTGGCTCAGGCGCGCAATATTGCAAAGCTCCGTGAATGAGATTTTACAGGCTGGCTGTGACTTGTCATAGACAAAATTGTCTCTGAATGTGATATTTTCTTTCAGAAATACAATTCCGGCATACCGGGCAAAAAGTTCATTCATGGCGACATCGGCCAACCGCTTCTTAATCCGGTCGATGGCGTCTTTTACTGCCATCCCGTTGAGGTCGCTTCCGGTGGAGGCTGCAGTGGGAGAGGTATTTGGCACTTTGGACGTATTCGTGGCATCGACTTTGACTCGCTCGGGCGAGATCCCCAGTTCAGCCGAGGCAATTTGCAGAATTTTTGTATTCAGGCCTTGCCCCATTTCAGTACCTCCATGGTTGACCAGCACGGTGCCATCGGTGTAAATATTGACCAGGGCCCCGGCCTGGTTAAGGAAGGAAGTCGTGAATGAAATCCCGAATTTCACCGGGGTCAGGGCCAGCCCTTGTTTTATAAACTCATGCTCAAGATTGAACCGGTTGATTTCCTGCCTGCGTTGGTGGTAGCCGGAGGTGCTGACAAGTTTGTCGAATAGTCTGAAAAGATGGTTATTCTCAACCTTTTCACCATAAGGGGTGATGTTGCGCACCTCGGGTCGGTAAAAATTCAGGTATCGGATTTCTGCTGCATCTTTTTTCAGAAAACGGGCCACACGGTCGATGGCATTTTCGATCACCGCCATTCCCTGAGGCCCGCCGAAACCACGGAAAGCAGTATTGGAAGGAAGGTTGGTCTTCCATGCCTGTCCGGTGATAGATACATTTGGCAGAAAATAGGCGTTTTCAGCATGCAGCATGGCCCGCTCGAGGATGGCCCGTGACAGATCGGTTGAGGAGCCTGCATCTGAATTCAATTCCACCTTGTATGCCAGGATCAGACCATCTTTGTCAAATCCGATCTCGTACTTCGAAAGGAAGCGATGTCGTTTGCCGGTCATGATCTGGTCGTCGTCGCGGAAGAGGTGTATTTTTACTGGGCATTTGGTGGCATTAGCCAGCAAAGCCGCCCATGCGGCCACATGGTTGGCCTGGGTCTCTTTTCCGCCGAAGGCGCCACCCATGCGCCTGACTTCGACTTCGACTTCGTTTTTCGGGATTCCCAGGACTTCTGCAACAATGGTTTGTGTTTCAGCCGGATTCTGGCTGGAGGCATGAATCATCATCTCTCTTCCTTCCCCCGGGATGGCAAGGGCAGTCTGTGTTTCAAGGTACCAGTGCTCCTGGGCACCGGTAGTGAGCTCCCCTTTGATGACATGCGGAGCCACCTTTAAGGCAGATTCTGCATCACCACTTTCAATTTTACGGGCCGGAGCCAGGGTTGCATTGGCGGCCATGGCTGATTCGATGGTGAGAATGGCGGGAAGCGGCTCATACTCAATGGAGATGAGCTTTTCAGCCTCCAGTGCTGCTTCTTCAGTTTCAGCAGCAATCAGGGCGATGGCCTGCCCTATAAATGTCACCTCCTTCTCTGCGAGACAAAGTTCATCATGGATCACCGGTCCCATCTGGTTTTCACCGGGAATATCCCTGGCCGTAACTATGCAGTGTACACCGGAAATTGCCATGGCATCTGAGATGCTGACCCGGTGAAGGATCGCATGTGCATGTTTGCTATATACTACTTTCCCGAACAGCAACTGCCTGTTTACGGGCATGTCGTCGATGAAAACGGATTCCCCTGTAACATGTTTTTCTGCACTGTCGTGTGGTTGATGGTGTAGCATTGTTTGTGGTTGATTTAATGCACCCCGTTCCCTCCTGTTTCAGGGGAGGGATGATGTGCCAGGCTCAGTGGTTTCAATTAAAAATTTAAGTAACAAATTCTTCGAAGCGGTGGTTCTGAATTCGGCCTCAGCCCGGGCATCCGAAATGGGAACAAACTCTTTTTCCAGGATGAACATGGCTTCCTCAACAGTTTTCCTGCTCCACTCTTTTCCTTTCAGAAATTTTTCAGTTTCTGCTGCACGAATTGGCACAGTGGCCATGCCCCCGAACGCCAGAATACTTGAAATAACCTTACGGTGTTGCACTTCAAGCCTGAAAGCAGCACTCACGGTTGAAATATCCATATCCTTTCTGGTAGAAACTTTATAGGAGCAGATAATCGTGTTTTCGTCCAATTTTGGTATTGATATCTCCGTAATGAGTTCATCCTCTTTCAATGCGGTTTTTCGATATCCTGTAATAAAATCTTCGATCATGATGTACCGCTCTTCTGACAGGGAGTTCACTTTGATTTTCGCCTTGTAGGCCATTAACAGGGGCAGGGTGTCGCCAATGGGAGAGGCTGATCCGACATTTCCGCCCAGCGTTGCCATATTCCTGATTTGCAATGAACCGAAAACCTTGAGGATATTGTTGAGCGCAGGTAACCTGTCCTGTGCAAACAGCCTGACTTTTTCCAGCGGCATACCTGCACCGATAAGAAAAGCATCCTTTTCCTCTTTGCAATAACTCAACTCACCAACGCCGGAAAGATCGAGAATATTTGTCAGTAACTCCTTTTTTTTCGTCTGCCTTAAAGCAACATCCGTTGATCCGTTGATCACGGTGGCCAAACGGTGGTCTTTACGCATTTTCAGGGCTTCCGGAAGGGTGAAGGGCTTTGCGTAACGTTGTTTGCCTTTGGTAATTATGATGGTTTCAGCCTTTGAGGTGATCTTATTAAGCAATTCAATGACACCGGGTTCATACTGTGAAAAATGGTCTTTTGCATTACCGGAACAAACTTTTTGTGCGGCTTCCAGGATAGGCTGATATCCTGTACAGCGACAAAGGTTTCCGGTCAGCGCATCTTCAATAGTTTCCCGGGTTGGGTTTTGATGGTTTTTGAACAGACCGAAAATCGACATCACCACGCCCGGGGTGCAATATCCACACTGGCTGCCATTGGCTCTCATCATCATCTCCTGCACAGGATGGAGAACCCGGTGCTTCTCTTTGTAAAAGGCAAGATTTTCAATTGTAATCAACTGTTTCCCATGGATCATCGGGAGAAAAACCAGGCAGGAGTCGACTGTCTGGTAAACAAGTTTCCCATGTTCATCGACCTCTGCCAGCACCACCGTACACGCACCGCAATCACCTTCGCCACATCCCTCCTTTACCCCTTTGTGCGAAAGTAGTGAGCGGAGATAGTTCAGCAAGGTGGTTGTCGGTTTGAATCCGGAAGAATCGGAGAATTCGACTTCCATGATGCGATCATCAAAAACAAACCGGATGGTATCCTGCATGCATTTTTGTATTACCTGTGATGGGATAAAGTGGTGTTTCTGACGTCAATGAGTTTTGCCAGGATGCTGATGGCAATCTCTCCGGGTGTTTCTGCGTTAAATTTTATTCCGATTGGCATGTCGATTCCGGCAAGTTCTTCTGGGGTGAGAATATGCTCTTCCAGGAACCTTTGTTTCAATAAATCCACCTTTCGGTTACTGCCGATCATTCCAACGTAGGCATGTGGTTTTCGGGCAACAACAGCCAGTATATTCTCATCGCTCACGTGTTTTGGGGTAACGATTACGATGTAGGTGTGTTCATCAAACACCGACTCTTCAATTGCCTGGAAATAGTCCTTAATGATGCAGTTGAATCCTTCAAACGCCGGATCGCGGAAGATATCTTCCCGGGGATCGAAAAGCGTCACCGTAAAATCAAGCTCACGTGCAAACCCGGCCAGTGATTTTCCGATATGGCCGGCTCCGAAAATGTAAAGCTTCTTTAATGGATTCAATGGCTCAATATAGACTTCCATCATGCCCCCGCAGTGCATGCCAAGGTCTTTGTTGAGGTTAAAGGATACCTTTGCCGGGTTGCCCGATGCAATCAGTATTACAGCCATTTCAGCCACTTCCTTCTCAATACTTCCACCCCCGATGCTTCCATAGATAGAACCATTGGCATAGACGATCATTTTTGCGCCCTGCTTTCGTGGTGTCGATCCTTTGGTGTCAATGACAATGCATAAGGCTGCCTGATGCATGCCATGGATTATCTCTTCAGTTTTTGCTAAAATACCTTGCATGGAGTTTATCAGGTTTGTAGATCAAACGCAACGGGGAGTGTAAAATTACAACATTTAAAGCGAAAAATTACGCCAGTGCAAGAATTGTTTGTAATCGTCGGGCGTATTTATGTTCCAGAGGATTCTTTCATCGGGGAAATCCACTTCAGTGCGTGTCATCTGCTGAAGGACCTCGCGGAAATCGGGTAACTCTGCCATCCTGCGGAAAAAGTCCACCGCTTTGGTGCCAAGCAGAATGGGATGTCCTCCCTGCCCCTGATAAACGGGCACGGCATAACCATCATGGGGAACCGATTCAATCAACCGGTCGAGCAGCAGCGGATCGAGGAATGGATTGTCAACATTCTGTATAAAGCAGGCACTGCCTGCCGGAACCTGTTTTAGCCCAAGTAAAACCGACCACGAGCGGCCTTTCTCCAGCGTGTGGTTCACCACAGTAATGACCTTTTCGGATTGAAACCGTAGATTGTCAAACTTTTCGTTCACGACCAATATTACCGGTTTGCAGCCATAAGCGCCGAAGCAATTCACCAGGTGTCCGGCAAAGGTTACCCCTTCACGGATTGACAGCAGTGCTTTGTCGCCACCCATCCGGGTGGAATTTCCGGCGGCGGGGATTACTGCTGAGATTGATTGTTGCATTTAGGTTTGCTATTTATTGCACGAAGATAAGGGAAGGTTTGACGAAGTTACACGAAAATCAAACGATTATGCTTATCTTTGCATCAATAATATCCTCAACGCTGCCCCTGCGAGCGACTTTCGGGGGCTTTTTCGTGGTAAAAAACAAATCATGGAAGATAGACCCAGGTTAACATTTCCCTCCTTTTTTGCAAATACATTAACTCAGTTTGGCGACCGGTATGCCATGTCACTTGTTGGCAGGGAGCCGCTTACCTACAAAGAGCTCAATGACCGGATCAAGGCTGCCATGGCATTTCTTGAGAAACTTGGCATTCAGCCTGGCGACAAAGTTGCCATCCTGAGCACGAACCAGCCCGAATGGGGAGTTGTTTACTATGCGGTTACCTTCATGGGTGCGGTGGTTGTGCCTTTGTTGCCTGAATTCCTGCCCACTGAAATATCTGCGTTGCTCGAACATTCTGAAACACGGATTATTTTTGCATCCGAGGGATTATTGCCCAAACTGGTTGGCATTACCACCGGCCTGTTGCAGGAAGTGATTAAAATTGAAGATTTTTCAGTGGTGCGATCACATACAGGGCTGGCTGTTTTCGATCCGGGTGCGAAGCCAGCCGGAACATACGAGGTGGAAGAAGATGCGCTGGCGGCCATCATTTACACCTCCGGAACAACCGGAACTCCCAAGGGTGTCATGCTTTCACATAAAAATATCTGTTTCACCGCCATCAAGGGCCATGAAATACAACCCATCAAGGAAACTGACCGTTTTCTCTCCATACTCCCGCTTTCTCATACCTACGAAAACACGCTTGGACTAATTCTGCCCATGTACCGTGGCGCCTGTGTTTATTACCTTGGAAAACCACCCACGCCTGCCCTGTTGCTTCCTGCCCTGCTCGAAGTGAAGCCCACCACGATGCTCACGGTTCCGATGATTATTGAAAAGATATTCCGGTCAAAGGTACTTCCTGTTTTCACGGAGAACAAGGTGCTTAATGTATTGTATAAAATTCCATCCATCAGAAAGTTACTGCATCGCGCAGCCGGAAAAAAATTGATGGTCACCTTTGGCGGTAAGCTTTGCTTCTTCGGTGTTGGAGGTGCAAAACTGAATAAAACAGTTGAACGATTCCTGATCGAAGCCCGGTTCCCTTATGCTGTGGGGTATGGTCTCACTGAGTGTGCACCGCTGCTGGCAGGGTTCAATCCCCAGCATCCCATGTTGCAGTCTACCGGCCCTGCCTGTATTGGTGTCGAGTTGAAAATTGTTAAAGTGGATGATCGCACCAGCGAAGGCGAAATATGGGCAAAAGGACCCAATGTTATGAAAGGCTACTACAAAGAACCAAAACTGACCGACGAAATCATTACACCCGACGGATGGCTTAAAACCGGTGATCTTGGGGCTTTTGATCCCGCCGGAAACCTCTATATCAAAGGTAGGGTAAAAAGCATGATCGTCCGGTCAAACGGGGAAAATGTCTATCCTGAAGATATTGAATCGGTTATCAATAATTTTCGCCATGTAGTTGAATCCCTGGTGGTTGAGAAAAAAGGCAAACTCATCGCCCTGGTTCATTTTAACCAGGAAGAGATAGAACAACGCTATCAATACCTTAAAATCGAAGTAGCCAACTATGTTGAGCAAAAAACCGAAGAACTCCGGATGGAACTTCAGGAATATGTGAACTCCCGGGTCAATAAATTCTCACAGGTACAGCTCGTTGTGGCACAACCCGACCCATTTCAGAAAACGGCTACCCAGAAGATCAAGCGGTTCATGTACACCTGAAATTATTGACGAATAGTTGATTTACAATTGACGAAGGATGTGCAATGACTGATTCACCCGGAATGTTTGACGAACATAACCTTGAATCTTTGTTCCGGGAGCATTTCACCGGTCTTTGCCAGTTTGCTATGGGCTATGTAAAGGATTCTGAGACGGCAAAGGAGATCGTTCAGGAAGCTTTTGTGAACCTTTGGGAGAAACGGAACACCATTGATCTTTCAAAACCTGTAAAGAGTTACCTCTCCACTACCGTCCGCAATAAGTGTCTTAACCATCTTCGCGACCATAAAAAGTTTAGCAGTGACCTGCTGGCACTTGAAAATCTTTCGAACGAAGCGATTTACAACGCACCGGATAAACTGGTTGAAGCGGATATCCGCTTAACGATTGCCCGGGCAATCGAAGAGCTGCCCGAAAAGTGTCGTGAGATTTTCAGACTGAGCAGGCATCACAACATGAAATACCAGCAAATTGCTGATCATCTGGAAATCTCCGTAAAAACAGTGGAAACGCAAATGTCAAAGGCATTGCAGCACATGCGTGTCCGCCTGGCGGAATATTTACCGGTGTATTTAACAATATTATTATCAACATCATCAGGGTAACAGCAATCCGGGGTGTATTATCATCGGTAACCAATTATGAAAACAGAATCCACATATCATATTAACCTGATTACCAGGTATTTTTATGGAGAAGCCTCCCCTGGAGAGATCCGTGAACTGGAGCAGTGGGTGAAGGATGATCCAGCCAATGCCAACCTGTTCTCGGAATATCAGAGTACCTGGAAAACCCTCGAAAACGCAAAAATCGAGACCTCCACCGACCTGATCCTGGAATGGACAGCCCTTCGTTCAAAACTGAAAGCCAACAAAGCCGAAACTCCAAAAGTTCTCTCCTTTTATCTTCGTATCGCGGCCATCTTCCTGCTCCTTATCATACCGACGTATCTGCTGGTGCGCTATTTTTCTCCCCCGGCTGAAAGGCAATTTGCAGCAGTTCTAGAAATGACCGAACAATCGTTGCCTGACGGCACGATCGTTACACTGAACAAGGGTGCGACCCTCTCATTTCCTTCCCGTTTTGAGGGCTCTTTCCGCAAAGTGACCCTGACAGGTGAAGCCTGGTTCGAAGTAGCCCATGATAAATCAAAACCCTTCATCATCTCAGCCGGAAATGCCCGGATCAGGGTTTTAGGCACCTCCTTTTTTGTGAACACTAAAACATCAGGTAATACCAAAGAGGTAATCCTCTCCACCGGAATTGTGAGGGTTTATTATGAAAACAACCCTGAAAAGATGGCTCTTCTATTCCCCGGAGAAAAAGCAGAGATGTCATCTGACGGAGACGAAATAATCAAAACAACGAATGAGAATGTGAACTACCTTTCGTGGAAAACAAAAAAGATGGTCTTCAGCAACACGCCACTTGTTGAAGTTGTTGCTCTGCTGACAGAAGTTTATAACAAACGGATCACTTTGACAGGCGAGCAGATGAACGATTGCAGGATTACTGCTACCTTTGACAACCAACCACTTCGATCGGTATTGAATGTACTCAAAGCCACCCTCGATTTTCATGTCCGGAGTTCCGGTGCAGGAATCGAACTTTCTGGCCAGGGCTGCAGTCAGAAGAAGTAATTCCGGCAGATTGAAGCATCCGCATTTCACATATCGCATTTTCCTCATTACCATAATTCTGCTATTTTCAGTTCATGCACTTTGCCAGGATCTTCAGCAAAAAATCACGCTGAAGGTTTCTGACAAATCAATTTCAGAGGTGCTGAAAGAGATCAGCCGCCTGTCGGATATCGATTTTTCCTATAATCCCGTGATGGTGCCGGTTGACAAACGTATTTCGGTACATGCCAGAAATAGGACTGTGGCGGAGATTCTGGATATCGTACTGACCTCACACGGAATCGATTACCTGCAGGTGGAGAGCCATCTTGTATTAAAAAAACATTTACAGCCTGAAGGATTACCGGCAAGTGCCCGCGTTGGAATCCAATCACGATTTACGTTAAGCGGGTATCTGAAGGATAAGTTCACCGGGGAAGTCCTGATTGGCGCAAATGTATATCTGAAAGGCACCACCAATGGAGTCATGACCAACGGGTATGG
>CAYHGE010000007.1:60089-70097 GCA_964355945.1 uncultured Draconibacterium sp.
ATTGACATCAAGGCAAGGGAAGGCAACATGAAACGATTTGGGTTTTCAGGCAATGTAGGTCCGTATGCATCCAATTTCACGGTGGAAGGTCCCATCATGAGGGACAGGGCTTCCTTTTTTATCTCCGGGCGGGTGTCAACACTCAATTGGCTCAATAGTCTGCCCATGTTTAACAAAAGTTTCGATTTTCAGTTTTTCGACCTCAACGCCAAACTGAATTTCAGGCTGAATGACAACAACCGGTTTTTCTTCACTTTTTATACAGGAAGGGATGTGTTCAGCCGGTATCTTTCCACTGAAGTGAACTCCCTGGGAATCAACTGGGACAATCTCGCCGGCACGTTCCGGTGGAACCATGTATTCACCAGCAAGCTCTTCACCAATACCACCCTGAACTACAGCCGGTACAATTATTCACTCAACCTGCCCCAGGAGCAGAATGGTTTCTGGAACTCTTCCATATCCAACATAACGATTAAAACAGATGCCACCTGGTACCTGAACCCGCAGAATACCATCCGTTCAGGGATTGAGGTAACGTATCATCATTCAAACCCGGGGAATGTGACACTGGAAGACGGGAGTGATGCCCCGGATGCGCCAAAGGTGGCGGAATACCATTCCATGGAATATGTTTTTTATGCTTCGGATGAGCAACGGATCGGAAAACGGATATCCTTCCGCTACGGCATCAGGCTTCCCCTCTGGCAGGATATTGGCAGTACCAGTGTTTACTATTTCGATGCAAACCATCATGTTATCGACACCCTCGCTTATGGAAGCGGCCAGGGTTATTATACCGCATTCAGCCCGGAACCGAGGGCAAATATTCAGTACCAGATCAATGATAAATCTGCCGTTAAAGCAAGTTATAGCCGCACGACCCAGTTTCTGCAATTGCTCTCCAACTCAACAAGTCCTTTTACTTCCCTGGAGGTATGGGCATCCTGCGGGCCGAATATCAAACCGCAGAAGGCCGACCAGGTTGCCATTGGCTATTTCAGAGAAATTGCCGGGTCGAGGTTCAGTTTTTCGGCTGAAGCATACTACAAATGGTTTCAGGACCACCCGGATTACCGCGACCACGCCAACCTCCTTTTCAATACCCTGATCGAAGGAGAGTTGCGTTTTGGCAAGGCATGGTCGTACGGGCTTGAACTGATGTTGCGGAAAACCACCGGGAAGTTGACAGGCTGGATCGGTTACACATGGTCACGGGCGATGATTCAGACTCCGGAGGTCAACAGCGGCAATGTGTATCCGGCCAGTTACGACCGCCCGAATAACCTGAGTGTCAACCTCTCCTGGGATGATAAGAAACACTGGATTCTCACTGCCAGCTGGATCTATCTCACCGGCGGAGCACTGACGACTCCTGTCGGATTTTACTACAACAACGGCACTTCCGTTCCAATTTACGGAGAAAAGAACAACGACCGTCTTCCGGCCTACCACCGGCTTGACTTGTCAGCCACCTACCTGTGCAGCAAACCGGGAAACCGATTTCAGCACAGCGTGGGGGTTACCCTTTATAATGCATACGGCAGGTTGAATCCCTTTTCTGTAAATTTCAACAAAATGATGAATGACCAGGGGGATTTTGTGGTACCATCGAATCTCAGCGGTTCCTACGACCTGGTACCTACGTCAATCTCCGTTGCGGGAATCATCCCATCTATAAACTATCAATTCAAATTCTGATGAGCAGGTTGTTATTTATCAACGGAATGTTGCTGATCCTGCAGGGGTGTGTGAAAGAGACTGCCTGGGATCTGAAACAGGACATACCACAAAAACTCATCGTAGAGGCCATCATCACCGATGAGGTTAAGGTTCATAAGGTTACACTCACTTATTCTGTTGCTGAATTGAACCAGCCTCCGAAAACTGTCACCGGTGCCGGGGTGTTGATCAGTAACGAAGATTCCACCTGGCAGTTAACAGAATCGCCGCCCAATTCAGGGGTTTATTGCACCCCATCCGGTTTTTTTGCCCGTCTCGGTAAGAATTACACATTGCTCATTACAATTGGCAGCCAGGTGTATACTGCTAAAACGACCATGGTTGCCGGTTTGGTGTTTGACGAGCTTCAATATCGTAAAAATGAGGAGAATGATCTCTATCATGTGGATTGGGGTGCCAATGCCTTCAGTACCGGCCCTGCAGCGATGTGGGAATTGCTGATCGACTGGTCGATGGTTCCCGGATTTCAAAACTCAGACTCCCTTGATAACCATGCCAGGATGTTGTTTTACACCCTGCCAACACTGGATGTCAGCGAAGTTTTTGCTCCAATGATGCAATCGGTTTATTTTCCTGCAGGAACCATCATCACTGAACGGAGATATTCACTTACCCCGCAACATGCGGAATTTATCAGGGAGATGCTCCTTGAAACCAACTGGACAGGTGGTCTCTTCACCGTAGCACCTGCAAACGTGAGAACAAATTTCAGCAGCGGGGCGCTGGGATTTTTCGGAGCATGTGCAGTTACAGAACTTTCTGTGACGGTTGTACCTCTCAAAAAAATATTGAATTAAAGTCAGGGTAATCACGATTTCGGGTGTATTATCCTCAAGAAACCAAAATCAATACCAACTAAATCCTTAAATCTATGAAAACAAAAAACCTGTTCAGCATCGCAATCTTCATGATGGCCATTATCGGACTCACCCTGACAGGGTGCCAGAAAGAAAAAATTGCCGATCCGGCAAAAGATTCAGCTTCTCTTCAGCAATTGTCCACCGATGAGGAGAGTGTGGAGTCTGCTATGGATGAGTCCATGAATGATCTTAACAACTTCCTATACACCGGTGGGTTAAAATCGACCGATTCTCTGCCTTGCAATGCAGTTTTAGATTCAACAACAATCATAAACGACACAATCACAAAATATCTGACCTTCAACGGTCTGAATTGCAATCAGACCCGCATCCGTACAGGGAAGGTGATCATTAAAAAACTTGTAGGTGTGCAATGGTTTAATCCGGGTGCTATCGTGATAATCAGGCACATCGATTTCACCATCACCAAAGTCTCGAATGGGAAATCAATCACCTTCAACAGTGTTAAGTCTCATCAGAATGTCAGTGGCGGCATTATCGGATTTTCAACCGAGCCTGTGGTTCACAAAGCCTGGGGGCATATTGCAGTCACCTTTACTAATGGCGACACCAAATCGTGGAGTGTTGCCCGCCAGAAAACATTTACCGGAACATTTCCGGATCTGATCATGACAACCGATGGATTCGGAACTGAAGCCGGGTTCTCCAACCTCGTGGTATGGGGTGTAAACAGGAATAATGAGAATTTCTACACACAAATCCTCCAATCTGTGGTTCATCGCCAGGCTTGCGACTGGAAGCCTTGTTCAGGGATCAAGAAACATCAAATTCCTGCTGATTCAAAAAGCGCAACCCTCACATTTGGTTACGACAGCAACAACCAGCCCGTCACAGGCAATGACTGCCCGGTAAAGTACAAACTTGACTGGCAGAAAAACAACAATTCGGGAACAGTGTATCTCTGGTTGTAGAAGCCGGAGTTGCTTTGTATGCCTTTTCTACCGCGAAGGCGCAAAGACACAAAGAACCAGTGATTACCTGTTCTTTGCGTCTTTGCGCCTTCGCGGTTATTTTTTTAAAAAATACACATTAATCGAAACACCCGATATACCTGGAGATCACCATCCGCTGGATCTCTGAAGTGCCTTCGCCAATCTGGAGCAGACGCTGATCGCGGTAAAATCGTTCTATCGCATAATCCTTCATCAATCCGTACCCGCCATGAAGCTGAACAGCCTCATCGGCCACTTCCCGGGCAATTTCAGAACAGTATAGTTTCGCCATGGCCGATTCTTTGGCATAAGGCTTTTTATTAGATTTAAGCCAGGCGCCTTTATAGAGCAGGTTGCGGGCCAGTTCAATTTTAAGGGCCATGTCGGCCAGTTTGAACGCATTGGCCTGGAATTGTGCGATGGGTTTGCCGAATTGCCGGCGGGTTTTTGCATAAGCAAGGCCAAGTTCGAACGCTCCCTGGGCTAGTCCCAGTCCCATGGCACCGATTGAAAGCCGGCCGCCGTCGAGGGTGTTGAGCATGATCTTCGAACCTTCACCGCGTGCCCCGAGCAGGTTTGATGCAGGAACCCTGCAGTCATCAAAAAACAGCTGGGCTGTGTCGGATGCACGCCACATCATTTTGCCATGCATCGGAACCCTTTTGAAGCCCGGTGTATCAGCATCCACAAGGATCGTCGAGAACTCCTTTTGCCCATTTACTTCTCCGGTAACCACCTGTACTGTTGCTCCTTTGTTGATGGGTGATGCGCCGTTGGTGATGAAAATCTTCGCTCCGTTGATCACCCAGTGGTCGTCTTCAAGTTTGGCAGTGGTTTTTGTTCCGCGTGAGTCGCTGCCTGCATCCGGTTCTGTAAGACCAAAGGCCCACAATGCATCACCCGTGGAGAGCATCGGGAGATATTTCCGCTTTTGCTCTTCTGTGCCGTAATTCATGATCGGACTGATTCCCAGTGAAATATGGGCAGCCAATGTGGCAGCCTGGGAACTGTCGATTCGTGCAAGTTCTTCTACGGCAATCACATAAGCCAGGGTATCCATGTGGATGCCGCCATATTCCACCGGGGTTTGCAGTCCGAAGAAACCAAGTTCACCCATCCTTTTGGTGAGCGGAATGGAAAATTCAGCTTTTTCATCGAGTTCCTGTGCAACCGGTTTTATTTCCCGTTCGGCGAAATCGCGCACAGTCTGGCGTATCATATCGTGTTCTTCAGTCAAATACATCGCGTTACTTTTAAAGTTTGGTGATTTTCTTATACTTCAATATTCAAAATTCGTTGTTCAATATTCAATATTCTGAAACACCTCCATGGCTAATCCACTGGCCATGTTCATTTTCTTTTGATCGATCCCCACCGGGATTTTCATCGTCTCTGCAAACTCCACCAGGTTCTCTGTCTTCAGGTTTCCCAGCATCTCCGTGCCCGACATGGGGCATCCTCCCAGTCCGCTGATGACCCCGTCGAAACGCCGGCAGCCTGCATGAAACGCTGCATTCACCTTTTCTTTCCATCCTTCATTCGCGGTATGCAGATGAAGGCCAAATTCCACATGCGCGAAGGCTGGGATCAGCCTCGAATATACGTCGCTGATCATGGCTGCATCAATCTCCATTGCAACATTCGAAAGTACGATTATTCCGGCACCTGCATGATGTAATTTTCCGACCCATTCAAAAAGGAGATCAACACTCCACGGATCACCGTCAAGGTTCCCGAAAGCCATCGATATGTAGGTCACAGCCTGCTTTTCTGTTGTGGCGCAAAGTTCTGTAATTGCCTTAACCGTATCCAGCGATTCTTCGGGAGTGGTGTTGAGATTCCGTTTCAGAAAGGCAGATGCAAATGAGAATGGGTAGGAGATGTGGGTGATTTCATCCATTTGAGCCAGCAGTTTTGCCCCACGCTCATTGACAGCCAGGAACATCCTGTTCGTGGTGATCTCCGACAAGTCAAGTTGTTTAAGGACTTCCAGTGAATCAGCCATCTGTGGGATGACTCTCGGCGAAACGATGCTCCCGATCTCCACGGTGTCAAATCCTGCCCGCAGGAGGTGGTTGATATACCTCACCTTCTCCTGTGTCGGGATGACATGGGAAAACCCCTGCATTGCCTCGCGCGGTGACTCAATGATCCTGATCATCCTTTGCCGGTAAGGGATTTGGGGATACGGCCGTTTTTAATGGATTCGGACCGGAGGCGTCTGCCTACGATCCGTTCAGTCATTGAGCCGATCTGCAATACTTTGTCAATGTCCAGCTGGGTGTCGATGCCCATTTCGTCCATCATCACCACCATGTCTTCGGTGGATACCAGCCCGACAAGGTTCGGATCCTTATAATAGTAACTTCCTGTACCTGCAACAGGCACACCACTCACGAAGTTTGCTGGCTGGCCGCCAATGCCGCCCATGGTTGATTCGTAGTTAACCATACCAGCCTGCAGTGCCGCCAGCACGTTGGCCAGTCCCCATCCGCGGGTGGTATGAAAGTGAACAATCTGCTTTTCAACCCTGACGCCCGAATCGAGAAGCATCGAATAGTACCTGTAAACACGGTCGGGAGATGCCGAACCATCATGATCGGCATGCTCAACATCGTTGACGCCAATGTCGAGCCAGCGTTTGGTGAAATCAATGGCCTTCTCCATCTTTGTCGGGCCTTCAATCGGGCAACCCCATATTGTGCTGACGGTTCCGTTTACCTTCAGCCCGGCTGCTTTGGCCATCGGAATGTATTTTTCGGCCATCTTCCAGTAATCATCCAGGCTCAGACCCGAATTCTTCTGGTGATGCGATTCGCTGGTTGACACCATCAGGAGGATTCTGTCCGGGCCCCAGCCCTCTTTCTTTGCTTCAATGGCCCGCTCAATGGCTTTTTCACGGATGGTGATGGCTGTCAGTGAAACTTTTTCCAGCAGGGGTGCGACGACTTTGCTGGCACGGATGCGCTTCAGCACCTCAACGGCATCTTTGAACTGCGGCATGCCGGAAGGGTTGCCAAGATTGGTCACTTCAATATGTCTGAAACCGGCCAGTATCAGTTGTTCAGCAAGCCATACCTTTGCATCTGTGGGGATGAAGATCTCTTCATGCTGGAAACCATCTCTGACAGTGATGTCGCCGATGGTTACTTTTTTTGGATAGTTCATTGTTTTTTTTTTAGTTAATCCAATTTTTTTTTCACCGCTAAGGCGCTAAGGCGCAAAGTTATAAGTCAAGATTTTTTTGCGTCTTTGCGTCTTCGCGGTGAACAAGGCTTAAATTTCCCAATCTATTACTATTCAAATTCAATGAGTACCGTACTGCTCTCCACCCGGTCGTTTACCATTACGTTGATGGTTTTGACTTCCGCATTGCGGGGAGAAACTACCAGGTTTTCCATCTTCATGGCTTCAATGATTATCAGGCCATCGCCTTTTTTTACCGCATCACCCGCCTTCACCTGGATCCTGATTACTTTTCCGGGCATGGGAGACGTAACATGGTTTGTGTCGTGGCCATGGGTGTCAAATCCCGTTGCAGAATGAGACTCAGCAAGAATGTCGTGACGTTTCATTCTGAAAATATGCCCACCGGTACTAACAAAAGCGAGGTTTTCTGCATCTTCAGAAATCCAGGCCAGATAGTGATGATGGTCGATGGTAAAATCGATCCGGTTGGGTGAGAACCCGGTTGAAATTGCCTTGTACTGAATACCGGCAACTTCAAAAACATAATTATTTCGAACATTTCCCTTGATACTCACAACAACGTCCTCCTCCTCAAATTTCATCCTGATTGCCATCATGTTCCGCCAATAACCAATGGTTTCCCAGATGTTGGGTTTTTCACAACATGCCGATTCTGCTTTCATGTTGCGTTTCATGGTGTACATCAGATACCCGATGATGGGAACATGGACAGGAATGTTGTTTTTGTCCTGCAGAATATCCCCGGTCAGGGACGACGTATGTTCATCACAGAATTTCGTGGAGATGCTGTTGGAAACAAACGCTTCACTCTGCAGCAGTTTAACCAGGTAGGTAATGTTTGTATTGATGCCATGAATGACATAATTTTCCAGGGCATTCAGCATGGAGAGGGTGGCTTCATGACGGTCTTTTCCCCATACAACCAGTTTGCAGATCATCGGGTCGAAGGAACTTTTTATCTCCGTAGAAGCTGTAATCCCTGTATCGATTCGTATGCCGGGGGTTTCAGGCTCTTTGTAAAAGGTCATCCTGCCAGGTGATGGCTGAAAATTGTTGGCCGGGTCTTCGGCATAAATACGACATTCGATGGCGTGGCCGTTTTGGTGAATATCCCCAGGCCGTAGTCTCAGGCCATGGCCTGAGGCCACAAATATTTGCTCCTCTACTAAGTCGACGCCCGTAACCATCTCTGTAACAGGATGCTCAACCTGGATGCGGGTGTTCATCTCCAGGAAGTAGTAGTTCAGATCTTTGTCAACCAGGAATTCAATGGTGCCCGCGTTGTTGTAACCGATAGCTTTTCCGATGGCCACGGCTGCCGCACCCATTTTTTCACGTACTTCGGGAGTGAGAGTGGGAGAGGGCGATTCTTCAATAATTTTCTGATAGCGCCGCTGGATGGAACATTCACGTTCAAAAAGATGGATCACATTTCCATGGTTGTCACCAAGGATCTGCACCTCAATATGACGGGGCTCTTCGATGAATTTTTCGATGTAAACTGTTTCATCGCCGAAGTAAGCCTTTGCCTGGCGGCTCGTGGCCTCGATGGCTTCGGCAAGTTCCTTTTCTTCATAAACGATGCGCATTCCCTTGCCACCTCCGCCGGCAGCTGCTTTGAGCAATACCGGGAATCCAATGAGATGGGCGGTTTTTTCAAGTTCTTCGTGGGTGCCGGTCACTCCTTCTGTCATCGGGATGTTGATCTTCTTCACAAAAGCCCGTGCTTCGATCTTGTTCCCCATGATCCGCATGGCTTCGGCGGACGGGCCGATGAACGTGATCCCTGCTTCAACACAGGCATTTACAAACAGCGGGTTCTCGGCAAGGAAACCATATCCGGGGTGGATGGCGTCACAGCCGGTTTGTGTGGCAACCCCGATGATTTTTGGAATGTTGAGGTACGTTTCGCTGAGTTCCACTTCCCCGATGCACCAGGCTTCATCGGCCATGGTCACATGGAGTGAATCTGAGTCAACCTGTGAATATACCGCCACAGTCCTGATCCCAAGCTTTCTGGCAGTTTTGATAACCCGTACGGCGATCTCGCCCCGGTTTGCAATAAGTATTTTTTGAATCATCTTCATGTTATTTCACCCAGTTCGGTTTACGTTTTTCGAGAAATGCATTCATCCCTTCCTGGCCCTCAGCTGAAGCCCTGATTTCTGCAATCATCCTGGCCGTGTAGTCATAAGCTTCCATCAATGTGAGGTTGTTGGCCACTTCGTGGATCAGCGTTTTACACTGACTCATGGCGTTGGGGCCGCTGGTGCGTAGCAGGGAAATCACTTCACCAACGGTTTCCTCAAGATTTTCGGAAGGAACCGACTTATTTACCAGTCTGAAGTATTCAGCCTCTTTTCCTTTGATCCTTTTGCCTGTGAGCATCAGCTCCTTTGCTCCGTATTCACCCACACGCTTGATCACATAAGGAGAGATACAGGCAGGCACAATGCCGATCTTTACCTCGCTGAGTGAAAAGGTGGCGTCGTCGCTGCAGTAGGCAAGGTCGCAGGCTGCCAGTAACCCGTTGGCACCGCCGAGTGCCACACCATGCACGACAGCCAGGGTTGGCCTGGGACAGTGGTAAATCGACAGGAAACATTTCGACAGCAGCAGGCTTTCGGTATAATTCTGTTCGTAGCTGTTCCGGGGGGCGGATTTCATCCAGTTCAGATCGACTCCTGCACAGAAAGACTTCCCTTTGCCCCGGAGGATGACACAGAGAACAGACGGGTCAATGGTTTCCATGCAATCGGTCAGTTCGCGCAGCATGGTTTCATCGAAGGCGTTGTGCAAATCCGGGCGGTTCAGCCAGATGGTCAGAACTCCCTGGTTTGTTGATAATTCAATGGTTTTGTAATTTGTCATGTATTTCTTTTAAAAATATTTGGCTAAAGCCAGTAAATGTGTGCAATTCCATAAACCACTAGCTGAAGCTAGTGGCAATTGATTAGGCAGCTAAGGTGCCTGAAGTTAAACTGCTTCCGACTATGTTGCTTCCATCTGTATTGCCTCCAGTTGAATTGCCTCCAGCTGAATTGCCTCCAGCTGTATTGCCTCCAGTTGAATTGCCTCCAGCTGAATTGCCTCCAGCTGAATTGCCTCCAGCTGTATTGCCTCCAGTTGAATTGCCTCCAGCTGAATTGCCTCCAGCTGAATTGCCTCCAGCTGAATTGCCTCTAGTTGAATTGCCTCCAGCTTTAGCTGGAGGATCCCAATGATCAGGGTTCATATTGGCT
>CAYHGE010000007.1:70197-75028 GCA_964355945.1 uncultured Draconibacterium sp.
GCTGAATTGCCTCCAGCTGAATTGCCTCCAGCTTTAGCTGGAGGATCCCAATGATCAGGGTTCATATTGGCTTTAGCCAAATTTTTAAAAACCATATTTGATGTTAAAACCACATATTATACTAAAAAAGTTTATGCGCTGTTTGCAGCCATAACAACATTTGCTACATCCTGAAAATTCCATTCTGTGTTTTTTCATATTTCCTGTTTTGAGAAATCGCAATGGCCAGTCCCAATATTTTGCGCGTATCCACCGGGTCAATAATCCCGTCGTCCCAAAGGCGGGCCGTGCTGAAATAGGCCGATCCCTCCTCTTCGTATTTTTTGAGGATCGTTTGCAACATTGTATCACGATCTTCCGGGGACAATGTTTTCCCGGCAGCCTTGAGCTGTTCTTCTTTTACTGTGATCAGCACACCTGCGGCCTGTTCGCCTCCCATCACGGAGATTTTGGAGTTGGGGTACATGAATAAAAACCGTGGTTCGTAGGCCCTGCCTGCCATGGCATAATTTCCGGCCCCAAAGGAACCTCCGAACACAATCGTAAACTTTGGCACATTGGCGTTGGCGACGGCATGAACGAACTTAGCCCCGTCGCGGGCAATGCCGGCACGTTCAAATTGTTTTCCTACAATGAACCCGGTGATGTTTTGTAAAAACAGGATCGGGATGTTTCTTGACGTGCAAAGTTCCACAAAATGAGCTCCTTTCAGGGCAGTCTCTCCGAAGAGTACACCGTTGTTGGCAAGGATCCCGATGGGATAGCCCATGATCCGGGCAAACCCGGTGGTCAGGGTAGGGGCGTAGCGCTCCTTGAATTCGTGGAAGAGGCTTCCATCAACGATACGGGCAATGATCTCCTTTGAATCAACAGGCTTTTTGAGGTCGATCGGAAGAATTCCGTACAGCTCCTCCGCATCATAAGCAGGCTCCTCAATGGGATGGGTTTCTAAAGGCTGATACTCATGCCGCTGAATGGATTCAAAAATATTCCGGCAAATCTGGATGGCATGAATATCGTTTTCAGCCAGGTGATCAGCCACCCCGGAAATCGTGGTATGTACTTCAGCCCCACCGAGTTCCTCAGCTGTGACCTCTTCGCCGGTGGCAGCTTTCACCAGGGGAGGGCCGCCGATAAAGATGGTGCCCTGGTTGCGGACGATGATCGTTTCATCGCTCATGGCAGGAACATACGCACCGCCGGCTGTGCAGGAACCCATCACAACCGAAATCTGTGGAATTCCTTTGGAGGAGAGTCTGGCCTGGTTGAAGAAAAACCGGCCAAAATCATATTTGTCGGGGAAAACGCTGGCTTGCTCAGGAAGAAACACACCGCCGGAATCGACCAGGTAAACGCATGGAAGCCTGTTTTCCATCGCTATCTCCTGCGCCCTGACATGCTTTTTGATGGTCTCCTTCACATACGTACCACCTTTCACTGTTGCATCATTGGCGATGATCATCACCTCCTTGCCATGGATCACGCCGATGCCGGTGATGATGCCGGCCGACGGGAATCCGAAGTCGTAAAGTCCATAAGCCGCAAGGGCCGATAATTCAATAAAAGGGGTATTCCTGTCAACCAGCAGGTCGATCCGTTCCCTGGCCAGCAGCTTGCCGCGCTCCTTGTGCCGTGCGACCACCTGTGCTGGTCCGCCCTGTCTGATCCTGGCCAGGTTCTCCCTGAACTGGTCGAGCAGTTTCTTGTATTCTGCCTGGTTTTGCTGGAATTCCGGGCTGCCGGTCTTAATTTTACTTTCTATTCGAAACATGTTTAGTGATTGAAATACAATGATATAACAAAGAAAGGCCCATCCTTTTCTCGTAGGATTAATGGCGTACTAAATTAAGAATAATTCTAAATTATACAAACAGTTTCTGAAATATCTGCCGTAACTTTGCGTTCGAATAAAAGTTGTTTTGTTCCTTGATGGATTGTGTGCCTTAACAGAAGAAAAATACCACAATAGGCACAGTAGAAAACAATAGAAAAGCACATAGACCTATGTGACTCCTGATGTGCCCTAATGTGCCTATTGTGGTTAATGCATCTTTATTGACGACGACCGTTTAAGATTCATTACAAAATAACAGATACTTACCAACTAATACATTATCAGCCTGGTGAACATCTTTACCGATAGTATAATTGAGGAAATGACGCTGGAGAAACTGCTGGATTATGAGCAGCTCAACGGGGAACGTACCACCCTGCGAAAGGCATTTGCCGCGATGCTCAACCAGAGTGAACGGGATGAAGATACCGGTTATGCCCACATGGTGCTTGAAACAGCCACCATCATCCTGGAGGAGATGGGTTTGGGAGCCGCATCGGTTAAATGTCTGATCCTGAAAAATCTGGCTGACAGCGGGGTGTTATCTTCCGAAAAAATCGAACATGACTACGGTATTGTTGCCAGGGGGCTGATTGAAGGCATTCATAAAATTGAGCGGCTCGACACGAAGAAGTACAGCACCAATGCAGAGAACTTCATCGGGTTGCTGCTCACCCTCTCCGACGACATACGGGTCCTCCTGATCAGGCTTGGCATGCGGCTTTACGATATGCGGCATCTGTCGGGCTATACGGTGGAAAAACAAAATATCATAGTCGGAGAAACACGGGCACTTTACATTCCAATTGCGCATCGCCTCGGTCTTTATAAGATTAAAAACGAGATGGAAGACCGTGTCATGCGGTTTCTCGATCCGCAAACATACATGCTCATTGAGGCTAAACTCAGCGATACCAAAGCCGATCGCGATCAATATACTGCCGACTTCATCAAACCAATTGAAATGCGTCTCCTGGAAAATGGTTTTAACTGCGAATTGAAAAGCAGGGTCAAGTCCATTCCCTCCATCAGGAGAAAAATGGTCACCCAGAAAGTCGATTTCGAAAAAGTATATGACCTTTTTGCCATCCGTGTCATCCTGAACAACACCGTGGAGAATGATGCCGCCGACTGCTGGAAAATCTATTCGCTGATCACAGACATCTACACGCCGAACCCGCGCAGGTTGCGCGACTGGATCTCTTTCCCGAAAGCCACAGGCTATGAGTCGCTGCACACCACAGTGATCGGTCCTGAAGGTCGCTGGGTCGAGGTTCAGATCCGTACGCGACGCATGGATGAGGTGGCTGAGAAGGGTTTTGCCGCGCACTGGAAATATAAATCCGGCAATAAAGCCGCCAATCGCGACGCCTTTTATGCAGATATCCGGGAGCTGCTTGAAAAATCTTCCCAATCTGCTGCAGAAAAATCGATCAGTCGCGAAAAGAAAGCGCTGTACACCGATGAAATCTTCATCTTTACGCCCAAAGGTGACCTGAAAAGACTGAAATCAGGATATTCAGTCCTTGACTTTGCCTTTGAGATCCATTCAGAAGTGGGTTCAACCTGCACCGGTGCCATCGTGAACGGGAAGATGGTTCCGCTGAAACACATCCTCCAGAACGGGGATATGGTGAAAATTCTGACATCGAAAGCGCAGAAGCCCAATCCCGGGTGGCTCGACATCGTGAAGAGTCCCAGGAACCTGGCCAGGATCAAGCATGCCCTGAAGATGGAGGCGTATAAGGAGTCGGAATACGGCAAGGAGATCATCAAAAACAAGGTGACCCAGCTGGGTTATGAATTTGCAGATCCGCTGATCAATAAACTTGCAGCATATTTCGGTTGTGAATCGATCCTTGAACTCTACCAGCGTTTCGGCGAAGGGAAATTTGACCTCAGCAAGATAAAAAAAGCCTTGCTGGAGCCCGATCCGGGAGCTCCCCCTGCCCCGGTGAAGGAAGAGACCTTCCCCGACCGGATTTCGGGGGTGATGGCAGGTACGACTGATTTTGTGATCATCGATCCGAAGATCAAGTCTCTTCACTATCAATATGCCCGTTGCTGCACTCCGGCACCCGGCAATTCGATTTTTGCCTTTGTCAGTGTATCCCAGGGAATTAAAATTCATAAAACCACCTGCACCAATGCCCATCAGATGATTACCCGTTACCCGTATCGCGTTCTGGAAGCCCGCTGGAAAGAGATAATATGAGCGGCACCCCCATCATCGAAGTGAGGAATGTTCACAAATCGTTCAAAGCCGTTCAGGCTGTCCGGGGTGTCGACCTGTGCATTGCTCCCGGCCGGTTTGTGGCGATCCTGGGTCCGAATGGTGCTGGAAAAACGACCCTGGTAGAGATGATCGAAGGCATTCAGCAGCCCGATCAGGGGGATATTTTCATCGATGGCAAAACCTGGAAAGGCAACGAAAAGTACCTCCGGAATCTCATCGGGCTCTCTCTTCAGGAGACCCATTTCATCGACAAACTCAATGTATGGGAGACCCTGCGCCTCTTTGCCAGCTTTTTCAACATCGGCCGCGCACGCTGTGAAGAGGTTCTCCGCCTCATCGCCCTGGAGGAAAAACGCAAATCATGGGTGGTGAATCTTTCCGGCGGCCAGCGTCAGCGCCTTGCCCTGGGCATTGCCATCCTGAACAACCCGAAAGTGCTGCTGCTCGACGAACCAACCACCGGACTCGATCCCAATGCCCGCCGCGAAATATGGGCCATCCTGCTGAAGCTGAAAGAGCAGTCGGGAACCTCGATGATCCTGACAACACATTATATGGAAGAGGCAGAACAACTGTGTGATTACATTGTGATCATTGACCAGGGAAAAATACTGAAAGAGGGTACGATCACCGAACTGCTGGGCGAAATCCAGGATTTGCCGGTCAAACCGCTAGATACGCGCAAGATCACACTGGATGACCTTTTTATAACACTTACCGGACGCCACCTCGATGATGCAACGCATATCAAATAGCCAGCT
>CAYHGE010000008.1:0-8318 GCA_964355945.1 uncultured Draconibacterium sp.
CCTGTACACACCTCACCTGGAACGCATTGGCCCTGGAACTTTCATAATAGGAAACGGAAGGGTTGAGTGTGTTCATCCCCCTTGCAACCGACTTTTTTGATATGGAGGTTGATGTTCAGAACATGGTTCGGCTGGCAATTATCAGACTGGGGCATGGAAAGATCTGACCGGTCCCCGTAATGGAGGCTTTGGGTAATCCAGCATCTGATAGGCAGAAGCATCAGGATGATCCTGGCATCCTGTGACCGGGCAAGTGAATGTTGTTTCCGGCAGTGGGTTTACAGTAACCGGCTTATTGGTTGTGCTTTTGCATCCATTGGCGTCCGTTACCGTAACTGTATATATTCCTGAAATGAGAATTTTTATCGTTGCAAGTGTTGCCGCATTTGACCACAGATAGCCAACTCCACTACCACTGCCTTGCTTCCTGCTCTGGGATAGCACAAATGATCATAACTGAAAATTTAACGGAACTGTTTATGGTCTAATTTGTTTTAATCAATTTGAGAGTCTCCACCTCCATTCCGGTAAACACCTTGACAAAATAGACACCGACAGGGAAATCTGAAATGGAGTATTCCTGCTTCTTTTCTCCGGATGATAGCCCGGTCATCACTTTGGCTCCTATCATGTTATAAATTTCAACCTTAACACATTCTTTTACAACTCCATTTGTCTGTTCAATGATGAAGTTCCCGGTTGTTGGGTTGGGATAGAGCCTGTATGCAACTTTTGGAGAAATCGCCGACATTTCATTATCGCCGTTAACCATCGTTACCATCGAAGGACTGAGCGTGCCGCAATAGGAGCCACTGTAGATTTTGCCAAGCATGTATCCGCCTGTTTCGACCCTGGTTTCCGGATAATATATAATGTTGCGCCCGGCAATCATGGTGGCATGACCTCCCGGGTTCACAATGAATGTATTCCCGCCTGCAGCAACCGTAATTGTTTGGGTAGCGTTGTAGCATTGGATCTCTCCTGAACCTACAGTCCCGATCACAGTGGTGGTCGGACATACATCCGTTACTGTTAATACAGCAGTGGCAGTACTTGCTGAATACCACCAGGTATTGATTGTGTTATTATTGCCTAGAGCATTTACCCATGTATGGCAACCGTTTGGAGGTGCGCCATAATTACAGCCATTTGGCGGACTTGTTCCGTTATTTAGGTAAGAATCGTCCCAGAACAGGGGAGGATCAGGTGTGCCCGGAGGTTTCGGGCGGATCAGTTGGACAATATAGCCATTAAGTTGATATTCAACGTCATATATAGGCATGTTTGTCAGACCATTGAGATACGTAACTGATACGGGAAAACTGGTCCCGGTTGGAACAGGTTGCCCCAGCCCGTTTAATCCATTCCATGGTATCGCATTCGAAGGTGCATCCCACAGGATTTCAACATCAATGGGCTGAATGCCGGGAGTAGGATCGATGTCGAGGAGCAACAGAACTATTCCGGGTTTGGTAGCATTAACGGTAAATACCGCTGTGCCATCACAATTGGACGCTATGAGAATTGGCGGGACAATAACACCCAACTCACCGGTTGGAAAGGCCTCATTGTCCGGATTATTCAGGAATATCTTATACTGCGGGTTGTAGTATTTATTGGATTTTGACTTTCTGTTGGTCAGCCAATCAGCATTAAATGCGGGGTCAACACCATATTGATTGCAAAAAACACTGAATACATAGGGTGCCATGCCGTTGAAATCGATGGAAGTTATGATGCCATCATCGGCATAAACAAATAGTTTTCCCTTAAACTGATAGTCTGTGCCATTGGTACTTAATGCATCCGACGTAAATTGCCACGCTTTCGACCACACCCGGCCGGGAATTGCAACGTTGGCGGCACTGGCAACTGTGATGTCAAAGTATTTGAATTTGCAACGGTCAGAATTTCCAACATATCTGAATTCGAAATAATAATCTCCCAATTCCGTTGCAGTATATGATTTTGCATTATATCCACCTGTGCCTGAAACTTGGATCGGACCATTAATGGCTTCCGAATAGGTGTTGATATAGCCATGTCCGGTTGTTGGAAGCAGTGTCTCCACAAGTGCCAAAACTCCTGATGGAGCAGTAATCCTGCAATAGGTCTGACTTATGGTGGCATTGGCATCGTTCAGTCTGTCTCCAAAACCGAAATAGATGATTTCTCCGGCATTGGCAATACGAACATGCAAGCGGTAGGGTTCTCCTTTGTTATAGAGTCCGAAATCACTGAATGATGACATGAGTTGCATTTTACCATGGCCCGCATCACTCAATATAATTTGTTTTGTTCCTTCTCCGCTGGATTTTAAAGCACAGAGGATTAATAAAGGGAAAAGAAATCCGGTGAAATTTATGTATTTGTTATACAAGTATTTGTATGTTGTGGCTGGTTGAAACTACTTCAGGATACGAAGGTATCAATATTTTCATATACACTAAACCATGCAATCAAGTTTTTCAACGCTGATTGTATGATTTTCAAAACAAACACAGATATGCAGAACAGACACGGAAAATCACCATCAAGTTGCCTCGAAAACAATATTTTATTATCCGGATAAGATCTATGGGTATTTTACGATTGGACGATTTACGATTTACGAATAAATTGACGATTAACCGATTGACGATTAGTGCTCCCAATCGTAACTCTTTTCCTTTTAAATAAATTTCATGCAGATCGATGGGGATTTACGATTGGACGATTTACGATTGACGAATAAATTGACGATTAACCGATTTACGATTAGTGCTCCCAATCGTAAATCGTCAATCAAACAATTCAATCTGCAATCGTAAATCGTCCAATCGTCAATAATAAAGTTAATCCTGTACACACCTCACCTGGAACGCATTGGCCCTGGAACTTTCATAATAGGAAACAGAAGGGTTGAGCGTATTCATTCCCCTTGCAACCGACTTCCCTGAAACGGAGGTTGATGTCCAGAACATGGTGCCGGAAGGATTACCGCCTGCAAATCCCCAGGTGTTATTCATGTAGTAGATGCCATTTGGGGTGGAGCCGAATTGATAGGGCGGTTCAAGAAAGTCCCCGGCAATTCCATTTCCCGGGGTGATTTTTGCCTCGTCATCAATCAGGGCCTGCCATTCAGCAGAGGAAGGAACATGCCATCCGGGAGGGCATATTCCCTGTGCGCCCTCCTGGTTGCTGTAACGCATCAGCTCTTCCCACTGGTAGAACCCACCATTCGAGCAACCACCATGTATTGGATCCGGGCAGTATTTCTGAGGTTCGCAATTATCGGACTGGGGTTTGGCCGCGTCTGATTCGGCGCCATAGTCGAGGTTTTGGGTCATCCAGCATCTGTTCCCTTTTAAATAGGTGTTATAGGATTTGTAAGGCAATGGAGTTCTTACGTCTTTCAGCTTCAATGAGGCGTTGCCACACTGGAAGGCTGGCTGGTTTATGATTGTTATCGGTTTCATCACCGAAGCCGGGCATGACAGGGCGTTGGTATATTGATAGGTAATTGTCACGTTTTTGGGAAATGTACCGGCAATCAGCGACGGGGTAAACTGGTAAAGTCCGCCTGCCTCCGTTACACCTTCACCTGAATAAACGCCGCTGATTCCCATGGGTGTTCCTCCGGTAAGCAGAAATGGCCGGGCGGCAGGAGTAGTTACCGGGTCGAAGCATTCCTGAAGGCTCACTTCCGGTTTGGCATTGATGAAAATAGCCATTTGCCTGAAGGCATAACAGCCGTTAATGGTCATTCCTTCCAGCTTCAGTTGCGCATTTCCTGTGCTTGTCCAGTTAACCAATGCCTTTTCCGGGAAAAGCGGGTCTTGGGTCACAGTCCCTTGAAGGGTGGTCCAGGTAAACGTGGTGAAGGGGTCAGCTAATGCCTCATAAGGTGAAGCAACAGGATGATCCTGGCAAACAGTAGCAGGCCCTGTGAAGGTTGTTGCCGGCAATGGATTTACCGTCACAAGCTGATTGGTTGTGTTTTTGCACCCATTGACATCAGTTACTGTAATTGTAAAGGTTCCTGAGACCATCACTGTTATTGCTGCTGTTGTTGCTGAATTGGACCAGAGATAGCCGTTGCCTCCACTTCCGGTCAGGTTTACAGAACCTCCCAGGCAGAAGGCCACTGGTCCATCAGGTGTTATAACGGCAACAGGCAACGGATTTACGGTAACAGACTGATTGGTTGTACTTTTGCAACCATTGGCATCTGTGACAGTTACAGTGAGGATTCCCGAAGAAACAACCGTTATGGCTGCTGTTGTCGCAGCATTGGACCACAGGTACCCTGCTCCTCCACTCCCTGTAAGGTTTACGGAACCTCCCTGGCAGAAAACTGTTGGCCCACCGGGTGTTATCAGTGCAACAGGCAGCGGATTTACAGTGATAAGTTGATTAGTCGTCTTCTTGCATCCGTTGGCATCAGTTACTGTTACTGTATATGTTGCTGCAGAATTCACCAGGATGGTTGATGTTGTTGCACCATTAGACCATTGATAGCCGGTTCCGCCACTAGCAGAAAGGCTGACTGAACCACCCAGGCAAAAGGTGGTAGCTCCGCCGGGGGTGATCAGCGGCGTGGGCAGCGGGTTCACGTTCACAACCTGGCTTGCAGTATTGACACACCCTTCAACATCCGTGACCGTGACTGTATAGGTGCCGGCAGTGGATGCAGTGATCGTTGCAGTGGTTGTTGTGTTTGACCAGAGGAACCCTGTTCCTCCTCCGGCAGTCAGATCAACAGTTTCACCCTGACAGATGGTGGTAGTTGAGGAAGGTGTGATGGTAGCCGTTGGCAAGGGATGAACCTCCACCGCATAAATCTTTTGTACCGGGCAGGAGAACTGGTTCACACCTGTCAATGTAATGGTCTGCGAGCCTGAAGTTGTCCAGTCTGCAGTGATGGATTGGTTGCCCTGCCCGGTGAAGGTGCCTCCGGTGATGCTCCAGTTATAAGGAGCGAAATTCGCAGTAGCAGTATAAGGCACATTGGTTTCATTGATACACACCGAAGCATCCCCGGTTATATCCGGGTCTGAAACCGGATAGGAAAATATCAGAATGTTATCCACCAATTCACAGTTTTGACCGTTTACGGTGCATCTGTATTGGCCGGGATCTGTAATGTCAATGGTTTGATTCGTTCCAATTGTAATCCATGAGGCTCCCACCTCTTTCTCCCACTTGTAGGTATCCCAACCCTCTCCGCCATTTATGGTCGTGGAGGCACCAGGACAGATTGTACGGTCGGATCCCAGGTTGATGCTGCTGAAGTAGCTGAAATAGCCGTATTCTGCGCTGCCACCCAGGTTGTTGATGATCCCGAGGTGGAACTTCCCGGTTGAGTTGGATAAAAGATGCGGCCCTGAGGACAACTCGCCTTCCAGCAGAGTTTTTCGGGCATATACCCATTGATTGCTTGTAAATGGAACCGGAAGGAAGTCTGAAGCCTGAATGGCTGCTGGATTCGGAGTCATGGTAAACGAATTTTCGTTCCCTGCCAGGGTTAATATTAGTAGCGTGAAACTCCCGGGAGAAGTCCGGACAAATCCGATCTGTTTTGATCCGGTGCAAAAAATCTGTGGAAGCATGGAGGCTCCGGGCTCGCTGTTATACCCTGACAGGTGAAGAACATAAACAGGATGAGATGTTTGAATGTAAGCGGTCGGAGCGCTTGCAGGTATGAGATAGGGTGTGGCCAACTGACCTGCCCCGATATTTTGATGTAGCACCCCGTCAATGTATATATCGGTATCACTTGCGGTCCCTACAAAATAGATGCGTTCCCCATCGTTCGCAGATCCTTTAATGGCAATGTACTCCGTACCTATGATTGACACTGGCACCAATTGATCACCGGCAACATCGTAGCCCGATCCTGGTTGGATGGAATCATCGGCCCACGTAACTGCAATTGGTTTATCCGAAACAATATGTGAACCCGCCAGTGTTTTTTCGAGCGCCCGGTTTGTGGCCCGAACGCTGTAGGTGTCACCCGCGTTGGGCAGGAAGACTGTGATGATTGAACCCAGTGGCCAGTTCACCACATCATCAGTCGGGACAATGGTGACTGTTGTGTTGTCTTCTGTGGCAACGATTTCGAATGATTCCCTCGCATCCGCATAGTTATGGTTGGGATAGTTGTTCTGTGAAACAATGTAAAACTCCGTTCCCAGGGCGTTTCGTCCTTTCAGCGAGAAAATTGCCGGATTATTTCCGCTGGCTTCTTCATAATATGCGGTAACCAGATTATCGGTTACTAGTTTCAATCCTTTGTGCAGAACAACATCCGGAGGACTATTTTCTATTTGTGATTGAAAGAGATCCAAATCAATCGTTTGGGTCGCATTGGGACCAATATCTCCTTCAATGGCCACAAATGAAGGATCTGCCGGCATGGTAAGGGAATAATGCACCGGGTCACTCATGCTTGACAGCCTGATTTTGATCGGGTTATCCCCGTGCGTGGCAGAAATATCGGGTGCTACAAACCAAAATTCATTGTCGATCTGGCAAAAGATATTTCCTGAGAAGTGCAAGAGCAGGAGCAGGACAAAAATCTTTTTCACCATTCCAGGGTGTGGATTTGCTTTTAATGATATTTTACAAAATTAGGGGTTTAAATTCAAAATTCCGGCTTTGACAAGGTGATTATTGCATAAAATTATCATGTACATTTGTAATATGGAAACAAAACCAAAGCCTGTCTTCAACAAGCGCATTTTCTGGGATGTCGATTTTGAGAAGTTGGACTATGATCTCAAGGCGAATTTTGTGATTGAAAGGGTATTTGAACGGGGTGATGTTGAAGATATCCGGAATTGCAGAAGGTATTATGGGGATGAGAAGGTGACCATGGCGTTGCTGAATGCAAAATATCTGCCATTGCATACCATTCACTTTGCCAGTGCCATTATTGATAAACCACTGAATGAATTCAGATGTTACATATTAAGACAGTTGAACCCGGAACTTTTTCCTTATTAAAACAATTGATGACCTTGTCAACCCTCCAACCATTTTCTTTGGTCGGAGGCACTGCCTTGTCACTTCGTTATGGTCACCGAAGTTCAATTGACATGGACCTGTTTTACCACGAAAAGTTTAATCATTCCGAGATTATTGAGGAACTTGAGGTTGTTTTCGGAGAGAATTTTGTATATAAACAGCAGCATACACAATTCGGTATATTTTGTTTCATACACGATATCAAGGTCGATTTGGTTTTTTATCCTCATAGCCCAATAAAAAACATTGAAATTGTTGATAATATCAGGTTTTATAGTTCTGAGGATATAGCTGCCATGAAAATCCAGGCAATTCTGGGCAGGGGAAAGAAAAAGGATTTTTGGGATTTGCTTGAATTATTAAAGCATTTTTCGTTGCAGCAAATTATAGATTTGCATAAGCTGAAATTTCCCAACCAGATGCTTGCCATAAGCATCCCTCATGCCATCACCTATTTTGTTGATGCTGATGAATCAGAAACCCCGGTGAGTTATAAAAACCAGACCTGGGAAGGGGTGAAGAAGGGGATCCAGAAGGTGGTGAGGGATTATCTTAGTTAAATCGTAAATCGCAAATTCCCACCTGATGTTAACCCGCATTGAAAGAGATATGATAGGTGACCTGGCCATTCCGGAGGATGCGCTTTATGGGATTCATGCAGCCCGTGCCAGGGAGAATTTTCCTGATCAGACATCTTTTCATATTGAATGGTTCAAGTCACTGGGGTTGGTTAAAAAGGCATGCTATCAAACTGCTGAAGCATATTATCATGCAATGGCTGAAAAGTACGGTAAATCCGAGGGAATGAATATGCAGGATCATCAGTTTGCACATCTTATTCATGCAGCGTCCGAAGTTGCAGAGGGAGAGCATTTCGATGCGTTCATCGTTCCAGCCTTTTCAGGAGGTGCAGGGACAAGCATCAACATGAATATCAATGAAATAATTGCCAATGTGGCATTGCTGAATATGGGGGAGAAGCCCGGTAGTTATCATCTAGTCGATCCCATCGAACATGCCAATATTTTTCAGTCAACAAATGATGTCGTTCCGACTGCATTGAAATTGGCCGTGATGTTCCTGCTTCATGATCTGGAAAAAGCAATCAATGCGGTCCGTTTCTCGGTTGAACAACTTGAAGTTACCCATCAAAATGATCTCAGGATCGGCTACACACAGATGCAGGAGGCTGTTCCAACCTCGTTCGGGAAGCTTTTCAGCACCTACAGTGAGGCGCTTTCACGCGACTGGTGGCGCGTTTCAAAATGTGCTGAACGGATTAAAATGGTTAACCTCGGGGGCGGCGCAAT
>CAYHGE010000008.1:8418-12507 GCA_964355945.1 uncultured Draconibacterium sp.
GCGTTTCAAAATGTGCTGAACGGATTAAAATGGTTAACCTCGGGGGCGGCGCAATTGGCACAGGTATTTCCATCCCCCGGTATTTTATTATGGAAGCTGTCGGGCATCTTCAGCGGCTTACCGGGCTGCCGGTTGCCCGGAGTGAGAACCTTGCCGATGTAACCAGCAACCTTGACTCCTTCGTTGAAATTCATGCTACAATCAAAGCCCATGCCGTGAACCTTGAAAAGATGGTTTCCGACATCCGGTTGCTTGCCTCTGATATCACTTCCAATGAGTTTCTGGTTCCGGGTCACGCGTTACATGTCACCCGTCACGGCTCTCTCTCAATTCCACAACGCCAGGCCGGGAGTTCCATCATGCCGGGGAAAGTCAATCCGGTAATTCCTGAGTTTGTGATCAGTGCAGCCCATCGTATCTACTCCAACGATCAGCTTATCAGTTCACTCTGCGGGCAGGGATGCCTTGAACTGAATGCCTATCTTCCTGCCATTGGTCATGCGTTACTGGAAAGTTTGAAGTTGCTCATCGCATGCAATAAAACTGTTCAGAAAAACCTGATGGAGGGGTTGCGCGTGTTTCCTGAGAAAAGTAAAGATTTACTGTTCAGAAGTCCGGCAATCACCACGGCATTGCTTCCTTTGCTGGGCTATCACAAAGCATCAGAGCTGGCAAAATATATGAAAGTGAACGGAATTGATGTTTTTGAAGCCAACAGTCAACTGGAATTTGTTTCAGAGGAGCAGTTGCAGAAGTTGCTGTTGCCGGAGAATTTGCTAAAACTGGGATTCACTGCAGTTGATTTGGAGTAGGGCTGCTTTTTATTTCCCGACTTTTCTGAATAACCCATAAATCACAGGATTACCGGTTCTGACGCGAACGGTGAAATTGTCCATGATGTAGGAGGTTTTCATTGGATTCCAGATATAGGCATTGAATTTTAACCGATGGTGGCGCAAGTCCAGATCACTTACCCGCAGCGATTGAAACACCCGGCCGGTATGTCCGGGGATAACATAATCGTTTACCGGGACAGAATTCCATCTGATATCTTTTCCGTCTGATGAAACACTCATCACCAGCCAGGCTCCAGGAAAAACCAACGGAGTCCGCACATCCACGGAAACATCAATGACATCGTTTTCAGAATGGATCATTTCCCGAAGGGAGGTTGAATAGGCCGGGCTAAATTCAACACCTGCCTGATTCACAAAGGATTTCTTGCCTTCGATCGGCACAGAGTCGATGCACCGCGTTTCATCTATCCAGCCCCAATCCGGTAAACTGGGTTCGAAAGTGTTGGTGATGCAGGAGAAATATTCAGTAACGGTCTGTGCAGGTTTTTTCCTTGAGAAAAGATAAAAATCGCCGCCGCAATATGCTTTGTGTTGAATGAGAAAAGGGAATTTTTCAATCATCAGGGCGTAATTTTCCCAATTGGTGGAAGAGAGACAGCCAAAAGCCAGGAAGTCTGTCTTCACAGAATCCAGGTACGTCAGCAGGTGGTTTTTACCCCCGATATCCTCAAAATATCTGAATGGAAGTGCAGGGCAGTTCAGCTTTTTCAGGTAGTATGGATTGATCTCCTTTTTTACATCGAGAATTACACTGCATTTGTCAACTCCAAGTGAATCAACCACTTGTTTGGATTCTGACACAATTTCGCGATATACACCCTTGTAAAATAGTTTGTAATGCTGCCTCCCGAAAATCAGGGTAGGAATCGTAACAGCACCGATAAGCACTACCAGGATTATTTTATGAAGTGACTTTGTTGTTTTGAAATAGCCGAAAAGTACAAACAGAAGAAAAGGGAAGGAGAATATCAGGACTGAATACTGTAAAACGGAACTCCGGTATGTTGAATAAAAAAAACCAATCAGGTACGGGAGCAGAAACCAGGTCAGCGAAATCAGTATAAATTTCTTTTTAACAGGAGGAGCCTCCTGGTACCAATACAAGGAGAGGCTTATCAACAGGAGGATAAGCAGGTAAACATAGACTGAGAAATGAAAAATGTACTGAATGAAATCGAAGATGAAATCGTACCTGGGTTTGCCCAGCCAACCTTCCACGCCACCGATTCCCAGCTGATATAGTAGGATTGAAAGATGGGGGAGGTATAATACAATGATAATCAGAGAGGCTGTAAGATAATGTAGCCGTTTGGATTTTGGGAAAAAAAACAAACCAGTAACACCAACGATTCCGGCAAACAGCATGCTGAAATGATGGTTATATGCACATAAACCGGAAGAGAGTATATATCCGGTCAGATTGAAGTAGAATTTCCGCTGAGGATGGAAAATGATCCTCGTCCAGAAACAGACCATCATCAATGAAAAAAACAGACCGCTGGCATAAGGCCGGGCAATCTGGCTGTACATCACAGGAAATTGGAGAAAAGAGACAAAAGAGGCTGCCACAAGTCCGACTGTCGAATTGAACCAATCTTTACCGATAAGGAATATCAGCCAGATCGAAAGCACTCCGAAAATGATGAAAGGAGTTTTCAGCACGGCTTCTGACACCCCAAAAACCTTGACCAGGAAATAGAGGAACACCTGGATTCCGGCAGGATGCCCGTCGATTTTGACCCCTTTCTCAATCAGGTCGTGGAATGAGGAAAACTGAGTGCGGAGAATTGCGCTGAATTCATCGTGGGTGAATGGAATTTCCTGGAGCCGGTAAAACCGCAACAATGCTCCAACTAGCAATATCAGCAACAGAAGCGCATGATCTGTAGAAATTTTTTTATGAAAATTCAGCATTGCGCATTCCGTTTACCGGTAAATCGTAAATCGTCCAAACGTAAATTTTATTTTGTTTTATCCGGGAATGGTGGTATGCCAGGCAACTCTTTCGGCCACGACTTAAGTTCCTCTTTCATCTGGTCGACCGCCCTGTTAAGTTGTTGATCCTCTCCGGCATACTCCTTTGCAGGGTCGTTATCCACTTCAATGTCAGGATCTACTCCATAACCCTCAATTATCCAGGATTTTCCTTCCGTATCATAAGATGCGAATTCCGGACGCATCAGTTGGCCACCGTCGATGAACGGGAGGGAGCCTCTGATGCCTACAACGCCACCCCAGGTTCGCTTTCCAATGGCCTTGCCGATCTTCAGCTTCTTGAATTGGTAGGGGAAAAGGTCACCATCAGAAGCAGAATAATTGTCGATGAGAATGCATTTCGGTCCCCATTGCATTTCAAGCCTGCCAGGAGCAGCTTCGGTATTTCTTGCCATCCCGATCATGGTCATCTCCCTGTTCAGCCGTTCAATGATCATCGGAGAAACATTTCCGCCGCCATTTCCCCGGTCATCGATGATCAGGGCACGTTTCGACAGTTGCGGATAGAAGTGCTTTACGAACTCGTTGAGCCCTTCTGCACTCATGTCGGGGATGTGAATGTATCCAACCTCGCCATTTGTCGCTTCCGATACTTTTTTAATGTTGTTCTGAACCCAGTTGTAGTAATAGAGTCCTGCTTCAGTGTCGCAAGGTACCACAATGACTTTTCGGGCGCCGGCTTCACTTGCAGTTGAATTCAGCGTCAACTCAACCTGGACACCCGCCTTGTTGACCATCGCCTCATTGAAATCATTCATGGTTTTTGTTGATTTCCCATTGATAGCCAGGATGAAGTCACCCTCTTTAGCATCCACGCCGACTTCGGTGAGCGGGGAACGTGTATCCGTTGTCCAGTTCTCTCCCTTAAGGATCCTGCTGATTTTATAATAGCCGGATTCGTCGCGGATGATTTTGGCGCCAAGCAATCCCATCTTAATACGGACAGGCTGCGGTTTGTCGCCGCCACCAACGTACGAGTGGCCAATGCTGATCTCGCTAATCATCTCACCGATAACATAATTAAGGTCATTGCGATTGTTCACATAAGGCAAAAGTGGTTCGTATTTTTTCTGAACATTATCCCAGCTGACCCCTTGCATATTGGGTGCATACAGAAAATACTTCATCTGGCGCCATGATTCGTGATAAATCTGAGCCCATTCCGCTTTCAGGTCAACCAGAACTTTCATGTTGGAAAGGTCTATCCAGTCTTTAACTTCAATCTTACCACCCCGGG
>CAYHGE010000008.1:12607-29870 GCA_964355945.1 uncultured Draconibacterium sp.
ACTTTCATGTTGGAAAGGTCTATCCAGTCTTTAACTTCAATCTTACCACCCCGGGGAAGGTCGATCACGCCATATTTGTCATTTTGCCCAACCAGCATCTTGTTATTATCAGCTGAGATTTCGTAGAGGCTAAATTCTCCGAGGTTACACTCTTTTCGATCCTTCAATCCAAACGTCATCAGGCCACCAGGCCGGCCGTTCCGGCCTCCTTTGATGTAGTAAACATTGTCGCCAATGCAGTTCACATTGTAATAACTGCCTGCTTCAATGGGAAGGGCAAGAACCCTGTCAATAATTCCTTCAAGGTCAACTTTTACAATGATCTCTTTTTTTGGGTCACCTTCTTTTTTGGTTGCGGCATCCTGATCACTCTTTTTTTCATCACTTTTTTCATCTTTTTTCATCAACACCTCATCATTTTCGGGGGCAAACGGATTGGGCGTTGCTTTTGCCAGGGTAACCATGTACACTTTGGTCATATCCGAATAGGAATGATTCCATTCTGTCCAGCTGTAGGAGGGATTGAAATCACGGTTGGAGGTGAAAACAAGGTATTTGCCGTCGCTGCTGAAAGTTGCTCCGTTAGCATCATACCATGTGTCTGTCACGGCAGTTTTGGCGCCCGTGGCGAGCTCAAAGAGGAATACGCGTGAAGTGATACGGCGGTTCGGGAAGGTGTAAACAATCCATTTGCTGTCAGGAGACCAGCTGTAATCGTTGAATTCCCAGCTGGTTGCCATATCCACCTGCGTTACAGCCCGGGAGTCAACATCGACATATTGCAGCCGAAGCATTTTATCAGCCCATAGTAATTTTTTGCTGTCGGGCGACCATGTAACTGCATATTTATAAGTGTCTGCATTTTTGGTAATTTGCACAGGATCAGAGCTGCCATCTTGTTTTTGAATATAGATCTCGTCTTCACCGGTGCGGTCAGAGATAAATGCAATCGTTAACCCGTCAGGAGACCATGCCACTTCACGGTCATGAACACCGGGTGTGTTGGAAAGATTCTTGGTAATTCCGCTTTTGGCTGGTACTGTCCATACATCACCACGGGCACCTGCCGCGATTCTTTTTCCATCCGGAGCCAGGGAGAAGGTGTTGATGAATTTACTTGCGTCTTTCATCTGGCTGCGTCCGGTTGTAAGATCACTGGCAATCCGGACACTGATCTTTTGAGTGGTTTGTGCAGCCAGGTCAAAGGTGTATAGATATCCCCCATTTTCAAATACCAGCGCATTGTCTCCAAGTGATGGAAACTTAATGTCATACTCTTTAAAATCAGTGAGTTTTTTGGTCTCTTTTGTTTTCAGATCGTAACAATACAGGTTGGTGGGGCGTTCTCTTTCGGAAAGGAAGTAGATTTTATCGCCATGCCACATCGGAAACATATCCTGAAAGATGTTGCTGGTAATCTGCTCTGTTTGTTTTGTTTTAAAATCATAGATCCAGATATCATCGGCCATGCCTCCTTTATAATATTTCCAGGTGCGGAATTCACGAAAAACCCTGTTGTAGGCCAGTTTTGAATTGTCGGCTGAATAGGAACAGAATCCGCCGCAAGGGAGTGGTAACTCCTGCGCCATGCCTCCATTGATATTGGCAAGAAAAAGCTGTCCTTTGAAGTCGTTAAAGGTTTGTTTACGCGAACGGAAAACGATGTTTTCATTATCCCGCCATGTCATTACAATATTATTTGGCCCCATGCGGTCGGAAATGTCATCACGGCCGAGTGTTGCAGTAAAGGTGAGTCGCCTGGGAACACCTCCTTCGGCCGGGATCAGGTAAACCTCGGTGTTTCCGTCGTACTGGCCGGTAAAAGCGATGTTTTTTCCATCCGGTGAAAAACGGGCAAACATCTCATATCCATTTTCATCCCCGGTAAGTTTTCTGGCGAGTCCGCCTGCCTTATCCACTGTATAAAGGTCACCTGCATAGGTAAATACAACCTGGTTTCCATGAATGGCCGGGAACCTCAGCAATCGCGCATCATCCTGGGCCATCACAACGCCAAGGATAAGCATACATGTTAAAACCGCTGTCAATTTTTTCATCTGAATGGATATTTTGAATGGGATTATATAGAGAAACAAAAATATGTAGAAAATTATTAATTTTTCCATAATTTCGGTGAATCTCCTAAATTACTTGATAATTATCATGGTTGAACCATTCAAAAGTATTATTATCTTTACCTTCGCCATGGGAATTTTTTACAGCGTTCCCCAACACTTACCATCAGATATTTCGGTTATTCACCTAAATTCAGCATCACAATGTCAACCAAATTCATTGCAATCCTGATCTCTTTGGTCTTGCTTCTGGCAGTATTCACAGGATGTTCTAAAAAGGAGACCTCCCCGCCTGAACCGACCATCACACTGCCTTTGCTGACAACTGATCTCATTTCCTCGATTACCCTGCATACGGCAAGCTGCACCGGTACGATAACTTCTGATGGCGGATCTGCGGTGACCCATCGTGGAATTTGCTGGAGCAAGGCACCTGATCCGCTTATATCGGATTCCACGATTGATGCCGGAACAGGAACCGGTACTTTTACCGGTGAATTGACAGGCCTTGATACCAGCACCCTTTATTATGCAAGAGCTTATGCTACCAATAGTAAAGGTACTGGTTATGGAAACACATTGTCGTTCACAACCGAAAAGGAGGTCGTGTACGGATCAGTCACAGATGTTGATGGCAACAAATATCCAATAGTGAAAATCGGATCGCAGTATTGGTTACAGAAAAACCTCAGTGTAACACATTATCGGAATGGTGACGTGATACCTAAAGTGACTGTAGACAACCAATGGAAAGTACTGGTTACCGGGGCTTATTGTTTGTACGATAATCTTAAGGGCACCGATCCGGTATATGGAAATTTGTACAACTGGTATGCAGTAAATGATGCGCGCGGAATTTGTCCCGAAGGCTGGCATGTGGCCTCCAATCCCGATTGGGACAAAATGGGGGAATTCCTTGGCGGATTAAATGTGGCCGGGGGAGCGTTGAAATCGACCGGCACTCTTGAACAAAGCACCGGGCTGTGGTATGCTCCTAATACAGGAGCGACAAATTCCAGTGCCTTCCATGGACTGCCCGGTGGAACCCGTTTCAATTACGGATCTTTTTATTCCATCGGAAACCTGGGAAATTTTTGGTCAATCTCAGATACGAACACCGCCAATGCCTGGAATTACATTCTTGATGCCAATAATGAAACCCTGGGCAGAAACTATAATTTTAAGGCCTTCGGCTTCTCCGTGAGGTGCTGTAAGGACTGAAACAAGGGTTGTGATAAGTCCTAAAATTCAATCTTGTAGCTTATAAATGGCAATATTCCCATCGATACAATCGGCTCAACTGATTGGTTGAAGTCATTGTAAATATACCCGGTTACTGGCTTCTGATTGAGGAGGTTTTTTACCTGTATCGCCCATATTCCTGAAAATTTGCGATGGTTGGTCCGGTAGGTGAGGGTCAGATCAACATAACAAAATGCCGGCAGTTGTTTCGTGTATGCACCCTGCTCATCAAGTACTTCACGGTGTTGATTTATAGAAGCGCCCTGATCAACAGGTACATACCATTCACCCCCTGTAACCGACGTTTTCAGATTGAGACCAAGGATATTCTTGCCGCGGATGGTCCACTCTTTGCCACCTGTCAGGTTGACTACAAAATTTGCGTTAAACTTTGTGTTTCGTTCAATGCCATCGCCTCCTTTGTATTTTGAATCAAACAATGAAACGGTAACCAGGTAATAGTACTGATGTGTGAGAAACTTTTCGAAGGTAAGATCCAGTCCCAGGTTATGCCCGGTGCCCCCGTTTACGAGTGTATCGTTATAAAACCCTCCACTGCTGTTGATCAATGAATAGTAGCTTTCCGGCATCACCGGAATTTCAAATAAATATTGGAAATAAGCTTCAGCCTTAAATCGTAATTCAGGCCGGATAAGAAAATTGTAGCTCAGAACAAAGTGATGTGACCGGCTGAAATCAAGTTGGCGGTTTGGCTGAACTTTCATCTCAGGCGTAATTACAACATCGGTGAGATAAACTCCAATATCTTCATTTTGAGAGTGTTTGCCGTAGCCAAGCCCCACGGATTGTCTTGGCGACAATTGCCATTGGATAGCCAGCCGGGGTTCTATGGCATAATGACGGTTTAAAAGAAAATATTGGAAATGCAACCCTGCATTCAATGAGATTTTCGAGGACAAATCAACCTTTGACTCACTGAAAGCCTGGATGAGGTCAGTATTGGCTTTACCTTTATATACCTGTCCGTATAAACCTGTGAATGGATTAATTGCCTGAAGGTCACTATTGTAAAACAGCCTGGTGAAAGTTGCTCCGGTGCGGTTTGTATGCCGCTGGCCGATCTTCAGATTCAATAAGGTACTGGCCGAGAACCTGTAATTGTCCTGCTCTACATCTTGTTGTGGTTGAATTGCATAGCCTGAGGTCAGGTAACTGTTTTGGAAGGAGATGGAATTGTAGGTTCCCGATAAATAGGAACGGAGGTAGCAACGGCGCGATATGGCCAGTTGGTGGGTTAAAGCCAACGCGCCCATGTTGTTGTTGAGAAGTGATTGAGTTCTGTCTTCTAACGTTACCCATGTTGTTGAATCCTCTTCCGGCAGAAATTTTGAGCGTGATATCCCTCCGATTCCGATGAGTGCAAAGGTGCCAGCCTTTTTTGCAGGAAGGTTTATTTTAAATGAAAGATCCTGATACGAGGGAATTTTGTTTTTCATCGCGGGATCAATGTATTGAAGAAAACCAAGGATTGAGTAGCGATAGTTGAAAAGGTAGCTGCTTTGTTGATTTCTGGAAATGGGCCCTTCAGCAGAGACGTCCAGACCCTGGATGCCAACCTGGATTGCAAATTCGTGTTTTGAACTGTTCCCATTCCGGTAACGCATGTCAAAAACACCCGAAAGTGCATTCCCATACTCAGCAGGGAATGCTGCCGTATAGAAATCGGAGTTGTTCAGTACCTGGCTGCTGAACATGGTCAATCCGCCTCCCGAAGTGCCGACATAAGCGTAATGATTGGGGTTTGGAATATCTACACCATCCATTCGCCACAACACTCCTTTGGGTGAATTACCCCGGATCACAATTTGATTTGAGTTAACATCTGCGCTGGCGGCCACACCGGCAAAGTTGGAAACAGCCCTCATGGGGTCATCTGCAGAACCTGCATAACGACGGCTTTCTTCAACAGAGAATGACCGCGCACTGATCATCGCCATGGAGTTGATGGGTTTGTCCTTGTCAACACTGGCTTTAATCTCAACCTCTTTGGCACTGACAACCTCCTCCTCAAGACTAAATGAGAGAAAAACCTCTTTTCCGGTACTAACCATAATTTCCGGTCTGATGGTTGATTTATAGCCAATGTAGCTTGCCTGGAAAGATTGTCTTCCCACTGTTACCTTTTCCAATACGAAATTTCCATCGGCATCAGTGGTTGTTCCGGTCAGTGGAACTGAATTCAGGAGGATGATATTGGCACCCGGGAGTCCTGTTTTAGAATCGGTGTCTGTGACCTTTCCCCTTACAGTTTGGGTTGGCGTCTGGGCTTCAAGCATGAAAGAATGGAAGGCGAGGAGTGAAACCATGAGGAATGGGGTAATCATTTTCATCTTTTGATTCATAGGTTGTGGTTTTGGTTTCTTTGATGACAATCAAAACCATGATTACCCCCATTGCCGGATGATTTTTTTCTTTTTTTTTAACACCTTTTGGATTTTTCCCAATTAAGCAGATATAAGTTCTCGCAGATTTTCACGGATTAAAGCGCAGATTCTCGCAGATAAAAACATATTCCCAAAAAATGTTCTCCAGAGAATGAAAATGATATTTCCGTTATATTATGTGGTTGTGCTTATAGAGTACACCGGATTCTGGGGTCTCGATTATTGGAGATAAATCCATAGATATTCTGCCCTGTATTCATCATGAACAATTGTTGATTTACATAAAACTTCTTGATCAAAAACTTTGTCTGTGATCAATTTCAATACCAAGTAACTCGATAAATCATCAATTGTAAGAATAGCCAACAACTTATAATCAGCGAAAATCTGCGCTTTAATCAGCGAAAATCCGCGAGAAATATCCCTGAGGGAAAGTATTCAGAACCTTACGCCAAGGGCTCCTCCAATCCACATCTGGATGGAGGCATTCTCGGTGGATTTAAAATAGAAATCATAGGTTGAGAGCCCCCGGGAAGTGGCACTGGGCTTGCCTTTTGAAAAAAGGAAGAAGTTGTAGGCAGGCCCGCCAAAGATGGCAAAATGTTTGGCAAACCTGTATTCAAGGGCCGGGGTGACCCTTACCAGCAAACCCTGGTAGGTTGTATCGACCGGATGATAAACAAACCCTGCAGAGGCATCGAGGTTCATGGACAGTTTTTTCTTCAGGGTAAAGATTGTGCCTATTCCATAAGACGCATGTAACTTATAGTCGGTCCCGATTCCTAACTCCACGAAATTGTAGAAGGTCTCTGTTCCTGATTTAAATGCCATATTACCGAGGAAAATTTCGTTACCTGATACCTCAATCACATGGTATCCTTCCTGTACATAGCTGAAAAGCCCGATGGGCAGGCCTCTTTCAACTGTATTAGAGATGTTGACAAGTCCGATCTGCAGCCCGTTCACAATGGTCGCATAATTTACGATTCCGGCAATCTGAATGCCGTCATTATGGTTTCTTGCTATGTTCAGTAACCCGGCGAATTGAATTCCGTCAACATTGTGTGCATAGTTCACCAATCCGCAAACCTGTGCCTTTCTCACATCCTTCATTGCCAGGTTGAACAATGCCGATACCTGCCAGCAATTACTCTGTTTGGCTGCGATATTGCTTGCCAGGCTGATTTGCAGTCCATTTATCGTGTCTGGAATGTAGTTGAAAAGTCCGGCAGCCTGAACACCCTGAAATTTTCCCAGGTCGAAGTTGAATAATCCCCCGATTTGCAAACCCCTGCTTCTTCCTCCGACAATGTTAAACAATCCGCCAACCTGAACACCACTCATCTCTTTTCTTGTAATATTCAGCAATCCCCCTATCTCAAACCCCTTCAAACCGCCGGTGTATCCGGCCAGCAGGTTGATAGAAAGCCTGTTTGTTATGGAGCCGGTAACTTTCCCGTTTGTACCAAGGTATGGGATGACAGATGCCTGCAGGGTCCCGGAAGAGCGTACTTCGAGATTTTGAGCATTTACAGTGGTTGTCCTGGGTACGAGCCAGTTAACAACTCTAAGACTGTCTGTGTAGTTTATTGAAATTAATCCTGATTGCAGTGAATTTAATCTCGTAAATTGCTCCTGAACCGGCCGGAGGAGCACATTGATCTTGTATTCAGGGATCTGGCTGATAAATATGACCGTATCTTCATATCCTGATTTACAGAAGGTGAGACCCCAGTTCTTTTTTCCGGTAGGAATCGTCAGTTTGTACTGTCCGTTGTTGCCCGAAATGGCTGATTTTCTATTCCCGATCTCGAAAATAGTGGCATCTGCCAGGGGTGCACGACTTTCAAAATCGCTGATAATGCCTTTGATTTCAATCGTTGGAAAAGATTTTTTTTCATGAGAAACGGACCTTCTTCGCACCAGAATTACATGGCTTCCAATCTCCCTGGAACCGATTTCTTTCCCAAGTAAGTTGTTTAGTAATGTTCCTATCTGCAAATTTTTGGCTTTGATCTCAACCTGCCGTTCAGCGGGGATAAGTCCGGCGTCATAAGAAAACCGGAAGTGACCGGCTTTTTCAATTTCATTGAGGGCAACCTCGAGGCTGCATTTTTGGATATCAAGGGTGATTTTCTGCGTAAGAAAGTTGCTCTGCGAGAAACCCAGAATTGGCAGGACGACAAGGAGAATGCTAACCGCCCAGATTTTAATTGTTGCCCTTTGTGCAGCCATTACCCTTAAAATAGTATATACCGTTTGTTAATGACACGTTCAGTCCAAAAGATTCAGCAATGATATCCATAATCCTGTCTGCGGGGTCATTGACGAATGTGGCAGAGAGTTGACAGTCAAGGATGTCGGGGTTGCTGATGGAGACTTTCACGACATAATACTGCTCAATCAATTTAAAAACTTCCGATAAGGGTGTTCTTGTGAATTCAAGGGTGTGGTTGGCCCAGAATAGTTTATCAGGAAGCGGGTTTTCCAAAACTTCCGGTCTTGCGGATCCCATCTTTAATATGCCCGACATACCGGCTTCCAGAATAACTGATAATGTATCGTTGCTATTGGCAGGAGTTGTGAAAAACATTACCCTGCCTTCACTGACAGTAACGCTGACATCTTTTCCAGGATATGCAGATACATTAAACACCGTTCCCAAAACCTTCACCTTTGCGATTCCGGCATCCACAACAAAAGGTGCTGCAGGATTCTTTGCGACTTCAAAAAAGGCTTCTCCGGTTAGTTTTACCAGCCTGTTTCCAACAGGGAAACTCTCCGGGTAGATCAGTTTTGAATTCCTGTTGATCAGGATCTGTGTGCCATCTGTCAAGGTTTTTTTTATCACCAACCCATTTGTGGCTATTTCAACCTCTTTCACCTTGCCTGTTACCAAACGCATTACAATATAGATACCAAAAACCAAAATTACCGTCGCAGCAACGCTGAGAGCATAATATACGTACCGGCGGCCAATCGTCCTGCTTTTTGAACTGACCAGCATTTCCTCATGTTTATCGATCCGGTTTGAGATGTTTTCCCAGGCTTTCTTGAGATCAACAGGTACCGGCGGGGGAACAAGCCTGCCGGTTTCCAACCACAATGCTTCCAACTGGTCCAGTTGTTTGCTGTTCCCGCTGTCTGCATTCAGCCATGCTGCTATCTTCATGCCGGATTCATCATCCGCATTTCCCAGAAGATACTGAAGCAGTAGATTTTCGTCGATATTCTGCCTGTTTTGGTTCATGATTCAATATATTAATGACAACCGGAAAGCAGATTACCCCCATTGTCAAACAAAATATTTGTACCTGTCCGCATGTCGCCTATTTCCTGAAGATATCAAATAAAAACAAAACCACCCAAGGCAGGTAATCTGCAAGTTCCTCCCGAAGTGATTTCAGTGCTTTGCCCATCTGGTTTTCAACTGTTTTTACAGAAATTCCTAGTTTTTGAGCGATCTGGATGTATGTGAGTCCGTCATATCTGCTCATGATGAATACTTTACGTCGTTCAATGGGCAAATGATCAATTGCCAACCTTACCTTTTGTTCCAGTTCGGTAATGATCATTTCATCTTCAAGTGACCGCTGGCATTCCATTCCCTGGCTCTCATGGTAAACCTTATATTCGTCTCTGATTTTAAGATGTTTAAAGGTGTTCATGCAACTGTTGCGAACTGCCCTGAACAAGTATCCCTTCATTGAAGATTCGATGACAAGGGTTTCGCGCCCGGTCCAAAGTTTGAACATGACCTCCTGAACAACCTCCTCCGATGCGTCTATATCTTTCAGAAACCCATTGGCATAGGAGCATAACGAACTGTAATGACTTTTGAATAGCATCTCGAAATCAGTTCTGCTTAGCATGCGTAACGACTTTCCAAGTGGATTTTGTTCATAATGTGTCACTTTTTCACCGTGCAAACCTACAAAATTGAACCCATAAAAGCGAGTGTTCTGTGGGCGTCTTTTACCGGAGTGTATGCAATAAAAGGTTAACTTTGCGCAATAAATCAAACCAATTATGCCGATTGATATTCAATTTGACGGACATAAAAAGGTAAATGCCGTGATCGATGGTTTTACCATAAAAACAGACCAGACCATTCAGTCGGGAGGAGAGAATTCTGCTCCAACACCTTTCAACTTATTTCTGGCATCACTGGGGACCTGCGCAGGCATCTATGTGAAGAGTTTTTGCGATCAGCGAGGAATAGATACTGTTGGCATCAGAATTGAGATGGATTATGTTTATGATCAGACACAAAAAATGATTGTGAAGTTCATCATGCTGATCTATATGCCCGCCGGCTTTCCTGAGCAATATGAGGCTGCTGTAATTAAATCAGCCTCATTATGTGCGGTGAAAAGGCATCTGAACCCTGATATTGAAAATGATATCAGGATTGTGCGGATGTAAAGACGGGCCATGGCCCGTCTCGGATGTAAAGACGGGCCATGGCCCGTCTCTACAATAACGAAACAATTTTAACCTGACTATATATATGAACCACAAACCATCCGGCTTTAACTCAACGCTTGTACACGGAACCGGCCAGAAAGACCCATTAGGCAGCGTAATCACACCGATTTATCAAACTTCAACTTTTGCATTTAAAAATGCTGACCATGGGGCAGCGTGTTTTGCGGGTGAAAGCGATGGATATATCTATACCCGCATCGGAAATCCGACTGTTCGCGATCTGGAAAAAACGATTGCAGCGCTGGAACACGGGTTCGATGGCATTGGCTGTTCTTCAGGCATGGGAGCTGTTACAACAGTTTATATGGCTTATCTTGGTGCAGGAAAACACATACTCAGCCACAATGCTGTATATGGCCCTGCCCGCGGCATCATTGAGGGAACTTTCGCTAAATTTGGTGTTGAATCCACATATGTCGATACCACAGACCTTGAACAGGTCAGGGCTGCCATAAAGCCAAATACAGCATTGATCTACCTGGAAACACCTGCAAATCCAACCATTGGAATTTCGGATATCCATGCTATTTGTGAGATAGCTCACGCACACAACATCCCGGTGTGTGTTGACAATACATTTTGCAGTCCATACCTGCAGAATCCACTTGATATGGGAGCCGACCTCGTACTTCACTCCCTTACCAAATTTCTGAACGGGCATGCCGATATTGTTGGAGGAGTGATTGTTACAAAGACTGAAGCCGATTATAAAAAAGTCAGACCGGTAATGGTCACCATGGGATGCAACATGGATCCGCATCAGGCATTTCTTACACGGCGTGGTTTGAAAACCATGGGAATCCGGATTGACCGGGCACAGGAAAATTCCATTAAAGTTGCAGCCTACCTTGAGGCACATCCCAAAGTTGAGTGGATTGTATATCCGGGACTGAAATCCCACCCTCAGTACGAGCTTGGCAAACGGATTATGCGGGGCCCCGGTGCAATGATGAGTTTCGGACTAAAAGGAGGGCTGGAAGCTGGAAAGAAACTCATGGATAGCGTGCAGCTTTGCGTACTTGCGGTATCTCTGGGCGGCATTGAAACACTGATACAACATCCGGCATCAATGACCCACAGCAAATTGTCGGCCGCAGCAAAGAAAGAAGGCGGTATCACCGATGAACTTGTGCGCCTGTCGATTGGTATTGAAGAAGTAGAGGATATCATTGCGGACTTAGACCAGGCTCTGGCACAAATAAAGTAAGCAACAATTCACTTTTTTCAGGGTGAATAATGCATGATAACTGATGGTAAACTGTTGAAAAATCAATGATGCCAGATGTCAGAAAACGGTTAATCTTTTTATTTTTCGTTTTTTATTTTTCATTGTTTCAGTTGAATTTGTCGTTTGCCCAGCGCGTGGCTGTGGTACTCAGCGGAGGTGCGGCCAAGGGAGGAGCTCACATTGGGGTTCTTCGGGCTCTTGAGGAAAACCAGATACCGATAAATTATATTGTCGGAACCTCCATCGGTGCAGTTGTTGGTGCCATGTACGCCTCAGGGTACTCACCCGATGAAATCGAAAAGCTGATGAATTCCGAAACTTTTCAGCAATGGGCATCCGGCGTTATGGATGATCAGTATGTCTATTATTATCACAAAGAAGATCCCAATGCTTCCTGGATCACCACCAGTTTCGATTTTACTAAAAAACTGACATCAATTCTTCCCTCTCAGCTCATCAAATCGTATGAGATTGATTTCCAGATTATGAGGATACTGTCCCAGGCCAATGCAGTGGCCGGAGGGGATTTTAACAAGCTGATGATCCCATTCCGTTGTGTGGTTGCCGACATTGATACCACTGCGCAGATGATTTTACGTAATGGAGACCTGAGCAGTGCTGTGCGGGGATCGATGAGTCTGCCTCTGGTTTATTCACCGGTCGTGATTAGCAATAAACTTGTGTATGATGGAGGGATGTACAACAACTTTCCTTGTGATGTTGCTTTGCTTGACTTTAAACCTGATGTAATTATCGGAAGCCGTGTGGCCAGAAGATATGAAAAACCTGACAAGGACGACATGGTCTCTCAACTACTTACCATGTTGATGGAGCGGCAGAGCGATACCATCGTATATCCTCATTCGGTGATGATCGTGCCGGATGTTCCGTCGATCAACCTGCTTGATTTTTCCAAAACTGCGCTGCTTGCCGACAGTGGTTATGCTGCGGCCATCCGTGGTTTATCGGATATCAGAAAGCTGGTGAAAGATTCCGTCAGTGTTGAGGAGATAAGGCGGCGGCGGACAGAATTCAATGGCAGTAAACCATCGTTTCAGTTTGACTCTGTTCATATTCAGGGACTTAATAAAGCACAGTCGGGCTATGTTGTCCAAATTCTTAAACATGGGAAAAAAACTATCTCCATTGATGAACTCCATCAGGAGTATTTCAGGCTGATTAATGAAGGATTTATCAAAACCATTTTCCCGGTAGCCCGGTTTAACCCGAAAACCGGGTATTATGACCTTTACCTTGATATCAAAAAGTCGAATAAATTCGGTGCTCAGTTTGGCGGGAATTTTTCACTTGGAAGTACAAGTGAGGCCTTTCTGGAATTACAATATAAATATTTGTGGACTAAAGCATTGCGTTTTTTTACAAATGGATATTTCGGTAAAGTATATAGTTCTGCCAAAATTGGGGGGCGAATAGACTTTAATTCCAAAACTCCTTTTTTTATTGAAGCAAACTATACTTACAACCATTTTAATTATTTTAAAGCAGCCAGTTTTTTCTTTGATGATAAGATGCCGAATTATATCATAGAGAGTGAGTATTTTGGCGACATGAAAACCGGGATTCCGGTTACAAATAAAGGAAAGTTGACGTTGGGTATTGTTTCTGCCTACATCAATGACAGATATTACCAGGATAACTCCTTTTCAAGGGTGGATACTGCGGATCAGACCAGTTTTAATTTCCTATCTCCTACCCTCGGATTCGATCTGAATGGGATGAACCGTAAGCAATTTTCAAGTGCCGGTGCAAGGCTGGTCATTTCGCTCTCGTATATCAACGGTCGGGAAGGAATGGTGCCAGGTTCTACAGCCATCAACAAAACAGCAGTGTCAAACTATCATGACTGGTTTAAGGTTCGCCTGGTTTACGATAATTTTTTTGAATCACTGGGGCCTTTTAAATTTGGACTTTATGCTGAGGGTGTTCTATCCAATCAACCACTTTTTTCTAATTACACCTCCAGTTTGCTCTTCGCTTCAACTTTTCAACCCATTCCTGAATCGCAGGCCTATTTTTTGCCACCATTCCGTGCCAATACCTATGCTGCCGGTGGTCTGAAGGTAGTTTGGCAGATTTATAAAAAGCTGGAATACCGCCTGGAGGGATATTTGTTTCAGCCTTATCGCGAAATTCTTAAAAATCCGGTTGATTTTTCAGCCTATTACGGGCCGGAATTCGCAGTTCGGTCTTTTATGGCATCAACTGCGGCCGTTTATCACAGCCCGTTGGGGCCGATCAGCATCAGTGTAAATTATTACGACAAGATGCCGGATCTGTTTACAATCAATTTTAATTTCGGGTATATCATCTTCAACAGAAGAGCAATGCCATAATTTACGCTGAATTGGAAATAATTCGTATTTTTGTACTCTAAACGATTCATTTTAACCGGCAGTTGTCGGACGCCCTTGACTTAACATTAAAACGGATATTAACTACGAATGAAAAATTCTAAAAACACCCCCCAGAATCCTGAACCTGAAATTATCGAGGGACAGGAGGAGATCGCTGCCAATGTAACCCTTACAGAGGATATTACGGAAATTGCCATCCCAACTGATTCAAATCAGATCAATGAAATCGAACAACCCATGGAAACTGTTGAAATTCCTGAGGAACCAGCAGTGGTTGTTGAAGCAGAAGCCTTTGAAACTCCTGATCCGGAGTTAACTGTTGAATTGAATGATGAACTTCCTGATATCACAATTGCAGAATCTGTGGAAGAGGTAGTACCAGAGCTGCCCGCAGAACAGATAACAGCGGATGAAAACCATATTCCTGATGAAATTCAGGAACCACCTGTTGCAGTGACTGAAGAAGAAGTCAGCACGGAAGTTGCTGACCTTCAGGTTACAGAGATTCCGGTCGTCAAAATGGAGGAGCATGTTGAAATTCTGATGGAAATCCTTCCAGAAGATCATCTTGATGAGCACCTCGATGAAGTATCGGAGGCTAATATGCACCAGGTTGTTATGGAGGCTGATGTAAACTACGATGGATTTTCCCGGGAGGAGTTGGTGGAAATGCTTGGAAAAGCAGTCACCGATGCCGATTTTAATGCAGTTAAAACAAAAATCGCCCTTATCAAGTTTGCTTTCCAGAAAAAGAAAAAAGAGGAAAGCCTTGCAAAATATGAAGAGGTAAGTGAGGAAGGTGTAGCCAAAGAAGAACTTGCTCCGGAGCAGGATGAACTGGATGCGAAGTTTAATGAATTGTTTGCAATTTACCGCACCAATAAGGTACGTTACGCCGAAGAGCAGGAAAAGATCAAGCAGGACAATCTGAAGAAGAAGTTTCAAATTCTGGAAGGATTACGGGTGCTGATCAGCTCGGAAGAAACACTGAAGAAAACGTATGACGAGTTTAAAGTCCTTCAGGAACGCTGGAAAGAGATCGGACAGGTGCCTCGTACCGAGATCAACAACCTGTGGCAGAATTATCATTTCCTGGTGGAGAAATTCTTTGAGAAGGTCAAATTGAACAAAGAATTAAAAGATCTTGACCTTCGGAAGAATATGGAAGCTAAAGTTGCCCTGTGCGAAAAGACAGAAGAGCTGCTGTTAGAAACTTCCGTTATCAAATCATTTAAAAAGCTTCAGAAGTATCATGAAGAGTGGAAGGACCTTGGCCCTGTTCCTTCTGATAAAAAGGAAGAGATATGGGAGCGCTTTAAAAATGCAACAGATAAAATCAACGATCGTCGCCGCGAACATTATTCGCTGGTAGAAGAAGACCAGAATAAAAACCAGGAAACCAAAAATGCACTGTGCGAACAATGCGAAATAGTTGCCGGGCTGCCCAACGAATCAATCAGAGATTGGCAGGACAATACCAAGAAAATTAATGACTTACTGAAGATCTGGAAAAATATCGGACCAGTACCGCAGAAAGTCAATGTGGAGATATGGACCCGGTTTAAAACAAGCCTCGATGCTTTCTTTGCGGTGAAAAAGGAGTATTTTGATAAACTGAAAGAGCAGCAAATGCACAATTACAACCTGAAAGTTGAATTGTGTATGCAGGCGGAAGCATTAAATACAAGCACCGACTGGAAAACTACCACCAATGAACTCATCCGCCTCCAGGGAGAATGGAAGAAAATCGGCCCGGTGCCAAAAAAACATTCAGATAAGATATGGAAGCGTTTTCGTACGGCATGCGACGAGTTTTTCAATGCCAAGCAATCCTTTTTCTCAAATGTTCAGGCCAGTGAAGGTGAGAATCTTACAAAGAAGCTAACCCTGATGGCTCGTTTAAAAGAACATCAGTTTGGGGATGATAAGACCGCAAATCTTGAATTGCTGAAGAATTTTCAGCGTGAATGGATGGAGATCGGGCATGTTCCCATGAAGGAAAAAGACAAACTGCATAACGAGTTTCGTGCTTTGGTTAATGAGCATCTGGATAAGTTGAAAATCAGTGAGGTTGAGATGAGTACCGTCAGCTTCAAGGCCAAGTTCGACCATCTTAAAAATGACCCCAACGCCCAGCGTGTGATTGGAAAGGAGCGGGAATTCCTGGCAATCAAAATTACCAAGATGAAGGAGGAGATCACGTTATGGGAAAATAACATTGGTTTCTTTGCAAAATCAAAAAGCGCCCTGATCGTTAAAGAGGAGTTTGAAAATAAAATCAACAAGGCAAAGAGTGAACTGAAGGTGCTCGAGGCCAAGATGAAAATACTCAAGCAACAAGGGGCGTGATGCGTGACGCGTGACACGTGACGCGTGACTTTTCAATGTTTTTCAACCTGGATCTATGTCGGGAAATTCATTCGGTAAAGCGCTTGTGCTTACAACCTTTGGCGAATCACATGGAATTGCTGTTGGTGGTGTTCTTGATGGTTTTCCGGCAAATCTTGAAATAGATTTAGCTTGTATTCAGGTTGAACTAAACCGCCGTAAACCTGGTCTTGAGTTTTTCTCCTCACAACGGGCTGAAGAAGATACGCTTCAAATCCTATCCGGCTTATTTGAAGGAAAATCAACAGGGGCGCCCATTTCATTCCTTGTTTACAATCAGGATCAAAGATCTGATGATTACGATCACCTCAAGGATGCATTTCGTCCGTCGCATGCTGATTACAGCTGGCAAAAGAAATATGGCTTCCGCGATCCCCGTGGCGGTGGCCGGGCATCTGCACGTGAAACCCTCGCCCGGGTTGCTGGTGGTGCAATCGCAAAGGTTTTTCTTGCAACCAGAAATATATGCATAATGGCAAGGATCAGCCAGATTGGCGAATTTCAAGTCACAGAACAGGTACCAATGTCTACGGATTCCGGCTCCCTCGTTTTGGATAAGGAGATCCTCACGTTTCTTGAACAACTTAAAAATGAAGGTGATACTGCCGGAGGTGTGATAACATGCACCATCAATGGCGTGCCAGCCGGTCTGGGTGAACCGGTTTTTGATAAGCTGCATGCAGATCTGGGAAAAGCAATGCTGAGCATCAATGCAGTGAAGGGTGTTGAATTTGGCTCAGGTTTCAAAGGGGCTGCCATGCGAGGGTCTGAGCACAATGACCTCTTTGTTAAAGAAGGCGGAGCAATCAAAACCATTACCAATCATTCAGGAGGTATTCAGGGAGGCATCTCAAATGGCGAGGAGATTGTTTTCCGTGTGGCATTCAAGCCTGTCTCAACCCTGATGCAGGATCAGTTGACTGTGAATACGTCTGGTGAACCAACGGTCATCAAAGGAAAAGGACGTCATGATGTTTGTGTTGTACCAAGGGCTCTGCCCATTGTGGAAGCTATGGCAGCCCTGGTCATGGCCGACCACCTGATCCGCCACTTAACACTTAA
>CAYHGE010000008.1:29970-35025 GCA_964355945.1 uncultured Draconibacterium sp.
ACTTAACACTTAACACTTCTTTACTTTCTGGCTCCTGCTGCGATAAACAATGGAAGGAGCCCAGGCCCCAGATAATATCCACGGAGTCGATACCAACAATGGTGCGGCCGGGGAAACACTCTTCCAGCACACGCATTGCCTGATCATCCTCCCTGCATTGAAAATTAGGGACGATTACCGATTTGTTGGCGATGTAAAAATTCGCGTAGGAAGCTGGAAGCCGCTGGTCATCATAGACCACTGGTTTGGGCATGCAAATTTCGGCAATGTCGAGTTGCTTACCATTTAAGAGGCGAAATGATTTAAGTTTCCGGAGATTTTCTGCCAGAATTTTATGATTTATATCCGAACGGCGTGGCTCCACCATGGTCACAACGGCATCCTCACGAAAAAAGCGGGAAATATCATCAATATGACCGTTTGTATCATCCCCGTCAATGCCTTCATCCAGCCAAAGTACTTGCTCAACACCGTAAAAATTGCAAAGGTATTCCTCGATTTCGTGCTGCAATAATCCGGGATTTCGATTCTCATGAAGCAAACACTGGGTGGTAGTCAGCAAGGTACCATTGCCATTGAAATCAACAGCACCTCCTTCCATCACAATCCCCGGGTAGAAAACAGGGATGTTGAGAAACTTTCCAACCAGCCCGGGAATCTTCTCATCCAGGTCATGGTCGTATTTATTTCCCCAGGCATTATATTTCCAGCTTACAACAACCTTCGGATCCTTCGACATCGGGTTGAGCAGGAAGGCAGGGCCATGATCGCGGCACCATGCATCATTGGTAGGGTGCAGTAGCAGGGAGATCATAGACAGATCTGCATCCAGTGTTGTTAAATCCCTGATCACCCTTTCGCGAAGCTCATTGCTGCGTACGTTGATGCAAACCTGTTCTCCCTTCGCGAGTTCTTTGATGAACCGGTTATAGAATGGGAAAATTCGCTCCAGCGTTCCCGGCCAGGAGTAAGAGTCTTCGTGAGGGTAGCTGAGCCATGTCGCACGGTGTTCAGCCCATTCTGCAGGAAACTGGTACCCCAGCGCTCTTGGTGTTGGTTGCGGTTCTAAATTCATGATTCGTTGTTCAATATTCGTTATTCCTTTTTACAATCATCAACGAACCGGTTAAGGATAGGTTCATAACTGTCGATCCTGCGATCACGGAGAAACGGCCAATGTATCCGGGTTTTCTCAATTTTATCCAGATTAAGTTCTTGAATATGATTGATTTCCGTATCGTGGGGTGCCTGAAAAAGCAGGCTTCCGAAGGGATCTGAGATGAAGGAGCCTCCCCAGAAATTCATTCCCCCTTCAACACCAGTCCGGTTGACAGAAACAACGAATACGCCGTTTGCAATGGAGTGGCTTCGTTGGATTGTCTGCCATGCCTGATACTGCTTCTGATTGAGTGTTTCTTTTTGCGAAGCATCCCATCCGATTGCTGTAGGATAAAAAATTATCTCAGCACCCATAAGGCTTGTAATGCGTGCAGCCTCGGGATACCACTGATCCCAGCAGATCAATGTGCCGATCCTGGCATATTTGGTCTCAAAAACCTTGTATCCCGAATCTCCCGGTGAAAAGTAGAATTTTTCATAATACCCGGGATCATCCGGAATGTGGTGCTTGCGATATTTTCCGAGGTATTTGCCATCAGCATCAATCACAGCGATAGTGTTGTGGTATAATCCCGGAGCCCTTTTCTCAAAAAGCGAAGCGATCAGAACAACATCAAGTTCCTTGGCAAGTTCAGAGAATATGTTCGTGGTTGGTCCGGGAATTGTCTCAGCCAAACTAAAATAATCGTGGTTTTCTTCCCAGCAGAAGTACCGGGTGGAAAACAACTCCTGGAGGCAGATGACTTGCGCCCCCATGGCAGCGGTTTCCCTGATTTTGGTGATAGACTTTTCAATGTTGGCCTGCTTTTCCGTTTCGCAGACCATTTGGATCATCCCGATCCTGACAAGATTTGAACCCATTGCGAAAACCGTGTTAAACTATTGATTCAGGAAAAATTTCTTTGTAACAATCTTGCCGGCATGGTCAATCCGAAGGATATAGACCCCTGGTGGCATCTCAGCATACTGGATTACACTCCGCCCGGATTTCACCAGACCGGCCTTCAACGTCGAAATTACCTGCCCCATCATGTTGAATAATTTGATGCCTGTGTACTCCGGATATTCAAAATCAAGAAAAATCATCAGTCGTCTGGTCTCCCTGTCGTTATAAATACTGATGCCTGATGCGGGATCCTTTTTGCCAGCTCCTACCGTATAATCGAGATACAGATCATCAACATATAAAACCGTACCGATCGTCATAACTTCCTGAGCTGTAGATAAGGCAATGATGTTCATGGTGTCGGGAGCCGTGGTACTGAGGTAATTGATCCAGGCAGAAAAGGGAGTCCAGTCTGCAATGGTATCTTTGGTGGAAAAACTGCCCAACCCGATCGTATCCTGAATGGTACCGGTGGTTTTGGTAAGCCCGATGCCAATTACGCAACTATCGCCACCCTTTGGAAAGTACTTGTAAAATCCTTTGAGATGTGTTGGAATGTCAAGAACAGGTACTCCTCCCGATAAAATAAAGGAGCCTGTGGTAATATCGATGGTGAGTTTACCGCAGGTCATAAATCCGGGAATATCAAGGGGCGGAAACGATAGATGTTTCGTTTCCAGCTTTGCTGAAAAACTGCCTGTTCCATGATGATCGGTGCTTTTTGTAACTACGGTAAATCCCAGAAACGGAATTGCCATCAGCTCTTCGTTAGGAGTATCCCAGTCGGTAGGGTCGGAGTAATTGCCGAAATTTGTCCAGGTCTCAAAACCGGAGTTGGGGATGACAGTCTGCCCCTGCAACAGCGTTATTGCCATTAACAGGCTGAAAATCATTACTGTTTTAATTTTTATCATAGTGTATTTGGCTCCAAATCTTTCTTCAATATTTATGCAATACATTACCGTCTGGTATCTCTTTGCAAGGAATTGTAAAATTAGAACATTTACATTTACCTTTGACAAAATTATCCGCATGAACACCTTGAGGGACCTCATGAACAAACTGATTCTGCTGTTTTTTGCCCTGTTATTACCGGTCCCTGCTTTGCCATCCATACTGAATCACAAACAGGCCGGCTTTCCACCGGGAGTAATCCTGAATGTTGTTGATTCATGTAAAATAAAACTGGACAAGAAAACGAGTAAATTGTACCAGGATGGCATTGATTATTTGAAAAAAGGTAATTATAATCTTGCCGGTCAGCAGATGCGGAGTGTGATTAAAGCAGAACCAGCTTGTGTGGATGCCTATTTTGTACTTGGACTGGCCAATTATAAAAAGCAGGACTACAATATCAAAGAAGCCGAAAAAAATTTCAGGAAGGTGATCGAATTGTGCCCTGATTACGATGTTTATGCTTATTTATACCTTGGGGAGATCTATTACGGACAGGAGAATTTTGAACCAGCCTTGCAAAACCTGAATACATTTCTCAAAGATGTCGATAAAATCAGAAAAGATGAAGATTACAACCGGGCAATTGACCTTGTAAAATATTTGAAGTTTTATACCGGGATGGTGAGTAAACCAGTGCCATTTGATCCCAAAGTGGTTGAAGGCATCTCTACAACTGGCAATGAGTATCTTCCTATTCTATCGCCCGATAATCAACTGGCTTTATTCACGCGCGAACAGAAAATAGATCCCAATAAAAACAGTCTCATTCAGGAGGTCCGGGTGAAAGAGAAGTTTCTGTTCAGCATGCGAAAGGAAGATGGCCAGTTTGAGTCGGGGGAGGAGATGCCGGAGCCTTTCAATATTTGCGATAATGAAGGAGGCGCTACGTTGACAGCTGATAACAATACCTTATGCTATACGGTATGCAAATTTGATCAGGCGAAAAAATATCTCAACTGCGATATCTATGTTTCGGAAAATGCTGGAGGGGATTGGAGCCCGATACGAAGCCTGAGCGACAAGATCAATTTGCCGGGTTCCTGGGAGTCACAACCATCTATTTCAGCCAACGGGCGTACCCTCTATTTTGTGAGTGACCGTACAGGTGGATTTGGCGGCTACGATATTTACCGTTCCATCAAAAGCGACAGCGGTGAATGGGGTACCCCCATCAACCTTGGCCCGGTTATCAATTCAAAAGGAAATGAAAAGTCCCCTTTTATACACCCTGACGGGCACACCCTCTATTTTGCTTCGGATGGTTTAATGGGGTTGGGAGGGTACGATATTTTTTATGCCAAACTTGACGACAACATGAGCTGGTCCAAGCCCGTGAATATTGGCTATCCGATCAACTCCCCGGAGGATGAAGTCGGACTTTTTGTCAGCACCGATGGCACGAAGGGCTTTTTTGCCTCCAATAAGTATAATGGCAAAGGCGGTTGGGATCTCTATTCATTTGATCTTTATGATGCAGCCCGCCCGGAAAGAGTGCTTTTCATAAAAGGCAATGTGAAGTCTGAATCCTCAGCAGTACCATTGAAAGCCCACATTGAGTTGAGAAATCTTGAGACAAAACGGATTTCTGAGATTCCTATGGACACACTCACCGGAAATTATGTGGCGGTTGCTCCATTCAGCAGTGATTATATCATGACGATTAAAAAGGCCGACCATGTATATGAATCCAAATACATCTCAAAGGTGGATAGTGTATTTAAAATACCCGCCAAAGTTGACATCGAGATGAAGCCAATTGAACTAAACAAGTCATACAGGATCAACGATATTTACTTCCCGTTTAACTCCTTTGACTTGACTCCGGAATCCAAGGTGGTGCTCGACCAGTTACTCGATTTTCTGAATGAAAACAATACGATTAGTATTCAGGTTCAGGGACATACCGACAATATTGGAAATGACGCAGGCAACCTGGTTTTATCTGAAAAGCGGGCACAATCTGTATACAGCTATTTAATCCAGCAGGGGATTTCTGAAAATCGCCTTACCTTTCGGGGTTTCGGGAAATCGATGCCCATTGCCGGTAACGAAACTGAAGAAGGCCGTGCCAGGAACCGCAGAACGGTTTTTGT
>CAYHGE010000008.1:35125-65594 GCA_964355945.1 uncultured Draconibacterium sp.
TTGCCGGTAACGAAACTGAAGAAGGCCGTGCCAGGAACCGCAGAACGGTTTTTGTAATCACGAAAAAATAACAAGTCACGTGTCACGTGTCACGCATCACGCATCACGTTTACAAAAGTTCCTTCATCAGATTGGCCATCTCAATTGCGGCAAGCGATGCATCAAATCCTTTGTTTCCACCTTTTGTCCCTGCTCGTTCAATTGCCTGCTCAATATTGTCGGTTGTTAGTACCCCGAAAATCACGGGAACACCTGTTTCAAGGCCGACATGGGCAACACCTTTGGAGACTTCAGAGGCAACATAGTCAAAGTGCGGTGTGGCTCCGCGGATCACAGCCCCAAGGCAGATTACCGCATCATATTTTTTGCTGCCAGCCATCTTTTTTGCCAGAAGAGGGATTTCAAATGCTCCCGGCGACCAGATCACATCAATGTTTTTGTCATCCGCTCCATGGCGCTTGAGCCCGTCAACGCATCCTGATAATAGTTTGCCGCTGATAAATTCATTAAACCGGCCGATTATAATACCAAATTTAAGTCCTTTTGCATCAAGTTTTCCTTCAATTGTTTTCATATAGTTTAGTCGTTGGTTATTTTTATTTTATTTCCGCCATCTTCTTCACTGAAGTTAAGTATATGACCCATTTTTTCTTTTTTTGTTTTCATATACCGGATGTTTTTCGAATTTGACAGTGTTTGAATCGGAATACGTTCAACGAGTTCAAGCCCGAATCCTTCAATCCCTGAAATTTTTTGTGGATTGTTTGTCAGCAGACGGAGTTTTTTTATACCAAGATCAACAAGGATTTCAGCGCCTGTGCCATAATCCCGTAAATCGGCATCGAATCCCAGTGCCTGGTTTGCTTCCACGGTATCCATTCCTTCATCCTGCAGAGAATAGGCCCGCATTTTGTTATTCAATCCAATGCCGCGCCCCTCCTGTCGCATATAGAGCAATACCCCGCGCCCTTCCCTGGCAATCCTCTTCATGGCTAACTCAAGCTGATCGCCACAATCACAGCGCATGGAACCAAAAACATCACCTGTAAGACATTCTGAATGAACGCGAACAAGAACAGGCTCCCCATCGCTTACATCCCCCTTTACGAGGGCAAGGTGGTTTTCTTTGCTTATTTTACTGACGTAGCTATACGCCTTAAACTCCCCGTATTTTGTTGGCATATCCACCACGACTGCACGATCGACAAGGGTTTCCGACTTTCTGCGGTAATCAATGAGGGCAGCGATGGTGATGATTTTCAGGTTATGTTTCTTAATGTATTCCATCAATTCAGGAACACGTGCCATCGAACCATCTTCATTCATGATTTCGCAAATCACCCCTGCCGGATATAGACCTGCCATCACCGCCAGATCAACAGATGCTTCTGTATGACCTGCCCTGACCAACACCCCGCCTTCCCGGTATTCAATCGGGAAAATATGCCCTGGTCGGGTGAAATCCCGCGCTTTGGTTTGGTTGTCGAGCAGTCTTTTAATCGTTAGTGAACGTTCCTGTGCTGAAATTCCAGTCGCACACTCAATAGCATCAACAGATACTGTAAACGCGGTGCGGTTCGGATCAGTATTTTTGACAACCATGCGGTCGATGTTCAACTCTTCCAGGCGGTCGCGGACAATGGGGAGGCAAATTAAACCTCCCCCGTGTTTCGCCATAAAATTTATTGCAGCGGGAGTGACTTTTTCAGCAGCTATGACCAGGTCACCTTCATTTTCACGGTCCTCATCATCAACCACCACAATCATTTTTCCCCGCCTGATATCATCCAGAGCCTCTTCAATAGTGTTAAAGTTGTATTTAGTCATAATCAGGTTCTTGTAGTAAAGTTAGCGCCATTATAAATAGTTGTTTTTTGCAAGAAAATCCATGTCAATTTTACTGCCTGAAATACGGCTACCATTGAGTTTCTCAATGTATTTTGCCAGGATATCACATTCAATATTTAACAAATCACCGGTACTTTTAAGAAGCAGGGTAGTTACAACCTGAGTGTGTGGAATGATTGACACAGAAAAAAATCCGGATTTCACGGTGGTAACAGTAAGGCTGATGCCATCCAGGGCAACCGAACCTTTGTCAACAAGATAGCGCATAATGTTATCTTCCGCAGAAATGTCAAACCAGACAGCATTGTCTTCCTCCCGGCGCCGGCTTATTTTTCCGGTTCCGTCGATGTGTCCGCTTACCAGATGCCCCCCGATCCGATCCATCAGCCTTAATGCTCGTTCAAGGTTCACTGCACTGCCAGGTTTCAATTGGGCAAAATTGGTTTTCCGTATGGTCTCAGGCATCACATCAACCGTGAAGTCATCTTTCCCGAATGATGTAACGGTAAGACAAACTCCGTTGGTGCTGATGCTGTCCCCGATTTTCACATCTTCAACCACCCGTTTTGCGGAAATGGTGAGCTGCGACGACCGGGCACCATGTCTGACCGCTTTAATGATCCCTGTTTCTTCAATTATTCCAGTAAACATATTTTTAACATAAAGTTTACGCGTGAAATTATGAATCTGTTTTCCATTCGTTATTCATAATTCGTTAATCAATATTCAATATTCATTTTACGATCCATCCTTCTATCATCAAATCCTCTCCAACTTTCCTGGTTTTCATGTGGGAAAGCCTGATCGCATTTTCCATTTTCTCAATTCCAACACCGCCTACAGCAGTTGGGGCACTGTCACCCCCAAGTATTTTTGGAGCGATAAAGTTGACCACCTTATCCACAATTCCGGCCTGCAGGGCGGAAAACGCAAGCGTACTGCCGCCTTCAATCATTACACTGTCAATCCCCATGGTACCCAGCGAACGCATCACAAATCCAAGATCTACCTTTCCGTTTTTCAGAGGACAAATCAGCAGCTGGGCTCCTGTTCGTTCAATCTGTTTAAGTTTTAGAGGATCAGCGTTTTCAGTTGTTGCAATAATGGTCAATTGTGGATCATTCACCAATACTTTTGCTTCCAGCGGGATTCGGCCTTTCGTATCGGCAATCACTTTCAACGGATTCCTGCAGGTACCTTTCAGCCGGATATTCAGCAATGGATCATCATATTCAACAGTATTCACCCCGACCATGACAGCGCTGAGATGCTGCCGGAGCGCATGAACCATTTTCCGGGATGGTTCACCGGTGATCCAGCGTGATGCATTTGTAACAGTTGCGATTTTGCCATCCAGGGTCATTGCAGTTTTCAGTAAAACAAAAGGCAGCTTTGTTTGAATATATTTAATGAAAACCTCATTCATTTCTCTCACCTGTGGCTCCATAAGCCCGACCTCTGTAATTATCCCTGCCGATTGAAGCAATGAAAGTCCTTTGCCATTTACCAGTGGATTCGGGTCTGCCATTCCGATCACGACCCTTGCAATTTTCTTCTCCGCGATCAGGTTTGCGCAGGGAGGTGTTTTTCCCTCATGGGCACAAGGTTCAAGCGTGACATATAAGGTTGATCCGTTTACCAAATCCGGGGAAATTCCATTTATTGCATTGACCTCGGCGTGGTTCCCGCCAAAATATTCATGATATCCTTCGCCGATAATGCAATCATCCTTGACCAGCACTGCACCAACCAGCGGGTTAGGGTTAACCCATCCGGCACCCCGCTTCGCAAGGCTGATCGCCCGTTTCATGTATTTTTGGTCTAAGGTCATTCTGATGAAAACTGCTTAATCATTTACTAAATCTTTGCATTGCCTGCATTGTTCGCATTGTTCGCATTGTCTGCATTAACAAAAACGCCCCGTCACTTAAAAGCAACAGGGCGTAATCCTATTTAAAATGATAAATTGGTCAGATTAAATAAGATTCTTCTATCATCCAGACTTTACTGTCGGTGCCGTAATTGCAACGGCTCAGTTCCTGAAAAATCAAAAAAGCTGATCAATGATTTTTTTGGAAGTCGCGGACTTTACCGCCGGTCGGGAATTTCACCCTGCCCTGAAGAACCAAATTCTATGTATATGAACTGCTTGAAAAAACATGCGATGCAAAGATAGGGAAATAAACTCATTGTTAAGAGAATAACAATGAGTTTATTTTTACCTGCATCTATTGAACGATCATCTTCTCCGTGATAATTTTTTTGCCAGTCTTCAATTGAACAAAGTAGATGCCCTTTGGATAACCGGAAATATCCATTGTTTTGACCACCGAATTTGCAGTACCGTCCAGGTTTTCGGTGAAAAGTATTTTTCCATCCATGGAAGTGACTGAGATTGTGGAGGAACCGGCTTCAATTCCCCTGATGCCGATTGCAACTGTTCCGTGTGCCGGGTTTGGTTGAATCAGCAATCCGGCTTCGTTATTGTTTTGCCCGGTTATTCCGGCGCAAACATCAAAAGTAACACGTTTGATACTTGTAACCTCTTCAACACAGGGAAGGTTTGGGGTGGCAACCAGTTTCAGGTCAACATGTCCAACCAATTTTTCGGCAAGCGTCGGGGAATAGGTTGTTGCAAATGACAATGGGTCTGAAAAGGTTCCTGAACCCATTGTTGTCCAGTGGAAATCAGTATAATTTGTGGCCGACCCATTTAAGCTGACGGAGGTCACATACCAGCAGACAGTGGTATCTGCTCCGGCAGATACTACTGGCAGAGGCGATGGGTTTACCCTGATCGAGTCGTAACGTATGGCAACTCCGTCACTGGTTTCGCATACAAATATTGTTGTATCGGGAACAGCAGCCTTTGGATTTCTGAGTGTTGAGGTAAATCCGGCAGGGATCGAGCTCCATGCATAAGTATAAGTGCCTGAACCATGCGAAGCAGTGATGCTGAGTTGAACAGAGTCATTCTGGCAAAGCAAGGCAGGGGCAGCTTTGATCAGGGAGGTGAATATGCCAAAGGAGCCGATGCGTGTTTTCCAGTTGGCGACAGAATTGTTAGCGTAATATTCCTGGGTGTACCAGAATTTTCCAAGGGTTACAGGATCTGCAACCATGGCACTGTAATCACCCCAGCGTCCGTCGCTGAATCCCGGTGTCTGGGAACCACCGCCATTCATGATCCCCTTTTCGAAAATGGTCATCGAACCCGGTGGATCACAACTCATCCTTCCGGTATAGCGGATCGAAGGATTCAAGGTTGAGCTGGATACTGAAAAACCGAGGGCGATGTTTCCGATAGAATCCATTGCAATACTGCCCATCCAACGCCAGTGACCATCGCCAGGGGCGTAGGTTCCTTCCTGGAATAAAGTCCAGGCACCGGCAACATTTCTTAATTCCATCCAGCGGATTCCGGCAACGCCACTTACATTGGCAGTCGTACTCAGCAGCATCGACGAATGATCGTTGAATTTCCGGTAGGGCATGCGGAACATGATCCTTCTTCCCGACATGGCATCAAGTTTCTGGGTGGTTCCTTTCTGAGGAACGACATTCCCGTTCAGAGTGCCAAACATGGCAATCGGAACGGTGTAATTTTGCAGGAAGGTCGAATTTGCAGGGGTTTCCCAGTCAACATGGAAATCGTATAATTTCACAGTCGATGAAGTCAGATATGCAACCGGGCAGGGTGTGCCAACTGGAGGGAATTCACTGTCACAGTCTGCGGCTTCTGTTCCTTCTGCGGAGGTTGGCATGTTGAACATGACCATGCCCGCGGTAAGATCACCGGCAAGCATTTTAGCCCTGTCCATCGCTACTGCAGAACAGCTCATAAAATTCCCTGAACCTGAAGCAAAACGACGAATGGTCATATAGTATCCATCGCGCCATACTGCAAGTTTTGGATAATCAGGCATGTCGGGAAAGGAAAACTGATAACGGTACCAGGTACCGGTCGGATCACCTGTCTGAGAAATTGCTACGTTCTCAAAGAAAGGGCCGTTGGGATAGTTCGGCAGCGAAAACTGGCTGAACAACCACCTGTCTGCATTTTCATCATACAGGATGATCCCGTCGCCATCGTTGTTGTTGTTGGGCATCCCATTGAAAATCGTTGAATTGTTGGAAGGGCCGAGCAGCAATGTGCCGGTTTTGCTGTAAACGGCAAACCTGCTGTTAACGATCTGCATAAAATGGTTTGGACCAACGTCGCCGTCAGTATCCGGCGGGGCTACACTTCCGTTGCTGCCGATGCCATCAAAATTCTGAAGGGTGGTATCTGAACTGACCCTGTCTCCGAAATTGGACTGGCGAACAGCATCAACCAGCGGAGAATCCGTATCGGTATCTTTATTTATATACGTATTCAGCTTGTTTTTAACAATTCCCTCCTTCCATGAATTGTCGGTTACTGCATCAGCTTTCTGAACCATATCCCTCAAAGGAGGCGAAATGTCAAAATAACTGGCTTTAATAGAGATGGGCTTTTGTACGTCCTGCTGAGCGAATGACACACGCATCACAAGGAACAAAAACAGGGAAAAAATAAAAATCTGTTTCATAATCTGATGTTTTTTTCTGATTGTTTTGTTATGGCGTTTACAGTCTGCAAAGTTAATGAAAATTTATCTGAATTGTATGGAATTGGTTGTTATTTCTCAATCTTTTACCCCTTCATGGAAACCGCTATTTTTTGTACAAAAATTATGGTTAACTTTGTCGCAGAAAATCCATCATTTCATTTTTAAACAATTTCTGTATCCCATGAAAAAAATTGCAATCCTTCTTACGGTTTTGATCTTTTTTACCGGTATGAGCACCTTTGCAAAATTTGTTGAGATCAACAAAGCAAAATTGGCTGCTAAAAATTTCTATTTTGAACGCAAGAGCAGTCACCTCGCTCAGCCCATCGCCTACAACAGCCTGATAATTTCCGGCGAATCTGTCGAAAAAGCGGGCGGTATTCCGGTTTATTACACGTTCAATTTTTCTGATAATGGATTTATCATCATCTCGGCCGACGATTGTTGTTTTCCTGTGATCGGTTATTCTTTTGATTCACAATTCGTTTCAGAGAACCTCCCCGAAAACTTCGTCTATTGGATGGACCTCAGAAAGCAGGAAATTGCTGAGAATATCCGCACCAACGTAACTCCTGATGCAGCCATTACAAGCGAGTGGAGCCGGCTCGCAACATTTGATCCGGAATTGGTGGCTGACGGACAATCATCCATCACTGAGGTGACGCCCATTTTAACGAGTACATGGGACCAGGGCTTTCCATATAATGTTCTTTGCCCGGCTGAGCCTGCCTGTGGGTCCATGGGAGGCCATGTTACCGTTGGTTGCGTTGCAACTGCGATGGCTCAGATCATGAACTACTGGAGATGGCCCAATACCGGAACCGGATCTCATTGTTACACACCTGCGACGGGTGCCGGCTATCCTCAGCAATGTGCCGATTTTGGAAATACAACGTATGACTGGAACGGAATGACAGATGCACCGACCAATGAATGTTACCCGATCGCTCTGATATCATACCATGCAGGTGTCAGTGTGAATATGATGTACAATAGTGATGGTGCCTGTTCTTCAGGAGCATATCAATCATCTGTACCCAATGCACTGAAAAACTATTTCAGGTATGCAAACACCTGCATGTCTGCGAATAAAATGGGATATTCAACCTCAGCCTGGAATAATCTCCTGCAGGGTGATCTTAACTCCGGTAAACCAATTCAGTATGGTGGTCAGGGGCCTGGTGGTGGACACTCCTGGGTATGCGACGGTTTTCAGGGTGCAGATTTTTATCACATGAACTGGGGGTGGAGCGGCTCTTCAAATGGTTACTTTTACCTGAATAACCTCAACCCATCCGGCTATACCTTTAACAACGGCCAGGAAGCTGTGCTGCATATTGAACCGAATACATCTCAGTATCCGACCTATTGCACCGGCAATACAATTCTCAATACGTACAGTTTCGGAACCATTGAAGACGGGAGCGGCCCGGTGGCAAACTATCAGGATAACACCAGCTGCGGATGGCTGATCGCCCCTGATGACAGTGTCAGCACGATCACTTTAAACTTTACCCAGTTCAATACTGCTGCCGGTGATGTTGTAAAAGTTTACGACGGAGCCGATGCATCGGCATCTTTGATCGCTACCTATTCGGGAGCTTTAACAACAATGCCATCTGTTACCACCACCGGACCTAAAATGTTCATCACCTTCACCACCGACGGTGCATCAACAGCTTCAGGTTGGAAGGCCAAATATACAGCCAATCTCGCTAAATTCTGTGCTTCGAATACCACATTACTCGATGGTTGGGGTACGATTAAAGATGGCAGCGACCGTTTTGATTACCGCAACGGTTCCAGCTGCAAGTGGAAGATCATGCCGGTGGGTGCCTCCAAAATCGTACTGACCGCTGTTAATTTCAACACAGAAGAGGGCTCTGACAAGGTTCAGATTTATGATCTTGGAACAAGCGCATTACTCGGCACCTGGTCAGGGAATTATACCACAATGCCCGAGCCCATTGAGTCAACAACCGGATCAGTTTTGGTCATGTGGAATACCAATGGTTCTGTTCGTGGTGAGGGCTGGGAAATCAGTTATTCTCCGATGGTAGGAACCGAAGAAATTAAGGTGTTCAATAATCTCAGGGTTTACCCAAATCCGGCATCAGAGATGGTCAATATAAGCTTTTCGATCGCAGATGCACAAAATGTCAGGGTAGAGCTCCTTTCCTTACAGGGCGAAGTATTGCACAAGGATGTTGTTACCTATTTTAAAGGGAAGTATGAAAAAAGCATTGATGTTTCTGCCCTTGCCAGGGGCATTTACATGCTTCGGTTGCAATCAGACAGAGGCACTTCTGTTGAAAAAATCGTTGTTCAGTAAAACGTAACCTGAATTGGATGGCTCGCTACAGTTCAAGGTAGCGGGCCATTTTTTTTTCATTCTATTCTCTTTTTCCTTACTTTTATCGGCAAATCCATCAATTATGAACATCATTGTTACCGGAGCAGCGAGGGGAATCGGGTTTGAAGTTGTTAAAGTTCTTGCAAAACATAAACAGAATCACATTGTTGCAATTTCACGAAACGGCAAAGCACTCAAGGAACTTGTTTCAGATTGTCTCAGGCTCTATCCCGAGGCAAAAGTGATTCCATACGAATTCGATCTGACACAGTTTGAATTCTATCCCTTTATTGTACAGCGGCTTGAAACATTCATCCATACCTGTGATATCCTGATCAATAACGCAGGAAAACTGGTAAATAAACCTTTTGATAAATTCGGAATAGAAGAGTTTGATGACACATTTGATGTGAATGTCAAAAGTCCGTTTTTCCTCATTCAGGCTTTGTTGCCGATGATGAACAAGGGAGCGCATATTGTGAACATCGGGAGCATCGGCGGGGTGCAGGGAAGTAAGAAATTCCCGGGACTGGCTGCATATAGCGCCAGTAAAGGAGCATTGGCCATCCTCACGGAAGTGCTTGCGGAAGAACTTGCAGAGCAGGAGATCAAGGTAAATTGTCTGGCCATCGGCGCTGTTCAGACTGAAATGTTCATGAAAGCATTTCCAGGAGCAAAAGCCATGCAAACTCCTGCCCAAATGGCCCATTTCGTTGGTGATTTTGCAATTAACGGGCATAAGTACTTTAACGGAAAAGTCGTACCTGTATCACTTTCAGTGCCCTAAAAACTTTACAGATAATCAACCAGACCGGTATCGTTTTTTGTAAACGGAGCAATCGCCCGGTTATAGATTCCATGGATATAAGCGATGGCCATGCCATAATTGGTAACCGGAATTCCTGCGTCGATTGCTGGTTTGAGCCTGCTGATAATTTGTTTCCTGGTGATCATGCACCCGCCGCATTGTATGACCATGGCATAATCAGTAATCGGACGAGATATGTTATTCAACCCGGCAACAACGTCAAATTCGAGTTTTTTTCCCGTGAAACTGGCCAGCCATCTTGGAATTTTCACCCGCCCTATATCATCACAGGAGACATGATGGGTGCATGATTCAAGGATCAGCAGCCGGTCTCCGGTGCGAAGGTTCGATAAATGTGGCGTCCCTTTCAGATAATTGGGAAAATCACCCTTCTGCCTTGCAAGGACAATGCTGAAGCTGGTGAGTGGAATCTCTTTAGGGATGGCTGCATCTGCTTTTGGAAACACCTGGCTGTCAGTAATTACCAGTACGGGTTTTGGGTTCATCTTCGCCAGGAAAGCATCAACTTCCCGTTCCTTGCAAACAATGGCAATGCCATCGTGGTCAAGTACATCGCGGATTACCTGCACCTGTGGAAGAATCATCCGGCCTTCAGGAGCTTCAATGTCGATGGGGGTAATCAGCAACACCACATCACCATAGGAGATCAGGTCGCCAACAAGGGGCTGCTTCTTATAGGCTGTCGGAGGGATGGTTTCACCGATCAGGTTGGTAAGTTTTTCGAGGTTTAGTGGGTTCAGTGCACAAAAATCAATCACCGGAACAGCGCACTTTTGGCGGATTATGGTTAAGAATTCCGGTGTAATTTCCTCTTTGTCAGATTTGTTGTGTACAATCAGGTAGGGGAGATCATTCGCCTCGAAATCCTCTACCAACCTGCTCTCCGGCTCATCAAACTGGTTGGCTGAAATGACCAGGATGGCAAGGTCAATGATCTTCAAAACATCTTTTGATTTTCCAACTCTTTTGAGTCCCAGATCACCCGTGTCATCTATGCCTGCAGTATCGATCAGCACCACAGGTCCGATCCCGGCGATTTCAATTGATTTTTTTACCGGGTCAGTGGTTGTGCCTGCTATCTCAGAAACAATGGCAATGTCCTGTTGAGTGAGTGCATTGATCAGTGAACTTTTACCGTTGTTTCTTCTGCCAAAGATGCCGATATGGGGCTTGGTATCCCGTCCTTTTGTCATTTCTTTGGCGTTTTTACAACTGTTTTTGCAAAACTGCTTGAATATGCCGCGAAAAAACCAATGCCGCCATTGGTGATATTGCCCTGGACATTTGCCGGAGGCCCGCTGAAAAATGGAATGTTGAAACCCGCCTGCTGCACCTGGGTGATAAAATCGAAATACTCCTTTGTGATTCCCGACATCTGCAGCATGATGGTGTCTCCGGGAAACAAAGTCTCCCAATTGTTTTCATTGTTGATGTATATTACGTCAACGCCATCCATATAACTGCCATTATAGAATTTGTCGTCGGAAATTACTTTTTTTGTAAGCGTGTCTGTTATCAGGATACCATTTCTGTAATAATTGAACAGATAATAATTTATTGTATCAGATGGCTCCTTGGCATATAGTTTAATGGTCCATATTCCCTTCGGTCCCCATTCCGGATGAAAATCCGTGCCAATCGAGTCGAGGTGGGCTACCGGAGGCAGATAACAAGTCGCATCCACAGTTTTGTGCCCGGCAATCTCATTTTCCAGCTCGACGTGTAGCGTGTATGTAGAACCTTTTTTACCAGCAAAATCCGGGTTGGTCTGATAAATGCCTGATTGGCCTTTCTGTGATTCATTCAGGAGGAAGGTGTTCACTCCATCGCTCATAGTAACTGTTGCATTGACAACCCTGGGGACAGGTTCGTTGGAAAAGTAATCGGCGGAGGTGGTAAGCGCAACACGATAAATACCGGTATCTGAATCGATGGTGCCGTCAACCACCAGACGGGTATAGGTTGTGTCGAGCTTGACGTCGATTTTCTCTGTGCATGCTGCCGCCAGAAGGAAGAGCAGAAGACTGTAAAGTATGTTCCTAATCATTGTTGAAGTGAAAATTAAAGGTAATCGAAGGAATAATTCCAAAGAGGTAAACTTTCTCTGCATACGTTGTGTTCGGGTCAATTTTATCCTGGGTAAAGTTAATTGACCAGGTATTGTGACGGTTATAGGCATTATAGACTGAGAAATTCAGATCCCAGTTGAATTTTCTGCCAGGTTTTTGCTTGCTGAAAAATGTAAGTGAAACATCCAGGCGATGATAATCCTGGTAACGGTATTGATTGCGGTCTGAATAGATCGGGTAAATTTTATTCCCCGATTCTGCCCGGCCGGTTGGAAAAGTGACTGGTGATCCTGTTGCATAAACCCAATTGGCGCCAATTGTAAATCGCTTACTGATGACATAATTTAACACAATGGAGATGTTGTTGGGTTTGTCATAAGGAGCCGGATAAAATTCATTGCTGTTGATTCCACTGATCTGGCGGAACGTCCGGGAATAGGTGTAACTTACCCAGCCATTGATTTTTTCTTCATTCAGCCTTACAAGAAATTCGACGCCGTACGACCATGCCTTGCCGGTTCGGATTTCACCTTCAAGCTTGTTGTTTAACACTAGTTGAGCGAAATCTTTAAAGTCAACAACATTTTTCATCCACTTATAATATCCTTCAACGGAAGTTTCAATGGTGTTTTTTCGGAAATTCCTGAAGTAACCAATGGCAACCTGGTCGGCAATTTGTGGTTTCACATTGGGACTTGATGGGAACCAGATGTCGAGTGGCGTGCCAACTGTAGAGTTCTGTGCCAGCTGCAGGTACTGGTTGGTCCTTGCATAACTGGCTTTGATCGAATGTTTGCTGTTGCAGTCATAAAGCAAACCGAGTCTGGGTTCAAGTCCGGCATAAGTGTTATAGAGCACTCCGGATTTATAAACTGTTGAATCCGTGGCATTATATGCTGAGTCGTAGTTGAATACGGTGCCAGGCCCGATATTCTGGAACATCGAAAACCGTAAGCCGTATTTAACCGTGAAATGTTCCCCAAGCTTTTGTTCATTGCTGCCATACACGCCAGTTTCAAATGCATAATTCATTGGAACTTTTACTTCAGTGATCACGCTTTCATTCCCAGTCCCGTAGGCATCGCCCGGGTTGAACATGTGGTAGATCACTGAAACACCGAATTTAATCGTGTTTTTTGGATTCAGGTAATAACTGAAATCAGTTTTCAGACCAATATCGCGAAGATTGGAAGTCCACGTGAATGAGTTGTTTGTGCCTTCAGGGGTTCCAAGGTTATACAGATAGTTGCTGTAAATAAGGGAAAAGTTTGAAAATAACCGTTTTGAAAACAGGTGGTTCCACCGGATTGTTGCAGTTTCGTTGCCCCATTTCATGCCGGCAAATCCATTCTTAAAAACATCCCGGCCAAAGTACCCTGAAAGGAAAACCTGGTTGTTGTCATTTATCCGGTAGTTGACCTTGGCATTGAGGTCGTAAAAATAGAGCCTGCTGTCCTGAATCCCTTCATTCGATGAAAGCGGCAGGAAAATATCAGCGTATGTCCTTCTTCCCGATACCACAAACGAACTACGGTCTTTCACAATCGGACCTTCTACAGTTAAACGACTGGCAATGATTCCGATACCACCGTTAATTTCAAACTTTTTCGAGTTACCTTCGTTCATGCGTACATCCAGAACCGAGGCCAGGCGTCCGCCATAAGTGGCCGGAATATCTCCTTTATAAAGTTTAACATCTTTAATCGCATCGTTGTTGAAGACAGAGAAAAAGCCCATCAGGTGGGATGCATTGTAAACTGTTGCCTCGTCCAGGAGAATCAGGTTCTGATCTGGGGCACCTCCACGCACACTGAAGCCGGAGGAGCCTTCTCCCACCGATTGAACGCCCGGGAGCATCTGGATCGCCTTGATTACATCCACTTCACCCATCAGTGCCGGGATTCGCTGGATGGTTTTTATATCCATGCGAAAAGTGCTCATCTCTGGTTTTACAACATTTTTATCGTTTTTTTCACTTTTGATTTCCACTTCTTTGAGCTGATGTTCCTGAGGATCAAGTTCGATGGAAATTTTGAGATCTGTGAGCAGGTCCACCTGTTTTTCAAAAGCAGTATATCCAATGTAGGAATACACCAGCGTATAGCTTCCTTCCTCCAGGGTAAGGGAGTAATTTCCATAAATGTCTGATGCAGCACCAGTCTTCAGTTCCTTCACGAAAATCGTTGCGCCGAGCAATGCCTCTCCGCTATGGAGATCACTGATTTTTCCGCTGATGCTGTGACGTTTGGGTTTATCGACGGGGCCTCCAAAAACTGTTTGATTGCTCAAAAAGGAAAGGCAGAAAAGTGACAGGTAAAAAGCGTGTTTCATCAAAATTAACCTCATTTATTAGTTACGGATAATCCGGAATTCTCCGTTCTGTTCAAGCTTGATTATCCGGGATGGCTTTAGTTCGTGAAGCTCGTCAATGGATTCATCTACCACATAATCAACCCCACTGATGATTTCCGGTGAAATTTGCCGGAACGTCAGCGGTGGATTTTCTCCGGAAATATTGGCAGAAGTGGAGACGACAGGCTTACCGAATTCTTGAATCAGCTTTGTGCAGAATTCATTTTTAACAATTCTGATGGCAATGGATCCATCTTCAGCCACAACATTTTCGGCAAGATTTTTTGCTTCCGGATAGATAATGGTCAGCGGGGTGTCTATTTTTTTAAGTAAATCCCATGCAATTTCGGGAATGTTGGCAACATATTTCTCAAGCATTTCTGATTTGTCAAGCAAAATAATCATGCTCTTGCGTTCAAGTCTCTGTTTTAGCCTGTATACCTTTGAAACCGCTGCAGCATTTGTTGCATCGCATCCGATGCCCCAGATGGTATCAGTAGGGTATAAGATGATGCCACCTTCTTCAAGAACCTTCACACAGTTTTTGATCTGATTTACCATAGTCTTACAATAACGTGTAAAGGTAATCACAAATTGTGCAACTGACATGCAGTTCAAGCCAATTACCATACTCGCTATAGCAGATGGGCTAGTTGCTCCACACGGATGGTGAACGCACAATTAAAATGTGTCTCCGGACATGACTTGTAGCCATGCAAACCGCACGGTCTGCATGAGAGTTTTTCAGGGGTTTCAACAATTGTGGAACGCACAGAGAGCGGGCCAAAACCAAACGCCGGTACAGTCGAACAGTAAATGGCAGCTACCGGAGCATTTACGGCTGTGGCAAGGTGCATCGGAGCAGAATCATTGGTAAAGTTCATACGGGCGCCTTTCATCAGTGCTGCTGACTGAAGCAATGTAAGTTTGCCAGCCAGATTGATTGTGCCGGGATGGCAGGCCCTGAGGATGATCTCGTTGCACAGTTCCTGATCCGTCGCAGCTCCCAGAAGGAGCACCGTCGCATCTGTGGAGATAAACCGGATTAATTCAATCCATTTTTCAACAGGGTATTGCTTTGTAAACCATAAAGAGGCAGGTGAAATTGTGTAATACTTTGCTGTAATATATTGACCGGCAACTGCTTCATCCTCTTTTGATGGATAGAGCTTTGGCCGTGTGTCATCTGAAACCGCGAGATCACTGATCAGTGCGTGATTGCGCGCAACCTCATGGATGCCGTCACCAATGACATGCTCAATTTTTTTTGAAAAAAGAGAGGACAAAGGGTTTTTTGAAAAACCGCGTGTCTCCCGGCTCCCTGAAAGCACGGTAAGCAATCCTGTAAGGAAGAAACGTTGTATGTTGACAATAAGATCGTATTTGATACGACGTGAATTCTTGATAATCTGTAATATACCTGAATATTTGCCGGCACGCTTATCCCAGGTTATCACCTTATCCAGGAAGGGATGCCCGGCAAAAAGACCTTCATACCCTTTTTTTACCAGAAAATCAATAGAGGCTGCCGGATATGCCTGATGCAGACTTTCAATCAGGGCAGTAGCCAGGATCACATCACCGATAGAAGCAGTTTGAATGACAAGTATTTTATTCATCTACACAGCAACATCAAATTCACGCAAGGCCTGGTTCAGAGAGGTTTTTAAGTCGGTGGATGGTTTTCTCTGCCCGATGATCAGTGCACAGGGAACCTGGTAAACCCCTGATGGAAAGGTTTTCGGTAATGTTCCGGGAATTACCACCGACCGGGGAGGGACATATCCTTTATACTCCACCGGCGTTTCACCCGAAACATCAATAATTTTTGTAGATGCGGTCAATACAACATTTGCCCCTAAAACAGCTTCGCTTCCCACCCGGACACCTTCAACAACGATGCACCTTGATCCAAGGAAACAGTGATCTTCAATAATGACAGGAGATGCCTGTACAGGTTCAAGAACCCCCCCGATCCCGACACCACCACTGAGGTGACAGTGTTTGCCAATCTGGGCGCATGATCCAACAGTGGCCCATGTATCCACCATGGTTCCAGCGTCAATGTAAGCACCAATGTTAACATACGAAGGCATCATGATCACACCGGCTGCCAGAAAAGAACCATAGCGGGCAATTGCATGCGGTACGACCCGGACACCCTGATTGTGATAATTGGTTTTCAGTGGAATTTTGTCGTAAAACTGGAAAGGGCCAACCTCGATTAACTCCATCTGGCGGATGGGAAAATAGAGGATAACAGCTTTTTTGATCCACTCATGCGTAGTCCATTGTCCGGAATCCGGCGATGCAACCCGGAGTATGCCCTTATCCAGTTGATCAACTATCTCAGAAATAGCATCACGTGTTTCGGGCTTCTTTAAAAGTTCCCGGTCGTTCCAGGCGGATTCGATGAGTAATTTAATTTCTGACATGGGGCTAGACACAATTCTATCCTCCAAAATTAGATAAAATTTTAAAACTTTGTACCTTTGCAATAAAATCAGGTGATGGGCAGGATCGTTGCAATAGATTATGGACAAAAGAGGACAGGCATCGCGGTAACAGATGAACTGAAAATCATTGCTACGGGCCTTAAAACTGTCAGATCGATGGATGTGCTTGCGTTTTTAAAAGATTATACAGGAGAAAACCATGTTGAACGTTTCGTTGTTGGAGAGCCAAAGCAGATGAATTACACCGACTCTGAATCTGCAGTTTATATTGAACCATTTGTTAAGGCGCTGAAATTGTTATTTCCTGACATCCCGGTGGAACGGGCAGATGAACGTTTTACCTCACTTCTTGCCTCCAGAACAATCAGAGAAGCAGGGTTAAAGAAAAAGGTCCGCCAGGATAAAGCACTGATTGATACCGTAAGCGCAACCATCATGCTTCAATCCTACATGGAGAAAATCTAATATGAAATTTCTGATTTTGTCCGCCTGTCCGCTTGTCTGCAATTTATTTAACCAAAGAAGCTAAGCCATGATATTGCCAGTCGTTGCCTACGGGCACCCTGTATTAAAGAAAGTAGCCGATGACATTGCCCCGGATCATCCTGATCTGAAACAATTCATTGCGAACTTGTGGGAAACAATGTATGTTTCGGATGGGGTTGGCCTGGCTGCTCCACAGGTAAACAGTTCATTCAGATTGTTTGTGATTGATGCTTCGGCGTTTGCTGAGAAGTATCCGGAGGCCGAGAATTTCAAACAGTCTTTTCTGAATGCCCGCATTTATAAGGAGGAGGGAGATGAATTTTCTTTCAATGAGGGGTGCCTTAGTTTTCCCGGATTACGTGAAGACATTGTTCGTAAGCCGGTCATTCATATCAGGTATCTGGATGAGAATTTCGTAGCACATGATGAACGTTATGAAGGCATTATCGCCCGCGTAATCCAGCACGAATATGACCATATTGAAGGAATTGTTTTTGTTGACAGGATCACTTCACTGAAAAAAATGTTACTGAAACGCAGGCTTTCTGACATCAGCAAAGGAAATGTGGAAGTTTCATACAAGATGTTGTTCCCTCAGGTTAAAAAGGGAAGAAAATAACCCGGATAATATTTATTTACTCAATAATAATTCGTTTAACCATGAAAAAACTTGCCATTCTTGTGTTTTCAGGAATTTTAATGATGATGTTTTTTGGCTGCGGGCCATCCCATGATAAGCTGGTTGGCCAGATTCAAACATTGGAGAAAAGTCTATTCACCCCGGAAACAGTTAGTTTTAACAAAGAGAAAGCCGACAGCCTGATGCTGCTTTATGAAACTTTTATTAAAAAAAATCCTGCGGACACACTTTCTCCGGGGTACTTGTTCAAAGCAGCCAATATTGCAATGAATTCAGGCGATGGACCACGTTCGCTTAAACTTTTTGATCAGTATCTTAAGGATTATCCTGATAAACCAAAGGCTTCACTGTGTATGTTTTTTCAGGGTTTTATCTATGAAAATATCATGCAGAACCTCGATAAGGCGCGTGAAACTTATCTTCTTTTCATTGAAAAGTATCCATCTGATGCCTTTGCAAAAGATGCAAAGCTGGCAATCGAAAACCTGGGAAAGACACCAGAAATGATTATTCGTGAATTTGAATTGAAACAGAAAGAGGATAGTACACGAACAGCAGATTCACTTGCCAAAATCAGTAAACCTAAGAAACGCAGATAATCTCAGGCATTAAAGGTGTCATACGCCGATTCCTGCCATCATTGTATGCATTGCATTCATTGCATTCATTGCCTGCATTACTTGAAAAGTTCCTCCATGAAATTTGAAAGATCACTCGGACTCACATTCTCAAAGAGTCTGCCTTCATAACAATAGGCTATTTCGCCTCTTTCTTCTGAAACAATAATGGCAATGGAGTCGGATTTCTCAGTGATTCCAACCGCAGCACGGTGACGAAGCCCATAAAATGGAGGAATGTTCGCTTTGTTCGAAACAGGCAGGATGCAGCGTGCAGCCCTGATCTGTCCTCCCATCACAATTACTGCCCCATCATGCAAAGGGCTGTTTTTGAAGAATATCGTTTCAAGAATGACTTCTGAGATTTTGGCATCAACAGCCTGGCCGGTCGCAATGTACTGAGCGAGTTCATTCTGCTGGGTGATTACAATCAATGCACCTGTTTTGGTTTCAGCCATTTTCTGGCACGCCTTTACGATGCTGTCAATGTCGAGGTTAACCGGGTTGTCAAGTTTGAATTGCCAGAACAGAAACCTTTTTCGCTGGTTTTTAATAATTTTCGTGTTACCCACCATCAGCAAGAACTGGCGGATCTCGGGCTGGAACACAACAATCAAGGCAATTACCCCGACACTAATGAATTGACCTAAAATTTCAGTGAGCAGCTGCATCTGCAAAGCTTTCACAACCTTCCAGATCAGGTAAACGGCTATGATCCCGATGAAAATCCGGATGGCCGCTGTACCTTTGACGAGATTGTAAATTTCATACAAGAGTAGCGCAAACAGAATGATGTCGATGACATCAACGATCCGGAGTGAGAAAAGGCCAATTAATACCATGCTGCAAAGTTACCAATTTTCCCCTAACCAACCATCTTCACGAGCCTGATCGCCTCCATTGCCTCCTTTACATCATGCACCCTCAGGATATCCGCCCCTTTCATCAATGCGATGGTATTGAGCACGGTTGTACCATTGAGTGCTTCGGATGATTCTATGCATAATTGTTTGTAAATCATTGACTTTCTGGATATACCAACCAGCAAAGGTGCTCCTGTTGACCTGAACTCTTCCAGGTGTCCCAGCAGGGTGTAGTTCTGTTCAGTACTCTTGCCAAAACCAAATCCGGGGTCGATGATTACCTGCCTGACACCTGCCTCCCGGCATTGTTGTAATTGATTTTCAAAAAAGTATGCAACCTCGGCAACAACATCAGCATAAGAGGGCTTGATTTGCATAGTTGCCGGTGTTCCTTTCATGTGCATCAGGATATAAGGCACCTTTAACGATGCGACCATTTCAAACATACCCTGCTCATAACGGCCGCCATAGATGTCATTGACCATTGACGCCCCCTGCTCAACGGCAGCCTTTGCAACACGTGCACGAAAAGTATCGACAGAGAGGATACATTCCGGGAAATGTAATTTGATTGCTTTAACGGCCGGGATTAACCGACCGAGCTCCTCCTGCTCATCAACATCCCCGGCCCCGGGCCGGGTCGATACAGCACCGAGGTCGATGATGGATGCACCTTCTTGCAGCATCTTCTCCACCTGTTGTAATTGATTATCAAGGCTCAGAAACCTGCCGCCATCGAAAAATGAATCGGGAGCCAGGTTAAGGATCCCCATCACCACTGGTGTGGATAGCTCCAACTCATTTGTACCGAAAAATAGTTTTTTCATGAAGCAGTAAAAATAACACTTTCAGTGCAATAATTTCCATCGAATGCCTCAGGATGTTTTTTTTTACATTTTTTGCATTTTTTTCTTGACTTTTACTTTTATTGTATTACCTTTGTATTGTACAACATGTTTAATACATAAAGATTAATTCATGGATAAGGATAAGTTATTGTCAGAATTGCTGGCAGCGTGGGAAGAAACATACAAAAAAGGACAACTTACTTTATGGATTTTTCTTGCTTTAAAGGAGGAACCCAAGTACGTTGATGAAATCAAATCCTTTGTTGAAGAGGAATCGAATCAATCAATGCGCTGTGAGGAGCAAAGTTTGTACAGAAATCTGCGCAAGTTTCAACATCTCGGTGTTGTTGACTATGAAACCGGAAAGGGAAATAAAGGGCCGGAGCGCAAATATTATTTTCTGACAGATTTAGGTCATGCCCTTTTAAAGCAGTTCATCAACAGAAATATCAGTTTGTTCTTTAACAGTAAAATCAAAAACCTTTTAAAACCGGAGGAAGAATCATGAAACTATTTACAGTCAATCAGTTAAGGTATTCAGGAATGCTTATTTTATTTACACTCCTATTTCGTTATGGGTTAAGTAGTTTACTGAACATGGCAGAGTTCACCTGGGCCTGGGTGATTGCAGTAATCTATGGTATTTTGATTTTTGCTACTGCCTGGCACCTGGCTAAAAATGATTATGATTCTCACCTGTTTTCCGACATTGGTTTCAGGCTTCACCTCTTAACCTACCTTGTTTGCAATATTATTGCTGAAACATGGTTTCTGCTTGACCTCCAATCGAGTCATGAAAGTATATGGACCGTCCATCTTACGGCGATTTTCTGGGGAATCGGGCTGATGATCCATTTCGTGTTATTTTTAATCGCTAGAAAGAACACGATCAGGGGAATAGACAAATCTGAAATATTTGAGTAATCATAAACCAGGGATATGCCGTAGGGATCATCACCATTTGTCTTCCTCAATCGTTGGTTGCTTCAACTTTTTAATCATCTCAAAATTTGTGTTACTTTTGCAGGTGCAATTGTAATGATGAAAACAGTCCAGCGCATCGGTGTTATTTTATTATTGCTGGTGTTCCTCTTCGGAACATTCGGTTTATCTGTATTTCATCATCATTGTAACAGCAGTAATGAGGATATTGCAAGTATTTATCCTGAGTTATTCACCCGTGCAGGTTCAACCTGCTGTGTGGATGAAGAGACCGGGTATGTTTGCAGCGGACATAAAAGTTCACCGGAGGATATATATCATCAGGAGGTTGATGCAGCGCCATGCTGCAAAAGCACCCTCTCTTTCTTTAAACTGGATATCCTCACTATTCGGGCTGAGAAATTTGTCCTTAACACTGAAAATATTCAGTTACCCCTCTATCCGGCTTTTTTACCCGAAGAGCCAAACGTTGAGCAACCTTTTATAATGCCTGCTCATTTCGAGTTTTATTCACCTCCTCTTTTCGGCAAAGTACTTGTGTACTACCTGAACCAGATTAAAATCCCTGCCTTTCACGCAATTGCCTGACGAGTTTTCCCGCGCTGCATGTTTCATGTTAACCCGGGTTGACTGATTTTCCTTTTTACTAACGTCATTAATTGCAACGAAAGATGAATAATCTATTGATACTTTTTTTAGTTTTACTTGGAGGAGGAACCTCCATGCTTAGCCATGGCCAATCGCAAATGGTCAGTGGAAATGTTTTTGAACGAACCTCCAAGGGTGATAAGGTTGGTTTACCGGGAGTAAATGTTTTTTGGCTCGGCACGACCAAAGGAACCTTTACCAATGAATCCGGGAGTTTCACCATCTCCAGGTCGGGAGTCAAGAAGAACAGGCTCGTTATTAGTTTGCTTGGTTATCGCCACGACACTGTTTCTGTAGCCTCAGACGGGAAAAAGCTTGACATCGAATTAAAACCGGATGTTCAGAACCTGAAGGAGGTGGAGATCAGCGGAAAGCAGGACAATACATTTATTTCAAGACTGAATGCAAGGCAAACCACCGTCATCACCACAGGAGAACTGCAAAGGGCTGCATGCTGCAATCTTGCCGAAAGCTTCGAGACCAATGCTTCGGTCGATGTCTCATACTCCGACGCACTTTCCGGTGCACGTCAGATCCAGTTGCTCGGACTATCCGGGATATACAGTCAGATCATGACTGAAAATGTTCCACTCATCCGCGGACTGGCAACACCGTTTGGGTTGAGCTACATCCCAGGATCCTGGATGGAGTCGATCCAGATCGCCAAGGGAACATCTTCTGTTGTACAGGGATACGAGTCAATAACAGGGCAGATCAATGTTGAGTATAAGAAGCCCGAAACCAGTGAAAAACTGTTTATTAATCTCTATGGCAACAGCAATCTGCGTTTTGAGGCCAATGCCGATGGAGCCATTAAAATCAACGATAAACTAAGTACATCTTTGCTCATTCATGCTGCCAGTTCTCAATATAAATTTGACCGCAATATCGTTCAGGAGCCGGATTCGACAGATGGATTCATGGATGCACCAAAAATCACGACACTTACAGCCATGAACAGGTGGGATTACATCGTTCCGAATAAATGGGTATCCCGTCTTGGAATTAAATATCTCTATGAGCAGCGTGACGGCGGACAGATGGCTTTTGTGAAAAGTGCCTGGAATACTGATACAACCGGTATCACCAATGATTCGAAGAAATATGGTATTGGTGTGACAACAAACCGGTTGGAAGCATTCTGGAAAAACGGAATATTCCTGGGGTCGGATGGAAAATCGAGTTTAGGTCTGATTCTCTCCGCGATCAATCATCAGCAGGATGCGTTTTATGGCATCAACCTCTATAATGGGAAAGAGCGGAATTTTAATGCAAACCTGGTGTTCACCACTTCCTTCAATGAAAACAAACACCGTATTTCGGCGGGACTCAGTTATTTTGTGGATGATTTCACCGAGGATTTCCTGCAAACCCGTCTGAAATATCGATACCAGACCCTTCCACCCAATACAACCGCTACCACTGCCGACCTCTTTACACTGGTTGGGGATTCAACATTTAATTATGACATGGGCAGGACAGAGTGGGATGCCGGGGCATTTTTTGAATACACACTTGATATCTGCGGAAAATTTGCTTTGATCGCAGGAGCGAGGGGGGATTACAACAGCCGCTTTGGGTATTACTTTACGCCCAGGCTGCATGCCCGCGTCAATACATCAAAAACGACCACGATTCGTGCATCAGTGGGAAAAGGATACCGTTCACCCAATCTCCTGGCTGAAAACAGTGCAGTGTTTGTAAGTCAGAGGGTGCTCTATTTCGCACCAGACCTAGGCAATGAAGAGGCGTGGAATTACGGAGTGAATTTTACCTGGAGCTTTACGCTTTTCAACGAAAAAGCAGAATTTTCTGTTGATGCTTACCGCACAAGCTTTGTCAAACAGATTATTGCTGACCAGGACAGCCTTCCTACTGCCATGTTTTTCTATAACCTGGATGGAAAGTCTTATGCCAACAGTGCCCAGGCCCAGTTCACATTTTCACCGCTTAATAGATTCACCATCACAACCGCTTTCAGGTACAATGATGTGAAGATCACAGAAGGAGGAAAACTCGTACAGAAGGCCATGGTCAACCAGTACAAAGGCTTGCTGTCACTCGGTTATGCTACAAAATTCGATAAATGGAAATTTGACCTGACCGGTCAGCTCAATGGTCCTGCAAGGTTGCCGGATACACAGAAAATGCCGGGGTTCCTTCAGCGTCCGGGGTTTTCACCAACGTGGTTCAACCTGCTTGGCCAGGTTACCAGGAAATTCAAACATTTTGATGTTTACCTGGGCGGAGAAAATCTGACCAATTTCCGTCAGAATGATCCGATTTCCGAGTACTGGAAACCTTACCACACGCATTTTGACGCCTCCATGGCGTGGGGGCCGATTGTTGGAATCTCAATTTATGCAGGTGTAAGAATGATGATAAAATAACTCAAATTTCAAATTTATGACAACAATTTCCAAAATTTCAGCAAATATATTTACGATGGTGATGATATTCTTTATATCAGCCACCTGTTTCGGACAACAAAAAAAAGTTGACACGCTTTCCATAAAAACTTCCGCAGTGTGCGGGATGTGCAAAGAGCGCATTGAAGGCTGCCTTGCTTTTGAAAAAGGGGTTAAATCAGCATCACTGGATGTTGAAACCAAGGTTGCAACGGTTATTTTCAATCCGTCAAAGACATCCCCTGCACAGCTAAGGAATACACTGTCGAAAATTGGCTATGATGCTGATACCATTGCTGCTAATCAGTCGGCATATGCCAAACTGCCAGCCTGCTGCAAAAAGGATGCCCCGAAGCATTGAGAGGTGCACTATCTCCAGCCACCCAGGATCGCTCCGGAAATTGTGAGGTAGAGAACCTGGTATCCGGCATCTATGGCCCAAAGTGTAAACGTTTTACGCTGATAAAGTATGTTGATGCCGATTGAAGTGGCTACAAAAAACAACCCGATCAGGAATCCGTATTGTGCACCTGAAAAAGCAGTGACATCCTTACCTGCATGTCCCTGTAATATCACAGCCAGTCCGAAATTCATCAGGAAAATCAAGAAAAAACTTGAACCGAAAATGATGGCCATGTTGGCCTTTTCCAGGGTTTCTGTCGTTAATCCTACAGCAGATTGCCATGCCTTACTGAACAGTACCGGACTGTACCAGATCGCACCCAATGCAAAACTTGCAATGGCAGCTATTACCAGTGCGAGAAAATTGATATTTGAAATTTCCATAATGTTTTAATTTAGATTATTTCTCGATTACAAAAATAGTGTAATTTTTATAATACCATGTTCTTCATCAAAAAAAAGAGGCCACCCATGTTTTTGGCGGCCTCTTTCTGAGTTGCTGCAATTTAAGGTTATTTTTTCTTCACAACCTTTGAAGCAGTTTTTTTGGCAACTGGTTTTATTTCCGTGGCTTTTTTCTGTTTGATCACAGCCTGTGCTGCGGCCAAACGTGCAATAGGCACACGGAACGGGGAGCAACTTACATAATTGAACCCAAGTGAATGGCAGAATTCAACAGATGCCGGTTCACCACCATGTTCACCGCAGATACCGATCTTCAGGTCCTTGCGGGTGGAGCGGCCTTTTTCAACCGCCATCTTCATCAACTGGCCAACACCTTCAAAATCAATTACCTGAAATGGATCAACTGGTAAGATTTTTTGTTCAATATATTCTGGAACAAACCCGCCAATGTCGTCGCGTGAGAATCCAAAGGTCATCTGGGTCAGGTCATTGGTGCCGAAGGAGAAGAACGAAGCAGTCTGAGCGATTTTATCAGCGGTAAGCGCCGCACGCGGGATTTCGATCATGGTTCCGACCATGTGAGGGATCTCCTTCATCTTGAATTTCTTGCATACTTCCGCATAGATCTCGTCGATGATTACATACTGGTGTTTTAACTCCTTCTCAGTACAGGTTACAGGGATCATGATTTCGGGGAATACCTCTATCTTTTCCTGCAACAGCTCAGCAGTTGCTTCAAAGATGGCACGAACCTGCATCTCCGTGATTTCCGGGTAGGTGATACCGAGGCGGACTCCGCGATGGCCCATCATCGGGTTTGTTTCGTGAAGCTTATCAGCGCGGCGGTCAAACTCATCTTTGGTGATTTTCAGACTGTCGGCGATCTTTTTGCGGGCATCTTCCTGCTGTGGAATGAACTCATGCAAAGGCGGATCAAGTGTACGGATGGTAACAGGATATCCGTCCATGGCAGCGAGGGTTTGCTTGATATCCTTTTTTACATAAGGATAAAGCTCATTCAATGCCTTGCGACGTTCTTCACCGGTTTTTGAAGCAATCATCTTGCGGAGGATGAATAGCGGTTTCTCACCATTCTTGGCATAGAACATGTGTTCGGTACGGAACAATCCGATCCCCTCTGCGCCAAATGCTCGTGCCTTGGCTGCATCTTCAGGTGTGTCGGCATTCGTACGGATTTTCATGGTGCGGATGGCATCGCACAGCACCATAAAGGCTTTCAGATCAGGATTCTCCGGGTCTGGCATGATCGTAGGTACCTTGCCGTTATAGATGTATCCCTTTGATCCGTTCATCGAAATGAAATCGCCTTCTTTCAGGATCACATCTCCGATTTCCATGGTTTTTTTGGTGGCATCGATCTTCAAGCCGCCTGCACCAACGATACAACATTTCCCCCAGCCACGGGCAACAAGCGCAGCATGACTTGTCATCCCGCCGCGGGCGGTAAGGATAGCCTGTGCAGCGCGCATCCCTTCAATATCCTCAGGGTTGGTCTCTTCACGAACAAGAATGACTGTTTTGCCTTGTTTTGCCCAGGCAACAGCATCAACAGAATTGAACACAATTTGTCCGGCAGAACCTCCGGGACCGGCAGGAAGACCTTTGGCGATCTCCTTGGTTTTCTTTTCAAAAGCAGGATCCAGGATTGAATGCAGGAGTTCGTCGAGCTGGTTTGGTTCAACACGCGAAACAGCTTCTTCCCTGGTAATCAGTTTTTCATTATACATGTCAACCGCCATTTTTACGGCGGCAGGTCCATTGCGTTTACCAACACGGCACTGAAGCATATAGAGTTTTCCATCCTGGATGGTGAACTCTATGTCGAGCATGTTGCGGTAATGTTTCTCAAGATTGCGCTCAATTTTAAAAAGTTCCTTGTAAACTCCTGGCATGGCAGTTTCCAGTGACTGAAGTTTCATGGTATGCTCATCTTTTCCAATTTCATTAATTGGGTTTGGCGTACGAATACCGGCAACCACATCTTCACCCTGCGCATTGGCAAGCCATTCGCCATAGAAGTAGTTCTTGCCTGTGGCAGGGTTACGGGTAAATGCAACCCCTGTGGCAGAACTTTCGCCCATGTTTCCGAATACCATCGACTGCACATTTACAGCAGTTCCCCATTCAGTGGGAATTCCCTCAATGCGCCGGTATGAGATTGCACGCTTCCCATTCCAACTGGAGAAAACTGCTCCCACTGCACCCCAGAGTTGTTCCATCGGATCTTCAGGGAAGGAGGTTCCAAGAACCTGTTTTACTTTTTTCTTATATATCTCTATGAGTGCTTTAAGGTCGTCAGCTGTAAGGTCCGTATCATTCTTAGCTCCCCTTTTTTCCTTCATTTTATGAAGTTCGGCTTCAAGCTGAACACGAACACCTTTTCCTTCTTGTGGTTCGATACCTGCAGCTTTTTCCATCACCACATCCGAATACATCTGGATAAGGCGGCGTTGTGAGTCGTATACAAATCGAGGGTTTCCGGTCTTTTTGATCAGACCTTCACGGGTAATGTCGTTCAAACCGACATTTAAAACAGTCTCCATCATCCCTGGCATTGATGCACGGGCACCGGACCGGACAGAGACCAGAAGTGGGTTATTTTTATCTCCAAAGATGGCGCCCATCTCTTTTTCGGTTGCTTTCAGACTGTCGGCAACCTGCTTTTTTAATTCCTTGGGGTAGGATTTTTTATTCTGCTGATAATAGGTACATACTTCAGTGGTAATTGTGAAACCGGCAGGTACTGGAAGTCCGATGTTTACCATCTCAGCGAGGTTCGCACCCTTACCGCCAAGCAGATTCTTCATTTCGGCCGTTCCTTCGGCTTCCTTACCGCCAAAATAGTAGACGTACTTGTTCTCGTTAGCTTGTTTTGCCATAATTGACATCATTTAGGTTAGTGTAAAAATTGAAGCGGCAAAAGTACAAAAAAAAACGCTTGTTTCTGCGAAATTCAGGAAGGAAATTTAATAGTTCAGCTGGCCGATATTGCTCATATTCCACAGTATCCACTGCTGTCTTCCTCGAATATATGGGGTAGGGGAGGATGGATTCCATTTGAGGGGATTGGGGAGTACGGCAGCAATCAGCGCTGCTTCTCCGCGTGAGATCTTTGAAGCAGATTTCCCGAAATAGGATTGGGAGGCGGCTTCAACCCCATATATTCCTTTCCCAGTTTCAATTACATTCAGATAAACTTCAAGAATGCGTTCTTTTCCCCAAATAAATTCAATGAGTACAGTGAAATAAACTTCGAGGCCTTTCCTTATCCACGACCGTTGTGGCCAGAGAAATACATTTTTTGCAGTTTGCTGAGAAATGGTACTTGCACCCCGCACCTTTTTACCCTGCTTTTTAGCATTGAACTCTTTGGCTTTTTCAATGGATTCGAAATCAAAACCCGAGTGCTGCAAAAACAGGTTGTCTTCTGACGCAACAACTGCAAGTGGCAGGTTGGGTGACATTTTTTCCAGCGAAATCCACTCTTTTTCCAGTTTAACTGTCTGCCCTTTCCATGACTGTTCAGCAAGCCGGATCATCATCAGTGGCGTAACCGGCGGATTAACGAATTTATATAGGATAACAAAAAACAGTGTGGACGTAAAATAGATGATGATGAAATATTTAAAAAACCGCAATAACCGAAGTAAGATTTTTTTCATGAATGCATCACTTTACCGGATGATCTCTCCTGAACCATCTCTTTGATTAACTGATCTTTTGCCGGATTCAGGAGCTTTAATTTTTGTTTATAAACTGGTTTAACTCCTCAATCGATGATTCAAACTCAAATGCATCATTCAACAGAAAATAGTTTTTGATATCCCATGTGTATTTGTAAGCATATTTGGCAAATTCGAGCTTGTTTGATTCAAAAGTGAAAAGCTTCATTATTTGCTTGACCTGTTGGCAGAGCAGACAATTTTTCAAAAATGATCTTTAGCTTATAGTCAGGAGCATTCAGCCCGGTCACCTTTACGTTTGTTTCCGGGTTTGGTGATTGTTGTATGCCATTCATTACGATGATGAATGGTTCATTTGCCTGTGTGAAAACGACAATGTTTGAAAACTGGGAAAATGAATGGAATCCAGATAGAAGAAAAACAAATGTGAGTACAAGTGCATGGAGTGATTTCATTGGGAACACGGTGTTTTAATGGTGTTTTTTAACTAATTTAATGTGAAATTAATGTGCGGAACTTATATAAATTAGCCGCAAATATAGTTTAATATACAGAGAAAACAATCACTTTCCATACCTTTGCTGTTCCAAAACTAACAGAACTATGAGCAACTTTATCGGTATCCGGCACGAGGATAAATACAAACTTGAACGAAGAGCCCCACTTACACCCAGGCATGTTGCCAGGCTAGTGAAGCAAAAAAAACTTGATATTATCGTGCAAACTTCTGACAAAAGGATTTTTACAGATGAAGAGTACGTTAATGCCGGAGCAATAATTGCCGGGGATCTGAAAAAGTGTTCAGTGATTTTTGGCGTTAAGGAGATGCCGGAGTCCTTTTTTGAACCTGAAAAAACTTATGTTTTTTTTGCACATGTCGTGAAAGGGCAACCATACAACATGGGCATGCTGCGCAGGATGATGGAATTAAAATGCAACCTCATCGAATATGAAAAGGTGGTTGACGAACAAGGCAAGCGCCTCATCTTTTTTGGAAGATATGCCGGGATGGCAGGAATGATCAATTCGCTTTGGGCGCTGGGATTACGCCTGAAGGAGTCTGGCTACAGCTCGAACCTGGTGAAATTAAAACAAGCGCATCACTACCATTCACTCAATGAAGCAAAAGATGACATATCTGCCATCGGGCAGTTGATTGCCGAGAAAGGGATTCCCCATGAATTACGGCCATTCGTAATAGGTTTCACCGGATACGGGAATGTTTCGCAGGGCGCTCAGGAAATCATCGGTCTCTTGCCGGTTAAGGAGATCTCGCCGGAAAAGTTGCTTGAATTGCACAAACGAAAAAAATTACCAGACAACCTGGTTTACAAGGTCATTTTTAAAGAGGAAGATCTTTTTGAACATGTTGATGGTGATCCGTTTGACCTTCATGATTATTATGCAAATCCGCATCAATACCGGAGTATGTTTAAACAATACATACCTTACCTGTCAATGTTGATCAACTGTGTTTACTGGGATAAACGATACCCAAGGCTGGTCACAAAACAATTTCTGAAAGAACTTTATGCTGAGGGAGAACCCCGCCTCACTGTAATCGGTGATATCAGCTGTGATGTGGATGGTTCCGTTGAATGTACCCTGAAACCTACTGAAATAGATGATCCGATTTTTGTTTATAACCCGGATACTGAACAAATTACCATGGGTTATAAAGGCAAGGGGATGCTTGTAATGGCTGTTGATATCCTGCCGGCTGAATTGCCCCGCGATTCGTCTGATGGCTTTGCAGATGTACTCGTGAACTTTGTAAAACCCATTGCAGATGCTGATTTTACTGAACATTTTGATGATCTTGACCTTCCAAAGGCCATAAAGAAGGCATTGATCCTGCACAATGGGGAGTTGACCCCTGAATATAAGTATATGGAGGAGTTTTTGAAAAATAAACAGGTGAACAGGTGAACAGGTGAACAGGTGAGCAGGTGAACAGGTGAACAGGTGAACAGGTGAACAGGTGAGCAGGTGAACGTAAACAACTTT
>CAYHGE010000008.1:65694-66914 GCA_964355945.1 uncultured Draconibacterium sp.
AACAGGTGAACAGGTGAACAGGTGAACAGGTGAGCAGGTGAACGTAAACAACTTTACTCACACGCTCACCTGTTTACCCGCAAACACGGTTACCCGCTCACTCGTTTACTTGTTTACTTGTTTACTGCTATCCCCACTCACTAATTGAAAAAAATGAAAAAAATCTTAATTCTCGGTTCCGGGCTTGTAGCCAAACCAATTATCCAGCATTTACTCTCTAAAAACTACCAGGTTACAGTCGCTTCCAATACGCCTGACCGGTCAGACATGATGATTGCAGGCAATATTCATGGTGAGTCGGTTCTGTGGGACGCCGGGGATGAGGAGTCACTAAGCAGATTGATAGCTGACCATGATATTACAGTAAGCTTACTGCCTTATGTCTTTCACGTGATGGTGGCCAGGCATTGTGTTGCGCATAAAAAAAACATGGTTACCACCTCGTATGTAAAACCCGAAATGCATGCGTTGGATGCAGCTGCAAAAGATGCGGGGATCATTTTGTTGAACGAAATGGGACTTGATCCGGGGATTGACCACATGTCGGCCATGCGCATTATCGACAAGGTGCATGAACGGGAAGGAGCCATCCTTGAATTTTTCTCTATTTGCGGGGCTTTACCTGCTCCGGAAGCTGCTGACAATCCATTCAAATATAAATTCTCCTGGAGCCCGAAAGGTGTGGTATTGGCCGGCAACAATGATGCTGTTTATCTGTATCACGGGAAAGTAGTTGAGTTGCCGACCCGCGATTTATTTAAAAATCCATTCCTTGTAAACTTTCCCGAAGTTGGTGACCTGGAAGTTTATCCTAACCGCGATTCGCTTGCATACAAGGAAATTTATGGCATTCCTGAAGCCCGGACTATGTACCGCGGCACGTTCCGATACAGGGGATGGTGTGAAACCCTCGATGCAATAAAACAACTGAACCTGATTTCTGCTGAAAAATTTGACATGTCAGGAATGACATTTGCCGGTTTGGTTAGTAAGCAGGCAGGATTGGCAGAAAGTAATCATGATATCAGAACCCGGGTTGCAATCCATCTTGGAATTCCTGTAACTTCGCAAGCCATTAAGGCCATGAGTTGGCTCGGTTTGTTTGATGATTCCCTGATGAACAGGTCTTTTGATTCTTCCTTCGAGGTGACCTCTGACCTGATGATTGAAAAAATGAGCCTGGGCCAGAAGGAACGGGATATGGTGGCGATGCAGCACAC
>CAYHGE010000008.1:67014-72500 GCA_964355945.1 uncultured Draconibacterium sp.
GCAAAATGGGTTGGTGGCGGACTCGGCTGGGTTTTCGGCGGACCGATCGGTGCCATTCTTGGTGTTGCCCTGGGATCCATGTTGGATGGAGCCAGCAGCGGGCAAAGTTCCTATCGTGGTACACAGCGTGGTGATTTTTCCATGAGTTTACTGGTCCTTTCTGCTGCCGTTATGAAGGCGGATCAGAAGATCGTGAAATCCGAGCTCGAATTTGTGCGCAACTTTTTTGTCAACCAGTTTGGTCTTGAAGAAGGGAACAGGTTGATTACCATGCTGCAGGAAATTCTGAAACAGGATATAAATATTCAGGAGGTGAGTGTACAGGTCGGACAGTTTACCGATTATCCTGTTAAACTTCAACTTGTTAACTACTTGTTTGGGATTGCAGCAGCCGATGGACAGTACCACCCTGATGAAGTTGACATGATTTCAACCATTGCAGGCTACATGGGGGTTTCCTCAGCTGATTTCACATCTATCAAAGCCATGTTTGTGAAAAGTACCGGCTGGGCTTATGATGTTCTTGAAATTGCTTCAAGTGCAACAGACGATGAAGTTAAAAAAGCATATCGCGAAATGGCCAAAAAACACCATCCCGACAAGGTTTCCCACCTGGGTGAGGATATCAGGAAGTCGGCCACTGAAAAGTTTCAGAAAGTAAGTGCTGCTTATGAGGAGATCAAGAAGCAGCGTGGCATGAGTTAACCTGCTTCAACTTCTGGAAGGAGGAAATGCCGAACCGGGATTAAAAAAAATGGGCTGTAAGTTGAATTACAGCCCATGGCACCCAAACCATAATAAACTCAAAAAACAAAACAAAACAAAATAAACAAAATTTCCGGGTTAATCGATCAGCATGATCTTTTTAACCTGTGAGCCGGTTTCTGAATTAATCCGTATAAAGTAAAAGCCTTTTGGCCCTGAGGAGATGTCGAATGAATACTCATCTGACCCTAAACATTCCCGTGACAGTATTTTCTTTCCACTGATATCCATCACAGTTACATTCAGAATCTGATTTTTTAAACTACCAGCATTGAATTTTATCAAACCCTTGGTGGGATTGGGATAAACCTGCAATTCAGACACGGTTATATCACTGATACCGACAGTTGATGCAGCCTGAGTTACCGTTGCCGTTTGAGACATGGCACCTGATGCTGAGAGGGTAATCACGGCTGTCCGGGCAACATTGGTGGCATTCGCAAGATAACTTGCATTGAGCGTGCCGTTACCGCTACCTGAAGGATCTACCGTGCACCACGAGGCATTGCTGCTGGCTGACCAGGATGAGTTAGAGGTTACGGTGAAGGTTGTTGAGCCTGCAGTTGCAGAAACACTTCTGTTGGATGGTGCAACTGAAAGGGTAGGAGCAGCAGTAGCATTGAATGTTCCTGCCATATCCGGGGCATGCGGTGTGCAAACATAAGCATATGAGCCAACTACGGTAACCTTATATTCAAAGGTTGGATTTGCACTGTTTATCAGTGCATCCCAGGAGGCTGCACCGGCCGGAATACCTCCCGGATTTGATGTTGTGGTATGGTTTCCTGCACTTAAAACCCAACGAATTGTGTCGCCCACATTCACATTAAGACTTGATGGGCTAAAGAAGAAGTTGCCAACTGAAACCACGTGTTTGGTGGCCATGGAGGATGTATGAAATGCAAGGGCTGATATGATGATCAATAAGAAAGTTAAACTGGTAGATTTTTTCATAAGTTTATTGTGTGTAATTTAGACTAAATAAATACAAAGATACAGCAATTTTTCATATTTATACACAACTGTAAATAATTTATAATTTTTTAACACATTAAGAAGGTCATTGCAGTACTGGGAATTTAGATTACTTTTGAGCATAAATAAATGATGATGAACGTTTCACGGATTCTGATATGCCTGGCTTTATTGATTTCATTGCCGGGATTTTCCCAACCACTGTTAGCCGATAAAGTCGAAACCGAATCTGATCCGGTGATTCTTAAAAAGCTCGAGCAATGGAAAGACCTTAAATTTGGATTGCTCATGCACTGGGGAACTTACAGTCAATGGGGAATCGTGGAGTCCTGGTCTCTTTGCTCGGAAGACGAGGACTGGTGCCGCAGGAAAAATAAAAATTACATCGAATATTGCAGGGAATATACTCAACTAAAGGCGACGTTCAACCCTGTCAGATTTGACCCTGGTTCCTGGGCAAAGGCTGCTAGATATGCCGGAATGAAATACGTGATCTTTACAACAAAGCATCATGACGGTTTTTGCATGTTTGATACAAAGCAGACTGATTATAGCATTACTGATGCAGCCTGTCCTTTTAATTCAAACCAGAAAGCGAATGTGACCAAGGAGATTTTCGACGCGTTCAGGGCAGAGGGATTTTGGGCCGGAGCCTATTTCTCCAAACCAGATTGGCATTGCAATGATTACTGGGCTGAAGAGTGGGCTACGCCAAACAGAAACGTAAACTACAGCATTAAAAAGTACCCGGAACGCTGGCAGAAATATTGTGATTTTACGTATAACCAAATAAGGGAACTTCTGAGCAACTATGGCAAAGTTGATATCTTGTGGCTGGATGGGGGATGGGTAGATCCTAAAAACGGTCAGGATATAAATATGCCGAAAATTGCCTCCATGGCGCGTGGTTACCAGAATGATTTGCTCATTGTTGACCGCGCTGTTACCGGAAAATACGAGAATTATCGCACGCCCGAGCAGGAAATTCCCGACAGGTTGCTCGATTATCCATGGGAGACATGCATGACCATGGCAACGTCATGGTCGTATGTTCCGGGTGATATTTATAAGCCCGCCAACAAAATTATTCATAACCTGGCTGAAATTGTTTGCAAAGGAGGTAATTATCTCCTGAACATCGGGCCATCACCGGAAGGGGAGTGGGCAGACAGCGCTTACCAGAGGCTGCAGGAAATAGGTGACTGGATGAATATCAACGGGGAAGCCATTTACAATTCCAGGCCCATTGCACCCTATAAATCCGGGAATGTGTGTTTCACTTCAAACCCTGATGGTACCATTTACCTGATATACCTTGCTGCTCCGTGTGAATCAACGATGCCTGCCTGTGTTGAGGTCAGAGGGTATACACCTGTGCAGGGTTCGATTCTGGAATTGTTGGGTGCGACAGGAACATTGAAATGGAAAAAAGGGAAGGATGCAAACATTTTTATTGAAATTCCCAGGAGTTTGCAGAAAGCTCCTCCCTGCAGTCACGCATGGACATTCCGGATCTCATTGTTGTTGAATGAAAAGTGAAGTAGCTAATCGTGGAATCTCCAGGCTACACCAAATTTCAATGCCCCATCCTGCATCGGGTAATCAGGAGTTGTATAGTATCCTCGTCCCATAAAACTGGCATTCAGGTGAGTATAGGTGAGGAAAAACCTTGCCCGCTGTATTTTAAGATTGATAAATACATCCATGTACAAATAATTACCAATTTCCTGACGCTCCTGAAGGTAAAACGAGCGGGTTGCCGGGTTGTACCGATCTGCGGAATATGAAGTGTTATAGAAAAAATTAAGTCCGGGTTCGAAGGTGGCAGCGCCATGAAACAGTTGTTGTGAAAAGTAAACGGACAAGTTTCCCATGAAAGCCGGTAGGCGAAGCACGGTGGTTCCCTGGACTGTCTGATAAGCTAATTGCGTTCTGAAAATAAACTTCCAGATTTCAAGATTGCCATTCAGATAACAACGAAAGTAGCCGAATTCATTCTGATTCTGTCGTGGCAGACTTGATGAATCAAGGTAAACAAAATTGTTGATCCGGTTTATGGTAAATCCGGTTTCAAAAAACCTGAAGGCATAATTAAATCCGCCGGAGATAAGCCCCTGTTTTAACCAGGTTGTGTCCCATTGAAAACTGTTTCCAAGGTACTGTGTGTAAAACCAAGCCGGTTGCTGTAAGCGGTAATTTCCGGTTACTGAGATAATGCCTGCATTTCTTCTGGAACTGCCTAGTGTGGAAGATAATTTGACATTGAGATTGAAGTCACCATCGTTATAATCACCAATAACCAAATCTCCCCTGGCTATAAGTTTCAGACTTTGAAACGGAGTAAAATCTATTTCTGCATGGGGGATGAATTGTCTGAAGGTATTCAGGGTTCCATGTAATGAAACCTCTGAATATTGATACCGGATACCTGCTTCAAGCTGGAAGACTCTCAACTGTTTGTTTGGCTTGAAGCTTGGATTGGACCATGTAAAATCATTGATGATTTTTTTAACAGTTAATGAATCATACGTATGTACAGTGTCGAATACAGGTGGTGGAAAGAATCCACTATCAGGTTGATTATCAGTGAAATTCTGAATTTGCCGGTTATATTGAAAGGAGTAAGTCAGCCTTCCCAGATCGATTCTGCGTTTAGACGCAAGGGATGTGTCTTTTTCGTTTTTAGGATGCCGTGTTAAGTCAAAATAGTGCTTCATGAAAAAGCCTGATTCCTTGATTTGATTCTGAGCGCTGGCCAGATTTACCGGGATTACCATTCTGTTGGGCTCAATGTTTTTCTCAAACAGGGTATCGTTTTTAATGCCGCCATTTTCGTAGTTTCTAAGCTTGTTGGCAGTAAAATTGGCAATGACTCCATATCGTTTGTTCTTTGTAAAGAACTGAGAGGTAAGCACGAAGTTGATGTGATTGGTTTTTTGCCTGGAATAGGCTCCGGGTGCGCTCATAACATGAAAATCGAAGCCCAGGTTAAAACTGCGGTATATGTTCCGGCTAAATATCGCGTGAAAGTTTTGTTCTTTTTTAGCTCCCTGTACATAAGAGAGCTCTGAATAAGTTTTATAGACTTTGTAATATTTAACGCTGTCGTTTTGATACAGGTATTGGTCAGAGCTGTGAATCCCGTAATCAAAGCCACTTCGTATGGTATTGGACGAGAAAGGAGTTAAGGAACGATAGTTTTGTCCAATATTTCCCAGCGTTTCGAAAAAGCGATCATGTTTATAAAGGAAATCATACGTTTGAAATCCGGTAAGGCTTGTATCATTTTGATGCAGGTCCAGTGGCCCAAGTTTCTCAAAATTGCTATAAAAAAAGGAAACGTTGATGGAGTCACGGTGTTTTTTAATTGAATCGAGGAGTACCTTAGTTTGCCGGTTTGCTGTGCCGGTTTCTTCTGGTTCGGAAGTTGAGGCAGGGTTTATAGGAGAAACAGCGGAAGTGTCAGGTTTCTGAGCAAAGGCAGTGGCAGAAACAGCTATAGCCAGGAGTGTAATGTACAGAAATCGCAGCAGGTTAAAATGCATTAAGGTGGCCGGAATTTGAGGATAAAGGTACACAAAAAAGCAGGGTGGAAGAGGAAAGGGCAAAAAAAAACCCAGCGATCAGGCTGGGTTTATAAAAGATCGGCGACGACATACTCTCCCACAAAAACTGCAGTACCATCTGCGCAAGTGGGCTTAACGACTCTGTTCGGAAAGGGAAGAGGTGAACACCACTGCTATAGT
>CAYHGE010000009.1:0-14370 GCA_964355945.1 uncultured Draconibacterium sp.
GATAAACCAGGCTTTGGCATCCTGCGCAGTGCTGGGATCAAGCACACATTGGTTGATCGCTTCCATGGCTTTGTCCAGTTTGCCGTCTTTCAGATAATTAGATGCACTCTGACGAACATTTTTCTGACCGAATGCAACGGTAATTGTTGTTACCAGAAGCAGAAGTAAAGCAATTTTTTTCATCGATTTGGTTATTTGTATGATACTTTTGAGTTGAAATTTAGCCGACAAAGATAAAAAATACCTGCTGATTACAGGCTACTTACGTACGAATTAATTTTCATTTTCAACGTTATCTGTTTTATCATTCACAATTGACTGATCTTCTTGACCATCGGGATTGAATTCGATGGCATCAACGATTTCGTCTGAGAGGTCATCAATAATATCCGGAGTGACTTCCACATCAACTTTGGCTACAGCTGCAATAGAATCGCCTTCATCAATCTTGATCAGCCTGACACCCTGCGTGGCACGTCCCATAACCCGGAGGTTAACCACTGCCATCCGAATTATCACACCGGACCGGTTGATGATCATCAGATCATCACTGTCAGTTACATCCTTAACAGCAATCAGCTGACCTGTTTTTTCCGTGATATTCAATGTCTTGACTCCCTTACCTCCCCTGTTGGTGATGCGATAATCATCCAGATCAGAGCGCTTGCCGTATCCTTTTTCAGAAACGACCAGTACTTCACATTTCTTATCCACCGGAATACAAATCATCCCGATAACTTCATCATTCGCACCGGAAAATGAAATTCCCCTCACTCCTGCTGCATTGCGCCCCATCGGACGAACGGTTTTTTCATTAAACCTGATTGCCCGCCCCGACTTCAATGCCATGACAACTTCATCGGTACCCTGGGTTAACTTGGCTTCAAGTAACTGGTCACCTTCGTTTATGGTAATTGCGTTGATCCCATTCTGTCGTGGTCTGGAATATGCTTCGAGAGAGGTCTTTTTAATAGTCCCCTTCAAGGTGGCAAGGATAATAAAATTAGATGAGATATAATCCTCGTCCTTCAGGTTTTTAACATTGATAAATGCTCTCACCTTATCATCCGGCTCAATATTAATCAGGTTTTGAATGGCTCTTCCTTTGGATGTTTTTCCTCCTTCAGGAATTTCATATACCCTGAGCCAGAAGCACTTGCCTTTTTCAGTAAAGAACATCAGGTAGTTATGGTTTGTGGCAACAAAGAGATGCTCAAGAAAATCTTCATCCCTTATATCTGTTCCTTTAACACCCCGTCCTCCCCTGTTCTGAACACGATATTCCGTGAGGGCAGTCCGCTTGATATATCCCATGTGTGAGATGGTGATAACCACATTTTCGTCAGCAATGGTATCTTCAATCCTGAAGTCTGAGGCTGCATGTTCAATTCTTGATCTGCGTACATCCCCGAATTTCTCTTTGACTTCCCTGAGGTCATCTTTGATGATGTTCATGCGAAGTGCCTCATCGGCCAACACACTGTTCAGGTAATCAATGAGTTTCATCAATTCGGCATATTCAGCCTTTATTTTGTCACGCTCAAGTCCGGTTAACCGCTGCAAACGCATTTCCAGAATAGCTTTTGCCTGAATTTCGCTTAATCCAAAACTCTCCATCAGGCCTGCTTTTGCCTCATCCGGTGTTTGTGATGCCCGGATCAGGGTAATTACCGCGTCGAGATTGTCGAGCGCAATAAGCAATCCTTCAAGAATATGTGCCCGTTTCAGCGCCTCTGCAAGGTCGAATTTTGTTCTGCGGATGATCACTTCATGGCGATGCTCCACATAATGAACAATCATATCTTTTAAAGTAAGCATCATCGGCCTTCCTTTGACCAACGCAATGTTGTTGACATTGAATGCAGTTTGCAAAGCTGTCATCTGGTATAGTTTATTCAATACCACATTCGTAATAGCTTCTCTCTTAAGTACATAAACAATGCGAACGCCATTTCGATCTGACTCATCACGGATATCAGAAATTCCTTCGATCTTTTTATCATTGACCAGGTCGGCAGTTTTCTTGATCATTTCTGCTTTATTTACCTGGTAAGGGACTGAGTTGACGATGATCCGGTCTTTACCATGGTCATCCGGCTCAATGGTTGTCTCGCCGCGCATCACAATGCGCCCTCTTCCGGTTTCAAATGCATCCTTAACGCCTTCGTATCCATAAATGATACCACCGGTTGGAAAATCGGGGGCCTTGATATAAGCCATCAATTCGGGGATAGTTATTTCCCGGTTGTCAATGTACGCAATAATCCCGTCAACAACTTCGCTCAGGTTATGCGGTGCCATGTTGGTTGCCATACCAACTGCAATGCCGGATGCACCGTTTATCAGCAGGTTTGGAATACGCGAAGGCATCACCGTTGGTTCCTTCAGAGTATCATCAAAATTAAACTGAAAATCAACAGTATCCTTTTCAATATCAGCAACCATTTCTTCTGCGATTTTCTGCAGACGGGCCTCTGTATATCGCATGGCAGCCGGATTGTCGCCATCCATGGAGCCAAAATTTCCCTGTCCGTCAACTAGGGGATAACGTAAACTCCAGTATTGAGCCATCCTGACCATTGCATCATATACAGATGTATCGCCATGCGGATGGAACTTACCAAGCACCTCTCCTACTATTCTTGCAGATTTTTTATAAGCTCTGTTTGAAAGAACCCCCAATTCATACATGCCAAATAACACACGCCTGTGAACAGGCTTTAAACCGTCGCGTACATCTGGTAATGCACGTTGAACAATAACCGACATTGCATAATCAATGTAGGCAGTCTTCATCTGATTCTCAATATTTACCTGAACTATTTTTTCTCCCGGTTCCATATCATCTCTCACCATTAATTAATTAACTGAAATTCAAACATTTAAAATATTCTGAATGTTATTACGAAGATAGTAAAAATCCCCTTTCGCACCATCACTGGTCTCATATTTATTTCAAGGTCTTACTAACATGGAAATGTTAATAAATAAAGCCCATTTAACATTAAATGAGTGTTTTCAATCGTACTTTTGGTAACCTTGACAATTTATCCGGTTGCAAAAGTGGTTCGATTTTTGTCAAGGCAATGAACTTATCTAGAAACAGAGTATTGTATGGAAGCAAAATTCTCTCAACGCGTTAAAGAGGTATTGATATATAGCCGGGAAGAGGCTCAGCGGTTAGGCAATGATTATATTGGTCTTGAACACATGTTACTTGGTATTATCCGCGAGGGTGACGGACTGGCAATAAAAATCATGCGTAATCTTCATGTTGACCTTCCTGAAATTCGTAAAAAAGTTGAACTGGCAGTTACCAGTCATAAAGAAAAGAACACAGGGGGAGAAAGCCTTCCTCTGATTAAACAGGCTGAACGTGCGCTTAAGATAACATACCTGGAAGCAAAACTGTTCAACAGCGAATTAATCGGCACAGAGCATCTTTTATTGGCGATCCTCAAGGATGAAAACAATCTTGTTACAAAGACCTTCCTGAGCTATGGTGTAAGCTATGAATCAGTTCAGGATGAGCTTAAAGCCATTCTGGCTAACGGAAAGGATGAGCCCCGGTTTAATAATCCTCAGGATATTCTGCCAAAAGATGAAGATGATGAAGAATCTGAGGAAGGTGGGAAAAGTTTTAGCGGGAGTGCTAAAAAACCGCAGGATTCCAAATCCAAAACCCCGGTACTTGATAATTTCGGCAGGGATATTACCAAAGCTGCAGAGGAAGGCAGGCTTGATCCAATAGTTGGCCGTGAGAAGGAGTTGCAGCGTATTGCTCAGATTCTGAGCCGGCGTAAAAAAAACAACCCGATTTTAATCGGTGAGCCTGGCGTCGGAAAATCTGCCATCGCTGAAGGCCTCGCCCTTAGAATTGTTCAACGCAAAGTAGCCCGTTCACTATTTAACAAGCGACTGGTATCGCTGGATCTTGCATCGCTTGTTGCCGGAACCAAATATCGCGGTCAATTTGAAGAACGGATGAAGGCTGTTTTAAATGAACTCGAAAAAAATCCGAACATCATTGTTTTTATTGATGAAATTCACACCATCGTAGGGGCTGGAAATGCTTCAGGGTCTTTGGATGCATCTAATATGTTCAAGCCAGCTCTCGCACGCGGCGATATCCAGTGCATCGGAGCCACAACACTGGATGAATACCGCCAGTACATTGAAAAGGACGGGGCACTTGAGCGCAGATTCCAGAAAGTGCTTGTTGACCCTACTTCTCCTGAAGAGACCCTGGAAATACTGCAGAATATCAAAGAAAAATACGAAGACCATCATCTTGTAACCTATACGGATGATGCCATCAAGGCGTGTGTTTCATTAACAAACCGTTATATAACTGACCGTTACCTTCCCGACAAGGCAATCGATGCATTGGATGAAGCCGGAGCACGGGTACATATTTCAAATATCAATGTACCTCAGGAAATTATTGATGTTGAGAACCAGATAGAAGAGACAAAAAAGCAAAAAATGCTCGCCATCAACAGCCAGAAATTTGAGGAAGCTGCTGACTTACGTGACTCTGAAAGAAAACTGCAGGATAACCTTGAACGGGAAAAGAAGAAGTGGGAAGAAAGTGCGAAGTTGAACCGCCAAACGGTTGCTGAAGATCATGTGGCAGAGGTTGTTGCCATGATGACCGGAATTCCACTACAACGCATTGCGAAAAATGAAAGTGACCGCCTGATCAACATGGAGGGCGAACTGGAAAATTCTGTCATCGGTCAGAATGAGGCCATTAAGAAAGTTGTCAGGGCAATCCGCCGTAACAGGGCCGGGCTTAAAGATCCCAACAAGCCAATTGGAACCTTTATTTTTCTTGGTCCTACAGGGGTTGGAAAAACGCATCTTGCCAAAGTTTTATCAAGATATTTATTTGATACTGAAGATGCTTTGGTTCGTATCGACATGAGTGAATATATGGAGAAGTTCGCTGTTTCGCGTCTTATCGGAGCCCCTCCGGGATATGTTGGTTATGAGGAAGGCGGCCAGCTGACTGAGAAAATCCGCAGACGCCCCTACTCTATTGTTCTGCTTGATGAAATCGAAAAGGCACATCCGGATGTCTTTCACCTGTTGTTGCAGGTTTTGGACGATGGAATGCTTACTGATAGTTTTGGACGAAGAGTCGATTTTAAAAATACAATCGTGATCATGACCTCCAACATCGGATCACGACAACTGAAAGATTTCGGGCAGGGAGTTGGATTTGCTACATCAGCCAAACAGGCTGCCAGCAGTGAATATGCAAGGGGTGTGATAGAAAATGCCCTGAAAAAAGCATTCGCACCCGAATTCATAAACAGGATCGACGACGTTGTTATCTTTGATTCACTGGAGCGGGAAGATATTCATAAAATCATAGATATTGAACTCCAGCATGTGTATAAAAGGACCCATGATCTTGGCTACCATATTGCAATCACCGCTGCTGCAAAAGATTATATAGCAGAAAAAGGATGGGATGCACAGTTTGGTGCGCGCCCGCTTAAACGTGCGATTCAAAAATATGTGGAGGATACCCTTGCCGAGGAGATAATCAAGACCAAACTAACTGAAAATGATCTGATTACTGTTGATTATCTTGCCGACAAAGATGAGATTACGGTGAGTGTTACGAAACTCGAAACGGTATAATACAATTAGAATTTATAACAATTTGCCTCAATAAGCTTATCCGCTATTTTCCGGCGAGCTTCTTTAATGTTGATGCCGGGGACAAGGGTTAAGGTTTCCACAACTTTTTTATACGTTGCACTCATTTCCGTAGAAGCAAATGAATAAACTGCATCAGCAGCAGGTTTTCTGATCTTATCGGACGCATCATAAATGAATGAATCCAGCATGGTGCGATAAATTCCGTATGCATCAACTCCGTTCATTGATTCCATTTTCTGGATCCTCAGCACCATTGATTCTGCAATATAAACCTCCATAATCATATCAGCAAGGTTGTTGAGAACTTCCTGCTCGTGGATCAGGTTTTTGTCAAAATAACCAGATGCACCCTGTATCACAATAAGGATGAGATTTTTAAAGTTCTTTACAACCCTTAATTTTTCCTCAAAATAGGACTCATTTTGATTCTGATTGTCTTTGATTGCATTTAAGCCTGCTGCAAGTTCGTTTGCTCTTCCGAAAAGATCAAAGTCTCCCTTCATGGCTCTTTTCATGGCAGTATCAACCAAAAGAAGCCTGTTGATTTCGTTGGTTCCTTCAAATATTCTGTTGATCCGCGAATCGCGGTAGCCTCTCTCCACAGCCATTTCTGCTGAATATCCCATTCCACCATGAATCTGCACAGCTTCATCAATCACAAAATCAAGGACTTCAGAACCGTAGACCTTTAGAATTGCTGCTTCCACTGCATAATGGCTGATACCTTCTACAGAAGCTTTGCCTTTGTCCATTCCAGAAGCTTTGTTCAGTTCAATCTGGTCGTCAATATCCTTGCTTAACCGGTAAATGGCACATTCAAGGGCAAATGTTTTAATAACCTGTTCCGCAAGTTTGTGTTTAATGGCTCCGAAGGTAGAAATCAACACGTTGAATTGTTTACGCTCATTGGCATATTTTACCGAGTCGTTGATCGATTTCTTGGCAGCTCCTAACACATTGGCACCTAATTTAATACGCCCCATGTGGAGTATGCTCAAGGCAATTCTGAAACCTTCACCACGCTTGCCTAGGAGGTTTTCAACAGGCACCTTGACATCGTTGTAGAAAATCTGAGCAGTTGATGATCCTTTAATGCCCATTTTATGCTCATCCGGACTGATAACTACGCCGGGATAACTCTTTTCAACAATGAATGCACTCAAAACCCTGTCGCGGTCAATTTTTGCAAAAACCACCTGGGTGTCCGCGAAATTTGCATTTGTAATCCACATTTTTTGGCCATTGAGGATATAGTGCTTTCCATCGTCCGACAAAATGGCAGATGTCTTGCCGGAGTTGGCATCGCTTCCCGCACCCGGTTCCGTTAAACAATAAGCACCTATCAATTCGCCGGAAGCCAGCCGCGTAACATATTTCTGGCGTTGTTCCTCATTTCCATAATACATGATCGGTAGTGTCCCAATGCCGGTATGTGCCATAAAGGCAACAGAAAATGAGTGTCCTGCCCCAATTTTCTCTCCTGCAAGCATTTGGGTTATAAACGATTGACCAAAACCGCCGTACTCTTCCGGTATAGAAATCCCCATCAAGCCCAGCTCCCCGGCTTTTTTAAGCGTGATCTGCATCAGATTAATATCCGGAGAATCTATTTGATCTATATTGGGATAAAGCTCTGTATCCAGAAAATCCTGAATAGTCTGGCCAATCATTTTTTGCTCCTCATCAAATTGTTCCGGTATGAAAATATCGTTGAATTGAACTTCATCAACGAGGAACTCACCGCTTTTCAGTACTTTTCTATTCTCCATTTTAATATGTTTATAAAATTAAATATTTAATGACTGGACGATCAACTCGGCAATGTCAAGATTCTTGATATCATCCTCTCTGTTTTTCGATTTGATACCATCGGTAAGCATTGTCATACAAAACGGACAAGCTGTAGCAATTACTTTTGCTTCTGTCCTCAAAGCTTCTTCCGTGCGCTCAATATAGACTTCTTTATCGCCTTTTTCTGCTTCTTTAAACATCTGGGCACCACCGCCACCACAGCACAAGGCAAAACTCTTATTCCGTTCCATTTCAACCAGATTTGAAGTAATTTTCTTCAGGATTGAACGCGGTTCATGATAGATATCATTGGCTCTTCCAAGATAACAGGGATCGTGATAAGTAATGCAAACATTCGACAATTCGCCGGGTTCTATTTTTAGTTTGCCGGATAAGATGCACTGATCAAGAAACTGCAGATAATTAATCACTTCAAAATCGGCGCCAAGGTCTGGATATTCGTTTTTAAATATGTTATAACAATGGGGACATATTGTAATCACTTTGCGGATACCATATTTTTTGAAAATTTCAATATTCTGGAGCGCCTGCATCTGGTATAACATTTCATTACCAGCGCGCCGGGCCGGATCGCCTGAACAGGATTCCTCTTTCCCAAGCACAGCGTAGTTTACGTTCAGAAAAGTAAGAATTTTCGCAAAGGCACGTGTTACTTTCTGGTACTGGTCATCAAAAGCACCTGCACAACCCACCCAAAAAAGGTACTCAGGCTGGATACCCTTTGCAAACATATCTGCCATCACAGGTACTTCAACTTTATACAGTTCCATTGCAAAATGACTTATTAACCAACACGTATTTCGAGCTCTCTGGTCCAGAGTAAACGATCATCTGGTGAAAATTGCCAGGGAGCCCCATTGTTCTCTATATTGCTGAACACTCCTTTAATGCCACCCGGGGCCGAAGCCTCTTCCATGACGAGGTACCTTCGCATATCAACAATCAGCGTGGGGTGGTTGATGTTTATGGGACACTCCTTTGCACAGGCATTGCAGGTAGTGCATGCCCATAACTCCTCTTCAGAGATATAATCCCGCAGAAGGGATTTATGGTCAGAAAAGGATTTACCATTTTTCAACATGCCAGGCCCCTTTTCCTTCATACGCGCCCTTACATCCATGATTATTTTACGTGGTGACAGCAATTTACCTGTCAGATTTGCCGGGCAAACTGAGGTGCATCTGCCACATTCAGTGCATGAAAGTGAATCAAAGTAATTTTTCCATGAAACATCTTCAATATCCTTAACACCAAACCGTTCAACAGGAGTTTCAGCTGAGGGAGTAGCGTATGCATTGTCAGGGTATAGCATCATTCTCACCTCCCTGGTGATGTTGTCCATATTCGGAAGTTTGCCCAACGCATCCAGACGGGAGAGAAATACATTGGGCACAGACATGAATACGTGAAAATGCTTCGAATAAGGCAGGATGTTTGCAAAGATGAAGATAAGCAGGATATGCGACCACCAGCAGATTTCGTAAATCAGGTTGATTTGGGAAGCTGAAAATCCAGCGAAGATACCTGTAATCAGACTACTTACCGGATAAACCCCGATAGCAGGAGTTCCCGTCAGTAAAAGTCCGGCGCAATAGGCTGAGTTCATTCCATTGAGAGACACCATCAGTAACAGAATCATAATCAATGCTATATTTGCATCCAGGTGAGAAACCGATTTCATCTCAATTCCTTCAAAACGTTTGATATGAAAAAATAAGCGCCGGAACAGGAAAACCAGGATGGAAACTCCAACCAGCAGACCAAAAACATCGCCTGACCCGCTGATTATATTGTAAACAGGACCAAGAATCTGTAGAAACCTTTCTGTCCCAAAGATTCCGTCTATGATCATTTCAATGCTGCCCAATGCAATGACACAGAATCCCCAGAAAACAAGTGCATGAAACAAGCCAATGACGGGCCGGCGGAATATTTTAGTTTGGCCGAAGGCAACATCTAAAGTTATCCGGAGGCGTTTCCCAAAATCACGAACTGGAAATGCCGGTCTCGTGAGACGAAAGTAACTGATGATGCGCTTAATCGTGAAGGCGAAGATGCCGGATGCGGCAACCAGGGTGATCACGAAAACAAGCTGTTTCATCATGGCTGGTTTATTTCCCCTTTAATTCCTTAACAGCCTCAACAAGTTTCGGGAGGATTTTACTTGCATCACCAACGATACCATATTGTGCTGCAGAAAAGATTGGTGCATCCTTATCGGTGTTGATGGCCACAATGAATTTTGATGAACTGACCCCTGCCAGATGCTGGGTAGCTCCTGAAATCCCAATGGCGAAATAGAGATTTGGTGCAATAATTTTCCCGGTCTGTCCGGTATGCTCTTCGTGAGGACGCCAGCCTTCGTCTGAAACCGGCCGTGAACAAGCGGTCGCTGCACCAAGCAACTCAGCCAGTTCGACAATGGGAGGCCAATTATCTGCTGATTTCATGCCCCGGCCTCCGGAAACAACAATGTCAGCGTCAGTTAGCAGGATTTTTCCGCTGAGTTTCTGAACTTCAATTACTTTTGTTTTAACAGCATCCGTGTTCCAATCAATAGCAACTTTTGTAATAACAGCTGCATTTGGAGTTTCAATTAATTCATAAGAATTCTGAGCAAGGGTTAAAACCTTGATGTCCGTCTTAATAATCAGGTTACTGAATGCATTACCCGAGTACACCTTTTTATAGATCATAAATGGGTTGATACTGAGCGGCAGCTTACTAACGCCGGCACCCAATCCGGCCTTAAGCAGCACTGATAATCTTGGTGCAACAGCTTTGCCGGTGTTGTTGTTGGAAAGTACAACTACAGTAGCCTCCTCTTGCTTCGCGAATCTTGTAACAATTTTCGCAAATACCTGGCTATCAAAAACATTCAAATTGTCATTTTGTGCACTGATAATCTGAGCTGCGCCATATTTCCCAAGTTTTTCCAATTCACTGTCGTCCACATTGCCAACAGACAAGGCAACAGCAGTAGTGTTCAGCATTTCTGCCAACCTGGCTCCATAAGAAATAAGTTCAAAACTGAGTTTTTTGAACTTTCCATCCCAATTTTCTACAAAAATTAAAACTGACATATTTTATTTTGGTTTTATCGGTTCAGATTAAATGATTTTCGCTTCATTCTGTAACAACTCAACGAGCAGGCGGGGGTTCTCTGCATCAATAAACTTGCATGCAGCACGGGGTTTCGGCATTTCGTAAGCGACAATTTCCGTTAATGAATCAATCGCCAATGGTTCAACGACTTTTAGTGGTTTGGTGCGTGCCATCATAATTCCCCTCATTGCCGCAATGCGTGGTTCTTTTGCAATGCCTTTCTGAACAATTGCAACAACAGGCATGGAAACGGTCACAATCTCCTTCCCTCCGTCAATTTCACGGGTAATAATAGTCTGCCCATTTTCGATTTTAACACCTGAGACAGAAGAAACAGAAGGATAATCTAAAAATTCAGCAAGCATCCCCCCTACTGTTGATCCATTGAAATCGCTTGATTCAATACCACAGAAAACAAGGTCATAAGCTCCTTCTTTGACAACGTTTGCAATTTGAGCAGCAACAAAATAGGCATCTACAGGGTCGGCGTTGATTCTAACGGCATCATCTGCCCCAATCGCAAGGGCTTTACGGATTGTTGGTTCTGAAGCAACAGGGCCTACATGGGCAACAGTTACCAGCTGAATTCCGTTGGATGGATCATCTTTCAGTTCCAGAGCCCGCGTAAGTGACAATTCATCCCATGGATTTATAACCCATTGAATTCCTGTAATATCCAACTTTTTATTGCCGTCGATGAATTTAACTTTGGTTGTGGTATCAGGAACATTGCTAATACAAACTAATATCTTCATGGAAAAATCTGATTGGTTATGAAAAATCTGAATTTAGGATGGCAAAGATAAAAAAAAGGGGATAAAGAATGTCTATAAATTATCTCCTTCGTCAAGGCACTTATTATACTGTGTCATAGCCTTCAGACTCATGGCCATACTGGAAAAACCACCATCATGATAAATGTTCTGCATCGTGATTTTTCTTGATAAATCCGAAAAAAGAACAATCGAAAAATCAGCACACTCTTCTGCTGTGGCATTGCCAAGCGGTGACATCCTTTCTGTAAAGTCAAGAAGTCCGTCAATTCCCTTGATACCGCTTCCTGCAGTAGTTCTGGTGGGAGACTGAGACACAGTGTTTATTCGTATGTGTTTTTCTCTTCCATAGATATAACCAAAACTTCTTGAAATTGATTCAAGAAGTGCTTTGGCGTCTGCCATGTCATTATATCCGACAAGCGTACGTTGTGCAGCAATATAGGAAAGTGCGAGAACAGAGCCCCATTCATTGATTGCATCAAGTTTTTTCGCAACCTGGAGCATCTTGTGGAATGAAAGTGCGGAGATATCGATGGTTTTTTGAAAATAGTCATAGTCCACGTCATCATAAGGACGATGTTTTCGAACATTCAATGACATCCCTATCGAATGGAGTACAAAATCGACTTTCCCTCCCAGAACTTCCATCGAGCGCAAAAATACATGCTCCAGGTCCTTGACACTTGTTGCATCAGCCGGAATAACCTCTGCATTGCATGTTTGAGCCAATTCATTTATTTCACCAAACCGCAATGCAACAGAAGTATTTGACAAAGTGAAAACAGCACCTTCTTCGTATGCCCGCATGGCAATTTTCCATGCAATTGATTTATTATCCAGGGCTCCGAAAATGATCCCCTTTTTTCCTTTGAGTAAATTATATGACATGATTGATTTTCTAGAGGTATAAATTATTTAATTAATGATTAATTATTGAGTAATTCCTGTGCGGTCAGAATTGCGGAATCTGTAACTGTTTCATTGCTCAGCATTTTTGCAATTTCACCAAGTCGTTCATTTTCATCTAATTGTTTAATATGTGTATAGGTTGTCTGATTGTTTTCTGATTTATAAACCCAGTAGTGCCTGTCACCTCTTGCAGCGATCTGAGGCAGATGTGTGATTGCAACAACCTGCATATATTCCCCCATTCGTTTCAGGATACTTCCAACTTTTCCGGCCACTTCACCTGAAACGCCATTATCGATTTCATCAAAAATAATGGTAGGTAACAGGTTTTTCTGACTAATCATTGATTTAATTGCCAGCATAATCCGTGAAAGCTCACCGCCGGATGCTGCACTAGAAATCTCTTTGAGTTCAATCCCTTTGTTGGCTGTAAATAAAAACCGTACCTTATCAACTCCGTCTCTTGATATTGAATCCGTATGTGATAATTCGATTTTAAACCTGGCCATAGGAATACCCAGTTTGGAGAGGATTCCAATTACTTCGTTTTCAAATGGCTGCAAAATTTGTTGTCTTTTTAACGATATCGTCCTGGCCAAAACTATAAGGTTATTCTCCCTGTGTGATACCTCCCTCTGCAGGTTTTCGATCTGTTCTTCCATTCCTGCGTCATCAGCAACCTTTTGTTCAATGTCATCTTTGGTCCCGATTAACTGCTCAATTGTTGTCGCCTGGTGTTTTTTCATCAGACGGTATAACAAGTCAAGCCGCTGTGATAGCAATTCAATTCTGGCCGGATCAACAAAAACCTGTTCCTCAATGGTGCTCAATTCTTTTGAGATATCCTTTAAATCTATGTAGTTAGACGATAATCGTTCAGAAAGATTTTTAAGTTCCGGTTTATATTTTTCCACATCTCTGATTGTATGACCTGCCTCTGAAAGTTGAGCCAGAATATTTTCATCAGAACCTGAAATCAGATGAACAGCCTGGTAAAGACTGCTTTTAATCTCTTCTGCATGAGTCAGAAACTCAAGATCCACCTCAATTTCAGGCAGTTCTCCCGGTTTTAACCGGGCCATGTTTAACTCATCCAGCAAGAACCGGAAATAGTCCATTTCACCGGACACTTTTGCTTCCTGATCAGCCAGCAGGGCAAGTTGTTTACTAAGGTCCAGAAAATGATCGTATAAGGCCCGATAGGAAGTTACCTCTGATTCAATGCCAGCATAACTGTCGATTACAGCAAGCTGAAAACCCGAATCGTTCAAGGTAGTGATGGAGTTTTGAGAGTGAACATTCACAAGTTTATCCCCCAAATCTTTCAGAATGTTAAGATTCACGGGTGTATCATTGATGAAAGCGCGTGATTTCCCACCCTGATTGATCTCTCTTCGAAGAATCATGGTATCTTCATAGTCAAGTTCCTGACTGGTAAAAAAGCTTTCCAGCCCATAACCTTTGATCATGAACATTCCCTCAAGAATGCATTTCCTTGATTTATCCAGCAAAACTCCTGAATCAGCCCGTTGTCCAAGGGTCAGTGACAATGCCCCCAGCAGGATTGATTTGCCGGCGCCGGTTTCTCCTGTGATAACAGAGAATCCATCCGAGAAATCAATTTCCAGATCATGAATCAGGATATAGTTTTTTATGGATAATTTTAAGAGCATCGGTTCCCCGTTTAATGCATATTGCGCAGCCGGACAAAGTTATTTCGACTCTAAAATAGCCTGATACTTCGCACCATTCGCAGGATCTATCTCCTTAAGAAGGTTGGTAATATTTGTTTTTTCCATCGGCGGAACCCGCTGGTCAGCATAAATATTGACAAATTCATCCCGTTTGGCATCAAAAATCAGTTGCAAAGCATAAAGATTGGGCTTGGCATTGTAAATTCTCTGAAGGATTTCAAGCCCTTCTGAAGCCACTGTCCTCCCCTGGTCAACTTTCTCATACATCTGATCGAGCCCAAGGCGATGATACCTGTAGGCAAAATCCCTTAATCCTGAATTCGCAGGATTCAAATAATTATTGACGATCCAATACCTGTTCTTGTCGCTTTCAAAAGCTTTCCATCCCGGATCTGATGAAT
>CAYHGE010000009.1:14470-18700 GCA_964355945.1 uncultured Draconibacterium sp.
ATCCAATACCTGTTCTTGTCGCTTTCAAAAGCTTTCCATCCCGGATCTGATGAATTTTGAGCTGCATTCACAACTTCCTGGGCCTTCTCAAAGTAAGGGGAACCACCGCTGGGTGAATATGAATCAAAATAAAAGCCCAGAATTGTATAGGAATAGAATGCCAGCATAGAGGTGAGATTGGAAGTAAAGGTGCCATCAGAATAATCAAGTGGCTGATATTCAACATATTTGAATTGAACTGATTTATCGATGGTGTTTAATAGCACAGAGTTATAGGCACTGTTGATGATTGGCCGCCGTATTACTACATTCATGGTTCCCTTAAATTCATCAGCACTCAAACGCTCATTGATAATTATCAGGATGGTACATTCAATTCTCTCCTCCTGTTTAAAGCTGTAACTTGACCATTTACGATTATTCACAAACTCGTAAATAGCGCTCTGTAAGGTTTGAAAAACTTTCTTATCAGTCCCTTCCAATTTCTGTGCATTGATGCTGATCATGCAGTTGAGCTCCTGTGCATGTAAACTGGTTAAGGAGCCAATGCACAGCAATGCCACCAAAAACGCCTTTAGTTTTATCATAGTTGAGAGGTTCCGTTTTTAACAATGAAATCTATGATTTCCTTTGCTACAGCTGTCTTAGACTGTAATTTCCCTGAATATACCTTACCGGAGCGGTCAATAATGCTTATTTTATTTGTTTCAAGGCCAAAGCCTGCCCCTTTATCATTCAATGAATTAAGAACGATATAATCAAGATTTTTGGTAGCAATTTTTTCCCGGGCGTGATTAAGTTCATTGTCAGTTTCAAGGGCGAATCCAACAATGACCTGGTTTTTTGTTTTACGATTTCCGATCTCCCTGAGAATATCACGCGTCGGAATAAGTTCAATTATCATGGCATTTTCACTCTTCTTCAGCTTCTGAGCAGATTTAGACGCACAAGCATAATCAGCAACTGCAGCAGCCATGATCACAACATTTGAGGAAGGTAATACCTGCATACAAGCCTCGTACATTTCATCAGCTGATTCAACATCAACCCGGTGAATCCCGGGATGATCGGTAACCAGGCTGGTGGGGCCGGCAATTAATGTAACTTCTGCACCTCGCTGTGCTGCTTCGTATGCAATGGAAAAGCCCATTTTCCCGGTTGAGTAGTTCCCAAGAAACCTGACTGGGTCTATCTTTTCGTAGGTTGGACCTGCCGACACCATTACTTTCACATTCAGTAGATCTTGCTGATGCATGAAATGATCCCTCACGATCTTAAGAATCTCTTCTGGTTCCTCCAGGCGACCCGGTCCTGACAAGCCGCTGGCCAATTCGCCAACCTGGGGTTCTATGATGAAATTCCCAAAGGAACGAAGGGTATCAATGTTATTCTTGGTAGACGGATGTGCAAACATATCAAGGTCCATGGCCGGTGCAATAAAAACAGGGCATTTTGCAGATAAGTAGGCGGTAATGACAAAGTTATCAGCGATGCCATGGGCCATCTTCCCGAGGGAATTGGCTGTTACCGGGGCGAAAATCATTGCATCAGCCCATTGTCCCAGTTCAACATGGTTATTCCACTCCCCGTTACCAGCAGCGAAAGGGTCAACAATGACCGGATGCTGAGAGAGGGTAGATAATGTTAAAGGAGTTACAAAATCTTTGGCGACAGGAGTCATGATGATACGTACATCTGCCCCTTCCCTGACAAGCAGTCTGACCAGGAACGGAATTTTGTAGGCTGCGATGCTACCGGTAATGCCGATAACAATTTTTTTTCCTTTCAACATCGTGTAAAGGGAAAAGATTAAAAATCTTCAGGCCGTTCTTTGTGCGGATTCCGAAAATAGACCTCGTTGTTCAGATATTCATGAATGGCGATCAGGGTAGGTTTTGCCAGTTGCTCATAATACTTTGCTATTTCGATTTGCTCACGGTTTTCGAACACCTCTTCAAGGTTGTCGGTCGTAGTTGCAAATTCCGATAGTTTCTGGTTCAGTTCCTCTTTAATTTCAAGGCCAATCTGGTTGGAACGTTTTGAAATTACGGCAACAGTCTCGTACATATTATTCGTTCCTGCAGTAAAGTCCTCAATATTCCGGGTCACGGCATGAACATCTGTTTTCACCTTTTTATAATCCATGGTAATTTTATTAGTTTAATTGATTACAATGGGAACATGATTTCCCCTTTTTTGAAATTTGATATTATATAATTCAAGCTCTTTTTGTGACCGCTCTTTTAAACTGACGGCCTCTGTTTTTAATTTACTATCAGGATACTGTGCAATAAACTCATTACAGGCGGTCATTGCCTTTGTAAAACGGTCTAATTGCTTTTCAAGGATACTCTCCATGGCAAACTTGTAATATGATTTAATGATCAGAAACATGATCTCTTCGCGATGTGGTGAATCCGGGTACTCCTTTAAAATGTTATTAAACATTTGAATCGCAGCGGTATAATCATCCATACGGTAGAACAGCTTTGCGATTTTAAAATCCTTCATTTCAAGTTTAAGCCGGAGTTTGTCAATTAAATCGTTACACTCTGATACTCTTTTACTTTTCGGGTAGGTATTTGTGAAAAGCTGCAACTCCTTTAATGCATCATAAGTGACGGTTTGATCAAGCGTATATTCAGGTGAACTGAGATAATTGCAATAGGCACTCATAAACATACACTCTTCTGCCTCCTCAGAGTTGGGATAATTGGAAGAATACCTTTTGAAATAATAGGCGGCCATGGTGAAATCCTTCTGGTTGTAATAGCAGTAAGAGTAGTAATATGCAATTTTTTGAGCCTTTTCAGTGGCTCGCATGACGCCGCTGAGTTGATCAAAAAGTTGAAGTGCCCTTGGGTAATCCTTTTTTGAATAAAGTTTTACGGCTTCATCATATTTTTCATCAGCAGAACCATGTTTAACAAGATTTTGAAATTTGCAACCAGAAAGAGAAACCAACAGGCTGATTGCAATAATAAAAATGGCATTATATTTCATGGTGCAAAATTACAACTTAATGTCGAAAAATCATAATATAAACAGTTACAAACGGTTCCTCTTATGAAAAAGTATTTGTTTTTTGGTACTTTTGCAAATTGAAATAATCATTAATAATCGTATCATTTAATTCATAAGAAACGTGGATATTTTCGAAAAAGTTGCCGGCAACATGGGGCCTCTGGGCAAATATGCAGACCAGGGTTATGGCTATTATTCTTTCCCTAAACTGGAAGGAGATATATCAAACCGTATGTATTTCAGAGGAAAACCGATGTTGGTCTGGAGCCTCAACAACTATCTTGGCCTTGCAAATCACCCTGAAGTAAGGAAAGCCGACACTGATGCATCTGCAGAGTTTGGACTTGCAGCCCCCATGGGCGCACGAATGATGTCGGGCCAGTCAAACTACCATCAGCAACTTGAGCAGGAATTGGCTGCATTTGAGAATAAAGAAGCTGCTTATCTCCTCAACTTCGGATATATGGGCATGGTTTCGATCATCGACGCCATGCTTGACCGTCACGATGTTGTGGTATATGATTCAGAATCACACGCATGCATCCTCGACGGCCTGCGCATGCATCTCGGCAAAAGATTTGTTTTCCCTCACAATAACCTGGAGAAATTCGAAAGCCAGCTAAAGCATGCCAGAAAAGTGGCGGATGCAACGGGTGGTGGTATTCTTGTAATAACCGAAGGTGTTTTTGGAATGCCCGGCGATCTTGGAAATCTCGAAGGGATTCTTCAATTCAAGGAAAAGTATGGATTCCGGCTGTTGGTAGATGATGCACACGGGTTTGGCACCATGGGCAGTACCGGTGCGGGAACCAGCCAGGAACAGAATGTGATGGACGGAGTTGATGTTTACTTTGGAACATTCGCCAAGGCAATGGCAGGTATCGGGGCATTTGTTGCCAGCGAAAAGAGAATCATCAGATCCCTGACATATAATATGCGGTCGCAGATTTATGCGAAGTCTCTCCCACTGCCTATGGTCGTGGGTTCATTGAAACGCCTGGAACTAATCAGAAATCATCCTGAATTGCGTGAAAAACTATGGACAATTGTCAACGCATTACAAACCGGTTTGCGTGAAAAAGGCTTCGATATCGGGAAGACTCAATCACCTGTTACACCTGTATATCTAAAAGGAGGCATTCTCGAGGCAACACTGGTCATTTCAGACCTGCGTGAAAATTTTGGAATATTCTGTTCAGGGGTTAT
>CAYHGE010000009.1:18800-66306 GCA_964355945.1 uncultured Draconibacterium sp.
TTGCTGCTTTGGATGATTTTCCATGCAATGACCAGGTTCTTTGGTGAGATCCTTGTTGGTTCAATTCTCAACAAGGGGTTCGGTTTTGTAATCCTATACATGTTCCTGATGGATACGGGTAAAGTCATTTTAACCATACTCGGATTCGTTGCCATGTTCACCCTCGGTATTGCAATGGCCCGGCCCTCAATGTATTCAGCAAATATTTACTTTAACGATTTGCGAAAGGCTTACCGGACCAAATTTATTTTCAGCCAGTTTTTTCTTCCGTTTTTAATTGGCAACGTCGTTATTTTATTGATAAAGCTTCCGAAATTCAACTATTTTGATCTTTGCCTTAATTTATCAATGCTCTTGTTTCTCATACCTCTGCTGATGAGAAGTATGACGATTGAGGATCTCTATTTCGATGAAGAAAAAAAAACGATAGCCCGGCTGCAGTTACTGGCAGTTGCCACACTGCTGATGCTTATTGCATTTAGAATTATTCTGGGAATCGGAATCAGATTGTAACCTGGCTGACGCATGGCTGATGTTGATATCTCTGGCAGGCCAGGTGTAACATCACTTTTTTACAATCAGCTTATCGATATAAATCCTGTATCCTGAATTGAATTTAAGGTAATACAGACCATCTGAGACATTCGGAATATCTATTTCAACCGATGAATTACCGGTTATCCTGTTAACCTCTCTGCAATAAACAACTTTACCCAGCGAGTTGAGTAGCTGAATTGAACTCGAAGGATTGATCGGGCTGTCAGGTAAAACAAGCCTGAAGTGACCATTATTTGGATTAGGATAAACCAATACGGAGCTGACACTCTTGTCCTGCGCATCATAGGTGAGCGGCCTCAACTGCACATTCAAATTCGTTGTTGTCCTGTTAAATACACTGACATCTTTAATGGTTTTGGTGTAGTATCCGGGTGCGGAATAGGTCACATCATAAGTTCCTTCGAAAATCGGTCTGGCATAAAATCCCGTTGTACTGCGCGAGTAAACTTCTGAAAAGTCCCTGTCATGCCCCATGATAAACACTTTAGCCGCAACCGGCATGTCATTGACGGTATCGCTCACAATACCACTAATACCATAATGTGATTGTTTGATAAAATTTAAAAAGGAGCGATAATTGTAATCCCAAAAAGACAATAACTGACTTACCGGCAGCAATTTAATATTAGATATCTCAAGTGTCACTTCACGACAATTATGCCAGTAGTTCATGTAATCCTGTCTGCCTCCATTGATTTCATACCAGGCATTACCATTGGTAATGCCGTTATCCAGGTCATCAAAATAACCCGCCGGGCTATGCTGATGCACCGTGTCGGCCCACTCACGGCCAACAAACTGCCACCAGTCATCATCAGCTGCGAGTTTCACCCAGGTATCCCATGGATAGTTGAACACCTCGGCACCGCCATGAAAATTCGCAGACATTGTAAAATGGTTGTTTTCGGCATACGACATCCAATTTTCAGTTTCAAGTTGCCAGGCATTTCCATCAGGGTGCGGGCCAACCTTTGGATCAGGAAAATTGCGATTAATGTCGATGTTGTTTGCATTGTACCGAACAGCTCCATATACAGAGCTGTTTCCTCCGGCAAAGGTTCCGTCAGGATTTGCGAGGGGGTTTATACAAATTTCTGTTGTATTGATCAGGTTGTCAACAACAGGGTCAATTCCATAATTACTTAAGAGATAATCTATCAGATGCAGCATCAGCACATATCCGGTAAGTTCGTCTCCGTGTATGCTCGAGGTGTAGAGAAATTGAGGTTCAGCTTCTTCCTGATTTACATTCTTACTTATTATCAGGCTGAGGATTAGCCGCCCCTGCATTGAAACACCAACTGTATCTAGTTTGCAGATACCCGGATTGGCTGAAGCAAATCCAACCATGTAATCAAGATATTGCTGATAATTAGGATAAAAATTCCAAATTGTCCGATCATCAGCAACATCTTTGCTGGCAAAAGGCTCCAATTCAGATTTACTTAATAGTTTACCTGGCGGGGGAAGTATTTTATAGTCGAAGTCATACGGCAGAAAATCACCAAATTCCTTCCGGTTTGCATAAGCGAAAACCGTTTTGCCTTTGACATTATCAATCGAAATCAGTCGGGTCAGTAGATGAACATCCTCCCTGTCAGTAATTTTAAAGGTAAAAAACACCTCACTCCTCTCTTTAAACAGGCTGTCAAGGATTTTCTCCCGGGAATCCTGAGAATAAGAAGGTCGAAAGAGCCCAACAAATATCATTGTAAGCAATACTGGTAGAACGTACTTCATGCTAACTTTAAATTTGATCAATGTAATGATGAATAACCTGGTAAACTTCAGTATTAACAGGGACAAGCGGAAGCCTAAGGTAATTATGGCAAAGATTTTTAATTTCCAGGGCTGCTTTAATGCCGGCAGGGCTGCCGTCGGCAAATAACGCATTTGTAAAGTCGATCAATCGGTAATGTATTGCCCTGGCTGATTTAAAGTCACCTTCAATGGCAAATTTGACCATTTGTGAAAATTCATTTGGAAATGCATTCGCAGTTACAGAGATCACTCCGTCAGCTCCGGAAGCAATCAGCGGTAAAGTCAAACCATCATCCCCAGAGAGGACAAGGAAATCTTTTGGCCGGTATTTAATGACCTGGAAAATCTGGTCAAAATTCCCGGATGCTTCTTTGATGCCTGCGATATTCTGACAATCATTTGCAAGCCGCAAGGTCGTACTGGCTGCAATATTGCTGGATGTCCGGCCCGGAACAGTATAAAGGATGACAGGAACAGGGCTTGTTTCAGCAATAATTTTAAAATGCTGATAAATCCCCTCCTGTTGTGGTTTGGAATAATACGGGCACACTGAAAGGATTCCATCGACCCCTTTGAAAGGGGTTCTGTGAATCGCTAAGACGACATCTGAAGTGCTGTTTCCGCCAATCCCAACCACCAACGGAACCCGTTTATTTATGATGGTGACGGCAAATTCAACAAGGGCTTTTTTTTCAGGCTTCGATATGGTTGATGACTCTCCTGTTGTCCCCAGCACAACGATATAGCTGATTCCACCACCAATGATAAAATTGATTGTTTTTTCAAATGCATCAAAATCGATAGCTCCTGATTTTTTAAAAGGAGTTATGATGGCAACACCTGTACCTTTAAATTTATGGGATCCTTTTCGCATGGGTTTGTATCACAGTAAGATAGTATTGAACCTGACCAAGATATTCTTCTGAAGTCATGCTTGGTTTCAGATCAATCATCAGATCATAATATTCCGAATTCTTTTCTGAGAATTTTCCAACCCGGCATAATGCTTTTGACAGTCCTGAAATGTACTTCAGCGGGAAATTATCGTGTAAACTAAGATCTATCAGCAAATCAAATTCTTTCTCAATAAAATCTTTAACCTGGGTATGTATAGGTTTGTAAAACCAGGTCAAGTCCCGGTTTGAAAAAAAATCGTAGGATAATTTCGGCAGGAACCTTTGAACAAGATTTCTGTTCTTTACAAAACCCAGAGCTTTCACCTCTTTGTGGTCTCCCTGCAACTGTGAAACAAATTCGGAAACCCGATCATAATCAGGAACCTCATCCAGTGTGTATAGGATCCCAATCCGCTTTGCATCCTTCAGGTTGGTCATCTTGCAATGACGCTCAGAACGTGCCTGCTCTTTCCTGTAATAATACTGACCAATTTTAACTCTAAGGTTACCAAACATATTATTCAGTTTAATTATTCATTTAGACTGATTTGCAAAGTTAACAATTCTGAATGAACCTTACAAAAATCAATGATGTTCATTATAAACGGCCAGTCTTACGACAAAGTATCAGTTGGTGTGTTAATAAAATATAATTTTGCGAAGTTCCGAAAAAAAATATCAATGAACATTACCTTTCTGGGCACCGGAACGTCGCAAGGGGTGCCGGTTATTGGCTGCACCTGTGAGGTTTGCAAATCTGACAGCCTGCATGACAAACGATTGCGATCGTCGATCACCATTGAAAAAGATGGATGGAGGGTTGTAATTGATTGTGGTCCTGATTTCAGGCAGCAGATGCTGAGAGCCGACATTTGCAGTATTGATGCCATCCTGATGACCCATGGGCATAAGGATCATCTTGGTGGTCTGGATGACGTGAGGGCATTTAACTACATCCATCGGCAGCCTGTCCAGGTATATGCTTCCACTAATGTTCAGCGTATTATAAAAATGGAGTTCTCTTATGCTTTTGAAAAAAAGCCATATCCGGGTGTTCCGGCGATTGTTCTCCACAAATTAACCAACAAGCCTTTCCGGGTCAACGGACACGAAATTATTCCGATCAGGGCGCTGCACTATCAAAACAATCAGTTTGTTTTCGGGTTTCGCATCGACGACTTCACCTATATCACAGATGCAGTTCATATATCAGAGAAGGAGAAGCAAAAGATCAGAGGCTCGCGAATCATCGTGTTAAATGCTCTCAGACAACAAAAACACTATTCCCACTTTAACCTCGAAGAGGCACTGACGCTAATGGATGAATTCAAACCCGAACAAGGCTACCTGACGCACATCAGCCATCAGATGGGACTGTATCATTACATTAATCCTCAATTACCTGATTATGTGAAATTAGCTTACGACGGGCTTACTTTGACTTTTTAACATATTTCAAGGTCAGGAGATTCATGGCATTACTCCCGAGCCCATGCACGTTTTTCTGAACAAACCGAAGTACCTGATCGTAATACAGGACCACCACAGGGGACTCCTCCATCATGATATTTTCCATTTGCCTGTAGTACGTATATCTAACCAAGTCATCGATCGAAGCCATCGATTTTTCGTACAACAGGTCAAACTCCTTATTTGAAAAATGGGTATAATTCGGACCATTGGGGCAGAAATTTCTCGAATAAAACATGGCCAGATAATTTTCTGCATCTGGATAATCTGCAATCCAGGAGGCCCGGAAAAACGGCAATTTTGCTTCCGACTTCATCTCTTTAACTGCTGCGGGCGGGCTGACCTCAATTTTCAGGACAATGCCGATGCTTGAAACCTGGTGCTGAATATATTTGCAGATATCAAGGTAATCGGCCGTTGAGGTAAGGGTGATCGGCGGCAGTCCTTCTCCGTCAGGGAAGCCGGCAGAAGCAAGCAGTTGCCGTGCTTTTGCCGGATCGTAATCATAGTATATACGCGATGAATCAAATGAGGGCAAGCCTTTAGGGGTTATTCCCTGGCATCCCGGTACCCCGATATTATTTCGCAGATACCTTATCATTTTACTTCGGTCAAATGCAAGATTTATTGCCTGCCTGATTCTTTTGTCAGTGATGGAACCCTTTATGCTCTTATTCGATGCATCAACCATAAATCCCAAATATTCAGTGTTAAGATATGGCTGTGTTATCAAGTTGATCCTTGAGAGATATTTGGCCTGCAATCGCCCTTCACCCGTGAGTAGCTCATCTTTATAGGTAGGATCGATTCCTGACATCAGATCAAGGTTGCCTTTTATAAATTCAAGAAAGGCAGTTTGTTTGTCAGGGACGAAAGTAATGGCAACTGCATCAAGGAAAGGCAACCTCACACCACGTTCATATTCAAAATATGTTTCATTCTTTAAAAGGACCAGTTTAACCCCCTCCTTCCACATTTTGAATCTGAAAGGCCCTGTACCAACAGGGTTTCGACGGAAATCAGGACCATATAGCTCAATTGCTTCGTGCGGAACCACAGCGCAATACTGCATACTGAGTAAGCTAAGAAATGGTGGGAATTGTTTTGCAAGATGTATGATAAATGTTGAATCATCGGGGGCTTCAAACGCATGAATTCCCATCGATCTGTCCAGGTTGTTGAATAGCCAAACCCCGGGAGAAGCTACGGCGGGATCGATGATGCGCCGGAATGAATATACAAAGTCACCTGCAATCACCCGGCGGCCTTTCCCATCGGAAAATGCCTTGCTCTCATGAAAACTGACGTCATTCCGCAGATGAAAGACATATTCCAGACCTGATTCCGAAATATTCCACGATCGGGCAATACACGGAACTATTTTCATCTGGTCATCCAATTGTACCAGCCCGTTGAAAAGTTGATTTGCCGCCCAGGTAATGGCTTGATCTTTCGCAAAGGCAGGATCCAGGGTGCTGATATTGGCAGCCTCGTTATAGCGGAATACACTTTTGCCTTCCTCCCGGTCAAAGGAAGAGCAGGAATAACATAGAAAACTGATTATTAACAGGGAGATATTTATTTTATTCATAAGACCAGTGCAAAAATATTTGTTTTTCAATAATGGCATGGAAAATGAAGACCCTCAGTAAAAAAAGCACTATTTTTGTTGTTCAGAACCACCTCAAATATAATTTACTATGAAACTAATCATCTCTCTGACTCTGATCCTTTTCTGCGTAACCAATCTTTCAAATGCCCAGGATTTTTCAACTTCCCGGGGTGCAGCCTATTGCGCCAAAAAGAAGACCAGCGTTCAGAATTTTTCCCGCAAGCCTCTGAACCCAAATTCAGGGCCCCGGCATTCCTATGATGTCATCAAGTACACATTAGACATTGATCTTTATAATTGTTATTCAGCGCCTTATCCCAAAAATTTTTCCGCTTCAGTCATTATTACATTTAAAGTTGACTCCTCGCTGAATTCTATCAAACTCAATGCTGAGAATTACTCACTTACCATTGACTCTGTACGCCTGGCAGGGGTTTCATTCACCCATGCCAATGATTATCTTAACATTCAGCTTGATCGCACGTACAATGTGGGAGAATCAGCAAATGTAAAAATATATTACAAGCATAAAAATGTCCAGGACCAGGCTTTTTATGTAAACGGAGGATTTGTGTTCACCGACTGTGAACCTGAAGGGGCCCGACGTTGGATTCCATGCTGGGATCAGCCATCTGACAAAGCGATGTTCGAACTGACTGCCAAAGTCAAAGCCAATGTAAAACTTGGGTCTAACGGACGGCTTGCCGATTCTACCCTTGTTGGAGACGTTCTCACATATCATTGGATTTCAGATGAAAACGTCGCAACATACCTGATGGTTATCACATCAAAAGTTAATTACCAGTTGAACATTGGATACTGGCACAAATTAAGCAATCCTGCCGACAGCATTCCGCTGAGATACTATTTCAATCTTGGGGAGAACCCTTTTCCTGTTAGTTCTATCATGTCGGATATGACAACCTGGTTTTCCCAAAAATTCGTTGAACACCCTTTTACGAAAAACGGATTTGCGACACTTAACAGCGACTTTTCATGGGGAGGCATGGAAAATCAGACTTTAACAAGCCTTTGCCCCGGTTGCTGGGATGAAGCCCTGGCCGCACATGAATATGCACACCAATGGTTTGGGGATATGATAACATGCAGTACCTGGGCAGACATCTGGCTTAATGAAGGGTTTGCTACCTGGTCAGAAGCTTACTGGTATGAAAGCTACCAGGGCTACGGAGCCTATAAATCTGATATAAATAACGATGCCAGTTATTATCTCTCGAACAATCCCGGTTGGGCAATCTCTGATCCACAATGGGCGATCACCACACCTTCGAACAATGTTTTGTTCGACTACGCTATAACCTATATGAAAGGGGCATGCGTGCTGCATCAGTTGCGTTATGTACTGGGCGACTCACTCTTCTTTGAAACGATTCAAACTTATTGTGCCGATACAACATTAAAGTATAAATCTGCAACCATTTCCGACTTTAATGCCACAGTGAACCAGGTAACCGGTGAGAATTATAACTGGTTTTTTGACGAATGGATTTATCAGCCAAATCATCCGATATATCAGAATACATATAATTTTCAGGATCTTGGCAACAGTCAGTGGAAGGTTAATTTTCACATGAAACAGGTTCAAACCAATGCCCCGTTTTTCAAAATGCCTGTGGAGGTTTATATCAGGTTTGCTGATGGTGCCGATACTACAATCAGGGTAATGAATGATGTGAACTTTCAGCAATTCTGGTGGACATTCGGGAAACAACCCGTGTTTTTCAGATTTGACAACGACAAACAAATAGTTCTGAAGGGCGGCAATACCATTGTTGGCATGGCTGACGACATTTCAGATGCAGGTGTTCCATTCCTCTTTCAGAACTCTCCGAATCCGGCAACCAATGAAACGGTGATCCGTTATGAACTCTATCAACCCATGTTTGTAAAACTGGAGGTTACTGACCTGCTCGGAGTTGTCGTTATGCGTCTGGTGGACCACAAACAGCTTCCCGGAGATTATGAGGTCAAACTCGATTGCTCAAAGCTTGCATCAGGAACTTATCTTTATAAATTCTCTTCCGGTAGTTTCGAACTAGTTAAAAAAATGGTAATAATTAAATAGGTCCATGAGATTCTTGCTTTTTTTGGTTTTGGTGTTGTTTCTGGCAGCTACCAGTTCAGGATATGCCTCAATTTCCGGTTTTCAGCCAGAGGATACTGCTCATTTTTATACAAAACACAGTTTTGATGTGTTAAAATACAAACTTGACATCAATTTATATCCTTGTTTTAAGACACCATTTTCTAAAGCTTTTACAGCAACAGAAGTAATTACCTTCAAAGTCGACTCATCTCTGAATTCCATCCAGCTTAATGCGAATATACAATCACTGACCTTCGATTCTGTCAGTTTGGCAGGTATCTCCTTCACACACGAGAACAACATGCTGAACATCATGTTGGATCGTACATATCAACCCGGGGAGGTCGTTGAAGCCAAAATATTTTACAAGCATAAAAACGTGAATGATAACGGTTTTTTTGTCTCTTCCGGCTTTGTCTTCACGGATTCACCACCGGAAGGTGCCCGAAAATGGTTACCCTCCTGGGATCGGCCATCGGATAAAGCTACCTGGGAGCTGATTGCCAGGGTTCCATTATCTGTGAGGCTAGGGTCAACCGGATTTCTTGCCGACTCAACTATTACAGCGGATACACTTGTCTATCACTGGAAAAGCAACATCCCGGTATCAACCTACCTGATTACCTTCACTTCTGCTCTGAACTTTCAGGTTCATACCACGTACTGGCATAAATTGTCTAATCCGGGCGACAGCATTCCGATCCGAATTTATTACAAGCCCGGGGAGAAAATTTCTATTATTGACAGCATCATCAACCCGATGACAGATTTTTTCTCCGGAAAATTCGGCGACTACCCCTTTGAAAAGATTGGGTTTGCTACACTGAACGGCTCATTCCCCTGGGGAGGTATGGAAAATCAGAGCATGGTCAATCTCATGCCAGGCGGTTACAGTGATGTGAACCTGATCGCGCATGAACACTCGCATCAATGGTTCGGCGATTTAATAACCTGTGGAACGTGGGCAGATATCTGGCTCAACGAAGGCTTTGGCACCTATTGTCAGAATTTATGGGTTGAACACGCCGCGGGTTACGATGCCTATAAGGCCAGTATGAATTCGCTGGCAAATTACTACCTGGCACATAACCCCAAATGGCCTTTATACCATCCTGAGTGGGCCATCAATACCCCGTCGGGTAACACATTGTATAACCAGGCAATTACCTATAATAAAGGAGCATGTGTGCTGCATCAGTTACGATATGTGATCGGTGACAGCCTGTTTTTCAAGGTGATGTATGATTACGCCACAGACAGTAACCTGATGTTCAAAAATGCTTACACACAGGATTTTGTAGAAAAGGCTTGCCAGGTGGCAGGGGAAGACCTGAATTGGTTTTTTGAGGAATGGGTTTACAGCCCAAATCATCCGGTCTACCAAAATACATTTGATACTGACAGTATCGGTGAAAATTCCTGGAGGGTTTCGTTTATTGTAAATCAAACCCAGACTGATCCTGTTTTTTTCAAAATGCCATTGCAGCTAAAGATTAGCTTCAGCGATGGAACAGATTCGCTGATCAGGATTATGAACGACCAGAATCACCAGGAGTTTGGATTTGCATTTTCGAAAAAGCCTGTCAATCTTGTATTTGATCCTTTCCGCAATATACTTCTAAAACAGGCTGCAACCATTTATAACATTGAGTCAGTCTCAGGGAAAACAGGTTTCAGCCTGGGCCAGAACACACCAAATCCATTCGACAATTCTACTGTAATTTCTTATGAAGTCGGATCACAGTCAGCCATTGTAATTGCTATTTTCGACAGTAATGGCCAGATGTTGGATTGCCCGGTAAACAAGGTGCATCTTCCCGGTAAATATCAATTTGAGTGGGTAAACCATGGATTATCCCCCGGATTTTACCTGCTCAGAATGCAGGCAGATGGGTTTATGGATACCAGAAAAATGCTACTTATCAAGTAACTTAATTACTTTTCGTAGGTCAGTTTAAGAGGGTTTTCAATCCGATCATTAAGCAGAGCAAGTTCTTTTATCTCCTGCATTTCATCGATAAAATGAAATGTAAGCCCCTGAATATATTCGGGTTTTATCTCATCAATATCTTTTTTATTCTCTTTCGACAGGATAATGTCGGTGAGGTTTGCACGTCTGGCTGCCAGCATTTTTTCCTTAATCCCTCCTACCGGCAACACTTTTCCCCGCAAAGTTATTTCACCAGTCATGGCAAGGCGTTCGCGAACCTTAAATTGTGTGAATGCAGATGCAAGGGCAGTAAACATCGTAATCCCCGCCGAAGGTCCATCTTTGGGGGTGGAACCTTCAGGAACATGGATATGCACACTCCAGTTCTGAAATACACCCGGATCAATACCAAAAGTTTCAGAATGTGACTTGAGATAAGCCAGTGCAATGGATGCTGATTCTTTCATCACATCTCCCAGGTTACCGGTCAGTGTCAGATCACCTTTGCCTCTGCTCAGGCTCACTTCTATGAAAAGGATTTCACCTCCGGCCATGGTCCATGCCAGCCCTGTTACAACGCCCGCAACCTTGTTGGAGATGTATTTATCTGCCTGGAAAATCGGAATTCCCATGATCTTCTTCAGGTCACCTTCCTCCAGCTTTTTGTTAAACTTTTCTTTGGTTACAATTGCCTTCACTTTGCTTCGGATGATCTTCGCAATACTTTTTTCGAGCATGCGCACACCCGACTCCCTGGTATAATCTTCGATAATCCTGGTAATGAGATCATTGCTGAACAGAATTTGATTTTTCTTTACCCCATGCTCTTTCAATTGCTTCGGCAACAAGTGGCGGATGGCAATTTCGACCTTCTCTTCAACCAGGTATCCAGGGATATCAATAATTTCCATGCGGTCGCGTAAGGCAGGGTGAATCGTGCTGAGGGTGTTAGCCGTTGCAATGAACATGATCCGCGAGAGATCATATTCAATTTCAAGGTAATTGTCATAAAAAGCACTATTTTGCTCAGGATCAAGAACTTCAAGCAATGCAGCCTGCGGATCTCCATTGATGTTCATCCCCATCACCTTGTCGATTTCATCAAGGACAAAAACCGGATTTGAGCTTTTCGTTTTCTTCAGACTTTGCAAAATGCGACCTGGCATTGCGCCAATATAGGTTTTACGATGACCACGCAGTTCGGACTCATCCCGAAGCCCGCCAAGCGACATTCTGGTATATTTCCGGCCAATTGCCCTGGCAATGCTTTTTCCCAATGATGTTTTTCCAACGCCGGGAGGGCCTACCAGGCAAAGGATTGGCGATTTAAGGTCACGTTTCAGCTTAATAATCGCGAGGTGTTCGATGATACGTTCTTTTACCTTTTCAAGTCCGAAGTGATCCTCATCGAGCACCTGCTGAGCATGTTGAAGGTCCAGATTATCATGTGTATATTCACCCCATGGAAGCTGAACCAGCGTTTCCAGGTAATTGGTCTGGATTGAATATTCTGCAGCCATCGGGTGCATCCGCTGAAGTTTGATCATCTCCTTTTCAAAGACTTCGGAAACCTCCTTTGACCATTTCTTATCCTTTGACTGTTCGCGCAGTGCACTAATTTCCTGTGAATTAGGGCTTCCGCCGAGCTCTTCCTGGATAGTCTTCAACTGCTGGTTCAGCAAGAAGTCACGTTGCTGTTTATCAAGGTCTGTTTTAACCTTATTTTGAATTTGCTGTTTCAGATCTGCCAGTTGTAGTTCTTTAGTCAAAAGCGTCAACACGAGGTTGGCACACTCTGGTAAATCGGCAATACCAAGTAGTTTTTGTTTTTCGTCGAGGTCGACATTTAGATTGGATGAAATAAAATGAACCAGGAAGGAGGGTGATTCAATGTTTTTTATGGCAAAAGCTGCCTCCGAGGGTATATTGGGAGATTTAGTAATGATCTGGATTGCCAGGTCTTTAAGCGAGGCGATGAGTGCATTGAATTCCCCGTTATCAGTCGGAATTACAACAGGAGCCTCAAATGCTGATACAGATGCCATGATATAAGGCTCGGATTGGATCAGTTCGTTGATCGCGAACCGTCGTTTGCCTTGAATAATGGCCGTATTGCTGCCATCCGGCATTTGCAGTATCTTGATAATATGTGCCACTGTTCCGACCTGGTTGAGGTCAGCAAATTCAGGATCCTCAATATTGGCATCCTTTTGTGCAACTACGCCAATGGTACGGCTTCCTTTGTAAAATTCGCGGATAAGCTTTATTGACTTATCGCGGCCAACTGTGATCGGAATTACCACACCCGGAAATAGTACGGTATTCCTTAAAGGTAGAATTGGAAGAACCTCAGGTACTTCCTCCGTGTTCATTGCTTCTTCATCCTCCGATGACATTAATGGTATAAATTCAGTTTCTGAGTCAATTAAATCAGAAAATATCAATCCGTTAGGTCCCAACTGATTCTCCATAGTGTTCAATATGTCATAATATCACTCGCCCTGAAAAAACCAGGATTTTACGGAATGTCAATAAATGTGCCAAGAAATTGTTGTCTGCCTTTTAAAGGTACTTGTTCTTAAGGGTAAGATTATAGACATTGGTCAGAAGATCTATTTCAATGTCGTTAAAAAGGCGCCGGCGACGTTTAAAAACTATTTCTGCCACCTCCATTGCTTTTTTAATGCTGTAATTGGTATGACCGGCAGTACCTCCCCAGGTAAAAGAGGGAATGAAGTTTCTCTGAAATCCTGAGCCGAAAATATTCGCACTTACCCCTACCACTGTTCCTGTATTGAACATCGTGTTAATGGCACATTTTGAATGGTCCCCCATGACCAATCCACAAAATTGCAGGTGTGTATTGATAAAAGTTTGCTTGCCATAACTCCAGAGTCGAACGGTGTCGTAAGTGTTTTTTAGATTGGAGGTGTTCGTGTCGGCCCCCAGGTTGCACCATTCCCCAATTACCGAATGTCCCAGAAATCCGTCATGGGCTTTATTGGAATAGCCAAACATAACAGAATTATTCACTTCACCGCCAACACGGCAAAAAGGGCCGATTGTGGTAGCGCCATATATTTTAGCAGCCATTTTCACCTCAGCTCCTTCACATAGGGCAAACGGGCCGCGGATTACTGCCCCTTCCATGATCTCAGTATCTTTTCCGATATAGATTGGCCCTGTTGTAGCATTCAGCACCGCACATTCAACCCTGGCTCCTTTTTCAACAAAGATATTCTCCAGTCCTAAAACCCGATTCGTTTCACTTAGTTTCTGTGATTTTCTTCCCTTGGTAAGCAACTTAAAATCATCTGTAAGAGCAATCTCATTCTTCGAAAATATTTCCCAGGTATGATTTATTTTGATCGGAGCTTCAGAAATCTGGATCTCTTCGATGCCTTGTGAGGCAGTGTCGCCAATATTGTCGAGCTCTTCTGCTGTGATGTGCAGGGCAATAATGGTGTCGTTATAAACTACCGTTTGATTCGGTTTGAGATTTTTTATCGCTTCAACAATTTCATCATTGGGGCATATAGATCCATTGATCAGAATATTTTCCGACATTTTAACAATCGGAAATTTCGCACTCAGATACGCGTCGGTCAGTGACGAAGTTGGCGATTTCAGGTGCTTTTCCCATTTTTCGCGGATAGTAAGAATCCCGATGCGGATATCCGAAACAGGCCGGGTAAATGTCAGTGGCAGCAAGTTTGTCCGGACGATACTTTCATCAAACAGTATGTAATTCATTTTGTGGAAGAATTATGGCAAATCAAATATCAGTGGTTCATTCATGCAAAAATAGGAAATAAAACAAATAAAAAAGAGCCTCCAGAGAAAAATAGAGGCTCCTTCAGAATATTGTGGCACTGATTTATTTTGCAGCTGCGTTCCTGTCATCGATATGCTTCTGATACTTGCTCTTAAATTTATCAATACGCCCTGCCGTGTCAACCAATTTCATTTTACCCGTATAGAAAGGATGCGAGGTATGAGAGATTTCCAATTTAATTAATGGGTACTCAACACCATCTTCCAAAACGATGGTTTCCTTTGTTTTTACGGTTGATTTCGAAACAAAAGTGTATTCATTAGACATATCTTTGAATACGACCAGTCTGTAATCTTTCGGGTGGATATCTTTTTTCATTGCAATGTGGTATTTTTATGAGGGTGCAAAAGTAATGAATATAAATTGATTTCCAAGATTATTTTATCAAAATACTGAAAGTAAAAACTCCATTGTATCAACATGATCGGCATAATCCCACAAATCCGGCACCTGTCCTTCCCCCGGAAGTTTTGTTTCTACCTGCAACTTTGTGCTGTTTATCACACATTGTATCTCTTCGCTGTGCTGGCTGATGCTCTGAACAACTTCATCAGGATGGTCATAATACGCATAATGGAGCACGGCAATCCTGGAGGCCATACCGGCATCTTCCTTTAGCAGGAGAAAACCTGTATCTATAAATGGCACCTGGCTTACCAGGAATATAGATTTGTAATATTCATAGTTGTTCCTGTACTTGTTATGATTCGCATAGTCTTCATATTTACCGAGGCAATTTATGAGGGTTGCAAAATCATATCCGGCCGGTACGAATATCTTAGAGATACTCCGGCAGCCCATTCCAAAAAAAAGCATGATATCCCCGGCGAGGCTCTGCAGAGCAACCTTGCTTTCATTCCCATTGATTACAGCAATGCTGTTTCGGTTCCTGCGTATTATGTGGGGATATTTGCCAAAGTAAAATTCAAAATATTTCGAGGTGTTCGAGTTTCCGGTGGCGATGATGGCATCGAAATTTTCAAGCCGGCCCGACGTAAAACGGATAACATCCTGCCAATCATTATTATGTTCAATCAAAATACTGGCCATGGCTGGCAGAAGCTTGTCATCAGAGGATGATAATTTGGCAACCAGTTTGTGTCCTGAGATCAGAACGCATAAAAAATCATGAAATCCAACTGCCGGAATGTTTCCTGCCATCACAACCCCAATAGTCTTAGGGCCGGCTAATTGTTTCAACCGATCTTCATACACCCACAACCACCTGTTCAAATTCTCAGTGGTTAATATTTTTCCAAGATTATTTAATGCGACTGTGATCAATTCGGGAGTGAACCACTGGTTGAACGCTGATGCATTTGCAGCAGCCTCTATGAGAGGTTTCATCTCCTCCTGAACCGAATGTTCATGATATCTGCGCAACCTGTCACCCAAAAATTCAAACGATTTGATACGATCGGCCAGATCCATAACTTTCATTTTTGTGCAAATGTACTTCAATTATTCGGGGTATTAAACCAAACACCTCAACCCCAGTCCCCTTCTCCTTCAGGAGAAGGGGTGCAGGGGATGAGGTTCATTAATCCCGCTGAAATAATCACAATGTAATTTTGCTTTGAGCTACCTTTGCAATCTCAATTTTCCAGTCATAATACAATGAAACCAGGTTTATATTTATGATGACCCGACTGCTTTTTCTCCTGCCGCTGTGTCTGCTGATTCAGGGAGAATTCAACACGACAGAAGGCCAGGTTTTTCAAAACATCATGCAGGCCGAGGAAACCCTGTGCAAAGATCTTGCTGCCTTAAACCGGGCCACTGATGACAGTACAAGGACATTCTGCAACCAAAAATTTTCTGCTGATCTTCGGATAGCATTAGCGTTACCTGCATCTGACAACTATCCTTTTGACTCGTTAAAGACCCTTACCAGAATCTTGTCACCCGACAATAAATTCCGCATTTTTCAATGGAACCTTCCAGCTTCCGATGGTAGATCCAGGTTTTACGGATTCATTAAAATGACCGGAAGTACCCCGGCTAAGATATTCCCATTGGTTGATTTCTCTGATTCTTTGCACATGCCCGACACAATGGTTCTTGATCACCTACATTGGCAGGGTGCCTTGTATTATAAAATAATCCCGGGGGAAGAGGCAACCGGAAAGACATTCTACACACTGCTTGGCTGGGCAGGCAGAAATTCGCTGATAACCAAAAAAATAATTGAGATCCTCTCCTTTAGTGAAACCGGAGCACCATATTTTGGTTGTAAGATATTTCCTGATTACGGAGAAGGTAACATGACCCGTATCGTTTTTCGCTTTGCTCCAACAACAAGCATGTCCATCAAGTATGAGAAATTGTCAATAGCCTCGGATAAGCGATGGAACAGTAGAAAAAGGATATTTGAATATTCCATGAAGGATACCTGGATTATCGTTTGCGACAGGATGGTTCCGCTTGATCCTCAGCTGGATGGACAATATCAGTTTTATGTGGCAGCCGGAGACATTTATGATGGCTTTATTTTTAAGCACAATTATTGGTCTTTCATGAAGGGGATTGATATCAGAAATAACCAATAAGATTTTTTTGTTTATTTTTTAAATATCATTAAATTTGTCTTCTTTGTTTTCTTATTATTGCACCACTAAATCAACATCTCAGATCTTATCTAAAACTTACATTTTATGAAAAAGCACAATTTTAACGCCGGCCCCTCCATCCTACCGCGCATTGCCCTTGAAAACTCAGCCAAAGCAATCTTAGAGTTAAATGGCACAGGCTTATCACTGCTTGAAATTTCTCACAGAAGCAAAGACTTTCAAGCCATCCTTGATGAAACTGTTGCACTATTTCATGAACTCCTTAACATTCCTTCAGGGTATCAGATTATTTTTCTTGGAGGAGGCGCAAGTATGCAATTCTGCATGATTCCCTACAACTTTCTTAACAAAAAAGCTGCCTACCTCGAAACTGGGGTATGGGCTCAGAAAGCCATTAAAGAAGCCAAATTCTTCGGCGATGTGAATGTTGTTGCCTCCTCTTCGGATAAAAATTTCAATTATATTCCGACAGGTTATGCAATTCCCGGCGATGCAGATTATTTCCATATCACCACTAACAATACAATATATGGTTCGGAAATTCATACTGACATGGACAGTCCGGTTCCATTAATTGCCGATATGTCTTCAGACATCCTGAGTCGTCCGGTCGATATTTCGAAGTACTCAATGATTTATGGCGGTGCTCAGAAAAATCTTGGTCCAGCCGGAGTCACATTTGTTATTCTTAAGGAAGAGATGCTTGGCAGGGTTGAACGGAAAATGCCTTCCATGCTGAGCTATGCAACCCATACAAAGGAGCCTTCACTTTACAATACACCTCCCGTATTCGCCATTTATACGTGTCTTGAGACCCTCCGTTGGATCAAGAACCTTGGCGGAGTAAAAGTTGTTGAAGCCATGAACATTAAAAAGGCAAACCTTCTTTATGATGCGATCGACAACAGTAAAATGTTCGTCGGGACTGTTGCTGAAAAGGACCGGTCGCTGATGAATATTTGTTTTGTGATGAAAGACGAGTATAAGGATAAGGAAGATGGCTTTATGGAATTTGCAAAAACCCTGGGCATGATCGGTATCAAAGGCCATCGGTCGGTTGGCGGTTTCAGGGCATCCACCTACAACGCACTTCCTATTGAAAGTGTTCAGGCCCTGGTTGATGCCATGCATTCATTTGAAGCCACTAACGCCTAATATTAATCCAGGGAGTTTGTCGTAAAACAAATCAATTTCGACAGGCAAAAGACCGTACAAAACTGATAAGGAGAACATGACAGCTTCTTTCAGAGGGTCGGCAGTGCTTTTCGTCGAAAGAGATTCCAAACCTGGCAACTCCTTCTAAAAATCCAGATAAATATGAAAAAAGTATTGGTTGCCACTGATAAAGCTTTTGCTCCTGCAGCAGTTAAAGGTATCCGTAAAGTAATTGAAGACGCCGGGTTGGAATTGGTCCTGCTTGAAAATTACACAAGCCAGGGCGATTTTATCAACGCTGTGGCGGATGTTGATGCAGTTATTATACGTAGTGATAAAGCTGACAGCGCGGTAATTGAAGCGGGTAAAAACCTCAAAATCATTGTTCGGGCAGGTGCCGGATACGACAACATCGACCTGCAGGCAGCTACAGCTAAAGGGGTTGTTGCCATGAATACCCCTGGGCAAAACTCCAATGCGGTAGCAGAACTTGCACTTGGCATGATGGTCTTTTACGCACGTGGTTTTTTCAATGGTAAATCGGGAAGCGAACTATCAGGCAAAAAACTTGGCATCCATGCTTACGGTTTTGTTGGAAAAAACGTGGCAAGGATCGCAAAGGGATTCGGGATGGAGGTTTATGCTTTCGACCCGTTTATTTCCAGGCAGGATATTGAAAAAGATGGTGTGAAGTGGATTGGCACTGTTGAAGAATTGTACAGTACATGCCACTTTATCTCCCTTCACATTCCGGCTAACAGTCAGACAAAACTATCTGTCAACTACGCCCTGCTTTCGCGGATGCCAATCCCGGCATGTCTTGTTAATACTGCAAGAGCTGAGGTAATTCATGATGGCGACCTGTTGAAAATGTTTCAGGAAAGAAAAGATTTCGCCTATCTCACGGATGTGGAACCATCCAATAAAAGTGAGATCGAATCGGGTTTTAAAACAAAGTTTTTCTCTACCCCCAAAAAAATGGGTGCACAAACTGAAGAGGCCAATATTAACGCAGGAATAGCTGCAGCAAGGCAGATTGTTGCATTTTTAAAAGATGGAGACACAACTTTTCAAGTTAATAAATAGCCCATTGGTTTAAATTTTTACTATTATTGCATGAACAAGGGAAATGATGTCATCCTTGTAAACTAAACATACAATTTAAGGAGCTAACCCATGGAAAACGAACACGAAAGGCCAACCACTTTTTTTAGGTTTGAAGATCTCAGAATCTACCATAAAGCTCTTGAATACGTCGATTGGGTGTATTTAATGGCAAATAACACTAAGGATGATCCATTTATGAAATCGTTTTTTGAGCGATTTATAACCTCTGCAAATGGTATTCCTTTAAACATTGCAGAAGGTTCATCGAGGAATAAGAGCCAGTTTGTATATTATCTTAAAATGGCCAAAAGTTCTGTCAGAGAATGTGTTGTGGTATCTTCAATTGCCCTCAGCCGTGGTTTTATCAATGACGATGCTTATGATGAATCCAAGAACCGCCTGATGGAAATGACGAAAATGATTGGTGCGCTGATCGGATCCTTGCAACGCAGCGTAAAACCAGGTGAACTTGATGATGATGATGGTCCGGATTGATGACTCTTCCGATGCTTTCTTACCCTTAATACTAATTTTCTCTATCTAAACCTGACACATTATTGGCATGGCAATACTTAAACCATTTAAAGGGCTGAGACCTCCTGTATCAATCGTGAAGGCACTTGCATCAAGGCCTTATGACGTGCTCAACTCAGATGAAGCAAGAATGGAAGCATCTGGCAATCCATATTCACTGCTTCACATTATCAAACCGGAAATTGACTTGCCTCCAACACTGGATATCCATTCTCAAACTGTATATGATAAGGCAAAGGAGAATTTTGATCAGTTCAGGAAACAGGGATGGCTGATAGCCGATAATCAGGAACTGCTGTATATTTATGCCCAAACCATGAATGGCAAAACGCAATATGGAATTGTAGGCTGTGCAGGTGTTTCAGATTATCTTGAAGGGATTATCAAAAAGCATGAGCTGACCCGCAAGGATAAGGAAGAAGACCGGATGAAGCACGTTCGGATAACCAATGCCAACATGGAACCTGTTTTCTTTACATACCCTGCGGTTGCCGAAATTGATTTTTTAGTCGCATTGTACATTCACAGGAATCAGCCGGTATATGATTTTATAGCTGATGATGGCGTAGGACATCAATTTTGGGTGATTGATAACCAGGATATTATAGCTGATCTGAAATTGCAGTTTAAGCAAAATGTCCCTTTCACCTACGTCGCCGACGGGCATCACCGGACAGCCGCCGCGGCATTGGTCGGGAATGAGAAGAAACTGAACAATCCCGATCACAATGGCACAGAAGAGTATAACTACTTCCTGGCCGTTCATTTTCCTGACAACCAGCTTTCAATCATTGATTATAACAGGGTTGTAAAAGATTTGAATGGATTGACCAATGATGAATTTCTGAAAAAGCTTGAAACCGGTTTTACCATTGATAAAAAGGGGAACGAAATTTACAAACCAACCTCCCTGCATAATTTTGGATTATACCTGGATGGTTCCTGGTATTCATTAACCGCAAAAGAAGGCACCTACAGCGACTCCGACCCGATCGGAGTACTGGATGTTACCATCCTTTCGCGTTTGGTTTTGGCTGAACTTCTGGATATTACTGATCTCAGGACTTCAACGCGAATTGATTTTGTCGGAGGGATACGTGGCCTTGGAGAGTTGAAGCAACGGGTTGACAGCGGAGAGATGAAAGCAGCTTTTGCTCTTTACCCGGTTTCAATGAAGCAACTGATCGACATTGCCGATTCAGGCAATATCATGCCTCCTAAAACAACATGGTTTGAACCCAAATTGCGTTCCGGTCTCGTTGTTCACACCCTGGATTAATCGTCAGTTATTCATGTATTCTCCGAATACAGTCTGAAGATATGCCTTCCCTTCTTGTTTGATTGAATCGGCAAGTTCAGGATCTGTCCACCAATAGTAAAAGTCAGGTCCTTTATCGTAAGTAAAATAACCGTAAGGCCTTATCCAACCTAAACCGTCTTCCGTCGTATAGTAAGCAAATTCAGGTGAAAATGGGTTGAAAAGATTTTTACTATAATGAAAATCTCCGGCAGGCAATTGCAGTTGTCCAAGCAAAGTTGCCGCAATATCATGCTGATTTCCAAGCTTATTTACCACTGTACCCCTTAAAGAGTCCTTGATCACATTGCCATAGAATAACAATGGGATTTTATGATATTCCCTGGAAAACGGATGCCAGTTCCTGTATGAATTATGGCTGTGGTCGGCAACAATGATAAAAAGGGTATTATCAAACCATGGTTTTGTTTTTACCGTGGCAAAGAATTCACCCAGGCAATGATCAGTGTAATATGCCCCGTTAATGTATTCATGTTCATTACCGCCCCATTTTAATGGTCTGCCATAAGGCTGATCCCAAGGTGAATGGGTACTGAGTGTGAAAAGTGTAGCAAAGAAAGGCTGCTTCATGCTGGCAATATCATCCGCCATATAACTGAGGGTATATTCATCATGAATACCCAGCTTTCCCTGGGGCATGGTCCTGGGGAAGTTATCTCCTTCCATTATTTTCTCAAACCCATTAAAAATGATATAGCTTTTAATATTGCCATAGATCAATTGGCCGCCAAAATAGAATGACGAACTGTAACCTGCGTTTTTAAGGACTTGGACCACGCTTGGCAATTTGACAAATTTATCTGGCTGGACTGTTATGGAACTTACAGGATGTGCCGGGAATCCACCGAAAATTGAGGCCATTCCTTGTTCTGAACGCGCCCCTGACGCATATACCTGGGTAAACAGTATCCCGTTTGCTTCTAATTTTTTGAATTCAGGTGTAATTCCCGGTTCTCCTCCCAGGCTTTCAATTAAATCGGCAGACCAGCTTTCGAGGATCAGCAATACAATGTTCGGATGATTGGTTTTAAGAATGGATTGAGTAGAATCATAGGGAGTTTTAAATATATTTTTCACGATGTCTGCTGCAACAGACTTATCCATAAAAACATAAGGGTTATAATTAAAATTCTGAAGATTCTCAAAAATGCTGATATAGAGATTGAATGCATTATTTACAGAGGCGATATTGAGGATATTATGATCAGAATAATATGACTCACTCTGATTAATTGGAATCTCCTTCACCCCTCCGCGCAATCCAATCAGGAGCAGACCGGGGACAATAAGCACAAAGGCCAGGGAGAACCATGCATTACGGTTGCCTCTTTCAATATTCAAATAAAATACTTGGCTATAAACCAGGATCGTTCCTGCACTAATAACAATAAACAGGACAACCAGTAAATAAAACGTTCCTGTTTCGGCAGAATTGAAAATTTCACCGGGATGACTGAGATATTTAATTACTTTATATGTCAGCTTGGTTTTCCATTCAGCATAAATACCCATTTCCCCAACGGCTGTAAGGCTATATATCGTGATTAAAATGCCGGTGTAAATCCTGTTGACCAGGTTGAGCCATCGCGGACTCCACAAAGACTGAACTGAAAGAATTAAAAATGGGATAATCATTACATAACAGGAGGTGGCAAGATCGAGCTTAAAGGAATAGAAAAAAACACCAAGAACCTCTGTGATCCGGATTTTTTCAATAACAATGATATTCATGTAGTAAACCAGGAAAATCAGCCTGGTCAGATTGAAAAACAAGATCCAGAAGGTGAGTTGGCGTAAAAAGGATAAAACGATTTTTCTCATAATATTTAAAAATGCAAAGGTAATCCATAGACCCATTCGCTCAAATGTGTATTTTTGTTATACTTTAACCCTTTTACTTTGAGTATAACTGATAACATACAAAAACTGAAGAAGTTCATTCCTGATCATGTAACGATTGTTACAGTGACAAAAATGCAGACTCTCTCTGCCTTGAATGAAGCATATCAGTCCGGAAACCGGATCTTTGGCGAAAATAAAGCCCGGGAACTGGTTCTCAAGCAAGCCCAGCTGCCTTCAGATATTCAATGGCATTTTATCGGGCATTTGCAAACAAATAAGGTAAAGCACCTGGCCTCCTTCATCAGTTTGATCCATAGCATTGACAGCCTGAACCTGCTCAGGGAAGTCAACAAGGAGGCTTGTAAGTATAATCGTGTAATCGACTGCCTGTTGCAGTTTCATATTGCCAGTGAAGAGACAAAGTTTGGTCTGGCCATGGCAGAAGCAAGATTAATCCTCGAATCGGATGAATATAAGAAAATGGCAAATATTACAATTACCGGCGTTATGGGGATGAGCAGCTTTTCAGATGACACGAATCTTGTCAGACAGGAGTTTCGAAATCTGCATGATTATTTTATCACGCTGAAGTCATTCTATTTTGCACAAACTAACACTTTCAACGTTCTTTCGATGGGAATGTCGGGCGATTACCAGATTGCAATCGAAGAGGGCAGCAATATGGTGCGCATTGGAACTGCAGTTTTCGGAGAAAGACAATTATGATATTTTTATAAATACCCTGCGGGTGCCCCTGAAATTCCGGCAATAAACCGCTCTTTGCCAAAAAAATCAAGTAATATCCGTACTTCTTTAAAACCAAAAGAGCTAAACATCTCACTTACCTCCCTGCCAAACTTTTCGTTGATCTCGACATAGAGTGATCCTCGTAAGATGAGGTGGGTTGATGCAAAGCCACATATAGCCCTGTAAAATACAAGCGGGTCCTGATTCCTTACATACAATGCCTGATCTGGTTCAAATTCAGTAACATTGCGATGCATTGCTGTTTTTTCACTGTCCAAAACATAAGGAGGATTGCTAACGATCAGGTTGAAATTTCCAAACATATTCCATTTAAGCTGATCAAGAATGTCTGCGTGTTTGAAAAAAACCGTGCAATCGTTTGCCGTGGCATTTTCAGCAGCGATATTCAATGCATTTGCAGAGCAGTCCACAGCTGTTATTTCAGCCTGGACAAAATGCTTCTTCAGGTTTATGGCAATGCAGCCCGAGCCTGTACCAATATCCAGGATGGAGATTTGTTTATTCACATTCCGGGATTGATCTGATTTGATTATTGAACAGAGCTCCTCAGTTTCCGGACGAGGAATCAGCACATGTTCGTCAACCTTCAGCAGAATCCCGCCGAACCAGGCCCTCTTAAGAATATATTGTATTGGTTTCCCATTTATTAACTCTGTCAATGCCAGAGTAAAGAGGTTTATGGTGTGATTGGGAATTGCAGCATCCGGCGATAAATGGATTTTTGTTTTCTGCCAGCCCATGAACTCTTCAAACAACATATAGACAAATTGCCTGATTTCCCGGGCAGGATATATCCCTTTCAAATTTATATCGAAGTCATCAATAACATTTTTCACCAATTTGGATGCAGGAGCCATTCCACGAAATTAAAAATAAAAGTAACTTCGCCGCGATGGACGATATAAAAGATTCTTTTCTTTCGATAGCAGGCGAATCCCATGGGGTTTACAGGGATAAAGCAAGTAAATTTTTAGCTGTTGCGATACCCGTAGTTTCTGAGGAAGAGGTAAAGTTCAACCTTGAGCGGTTGAAAAAGTCTTACTACGACGCCAATCATCATTGCTATGCCTATCGCCTTGGGTTCGAAAATCAGCTCTATCGCAGCAATGACGATGGCGAACCTTCGGGTTCGGCAGGAAAACCAATATACGGTCAGATTTTATCAGTCGGGCTTTCTGACATACTGGTAGTAGTCACGAGGTATTTTGGCGGGACCAAACTTGGGATACCCGGGCTCATCCATGCCTATCGCACAGCCGCCAGGGAGGCACTGGATCAGGCGGTAATTATTGAAAAAATCATCATGGTTCAATTTTGTGTTATATTTGAATATCCAATGATGAATGAAATCATGAGGATTTTAAAAGAAGAGGGTGCTAAAATTGTTCATCAGAATGCTTCCGGTAAATGTGAAATCGATTTTCAGATTCGGAAAAGTCAGGCGACCAAAATTGAGAATAGAATGAACAGGTTGAAGGACATTGTTTTAAGAGTCAAATAGCGGATAGCTTAATATTTATTTGAAAATTATCACAAAAAAAAAGTTGTCAAACTATTGATTTTCCTAACTAATTGAAAGATAGGCTGCAGGTTATTTATAACCATTCCACATAGAAATTTTTGTCTCAATACAATATAAATTCAATACATTGAATGGATGCAAAATAGCCTCAATTACGTTCATTTATACATGAACTGGCATGACATTTTTGAAAACTTTTTTTTAATTAATCAAGTGTAATTTATTTTTTTTATCCACTTTTTTTTCCAAAATTTGTTAATTAAATCAGCCAGCTATACAGAGGAAGTTTTTTGCCTGAGGGCAATTTCCAACACCTTGACAAATATAACGATACAACAAAGTAAGGCATTTAATCATTGATGGTAATTTAATTAATGGAAAAGAACGCAGTTGAAGTTTGGGAAAATTGCCTAAAAGTAATTAAAGACAATATAAATTATCAAAATTTCAAAACCTGGTTTCTTCCGATCAATGCTGTGAAGATGCAGGATCATGTTTTAACGATTCAGGTTCCAAGTCAGTTTTTTTACGAATGGCTTGAGGAGCATTATATTGGTTTGCTTAAAAAGACCATCCGCAAAGAGTTGGGAACAGAAGGACGTTTAGAATACAGCATCATCGTTGACAATTCTGATGCAGCACCTGGGCCAATCACGATCAAAGTACCGACAGGTGACAGTAAAGTACCATTAAACCAGCCTGTGCCTATGCCTATAGATGTAAACAGAGGTACCACAAAGGAAATTCCTAATCCTTTCATCATTCCGGGACTGAAAAAAATCAAGATACACTCTCAGTTGATTGATAGTTACTCCTTTGATAATTTCATAGAAGGCGATTGTAACCGGCTGGCAAGATCAGCAGGTTTTGCCATTGCGGGCAATCCCGGGAAAACTGCGTTTAACCCACTCCTTATATATAGTGTAACCGGATTGGGAAAAACCCATCTTTCGCATGCTATCGGACTACAGGTAAAAAATAATTTTCCTGAGAAGACTGTGCTTTATGTTACCACCGATCAATTTACAAATCAGTTCATCGATTCTGTCAGAAATAACAATCAAAATGATTTCATTCATTTCTATCAGATGATTGATGTTCTGATCCTTGATGATATTCACAACCTGGCTGGCAAAGAAAAAACCCAGGATGTGTTTTTTCACATTTTCAATCACCTTCATCAAAAGAGTAACCAGATCATCCTGACTTCTGACAAACCGCCGGTAGAGATGAAAGGCATCGAACCTCGTCTTTTGTCAAGATTCAAATGGGGCTTATCTGCTGATCTTCAGATTCCCGACCTTGAAACAAGGATTGCAATCCTTCATAAAAAGCTTTATAACGACGGAATTCAAATCTCCCCTGAAGTCATTGAATATATTGCCTATAATATAAACACAAACATCCGGGAACTTGAAGGTGCCCTGATTTCCTTACTTGCGCAATCTTCGTTAAATAAAAAAACAATCACCCTGGAGCTTGCCAAGCAGATGATTGACAAGTTCGTTAAAAACACCTCCCGAGAAGTTTCAATAGATTACATACAAAAAGTTGTTTGCGAATTTTTCAACATCCCGATAGAGATGATCTACTCTAAAACCAGGAAACGGGAAATCGTACAGGCGCGCCAGCTCTCGATGTATTTTTCAAAAAAGCACACCAAATCATCCCTTGCGAGCATTGGACTCCATTGCGGAAACAAAGACCATGCAACAGTTCTGCATGCCTGCCGTACCGTGAACAACCTCGTTGAAACTGACAAACAGTTCAGACAATTTGTGGAAGAACTTGACAAGCGAATTAAACTGTAAGGGAATAAGCCATTGATAAAAATACTTTTTGTTTGTACCGGCAATATATGCCGGTCGCCAATGGCTGAAGGCATTCTCCGCGAAAAATTACGGAAAATCAAAATTCCTGCAGAGGTCGACTCCTGCGGGTTCGAGTCATTCCATGTGGGCGATCCTCCCGATGCGAGAGCTCAGGAAGTTGCCCGAATCAGGGGAATTGATTTATCCGGGCATCGGGCAAGATTATTTACAGCTAGCGATTTCGATAAGTTTGACTACATTTATGCGATGGATTCCTCCCATTTCACAAATATCATGAAACTTGCAAGGAACAGTGAAGACAAAGCGAAGGTTGATTATATGCTGAACCTGCTGTATCCGGGGCAAAATCTTGGCGTGCGTGATCCATGGTATCATCAACTTAAGGCTTTCGAACAGGTCTATTTACAATTGGACGAAGCTTGCGACAGGTTTGTTGACCAAATCATCTCCAAGGCAAATCGGAAACAATGATTACCAATAAAGGGATTCAGCCATCAACGATTCTCGATGCTGCAAGGCGGATTTCTCCTCATATTCACCGGACTCCGGTTCTTACCTCAACAACCATCAATTCATTTTTCAATACACAACTTTTTTTCAAGTGTGAGAATTTTCAAAAAGTCGGCGCTTTCAAAGCACGTGGTGCAACCAATGCAGTTTTATCACTTGACCAGGTTCAACGATCATGCGGTGTTGCCACACATTCATCAGGCAACCATGCTCAGGCGCTTTCCTGGGCAGCTTCACAGGTGAATTCAAAAGCGTACATCGTCATGCCGGAAAACTCTTCAAAGGTCAAAGTAGCGGCAGTAAAAGATTATGGTGGCATCATACGCTTTTGTGCACCCACGCTTGAGGCCAGGGAATCCACCCTGCGGGAGATTCTTGATCAAACCGGTTCAGCAGAGATCCACCCTTATAACAATGAACAGGTTATTGCAGGGCAGGCTACTGCTGCCCTGGAACTAATTGATGAAGTTAAAGACCTCGACATGATCCTCGCTCCTGTCGGCGGCGGCGGGTTGCTAAGCGGGACTTCTCTGGCAGTCCACTATTTTCTTCCGCAGGCCAAAGTGATCGGAGCAGAACCCGATCAGGCCAATGATGCTTACCTGTCCTTTACAAACAAGACATTTATTCCTTCACTTAACCCGCAAACAATTGCTGACGGCCTTCTGACATCCCTTGGCTCTATCACCTACCCTATTATTCTAACCCATGTTCATAAAATAGTTACGGTAAGCGAGGAGAGTATTGTCAAATCAATGCGGTATTTATGGGAACGGATGAAAATCATCGTGGAACCTTCGTCTGCAGTCCCGTTTGCAGCAATCATGGAGTCGAAAGTTGATATTGCCGGGAAACGAGTTGGAATTATCGTTTCGGGAGGAAACGTTGATCTGGAAAATTTACCCTGGATGAAAAATGGCTAAAGGAAACCTATACCTCATACCCGCCCTGCTTGCAGATGGCAGCGTTGAGTCAGTACTTCCGGAAGGGACACTGGCGATTATCAGGCAATTGAATTATTTCATTGTAGAGGAGATTCGCACTGCTCGGCGGTTCCTAATCAAAGCAGGAATCCAAAAGCCTATAGACAGCCTGGATTTTCTGATATTTAATGAGCATTCCAAAGATCAGGATCTCAGTGAGTATGTTGTTGCAGCTTTAAATGGCCATGATATCGGGCTTTTGTCAGAAGCAGGGGTTCCGTGTGTGGCTGATCCCGGTTCGCTGATTGTCAGGCAAGCCCATGAGTCGGGTATCCGTGTCATACCGCTCACAGGCCCATCTTCCATACTGCTGGCATTGATGGCCTCAGGATTTAGCGGGCAGAACTTTGCTTTTGTCGGATATCTTCCGGCGGATAAAATGGTCAGGGTAAAGAAAATCAAGGAACTTGAGAGGCTGATGTATGAAAAGGATCAGACCCAGGTATTTATTGAAACTCCTTACCGTAACATACAGGTCTTCGATTCCCTCATCAATGTTTGTAAACCTGATACAAGGCTGTGCCTTGCAACAGATATCTCCGGTGTGAATGAAGTGATTAAGTCGATGTCCATCGCTGAATGGACCGGCAAAAAGCCCGATATCCACAAGAAACCTACCATATTTCTATTATATCATTAACAGATTCGAATAAGGTTGGATGCAAATTTGTAACAACATTAATAAAATAGCGTCTCAAACTTATTGATTTTTCACCTTAGATATCAGACTTTGGAAACCGTACTCTCCATCAACAGTATTTCAAAACGATATGGAAAGATCCAGGCAGTTAGCAATCTTTCTCTTGAAGTTAAACGAGGACAGGTATTTGGAATCCTGGGCCCGAATGGAAGTGGCAAGACCACCACACTCAGTGTGATCCTTGATCTGATTAAATCCAACAGCGGAACTTATCAGTGGTTTGGAACCTCTCCATCAAAGGAAAGCCGCAAAAGAATCGGGAGTGTGATTGAAAGTCCGAATTTTTTCCCATATCTGAGTCCCGTAATTAACCTGAAAATTGTAGCTGACATCAAAGATATTGGTTATGAGGATATTGACAGGGTGCTCAAACTTACAGGACTTTATGAGCGAAGAAAAACGCGGTTTAAGACATTTTCATTCGGGATGAAGCAGCGGCTTGCGGTGGCATCCGCACTGATTGGTAATCCGGATGTGCTGATACTTGATGAACCGACCAATGGGCTTGACCCGCAGGGAATAGCACACATCCGTGAACTGATCCTGCTGGTGGCAAGTCAGGGCACTACCATCATCATCGCTTCTCATTTGCTGGATGAGATTCAAAAAATATGCAGCCATGTTGCAGTTCTAAGCAAAGGCGTTAAACTATTTGACGGCAAAGTGAGTGAAGTCCTTGCAATATCTGATTCTTATGAACTATCAGCTAAAAATAATGAGCTACTCAACAGGCTAATCAAGACGCATCCTGAATTTCAGTCCCTGGTTCAGCTACCGGACAAAATCCAGGTTTACTTTAAAGGTCAGATTGATCCTGAAGAATTGAACCAATTTTTCTTGTCTGGTGGTGTTATACTGACCCATCTGGCAGAACGCAGGCGCAGCCTTGAACAACACTTTCTCGAATTATTAGACAACAACAAATGATCAAACTCCTGAAAATTGAATTCAAGAAAATTCTCACCTACAGGATTTTCTGGATACTCACCGGCCTTTACTTCATCTTCCTTACTCTTGGCCTGTTAATGGCAGAGTTTATGATCAATAAGCAGGTTGATAGTATTAACAGCAGATCGCCGATTCCTTTTCCGCATATTACGATCTATTTTTTTCCCTGGATCTGGCAGAATATCACCTTTTTTGCAACGATCAGATATGTTTTGATTTTCCCGGCAATTGTAATTATCATCCTCATCACCAATGAGTTTACGTTTAAAACCATCAGGCAAAATGTAATTAATGGTATGAGTAAAGCAGAATTCCTCTCCTCCAAATTGCTGCTTATCCTCATTATTTCATTGATAATGACTGTATTATTAACAGTTGGCACCCTCATACTTGGAATGTCTTACACTTCAGAACTAACCCTGGCGATGATCACCGACAAGGCTGCATTCATGGTTGGATTTTTCATCACCATGCTGACCCTGCAAATTTATGCCTTGTTTTTCGGATTCATCTTCAGAAATACAGGCCTTGCCATAGCGCTTTTTACCCTTTATCTGTTTATTGCAGAACCGATCCTCTACTATTTCCTTAAAAGTCCGATTGTTTTCGAAAATAACATTTCGCCCTATCTCCCGCTAAACGCAGTACTCAGGTTAACTGAATACCCCAGCATCCCGCTTTTAAAAAACCTGATGGGAATAACGCTTCAGGATTCAGTAAGCTGGGTGGCATGCCTGATCCCATCAGGATATGCAGCAATAATGATCGGAATTGTTTATTGGGTATTGGTTAAAAGAGACCTGTAATTTTGACCTCAACAGGTTTAAATTCCTTCACGTTTTCTGATGATCCATTCTACCGTAAGTAACGTAAGAATCAGGATAAAAACCCAGGGGTTGCCAATCAGGTCAGACATTTTTTTCTGAAAAATTGACACAGACCGTATATCTTCACGGGCGAGAATTTTATCAGCAAGTTTACTGATATCTGATTGGTTAACCATTTCTCCATCATGAGAATTTGCTATTCGGTATAGCAGGTTATGGTCGGCAACAAGGTTGGAACTCTCAATGTTAACCTGGTCAATAAAGAACTTCCCTGACTTCTGAAAAACCTCTGAACCTACCTTCACAGTGGCTTTATAGTTATATTCGCCTATTGGGAACAAGCCGGCATTGAGGTAATAGGCGTTTGATGTTTTGTTGAAAATAAACGGGTACGTTTTATTTTCAGCATCTGTGAAAACCACGTTAACCTCAGGTTCATTTATCAGTTCATATGATGCATTAAAGACCTCTGCATCAATCTCGACCGGCTCATTTTCAGAAATCCTGCTGTTCATGTTGATCCTGAAAAAGCTTTTGTCATCTTTGGTACAGAGGTATTGAGCAATTTTATCGATCATCAAATCAAAAGATTCATGATTTGATTGCTGTATAAAATCTGAGATTCTCCAACGCCAGATGTTTTCACCATTGATAAAACCAACTTTCTTATCGGCAACCCGGGTAAACATAATCATGGGAGTCCGGGTGGTTACATTCCCAATTTTCTGGTAACACAGCACATTTGTCAGCGGACTGAACTGGTAGGTTCCGAAAGGGCACTGTAATGGCGGGAATTCCCTGAATACGGCAAGGTCATTTTTATCCATGGAGAATAATAAAAACTCATCATTTACAACAGGTTGTGACTCGGAAAATGAATTTTTAGCGGCATTGATTGTCAGCCCTTGCTTTAAGTTATTAAGGGTATTGATATCTGTTTGTGATCCAATAATGAACAACAATGAGGCTTTTGACTTGAATAAGGGACCAAAATCAGCAATATTTGTCACCGACGGCAGTTGGTTAAGGATTACAAGATCATATTTATCATAACTTTTGGGAAGATCATTCGCACGTAATAGTTCAATTTCAAAATGTGATGATCCTTCCAGTCCTTTTTCAATTGCGGTGACATCCGGATGCGGGGAATCAAAAACAAGTGCAATTTTTTGACGGATGTCGAGCACTTCCACAATAAAACTGGCACTATTGTTTTCATTGCTTCCTTCACCTTCTATCCGGCTTAGCTGCAAGGAATATTTAACGACTCCCTTTTCCCTGGCTTCCAGCATAAACGTGAGTTTTTGGATGGAATGGTCGCTGTTCGCCCTGATTTCTTTTGTTTCAAGAACCTTTGCTCCCTGCATAAGGTCCAGTTTGGCCATGCTCCCGGCACATTTGTTCATTTCCACAAGCACTTCAACAGGAAATTTATCTCCTTTATAGGCAGTTTTATTGGCAATGACTTTCCGTATAAGGATGTCTTTTTTCAACACAGTATCGCCCAAAGCAATGGAGTAAACAGGAAACGTAATCTTTCCGGCTGCATAAAAAGGGTCGGTTCCTTCATTATAAATGCCGTCTGATGCGAGGATGAGGGCTGCCGCATTCCGGTTTGAGAATCGGGTGGAAATCTCGTTAAAGAAAGAGGAAATGTCAGTTTTTACACCGGAATATGATGCATCAAATCCACTGGTAAGCCTATCCCCTATTGAGTATATCTTAACCTCGCATTTTTTCTGCAAAACTCCGACCAGGGAATCGATAGCTTTTGGAAAGATGTTGCGGGTGTAGCCTGAATCTGCCGTTAAGATCATGGATTTTGAGTTATCAATTCCAAGAATAACGATTGGTTTTTCAACGATTTTATCTGTTTGCTTAACCAGGGGACCTAAGAGAAGAAAGGAAATTATGGAAACTGATAAAAATCGGAAGACCAGCATTACCCGATGAAGTATTTGCTTCAGTCCCTGTTTTAAATCATGGTAATATAGTGTAACGGCATACACCGCTCCCAGAAGCATGCAGAAGAAAAGGAATCCAATATGGTATTCGGTAACAAGTCCCAAAGTTTCCGGATTAATCAGTAATGGAGGTTAAGTGTGTAATCCGCCACAAACAGGAATTGCCTGACCTGTAACGTACGAGCTGAAATCAGAGGCAAGGAACAGGGCCAGATTTGCTACATCATCCGGGGTTCCGGCACGTTTTAAAGGGATATCCTGAATCCACTTGTCGCGAAACTCCTGCGGTAACTTGGCAGTCATTTCTGTTTCGATATATCCGGGTGCGATGGCATTGCACCGGATGTTGCGTGAGCCAAGCTCCTGTGCAATTGATTTTGTAAAGCCAATGATTCCTGCCTTGGAGGCTGCATAATTCGACTGGCCGCTGTTCCCTTCCACGCCAACTACAGAACTCATGTTAATGATTGATCCAAACCGCTGTTTGATCATCACTTTTTGAATTGCTTTGGTAAGGTTGAAAACGGATTTGAGATTCACATTCATCACCCTGTCCCAGTCTTGTTCTGACATCCTGAGTAAGAGATTATCCCGCGTGATCCCGGCATTATTTACCAGCACATCAATTGTTGTAAAATCCTCCATAATCCGGTTAATGAGCTGTTCGCTATCGGTAAATGAACTGGCATCAGAGGCATAACCTTTTGCTTTTATGCCGTAACCGTTAAGTATCTTCTCTAGTTCTGTTGAATCGTCGTTATACTGGATATCGGAAAAGGCGATGTTCGCGCCATGTTCGGCAAACTTGATTGCAATTGATTTACCAATTCCACGGTTGGCGCCGGTTATTAATACAGTTTTTCCTTCTAATAATTTCATAGTTAATAATTAAAATTAAAAAAATAAACACATAGAACCGCGGAGGGTATTGCAAAGGACCGCAGTACTCAAATCCTGTCCGCTAAATCCATTTAACCAGGTTAAAGTCCTGGCGATGCGGCAATAGCGGACTTTTGGGAAAGAGCCTGAATACAAAGTCGTAAACTCCTGCCTGGTTGATGGGAACATCGCAGGCAAAAGATACCAGGTTCTTCTCCGATCTCATCAACGTCATCTCCTCAATAAAACTTGGTTCTTTAACCTCGTCATTGATTTTCTTTCCAAAAAGCACTTCGATCCCGATGTCAGTTCCAGACAATTCATTCAAATCAAGCACAATTTCTGCTTTAAAAGATTCGCCCAGTGACAAAGGTTTTACATTTGAGTCCGGAATTTTAACTGAAATGACTTCAATGCTCTCCCAGCCTCTCATCACTTTACGTTTCCAGCTGGCAATGTGCCGGGCCATCTCGTAATTTCTTCCTGACATTATCCGGGACCGTTTAAACAATGGGTTGTAGTATTGGCGTATATAATCATCCAGTTGCCGCTTCATGGTAAAGTGGGGAGCTATCTCAGAGATGGTATTCTTGATATAGGAGACCCATTTCACAGGCACATTCTGTTCATTTACATCATAATAAATCGGAATAATTTCTTCTTCAAGAATGGAATAAATGGTTTCTGCATCCAGCTCATCCTGGAACTGATGATTGTCGTAAGTTGATTCTTCCTTAAGCGCCCAGCCGGCATTCGGCTTGTAGCCTTCGGCCCACCAGCCATCGAGCACGCTGAAGTTGACAACGCCATTCATCACGGCTTTTTCTCCACTGGTACCTGATGCTTCAAGTGGCCGGGTTGGGGTATTCAACCAGATATCAACACCCTTTATCAGGTACTTGGCAACTTCCATGTCATAATTTTCAAAAAAGAAAATTTTTCCGACAAACTCAGGAATATGTGAAATTTCATAGATCCGCTTGATGAGATCCTGACCGGCTTTATCATTCGGATGTGCCTTTCCGGCAAACATAAATTGCACCGGTTTTTCCTTATTATTAACAATTCTGGAAAGTCTGTCAAGGTTGCTGAAAAGCAGGTGCGCCCTTTTGTAGGTAGCAAACCTTCTTGCGAATCCGATGGTGAGTGCTTTTGGATTAACGGCTTCCTTGATCTTGAAAATCAGTTTGGGATTCTCGTGGCGACGGGTCATGTCAGCATAAAGATGTTGCAGAAGATACTCAGTCATCTGACCTTTTTGTTTCAGCTTCATGCTCCATATCGTTTCATCATTCACATTATGGATGTTTTTCCAGTATTGAGGGTTCGACTGGTCGCTGAAAAATCCGTCGCCGAATTCCTTGTTGTACAGTTGCTGCCACGATTTTGCCGTCCAGGTTGGTAAATGAACTCCGTTGGTCACATACCCAATATGCAATTCTTCGGGATAATAGCCCTGATAAAGTTTAACGAACATCTCCCTGGTAACCCTTCCATGGATTTTGCTCACACCATTAATTTCCTGTGAAAGTTTGGCAGCGAGGACACTCATGGAGAACTTTTCATTGACATCATAATCGACCATTCGACCCAGGTTCATGAATTGTTCCCATTTGAGATTAAGGTGGTCGGGGTAATGAGAGATATACCTCCTCAGAAGATCCTCCGGGAAAGTATCATGACCGGCTGGCACAGGAGTATGGGTGGTAAATAAAGTGGAAGAACGGACCATTTCAATGGCCTGCGGGAACGTGAGCTTTTCATTCTGGATTAGTTTTTTTAAACGTTCCAGGCCGATAAACGCAGAATGTCCTTCATTGCTGTGAAACACATCCGGTTTAAACCCCATTGCATCAAGCATGCGGATTCCACCTATTCCCAGCAGCAGTTCCTGGCGAAGGCGGTTTTCAAGATCTCCGCCGTAAAGCTGATGCGTAATGCTGCGATCACCATCTTCATTTTCTTCAAGATCGGTATCCATGAGAAAAAGGGGCACACGGCCAACATCACAGCGCCAAACTTTTGCAGACAAAGTACGGCCCGGAAATGCAAACGTTATCTTCAGCAAGTTTCCGTTTTCATCCCTGATAGGAATTAACGGAAGATGGGTGAATTTCTGCGGGGTATAGATGGCTATCTGGTCTCCAAAAATTGATAAACTCTGGGTAAAGTAGCCATAGCGGTACAACAGGCCAATTCCAATGATATTATAGTTAGAATCACTGGCCTCTTTCAGGTAATCTCCCGCAAGCATACCCAAACCCCCGGAAAAAATCTTCACCGTATCGTGGAGACCATATTCCATACTGAAATAGGCAACCTGGTCTTTTGGTTTCTCAGAGGCCATTGCCATGTATGAGTCGAAAGCAGAAGTGACCTTGGTCAACTTGTTAACGAACTTCTCATTGGTACTCAGGTCCTGAAGTTCATTGAACGACAACGATTCAATCAATGCGATCGGGTTAAACTTCAACTCATACCATCGCTCCTTGTTGATCAGTTCAAAAAGTTCCGATCCCTCATAATTCCATGACCACCATAAGTTTTTTGCAAGGCGCTCCATACTTGCCAGGTTTTCGGGAACCCGCTGTTGTATGAGAACTTTTTTCCAGTCAGGTTTCAGGTCGACTGTGCATTTAAGAGGTGAAACAAGCAACTGAGGTTGCTTGCCTGCATACATATCTGCCCTTGCAGCAGTAGCTTCCAGCGTATCTGAATAAGCTTCTTTAAAGTTCTCAATCAAATTCTTCCATAATGCCGACCTGGAAATTTCATAGGCCTTTATCCTTGCTTTAACAATTTCCTTTTCTGATTTCGATGAACAGCTAAGTACGTGTTTTACAATACTTTCAACAACTTCCTGATCATTGTCGTCATCCCTGTCGATTACCGCAGTGCAATCTTTCAGAGATGGAAAAAATGTTTTTAACCATTGACCAAATCCAGACACAGAAGTTGTGATCGTCGGAATGTGAAATGAGAGGCTTTCGAGGGCTGAATACCCCCATGGTTCATAATAAGATGGGAAAACAGTGCCATCAAAGCCGATGAGAAGGTCATAGTAATTCAGATTAAAAATCCCATCATTGCCATTCAGATAGGTGGGAACGTAAAGCACCTTTACATGATCTTCAGGTCTGTTGAGTAAACCTTTCGCTTTAAGTCTTTGCAGGACCTGATCATTTTCAGGTTCAGCCAGGACATGCGTCAAGTATTCTTCCTGACGAGGATGGCTAAAATCTTGTTTACTCAATCGGTCGAGTAAATCCTTTTTTGGAACATTATGGCCTGAGGAGAGCGCAATAACGGCAATGACAGTTTGGGGTAACTTTGATTGCCTGTTGAGCAACCCGAGTGAGTCAATAAAGATATCGATACCTTTGTTCCGGATTTCGTTGCGGCCACTATTTAACAGCAGAATGGTATCCTTTGAGAATTTTTGACCTGTTACGATACCAGCAACCTCAAGAATTTTCATCCTTGCGCGTTCCCGTTTTTCAAGGTAAACATCCTTTTGCGGCACCCATGAATCATCAAAACCGTTGGGTGTCAGAACATCTGCCTCTTTGTCAAGAAAATGCCTGCATTCGTTGTTGGTAATTTCTGATTGCGTGGTAAAACAATCAGCTTCATTTGCTGCTAACTTCTCAAGAGAAAACTTGGCCATTACCCCAAATTGCCTGGCAATGGCTTCCGGGTTGTAATTCTCGAGGTTTTTATAAAGTGGAAGTCCATTAGATGCGATGCTTCGGCCAACAACAGTTGCATGAGCCGTAAAAACAGTACCAATCTGAGGAACGCGTTCCTTGAGATACAAGATACCGGTTCCGGTCATCCATTCATGGAACTGGGCGATTATTTTATCAAGGTGAGATAAGTTAAAATTGTAGAAGCTGTCAATCACTTTTCCGGCCGCATATCCAAAAAAAGCAGGTTCGACATAATCCCAGTCACCGGTAAGGGAATCAAGCTTATACCGTTCCCAAAAATGTGCAAATATTTTATCCTTCTCATTAAAATAGGTGGTGAAATCAACAAGAATAACAGCAGGTTTCCCCGGAATGTTCCATCTTCCTACCTTAATGCGTAAGCCTTCACCTTCCGCAACTTCGCGCCAGGATTTGAATAAAAATTTATCTTCAAGAAATTCAGGGTTCTGATGGGTCTCCTTCCATACATCCGGACCGATGAGGATGTAATTATCTTTAAACTCTCCTGTTAGAATCTCTGCCTTTGATGCTATTGCGGTATATATTCCTCCAACTTTATTACAAACCTCCCAACTGGTCTCAAACAGGTAATCGGGAACCATCAATTGTTTATCCTTCATTGCCATGATTATTTTCTTTTAGAACTGCCTTTTACTAACGGAGTATCTTTTTTTGTGGTTTTTGCGATAGCTTCAGGTTTATCTGTCTTTTTCTTTACGACCTTTTTCACGGGTTTATCCGGTTTTGCTGCTTCAGTCCTGGCTTTTGCAATGCTCTTGACAGGCTTTGCAGATTCCGCCCCGGATGAATTAATTTCAATGGGATCAATGCAGTTGTCAACCCTGATCATAAAATCAGAAAGTACATTCATATAGTTGATAAATGCTTCATAAGGAGAGCCATAAGGGTTAAAATACTTATGGACTTCCCCGGCAGAAAACCATTTTGTGCACATGTAATAAAAATGGCTGCTGGTTTGCAGATAGAGCCAATCTTTTAAAATCTCAGGATCCTTGCAGGTTTTCACCTTTGACTGATATGAATAGAGTTTGCCAAACGCTTCATCCTGCAGTTCATTCCCGAGCCAGGCAGTGAGATCACGTTCCTCATCAGCCCATGAAATGGCATGGGGAACGGAGATTGCAGAAACAGGCTGAAGTTCATGGTATAACTGTTCAGGCGTATTAAAAGTAAAATTCGATTTGGCAAAAACAGTAGCCGGTAAATGCCGGAAGAAATCGAAAATCCCGGTTTCCATCCACTGATGCTCTCCAATGGTTTCATAATCAAGAAACAGGTTTACCACCTCCTCATTCTTTTCAACATTGTTGAGCCATTTCACAAACTTTTCAGTGGTGAGGGGCCATTCTGACCAATCCTGGTTGGAGAACCGGAATGTAAGGTCATCACTGAGGCGAAAATTACGCAGTAAAACTTTAAGCTTTGGATTGATATTGTTGCAATACATGTAGTTGGGACTCTTCCAGCCCAGCACATGCTTGGCGCCCTCACTCAGCATGGTATGAAATCCCATATTGGCAACCATTTCACCTATTTTATCAGAGTAGATTAACTCTGTATTGCGGAAGGTTGTCGGTCTTTTTCCAAATAGTTCCTCTATTTTGGATGCGTGCAGTTCCACCTGCCGTACAAATTCATCTTTGTTGGTGAGCGAAGCCAGGGAATGGGAGTAGGTTTCTGCAATAAACTCAACCTGGCCGGTATCTGCCAGGCGCCTGAAACTTGATATAACCTCAGGAACATGCATTTGCAGCTGATCCAAAGCAGTTCCTGAAATGGAATAACTCACCCTGAAGGCTGTGCCAAACTCCCTGATCAGGTCAAGCATCAGATTGTTTGCAGGCAAATATGATTTTTCTGCAACACGTTTGATAATGTGTCGGTTCTGATAATCATCATAGTAGTGATGGTCCTGCCCGATATTGAAAAAACGGTAAGTCCGCAAGCGAAACGGCTGATGGACTTGAAAATATAAACAGATTGCTCTCATGTGATCAATTGATTACGGCTTTATTATACACTTCTAATATGCTCACGGCAGCATTTTCCCAGATAAGATTGTCCACCTCCTCTTTCCCATAACGGATGAACATTTTGCTCAGGCCTTCGTAATGGAGTATTCCATAAATGGCATCTGCCAATGCATCGATATCCCAGAAATCAACCTTTAATGCATGTTGCAACACCTCTGCAACACCAGATTGCTTTGAGATGACAACAGGGACATTGGAACGCATGGCTTCCAGCGGGGAAATGCCAAAAGGTTCAGAAACGGAGGGCATGACATATACGTCACTCATGGCAAACATGGTATCCACTTCAGGTCCGGCGAGAAAGCCGGTGAAATGAAATTTGGTGGCAATTTTAAGTTGTGCAACACGGCGGATCATTCTGTTGAGCAGGTCGCCCGAGCCAGCCATCACAAAACGAACGTTTGAATCCCTTTTCAGGACTTTATTAGCCGCCTCAACAAAGTAATCAGGTCCTTTCTGATAGGTCACACGGCCAAGAAAGGTAACCACCTTTTCTTTGACATGTTTTGTAACACCTTCCAGTTCCGGACGATCAACGGGTTCGACCGCATTGTGCACTGTGATAACCTTTTCAGGAGCAATGCCATATTTTTCGATGACGATCTGCCTGGTCAGATTGCTAACAGTTATCACCAGGTCGGCTTCCGTCATACCCTGGCGTTCAATATCATAAACAGGCTGATTTACATTTTCTCCCGACCTGTCAAACTCAGTTGCATGTACATGCACCACCAGAGGTTTTCCGGATATTTTTTTAGCGGCAATTCCCGCAGGATAGGTGAGCCAGTCATGGGCATGTATCACATCAAAGGTGTTGCTGGTGGCTATTGATGAAGCAACCAGCGCATAGCGTGATACCTCCTGCATCAGGTTGGGGCCGTACTTCCCGGAAAAAGTAAACTGCTTTGAAAATACAGAGGTTACTTCAGTTTTTTCGGAAAGCTGGTCTCTTGACACAATGGTTTCAAACTCTTCGGGATCCATATACGGAACAAGATTTGAGTCAATTTGCATAAATTGAATCCTGTCGAGGTATTCCTTTGTATTAACCTTGCTAAAATCAAGCACTACATCACTGGCATTAACCAGCCGGAAACCATCCTGGGCCTCATCTCCGTACGCCTTGGGGACAACGAAAATAACCTCGACCCCATGCTTTACCAATCCTTTAGTTAACCCGAAGCAAGCTGTTCCTAATCCACCGGTTATATGCGGTGGAAATTCCCACCCAAACATTAATACACGCATTTTTGTTTACGATTTTTCGATTTACGATTTACGATATGTGGTAATCTTCACAAAGTAAAGCTAATTAAATTTTTTTATCAGGTAACCGATACGAAGTAACTCAGCAACAGAGGAGGCCTGAGAAATAGCCCCCCTGCCGATATGCGGCGGGTCCCCGTCGTAGAGCTCTGAGATCGTGCCAATTCCATGTTCATTCATAACTGGTTCAAATCCGTCAAACAAGGATTTTATCAGGGACATGCCGCTTTTTCCATGAATTTTCAGATAGCCTTCGACAAAATGCCCCAGAAGCCAGGGTGAAACTGATCCCTGATGGTATGCAGCTTCGCGTTCTGCCTGATTTCCAAAGTATGATCCCTTGTAAATAGGACTTTTGGGAGTCAGTGTTCGCAGGCCCCGTGGCGTAAGTAATTCCTGCTTGACACGGCTTAACACCTCTTTTCTGATTTCTTCAGGAACCGGGCTAAAAGGTAATGAAGTTGCCAGTACCATATTTGGTCTTACGGCCCAATCCTTGTACGCTCCATCTATGTAGTCGGCCAGGTATCTCCTCTCCCGGCTCCAGAAAGCTTCTACGAACGACGCGGGAATCATTTCGGCAATCTCTTTCCATTCCTGGCAGAATTTTTTATCCCCTGAGGCTGCAGCAATTTCCAGGGCAAAGCAAATCGCATTATACCACAATGAATTGATTTCAACTGTTTTGCCCATACGGGGGGTGACTGGTTTCCCATTGGCAAAGGCATCCATCCATGTAAGTGCATGTCCGTGAAGGCCTGCATATATCAACCCGTCGGGTTCCATGTGGATGTTAAACTCAGTACCATTGCGATAGCCCTCAAGCACAGTTTTCATTCTCTTTCCATACTCTTTCCAAATCGCCTTTCTATCACCGGTCACTTCGGAATACTGCTGCAATGCCCAGAAAAACCAGAGAGATGTGTCTGCCGCACTATATGTAGCAGAGTTTCCGCTTCCATGCAGCGGGAAAAGAGGGCCTCTCATCTCGGCTACCATACTGTCGATGACAGCTTTACAAGTTGCAATGTCGCCATTTACCAGGGTAAGTCCGGGTAAAGAGACAAACGTGCTCCGGCCTGAACGTCCGAACCATGGAAAACCAGCCAGTATCTCAGTGGATTTATCTCTTTTGATGATAAACTGCTGGGCCGCATTGAAAAGGCAATTCGCAAAATTATTTCGCGGCGTCCGTTTTTCAAGTTCTGAGGCAAATACACGCTTCATAGATGCGGGGGACAACTCTTTGGTGCCAGCCGAAAAAAAGATACTCTCCCCTTTTTCAATGGATACCTCAAAGAAACCGGGAATATACAGATCCTCCTGGTAATCATAGCCCCTGTCCATCTCTTCCTGGTATTCAATACTATAATACCAATCGGGAACATGGGTATATTCATTCTCTTTGGATATCTGCATGCAGAGGTCCGTATAACCCTGATACATCCTGACTTTGATGCCCTGAGGCACCTTTTCATATTTTTTATCCGCAAAGATATTTTCCTTGCTTAATTGATGGATGTTACGGAAAGCGAGGAACGGTTTAAACCTCAGTTTTGTGGGAGAGTGTGCCTCAACAAGGGTATATTTGATGAGCATGCGGTCTTCACGTGTGGTAAAAACCATCTCTTTGGTAAGAATTACGCCGCCAACACGGTATGTCATTTTAGGATAGGGTTCGGTAACGAAATCCCTGAAATATTTATGTCCCTTTGGATTATAATTACCTCCGGGATATTTATGGATGCCCAGGTTGAACTCCGAATCCATCTGAACAACTGTTTCGTCTAAAGACGACAGCAACACATGGTTTTCATTGTCGATGCCCGGCTGATGGGTAACAAGCAACCCATGATATTTGCGCGTGTTGCAGTTTACGATGGTTGAATTTGCGTACGAGCCTGCCCTGTTTGACCGTAAAAGTTCACGGTTAAGGGAATACTCAAGATTCACCAACTGACTTTTATCAAAATTGATATAACTCATTTTGCTTGATTTTCCTGACAATTTTCCAAATGTAGGGTAAAAAAATCGATTTGCAAAGGTAACAATTTCCCTGTTTTTAGCGTTATTCTCCCAAAGTTAATAAATGTGTAATTTTGGCACCTAAGTTTTACATCATGCGAATTTCAAGGTTTTGTCTGTATGGCGCTGTTGTTGGAATGATTTTAGTTGGTTTTCTCTCCTGCAGAAAAAAGGATAAGGTTGATTCGAATCCCTCGCTGGTACTTGCTTTTTCGACCGATACTGTTTTTTTCGACACTGTTTTTCCCACCGTAGGGTCAATTACCAAAAGGCTGATTGTTTATAATCCGAATAACAACAAAGTTAACATTTCCACAATTCGTCTTGCCGGTGGCCAGGCTTCCAGTTACCGTATCAACATCAACGGTACACCTGAAATGAGTGCCTCCGACATTGAAATCCCGGGGGAAGACAGTATTTTCATTTTTGTCAGAGTTACCATTGATCCGCACAATCAGAATACCCCGTTCGTTGTGAGTGATTCGCTTGAGTTCGTCACAAATGGAAACCTTCAGAATGTGCGTTTGGTTGCATGGGGACGGGATGCGTTTTTTTACCGGAAGGCAACCCTGAAAGGCGCCATTGTCTGGGACAGTTTGAAAGCACATGTAATTTACGAATCATTGCGCCTAGATAAAAATTCCACACTGACCATTATGCCAGGCACCCGGGTCTATTTTCACAAGGATGCTTACCTGGCGGTTGCCAGGCAATCTACACTGAAAGTTGCAGGAACCCCCGACCATCTAGTAAGGTTTCAGGGGGACAGGATGGACCCGTTTTATAAGGACCTGCCAGGGCAATGGGGTGGTATATATCTTGAAAAGGGCAGTGTTGACAATGAGATAGAATACGCTTTTATAAAGAATGGGATGTTTGGCCTGGCCTTGGATTCGATGGGGAGGGCATCGGCACCTTTACTCAGCATCCGCAACAGCATTATTCAAAACATGGCCTCAGTCGGGATTTATGCTGACTTCAGTTCCATCACTGCAATTAATTGCGTGATCGGTGATTGCGGCGGAAACTGCCTTTCAGTCAATAATGGAGGATCGTATGACTTCAAGTATCTGACTGTTGGAAACTATTGGTTTACGTCTGTCAGGCGTTCTGCCTCTGTATACCTGAGCAACCATGGATATGATTCATTGGGAACTCCAACACACAACCCATTGTCAAAGGCTTTATTTACCAATGCGATCATATACGGGTCGAATGATGATGAGATCGAACTTGATTCTGTGGTACTCTCACCTTTTGAATACACCTTTGATCATGCCATTCTGAAAACCGGGCTTAAAACATCAAATCAAATAAGGTATATTGATTGTATGATCAATAAGGATCCGAAATTTGTCGATGCCGCACTGTTGAATTATAAGATCGACAGCATATCTCCTGCTATTAAAGCCGGCAAAGACCTTGGAATTCCTTATGACAAGGATATACTTGGTGTTGTTAGGGGTGAATTTCCGGCGTTGGGGGCGTATGAGTATGTAAAAAAAGAATAACGAATATTGAATATTGAATAACGAATGTTGAAGTGGGGATTACTCCACTGGCTCGTTAAATCACAGTTAAGTTACTTCCTTAAGGCTTCGAGCATTGCGGTTCCCAGGTCGGCGGGAGAATCTACCACCATTACACCACATTCCCTCAGTATCTCCTTTTTAGCTTCAGCAGTATCTGACTTTCCTCCGACGATGGCGCCAGCATGGCCCATGGTACGGCCTTTGGGCGCAGTAGCCCCGGCGATGAAACTTACGACAGGTTTTGTTCCATGCTGCTGGATCCAGTATCCGGCATCTGTTTCCATGTTTCCTCCAATCTCCCCGATCATGATGATCCCTTCTGTATCAGGATCTTCCATAAAGAGTTGAACGGCTTCTACAATGGTGGTACCCGGGATGGGGTCCCCTCCTATTCCGATCATGGTGGTTTGGCCGAGTCCAACCTTGGTAATCTGATCAACAGCCTCATAAGACAATGTTCCTGAGCGGGATACGATACCAATGGAACCCGGTTTGTGAATAAATCCGGGCATGATCCCGATTTTTGTACTTGGCGGTGTGATGATTCCGGGGCAATTAGGACCTATCATCCTTATTCCCTGACATTTGAGATATTCTTTAACAGCAATCATATCTTTTACCGGAATCCCTTCGGTAATACAAACAATAACGCCGATACCTGCATCGGCTGCTTCAAGGATGGCATCCGCCGCAACAGGGGGTGGCACAAAAATGATGGATACATTCGCACCTGTTGCTTTCACAGCCTCAGCTACCGTGTTGAAAACAGGCCTGTCGAGATGGGTCTGGCCACCTTTTCCCGGAGTTACCCCGCCAGCCACATTGGTACCATACTCAATCATCTGACCTGCATGAAACGAACCTTCATGGCCGGTGATGCCCTGAACGATAACGATGGAATTTTTGTCAACTAAGATGCTCATGGGGGATTTACGATTTACGATTTACGATTTACGATTTAAGGATAGCAGGCAATACTGGATTTGAAGGATCCAATTTTCCGGTCAAAGATACTCGGTTTTTAAATTATGGAAAGTATTTTAAAAGATTTTTTTTACCGAACAAGGCTGTAGTCTATCTGGTGCATGTAATTTGTTTAAAGTGTATCTTTGAAAAAGCAAGCAAAATCTCTTTAATCGTAAATCGTAAATCGTCTAATCGTAAATCCCCATGGCTCTTTTCCAGCTCAATGATACAATCTGCGCCTTGTCAACTGCCCCGGGAATGGGTGCCATCGCGGTGATCAGGGTTTCCGGACCCGACTGTTATGAGACCGTAGACCGGATTTTCAAACCCGCAGAAAAGTCATTCAACATGGCATCTGTTAAATCTCATACCATTCACCTTGGGGTCATTGGACATGATTCTTCCATCGTTGATGAAGTCCTCATCAGCTGCTTCAGGAATCCGCACTCCTACACCGGGGAGGATGTGATTGAGATTTCGTGCCATGGCTCGGTGTATATTCAGCAGAAAATCATTGAATTGCTGATATCCAATGGGTTGAGGCTTGCAAAGCCGGGTGAATTTACCTTCAGGGCATTTATGAATAAGAAATTCGACCTGTCACAGGCTGAGGCTGTTGCGGATCTGATTGCTTCACATTCCGGGACATCACACGACCTGGCAATTGAGCAGATGCGGGGTGGATTTTCAAAGAAGATCAGGGCTTTGCGAGGTTCCCTGGTCGAGTTTACAGCCCTGATAGAACTGGAACTTGATTTCAGCGAGGAGCACATGATATTTGCTGACAGGGCTGATCTCCGGACGTTGCTCGACCATCTTGAAACCGAGCTGTCGCAGCTGATCAACTCGTTCAGTCTTGGGAATGTCATCAAACATGGTATTCCTGTTGCGATTATCGGCAAACCCAATGTTGGCAAGTCAACCCTGCTGAACGCCATTCTGAACGAGGAAAAGGCCATTGTTTCAGAAATACCGGGAACAACGCGCGATGCCATCGAAGATACTATTGTGATTGGCGGATACAGTTTCAGATTCATCGACACTGCAGGACTGCGGGCATCTGAAGATGCCATCGAAACAATAGGCATCGGCCGCACCTGGGAAAAGATCAGTGAAGCCAGCATTATATTATATGTATTTGATGCCACAGAACAATCATTTGAAGATGTCAGGGAGGCAATTTCGGAACTTAAAACCACAGGGGATGACCCTCCCTTAAATTTGGTTTTGGTTGGTAATAAGATCGACAAGGTGAAGAAGTTACCGAAAGGATTTAAAGAGTTTGTTGAATATGAGACCATCTTTGTTTCAGGTAAACGAAAAGAGAATATTCACCTGATTGCTGAGCATTTGGTTGACATAGTCGGTAAAGCAAAAGCTTCGGATAAAACGATCGTTTCAAACACCCGGCATTACGAAGCCCTGCAGCAAGCCTTTCATTCAATTGTGGCTGTTCGAAACGGGCTGAATGAAAACATCTCCCCCGATCTCTTAACGGTGGACATCCATAAAGCGCTTTATCACCTGGGGGAGATTACCGGTGAAATTACTACTGATGAGATTTTGGGGGCTATATTCAGCCGGTTTTGCGTGGGGAAGTAACCCATACCGAAAATAAAACTATAATCCCTACCCTACCCACTTCGGGAGACATTGTAAATCTGATCTTTAAAAAATATTTTGCTAGCTTTGTACAATTTAGAATTTATTTTGCAATTTTGTACATGATTTAGAAAGTTACACCATGATTAAGCGAGAAATCAGCCAAAAGATTCTTGATCTGTCAGAAAAGTTTCCTGTCATTACCGTCACCGGACCCAGGCAATCAGGAAAAACAACCCTTTTAAGAAACCTTTTCGGCGATATGTTCTACTCCTCCCTTGAAAATCCTGAAACAAGAATGTTTGCCATTCAGGATCCCAAAGGTTTTTTACAGCAATATGCGAATGGTGGCATAATTGACGAGGCACAACTGGTACCTGAACTTTTCTCCTATATCCAGGGCATTGTCGATGAAAGCGGAAAAACAGGGCAGTTCATCCTGTCTGGCTCGCAAAGCTTTTTGCTTCATGACAGGATTTCCCAGTCATTGGCTGGCAGGACAGCAATTTTCCGCCTTCTCCCCTTCTCTTTCCGGGAACTAAGCCAGGCAGATCAATTGTTACCTTCTTACGAAGCAAATATCTTTCAGGGCTTTTTCCCAAGGCTTTATGATAAGAAGATAGATCCGCCCGATTTCTATCCAAACTATATCCAGACTTACCTGGAACGCGATGTGAGGTCATTGCAGAACATCCATGATCTGAATCTTTTCGTTCGCTTCCT
>CAYHGE010000010.1:0-61964 GCA_964355945.1 uncultured Draconibacterium sp.
TTTCTCCCTTTGGACAAGAGAAGCTATTGGCTGCCTTCTCCGGGATAAATTTGGTGTAGTGGTTAGCTCATGGACCATTGGTCGTTATCTGAATACTTGGGGTTTATCACCGCCAAGGCCCATTGACAAAACCAAAGAAAAGAAGAGTCCTGAAGTTAAAAAATGGTTAAAGAAAGATTATCCGTTCATAAAGGAGAGGGCGATAAAAGAAAATGCCGAAGTCCAATGGGGTGGCGAAATTGGGATGAGAAGCAATCGTCTTGCCGGGATGATCCGGTCTAAGAAAGGAGAAGCGGCTGTCATCATTTCATCCTTGAAAAGATTCAGTTTGAACATGATCTACTCGCACAATAATCGGGGGAAACTTCAATTCATGCTTGTTAAAAATGAAACCACATCGTCAGATTTTGATAATTTCATGTCCAGGTTGGTCAAATTTAACCATCGTAAAGTGTTTTTAATTGTAGAGCATGACCATGCACATACAGAATGGACAATAAAGGAATGGAATAGGAAGAATGCTGATGGAGTAGAATTGATTCTGCTCCCCAGCTAAAAGGGTCACTCACCCGGCTTTGCAGTTAGGGTCTGTTTATCCCAGGCAGATTTTAATGCTTCCGTTTTGTATTCCTCGGCAATTTTAATATACCTGTCAAAAACACTTTCCTTTTTATGTCCGGTGATACTTTTAATGATTTTCGTGTCCATCCCGAACATAAAGCTCAAAGTGACGAAGGTTTTTCTGGCGACATGGTTGGTGATGAATTCGTATTTGGGTTTAACCACGGTTTTTGCTTTCCCTCCGATAAATTGTTGGATTCTGACCGATTCATTCATTTTTACGGCTTCACAACAATCTTTAATATAATCGTTTAATTTTTGAGATGAAATTTTTGGAAACACTGAGACTTGGTCGTGAGGGTATTTAAGAAGAATATCTTTTGCAAATCGATTCAATGGGATCCTCTCAATTTTTTGCGTTTTTACAATCGTTTTTTGAATTTCGTCTTCCTTGATGTGTTCATGGGTTAAATCCCGCAAATCAGAAACCCTGAGTCCGGTAAAGCACATAAAGCAGAATAAGTCGCGTGCCTGGCTCAGTTTTTTTGATTCGAAATCATGATAAAGCAATCCCAATAATTCATCTTTGGTCAAATAGATAATTTCTTTTTCCCTGTCAGGTGCTGACAATTTCTTATAGGTGAGTGTTTTAATGTACTTCCTGTCGTATGCCCAGGTCATAAATGATTTTAGAACCCTGACGATCCTTGCAAAATAATTGTCCTGAACCTTTCGGACTGAAAACGCATAGTTTTGGAAACGGTCAAAAAATAAGTTGTCAATCATGTTGATGTCAATCTTTTTTCCTGAAGCCTGCTCGAAATCCATCAGGAAATTCTTTACGGTAGTATATCCTTTAATTGTCCAATTTGCACGGATGGGTTTGCTCATTTCAATATATTCATCGAAGAGGCCAAAGAAGGAACGTATTGTTCCTTTTTCTTCTTTTATTGAAATTGAATTCTTTAAATAGGCTTCGGTAATTGGAATTTTTTCACCGATAGCCTTGGCAATTGAATTTGTGGCTCGTTTATAATATGCCTCGATGGTTTCATTTATTGCTTCATGATGATTCGTTTCCTCGTGTGCGTGCGGAGCTTTGACTTTCTCATTTTTTTGGCTCCAGTATTTTGAATGGACCGCATGTCCAACAAAAAAAATGGTGCGTGAATACTCATGAGTAATTCTCATGATAATGGGTTGCTGACCCTTTTTATTCTTTTTACCTGGTTTTAAGTAAAAATGTATATTTGCCATAATAACGGAAATATTAGTGTTGACGGGCAAAGATAACATAAAAATGGGTACCCAAATAGAGTACCCAAAATATTATGAAAAGCCATTTTTATCCGTTTAAACAGTTTCAGTAATAAAATTTATAGTATTGAAATACAATGAATTCATTAAAGCAGATTAAAGTACATAGTGATATGGGGTGGTCCTAGTGGGCCCACAAAAAATGAGCAATGAACAATGAGCAATGAATAATATCGGCGCTTTTATTCATTGCTCATTTTTTTATTGTTCATTGTTCATTAACAGTTATTAGGAATAGATGAGGATCCTTTAAAACTTCAAGGAGAAAACAAAATGAATAAATGATCATTAAAATGCATAAATACAACGATATATCATTACAAAGGGTGGCATTATAAAAGAAAGAATTGAAAAAATCGAATTGGGCTTTTTGATAATCAATTGACGATTGTTCGATTTACGAGAACTCCAGGATCAATCCGGGATCAATATTCAATTCTTTGTATAAACGCTTTGCCATACGCATCGATACCGGGCGTTTTCCAGTCATTATCTGACTGAAAGTAGATTCTTTTACATCAAGACATGGAAGAGCAAAAGAAATTGATCAGGCTGAATAAATCCGGGTTTATCTTTAGCTCCAACTCTTGTTATTGGGGCAATACCCACAAGCGGTTCGGGATGACGATTCGGTGTCGATTTGTTCCATAGGTAAAAAATATGTAAAATCGCAAAGGCGCAAAGACACGAAAACAGAATGTCTATTTTCACTTCTTTGCGCCTTTGCGCCTTCGCGGTAAAAAAGAATGGTCAGACTACACCGACAACTCCGAATTTCTTCTTCTCATGATATAGATGGCGCCAATGCTGAGCAGGGCTACAAACATAAAGATGAGACCCCATTCTGATGCGGTGGGGATGGGTGCAGGTGGAGGAACCAACAAGTCAGACCATGTCGTGGCAACCCTGATCCCGTCAACTGTTACATTTTGTATTGGTTGCCCGGTTAGCGGAGTAAACTGACGTATGGCGACTGAAGCGGGGTTGATTTCTGGTGTGGCTTCGGTAAGCGGTCCTATTGTTGCTGCTGGTTCTGTGAGAGGGATTGTGCCGTCAAAAATAAAAAGACTTACCTTGTCATTATTAATTCCGGCAACAATCTCATATTTTGCCACCAGCAGGTAGGTTGTTCCTGGTGTAAAAGTTGCAGCAGCATAAGTGCCGGTATTACTGCCCACACTAACTCCGAAATGATTTGTTGAATTCATAAATACTTTTCCCCTGAAAGTTGTGCCAATCGGATTGCCACCAAAATGGAAAAAATAACCGGTAGTGGCTGTTGTCACATTAACCATGAATGATGTATAAACGGTGCCTGCTGTTTGGACAGGGAATATTTTATGATCGTCCTCACCGTTATTATCAGCGAAGGCAGCATTACCGATCCCTGAGGATAGATACCCTGGAAATGTGAGCCCGGGAGCCCCCACGGTAATAGGTTGACTGGCAGCACCTGAATGAGCTGACCAGCCATGCGCAGTGATCAGATCATTTGCAGGATAGTCGAAGTTCTCTTCCAGCAATGTTTGCGCTGTGCTGCTAAATTGAAATCCCAATGTAAGGGCAGCAATCATAATGGCAAAAAATGTAAATTTTTTCATAAGTTTTTTTTTAATTGTTACGGATCGTTTGGTTCTCTGAACAAAAATAGTACAAGGAATATGATCTTCACAATAAATATTGAATTTTTCAGCTATTAATATTCTATCTAAATAAATATAAATTAAAAATAATATTTTATATTTGTCGTCTCATTCGATTCTTTTCTTGCGAACTTGCATTTTCTTCCATTACCAGGCATCTCATAAATGATATTTCTGAGAATCTCTTAATTTCACTGATCACCTGTTAAGAATCTGTGAATTAGTTATATAGTGGGATTCTTGTAAATATCAGGATGGCATTCAGATTGACACTTGTTTTAATGATGATACTCCATGCCTTCCAGGGCAGGACACAGACATTTGCCATTCATGATGTGCTGGTGAGCAGCCAGAATGCCAGGATCGTTGATGTTGAAATCGATCCGTATCAAAACAGGATTTGTTTCCAGTCGCCGGATGATAACAAGTTATGGTTATGCCACCTGGATACCAACACCTGGGCACTGACGGTTCCTGACGGAAAGGAGATCCTCATCGACAGTTCACTGACTTCTATAGATTTAACCTCTAATAGTGGTGAATGGGGTTATGACATGAACGGAACTTACATAGTTTACAACAAGGAAGCCGACAGAAAGCGCTACATTGCAGTGGCAGCGGAAACGGGGCCAGTATGGTCGTTATGCACCCTCACCGATGCCCCGCACCGCATGAACCCTCATGCATCAAGAAACCCGGCCGACTCCTTTGTTGCGATACACTATGTGTCGACAATGCTCACCAATTACACGAAATATAAATACATCAACAACCCGGCACACGAGTATTGGATTCACGATTTCAAAGATGCTCACTGGGGCAGTGATGAACAGATATTAACCGGAATCCTGAAGGGTAATCACCAGGTGGGGTTGTTTAATCCTGTAAACCCAACCGCACCGGTTCAGCTGACATTCGATTACAGCAGGCACTATTCCCGTCCATTTAGCTGGCGCGCCCCGGAACACCAGAATGCCCGGATGTTCTTTGCGGTCGCAAACAGTGAAGAGCTGCAGGTGTTCAAAGAAGTCACTCCCAACAGCAACAGCTACAGGTTGTATATGACATTCACCAGCCCATCCTTCAATCCTGCCTACAATAAAATCGGATCACCGGAACCGACCGTGTATGACGGACAATCGTACATTACCTTCATGGCGTCATCTTCAGAATTTGAAACAGCCAATGTCCCCGGTGAAATATGGATTGCCAGAATAGACAGTGTCAACCCATTGTTCAGAATGGTTTCTGATTCGTCAGCGGGTATCCGTACGGATCCTGAAACACTTGCCACCCGCGACTCATTGTTGGTTTATTATACTGAAGTGAGCGAGCGATCCGGGCTTGAACGTGCTTACAAGCTCAAGAAATGTGATACCGGGATCGGGCTGAACCTGCCGACCCGTATTGGTGAACCCGCTGACAAGGGTAACGTAACAATGATACCTTTTCCGAACCCGTTTACAAAGCATATCCGGATAAAAGGAGCGGCAGGGAATGAAGAATATCTGTTGACAAACAGTACAGGAGGAGTGATTTTTACAGGAAAAAACATTGAATGTGAGGATTTTGCAGGACTTCCCGTGGGAATGTATCTGCTTAAAATCATGACTGGCCGTTCATTTCAAACTATGCAACTCATCAAAGAATAATTTGATTAATCACAATCATATCAGTTGACTTATATCGGTTTTTTACCACTGAGGCACTAAGGGCACTTAGATTTCTAAGACGTTTCAACATTAATCTGCCGGATTTTATTTTCTTGGTGTTCCTGAGTGGTTCAAATTTAACATTACAATTGTATTTTTTTCTCCTTAGTGTTTCTGAGTGTCCTAAGTGCCTCAGTGGTTGTGTATTCCAAAGGCCAAAATTCCAAGACATTGCTTAAATTAGAAAAAAAGATGTGTGTAAAGATTACAAACCGTTACTTTTATTTTAACGGTTGATAAATTTCAATGTTCTTGAAATTTCATTGCTTTTGAGCGTAACCAGGTAAAGCCCTTTTGCAAACCGCGAAAGGTCATAATCACGGTCAAGGAATACGCCTCCGGTGAGATCAATCCGGTCAGTCAGCACAGGTTCTCCCACGATGGTGGTGATGACCACTTCCAGCAGCTGACAGGGATACCTGACTTCGAGATGCAGTTTTGAGTTGCCGGGGTTGGGATAGATCCTCAGTGTTCCATCCGGCAACACCTCTTCGATGGCAGTGCAGGCCGAGAAGGAGAAACTTACCCTGGAATCTGCAGAATCAACACAGCCGTATTCATTGAGCACCTTAACCCGGTATGTTTGTACATCGTAGCCGAGTCCGGTGGTTTCCACCTCTATCGTTTGTGTGGTGGCTCCATTCGACCAATAGTAGACTGATCCGGGATTGCCAGCGTCGAGGATGATCTTTTCATAGATGCAGGCAATGGTGTCGGCAGGCCAGTTGAGTATCTGGGGAAGCGGCTTTACATGCACATTCACCACTCCGGATGCATAGTTAAACCCATCGAAGATGGTAAGCATATAATTCGTGGTTACATCCGGAGCCACCAGCGGATCAGAGTCATGCGAAGTAAACCCCGGGGGAGTTGAGGTCCAGTCGTAGGTGTAACTTCCCGAGCCTCCTCCAACCATTGGATGCAATGTAGTGCGTTCTCCCTGGCACATCACCGCCGGGTTTGCAACAGGATGGCATGCCAGCGGGCTCCCTGTAACAGAAACCATTACCTGCGATACTTCGCTGATGCATCCGGTGACATTGTCGGTGACAGTAAGGGAAAAGAGGGTGGTCACTGTCAGGTTGATGACCGCTGCAGTAAGGCTTGTTGAAGAAAAACCGGGGGGACTTGATGTCCAGTAAGCGCTGTAATTTCCCGACCCGCCGGAAGCTGTTCCATTCAGCGTGGCGTTTGTGCCATAAGGGATGCTGGTGTTTGACCCCGCGCCTGCGATGGGTTTTGGGTTGACAACGACCGTGGCTGTTCCGGAAACATTGCTGAATCCATCGCTGATTTGAACCGTGTATGTGGTGGTAGATACCGGGAAAACAGTGGGATTGGGAAGAGCAGAAGTAAACCCCGGAGGATTTGACGACCATAAAAAAGCATAATTGCCACTTCCGCCCGACACCATTGCATTCAGTGCTGCGGAAGAACCTGCACAGATAGTCCCGGGTGATGCTGCTGCAAATACACCCAATGGCCCGCCAACAACGGTAACCAGCACGTCGGAGGTACCATGGCAACCCGCCTGGTCCGTCACATTCATGATGAAATTGACAGAAGCGCCCATGTTGATGGTAACAGGTTGTAAAACAGCAGGATTCGTAAGCAAATTTGCCGGCTCCCATTGGTAAGTGTATGGGCTTGCACCCCCGGAAACTGCTCCGTGAAGCGTGATGATGGCACCATTCGCAACCGTGGTATCGTTGCCGGCAGAAGCAACCGGCGCATTGATTTCAGCTAATTGGAAAGGATAGTCCTGGTAAACACAAATGTTATCGCATAGGTCACGGATATACCCGACGATATGCAGCGTATAACTGCCTGCTGAAAGTGCCGGATTGGTTTTCAGCGTGCAGCTTCTGCCGTTGGTGGCGCCTGTCCTGCAATCGGCAGAGGTAACATCGGTAATGGTGTAAGTTCCGGCCGGTCCTGTCAGGCTGAATTTCTCAGGCTTGTGAAAGAGATCGACACATTTCATGTTTTCAGAGAACTGTACAAAAAGGCTGTCGGAACCGGCACAGGAAACAGTTTGCTGAATGGAATCGATGGTAGCCGGTGTGATGTCGAAGATGGAAGCCGTTGACCCGCTGAAATCAAGGGTATATCCCGACTGGTTTGTCGGTGACCAGTTGCTCACATTGAGGACGTAGGTTTGGCCTGTGAGTACCGTAAGATCTTTGTTGAACTTTTTTCCGGACACACCGGGGCCGTTGCAATTCAGATTATTCCCAAGAGCGGTGCTGATGCCGGTCGGACCATTCGTGCCGCCAACGCCATACGAGTTGCAACTGACCTGCAGGGTGGATGCACTGAGGTAGATCCGGTCGCATCCGGCATTGGTCATGTTAAAAAGAGACCAGTCGTAGTCGTTGGAAGGGTTGTTTGGCGTAAGCGTGAAACGAAGGATTCCGCTTGTTTGGACCGTGATCACATAAAATACATCATTTTTTTCACCATCCATGCAGAGCGGGCAAACACTGTTGTTCCTGATTTCAGGATAGACATTTCCATGGCCGGTATAGGATGTTGTGGTCGTATAAATGGGCTGGCAGACCGGGATGGCGCCAAGGCAATCCTGAACGGTTGGCGGTGCATCGGTATTCTGAGCCAGCGATGAAATTCCATGTAACCACACCAGGCAAATCAAGGCCATGATGACAATATTTTTCATGGATTTCAATATTATTTGCATGGTCAGGATTGAATGTCAGACAAATATACGAATCTATTTAGAACTTGTATCCAACTTGTAAATTCAGGGTGCAAGTATGATCATCAATTTGATCAGACTTGCCCGTATCTGAGGTGTAATCGACAATTTTATTGAAATTCTTGTAATAGTCGAACACGATGCCAACTTTAAACCGTTTAATCTTAAAATCTATGCCTGCACCGGCAATCAGGCCGTACATGGTTTTATTCAGCTGGTCGGTTTCGGTGAATTGAGAAAAAAGATTGAATGTTTGCGAATAACTCACCAGGTAGTCAAGCCTGGGGCCAATATGAATAAACGGGACTACCAGGTCCTTTACAGGAAGTTTGGCTTCAAACATTGTATTAAATGTCACATAATTGAGGACAGTTGTAGCAGTTGTTTCTGATAGTCCTTCCGGGAACTGCAGGGGATTCAGAGAACCGGTGCCTCCTTTCTGAACAACACCGAGGTTGGAAGTCAGATTAAAATACTTGTAGTCCAGGTAATCCAGCCCAAGCAGGAAGTTAAATCCGATGATACCTTCATCAAAGATGTATTTGTCAGCACCGGATTTATTCCAGTTAAGGTCTGAGAATGATGGACCAAATCTCAGATTCAGCGTCTGACCAAAACTACCGGCCATGATCATTCCGAAGCAAATTGAAAGGATGATGTTTTTCATGTTTGATATTTTTCAGAACCGTTACGAAATTACAGGAATAAATTTTATTTTCCACCGCAAAGGCGCAAAACCGCAAAAAAATGAGCCATGAATCCCGGTTTAGCGCCTTCGCGACTTTGCGGTCAAAGAAGGGTATGTGTTCCGGAAGAATTTCCACGTTAAAAAGTTATAACATTTAGGTGAAATTTCATAACAGTCCGTCAGATTGAAAGCCCTAATTTTGAATGCTCATTATTATCCCCGGACAAATGAAGAAAACTTTATTTTCACCTGTCTTACTATCTGTGATGATGACCTCTGCGGTCCGGAATATCCATGACTGACCTGGCACGAACCCGGTCATACCGGGATGGTACGGCTGACCTCTTAAAGGGGTTGGCTGTACTTTTTATGATCCAGGTGCACATCATGGAGCAGTTTGTTACAGCCGATACCCAGGGCAGTGTGATCGGGAAAGTCTCCATGTTCCTGGGGGGGCCGGCATGTGCCCCGGTCTTTTTAGCTGTGATGGGATATTTTCTGGCTTTTTCGGAGAAACCGCTCGCCTATTTTCTTAAACGTGGCGGAGTGTTATTTCTGGCAGGTATATTACTGAATATCGGACGTTCAGCACATTTACTGATCGAGATCTTCCAGGGTGAAACCTCAATCAATCCCTGGTTTTTCATCATGGGTGCAGATATTTTAACACTGGCAGGTCTCAGTATGATTGTTACTGGTTTTCTGCGTGTGATCCTAAAGGACAATGGCTGGTTTTATTTCATCACAGCCCTTATTATTGCAGCCTTAACCCCGATGTTAAACCAAATTGCCGCCACAGGCAAAGTGGGTGTGTATATCGCGGCCTTTTTTTGGGGATCGTCAGAATGGTCTTATTTCCCGGTTGTTCCATGGCTGGGATATGTCGTTGCCGGTTATGCTTTCCGCCTGTTTATAGTTCAGTACCCGTTATTGAACAAAATTGATGTGCAAAAGCAACTGCTTTATTTCATTCCCTTATGGATTGGGATTATGATCACCATTCCATATGCTTCCGTCATCACACACAACCTGTCGGAACCCGGAGGTTACTACCATCACGGGATTCTCTTTTTTGTCTGGACACTCCTGTTTATGATCTCCTACCTGGTACTGGTGAAATTAACGGAGGTTTTATACGGAGAACAAGGGGTGGTGATCTTCATTAAATGGATTGGCCGTAAAGTAACCAGCCTGTATGTCATACAGTGGCTGATCATCGGGAACCTGGCAACGTGGCTCTATCGCAGTCAGGACCTTTTCCAGTTTGTTGCATGGTTTGTCGCTGTCACCCTTGCCACAGTGATCATGGGATGGCTCGTTGAAAAGTTCCTGAAAAAAGTTTCAGCAGACAAATCCAGGAATTAGAGTTACCAGATTTTTACCTGAAGGCTGTCTGCCCGCCGCATGGGCTCCCCTTGCTTCACATCAAAAGCTGCATAAAACTCCGGGATATTAGCCAATGGCCCAAGAACCCGGAATTTCGCAGGTGAATGAACGTCGCTTTTTACCTGGTTGGCGATGGCCTCCGGGCGGTCGTTGATCATCCATGCCATGGCATAACCTAAGAAGTAGCGCTGATCGGGCGTGAGACCCGCGATGTTCTCCTTGTTTTTATATTGTGCTGTTTTTTTGAATGCTTCGTATCCAATTACAACACCGGCCAGATCGGCGATGTTTTCACCCTGGGTCATATCGCCGTTGATGTGGAGGCTGTCAACCGCGATGAATTCGTTGAACTGGCGTACGATCATCTTGGTTTTTGAATAGAACCGAACACTGTCATCGATGGTCCACCAGTTGAACAGGTTGCCATACTCATCATATTTACTGCCCTGGTCATCAAAACCATGAGTGATCTCATGTCCGAAAGTTGACCCGCCAATGATTGAATAGAGGATGGCGTCATCCGCCAGTTCACGTTCAAATCCCGGAACGATGATGTTGCACCCGGGAACTACGATCTCATTGTTTGACGGGTTGTAGTAAGCATTGTAGGTTTGCGGCTGCATGTTCCACTCGTTCCGGTCAACCGGTTTCCCATATTTCGAGATCATGTATCCGAACCACCATTTGTTGGAGTTCATGACATTTTGAATATATGAAGACCTGTTGATTTGCAAAGCACTCATATCTTTCCACTTATCCGGATAACCAACTTTGAAGATCACCGCATCAAGCTTTTTCAGCGCCTTTGTTTTGGTGGTTTCACTCATCCAGTCGAGCGCTTTGATACGTTCGGCGTAAACTGTTTTGATGGCATTGCCAATCTCGCTGAGTTTTTCTTTGGTTCCTTTGGGCAGGTATTCATCAACATAGATTTGGCCAATCAACTCTCCCAGCGAACCGTCTGTCTCCTCAACAACCCTTTTCCACCGGGGTTTGGGTTCCGGGACGCCGCGAAGCGTTGTGGAGTAAAAGTTAAAAGACTCCTGGTAGGTTTTGTCATCCAGGTAACGGGCCAATCCATGAATATGATGGTATTTGAGGTAATCTTTCCAGACTTCAAGGGGAAATGATTTCAGATGCCGGTTAAAGGCAGTTAAAAATTCCGGTTGCCCGACAATAACAGTGTCGACTTTTGTCAAACCTGAACTTTGGAAAAAGGTTGCCCAGTCGAATTCAGGAGTCATCCCGGTTAACCTCGTTGCGGCGAATTTGTTATAATTTTTCAACGGGTCGCGTGTATCTGCCCGCTTGCGTGAACCGGATGCAATGGCGGTTTCAAGTTTCATGAGGTTTTCAGAGGCTTTTTTCGCATCCGTTTCCGGGTAGCCCATGATTTTGAACATGTTGGAAAGATGGTCTGTGAATTTTCCACGGATCATCACTGCACGGGCATCCTTATCAAAATAAAAATCCCGGTCGGGGAGGCTTAATCCGCCCTGGGAGATAAATACAGCGTTCTTACTGCTGATCCGGTCATCCTGTCCAATGTAAAAACCGAATGCAGGAGATCCGGATACTGTATTGATGTAAGCAATCTCTGAGGCCAGTCCTTTCAGGTCTTTCACAGCATCGATCCGGTCGAAATCCTGTTTGAGGCCTGTGATCCCGTTTTTATTGAGGGCAAGGCTGTCCATTCCTGAAAAGAAAAAGTCACCGATCTTCTGTTTATTGCTTCCTGCCGCCTCGTTTGGATTGGCGGCGGAAGATTCGCAAATGTTTCTTATCTGGCTGTTAATCGTATCCTGGATGAGCTGCCATAACCCGTTGCTTTGTTCGCTTGCCGGGATAGGGTGCTCTTTAAACCATTTACCGTTGGCAAAGAGGAAGAAATCGTTGCCGGGATTGATGGTGCTGTCGATGTGTGATGCCAGCGGGTCGGTGGTTTGTTCGTTTTTTTGCCCTGTTTGGGAGTTGCAGGAAACCATTGCTGCCAGGAGGGCGAGCCATAGAAAGCTGGAATAATATCTGGTCATGGAGAATTTTTTCTAAAAATATCGGAAATGAATGAGGCAGCAAAGAAAAATCGATGAATGTGGTGAACTAAACGATATACCTGTGGAAAACCAGGCAGGTAGATTCCAGGAATGCTTTTCAGTGAAAGATCAAATAAAATTAGTTCTCCTCAGGAATAATAATATTAAGGTCTTTGCAGATTTTCTGGGCCGTGAATTTTTTCACGTCACGGTGACGGGGAACGGTCGAAATAGCATTATTGGCAGGATTAAAATATAGACTATGGTTGCTGCCTTCCCGGAGAAGATAACAACCATTTTCTTCCAGATGACGGACTAATTTATTCCGTTTCATTAAGCGAATGATAGGGTTTCCCTGTAGCTTTTTAACCCGTGTGGCTGGTTTTTTTGAGACAGAATTTTATTTGTTTCCAAAACCAATTGAATTGCCTCTATAAGATTGGTTTTTACTTCATCCAAGGTCTCTCCCTGCGAATTAGCCCCGGGAATCTCTTCGATATATCCGGAAAAACCACCTTCTGGTACTTCCAGAAAAACTGCGGTGAATGTGAGTTTTTTCAATTCCATTTTGAATACATATCAGATTATCACTTCAAAGGTACAGCATTTTCCTTTGAATTTAACATCAGTGTCTCAGTGCTACCAGCAATGCCCCTGTGATATATGCTGCAATCCACCAGATATACGCCCCCCGGGAATACCAGTGAAGCCCTTTGGTTACGATGCTGCCCGGAGCATTCGTCCTGTAAAACCGCCAGATTAGAATGGCATCGATGAGCATGCCTGCCAGCGAAGAATATCCCAGGAATCCATGCAGTGTAAATGGCCCGCGGCTCGATCCAAGGATCATAAATGTTGTCGCAATGATGTCGAGCAGGACCCCGGAGGTGAGAAACGCAAGAACAGCCCTGGTAACCAGACGCTTGCGTTGTTCGGTAATGATGGCGATGCTGTAAGCGATCAGTGCAGTCTGTACAAGGATGATGCCGGTGAGGGAGAATGGGTTCATGGACATGGATTGGTTGAGTCCGCAAAAGTAGTACTTTTTGGCAGACGTGCAGACGCGCAGAAGGTAGACGAAAAAAGCCCCGGCCGGGTGAGGCTGGGGCTGGAATGATGAGGTTTATTTTATTTACTGAACTGTTCCGGTGGAAAGGTTGATGTAAAACTGTTTACCCAGTATGGTTAATGTGCCGGTATAATTTCCGGTGTAAACAAGCGTACCTGTGAAACCAAAACTTCTTCCTGTGCTTGTATTTCCGCTTACCACTATGGTGGCGGTTCCGCTCTCGGCAAGCATGGTTGTTTTACTGACCTGAAAATTGACCAGGGTGGTGCTTACTGTTGCGGTCATCGTGGTTTTGTTCCCGATTTTCATGGTGAAGGTGCCTTCACGCGACGATTGCCCGTTAACTACGTAACTGTCACCGGATAGTAAGCCGGTCACGTTTAACGCACCATCGCAGCTGATTCCTGCACTCACATTGGGTGAATTGTAGTTTCCCGAAGAATTATAGGTTAACTGAAAATTGTTAGGATTCAGGAACCCATACGAGTAGTTCATCTGGTATTGATACGTTATCACAGCACCCGGAATACTGGAAATTGTGAAGGAGGAATCGAACATGGCCGATTTCAGCGACACTGCCTGCGAAAGTTCAACAGCATCTTCCACCTGCGTTATGGCGCCTGCATTCCCGGTACACAGGGATGTAGCCATGATCGAAGCTGCTTCGTCAGTTGTTGCATCCAAAGCGGGGGTTTCCTCTTTCTTTTTACAGCCGGCTATCATCATGATCGCCAGCAACATCATTGTTGCAAAATTTAACTTTTTCATATTTTGTTTTTAACTGGAATAATTCACAAATAATTATTTTTTCTATTTTTCTCGGTGATTCTCAGTGTCTTCTCAGAGAACCTCTGTGTAATTTTGTTTTTCAGAGTAACCACAGAGAAACTGCACAGAGAGCCACAGAGGAATTTTCATTAATAATACAGGTTAGGTTTGATGGTTATTTTTTGAGAAGGTCGTCGGTGATGAAGCGTTGCTGCGGATCCCAGAGCAGGAAAGCAACAGGGCTGTAATATCTGATAATTCCACGGTTTTCAAACCGTTTGATAAGCTGGGTACTTCCGATAAAGATGAATTTATCATCGAGATAATCCTTCACGAGTGAGCTGACTCCCCTCTCCCAGGTGCCAAACAAGGTTGCCTGTTCATTTATGAGCAGGTTGATCTCCTTTTCATGTTTGTCGGCAATGGTCCATGCCTGTGCCATAATCCTTCGCATCTCGTCACGGCTTGCTTTCTGAGCCTCCTTTTGCTGCGCAGAGAAAGCAGTTGTCTTGCTAAACGAAAATTCTTCGGCAGTAAGAAAACCGGTTCCAGAGTTATTCCTTGATTTGATCAGCTGGCGGAGACGGCTGTTTAGCTGGTTGATCTCCTTTTTTTCTTCCTTGGAAAGAAATTGATCCAGCTTAACCCGTTGAGGCTGCATGAAAGGTTTTACATTCCTGTCAAGGTAATTTCGAATTTCAGAAACCAGTTTCAATTTTTCATTTTCAGTGGAGCTCCTGAAAGAGGTAAATAATACTAACCCGATCATCAGCAGCAAGGCCATACCGGAAGAACCTGATAGAATTTTTGTTTTTGTTTTCATGTGATGTTTTTTTAGAAGTTAGAATGTTTTTTGTTGACGAAGCAAAACTAGGTCATCTCTCATGCCGGAAAGAATAATTTCAACCAACAACAGATTAGATACCACAACCGGATATGTGAGGTCCGATGTCGTTTATCGATATCGAATTCCCGTTGATGAGACAAAATATGCGGTAGGTTTAAAAAATGCAAGGTCATGATTGCATTACGACTATCATTGCAGTATATTTGATATGTTGTTAAAAGCCGGAAATGGTATATTATGATGACGCAAAAAGGGTATCAACGAATTTTGCATGCCGGATTCTGGGCTGTATTTTTCATCCTGAGTATAATAATCTTTTCCAACTTCTGGTCCCTTGAGATATCTTTCCTGCGTGCCCTTTTAAACGGCTCGTTGTTTATCCTGGTTTTTTATCTCAACCTGCTTGTCCTGATTCCTTACCTGTTTGTTAAAAAACGTTACGTTCTTTACGGGTTCTCCAGCCTGGTTCTTATCGTAGTCTTTATTACCATCCGAATCGCAATGAGGGAATTTCTCTATGGGCTTCCTTCCTCAGCAGAATTACACGACCGGCCATACCAGAGTGAATTTATGATTGTTACCAGTTTTCTTTTCATCTTCGGGCTCAGCATCTTTGTTAAACTCGCCAGGAACCATTTTGATGCTGCCGAACGTAACAGGGAGATCCTGAGACAACGGGATGAAGCGGAATTCAGGATGCTGAAAGCCCAGGTAAATCCACACTTCCTGTTCAACACCCTCAATAATCTGTATACGCTGGCCTATACCCGCTCAGAGAAAACAGCCGAAGCCATCCTCTCCTTATCTGAGATCATGCGATACCTCATTTATGAGGCTGGAGCCATACAAGTTCCTGTCGAAAAGGAGATCAGATTCCTGACCAACTATATTGAACTCGAGAAGTTGCGGATCGAAGACCCCTCAAAAGTGTCTGTGTATATCGAGAATTCATCTGAAAATATGATGATTTCTCCGCTGATTTTCATTGCGTATGTTGAGAATGCCTTTAAACATAGCGGTATCGATGTCGATCCGGAAGGGTTCATCCAGATTTTTTTGGCCTTTCGCACAGGCAAAATCTTATTCACATGCGAAAACAGCATACCGATTACTGATGTTCAGCACAAGGATGGAGGAACAGGGTTGCTCAATGCAAAGTCAAGGCTTGAACTGATTTATCCCGGGAAATCTGAACTGGTGATCAAAAAGTCAAACCTGGTCTATCACGTAACATTAACAATAGCATTATGAAGATCCGCTGCCTGATTGCCGATGATGAACCACTTGCCATTAAGCTGATTGCCGATTATATTTCCCGTATCTCACACCTGGAACTCACCGGTAGTTGCAAACGGGCAACCGATGTCCCCGGATTAATTGGCCAGGTTGATCTTTTGTTTCTGGATATCAGGATGCCAGGTCTTTCAGGACTGGAATTGCTGAGGTCGTTGCATGTAAAACCCATGGTGGTGCTCATCACAGCCTACTCAGAGCATGCTGTTGAAGGTTTCGAACTCGATGTACTTGATTACCTTGTCAAGCCGGTCACATTTGAACGCTTTCTGTTATCAGTTAACAAAGCCACCAGACAGTTTGAAATGCAGCATCCGGCAACCGGTATAATCCAGGCAAATCAGGATGCAAAACCATCAGCCGAACCAGAAGGGAAAGACTATTTTTTTGTGAAAAGCGGTTTTAAATCGGTAAGGATCAACTTTGAAGATATTTTATATATTGAAGGATTGAAAGAATATGTAAGCATATACACCACCGGCAACAAGCGATTCGTCAAGCTGGCAGCACTGAAGGATCTTGAGCGGATTCTCCCCCAAAGCCGGTTTCTTCGGATTCATAAATCATACATTGTGGCGGTAAACAAAGTGACCGCCGGATATGGCAATATCGTTGAACTAAATCAGGTTTGTTTGCCTATTGGCAGGATGTATAAGGATGCAGTCATGAAGGTGTTTTCATGATACGAGATCCCTGGTTTTTATGGTTGTCACTCAGTGAAATCCCTTAACAAGTCACTAAATATTGGAACCCATGAGGAAGTTATTTAAACCGAAATCAGCAATACTGATTTTTTTGGCAGTCGTCTGCCTCTTTTCTGGACGCTTGAATGCCCAGAACAACCCACCGCTCACCGTTGCGATTTACGATTCTGCGGCAACAACAGGCTACATTTTTCTGGCACCTTACATTTTAACACCGCCATACACCTACGATCACCCGCAAATGATCCTCGACCGTTATGGAAACACCGTCTATTACCGTGTTTTTATGAACGGTGGTATTGCAGCGACCACTGCCGATTTTAAACTCCAGTCCAATTGTTTGATGAGTTTTTACTCGCCAATTCTCGGTAAATTCTATCTGATGGACAGCACTTTTTCGGTGGTCGATTCAGTAAGTGCCGGCAATGGTTTCGGAACCGACACCCACGAACTTCAGATACTTTCAGATGGGCATTATCTCATACTGGGAAGGGAGATGCGTGTGATGAACCTCACAGCTTACCATTGGTTCGGCCCTTCACATAATTTGCCCGGGAGTCCAAATGCCGAGGTGACCGGCTCTGTGGTGCAGGAACTGGATGAGAATAAAAATGTCATCTTTCAGTGGAAAGCGCATGATCATTTTGATTTCGGAGATGTTGACCCTTTTTGGCTCAGCAACCCGACATCGGTTGACTGGACCCACTCCAATGCACTCGAACGCGATTTCGACGGGAATATCCTCCTATCCTCCCGGCATTTCAATGAGATTACGAAGATCAGGAAAACTGATGGTGGCATCATCTGGCGCATGGGAGGGAAAAGCAATGAATTTGTTTTTACAAACGATACTTTAGGATATACAGGGCAGCACGATATTCGCAGGTTGTCCGACGGGCATGTCACACTATGGGACAATGGGCAGTATACCGACCCGCCGGTTGGAAGGGCTTTGGAGTTCAGTCTTGACGAAACAGCAAAAACAGCTACACTGGAATGGGGTTATATTCAGGATTCAGGGATGTTCAGTTATGCCATGGGAAATCAACAACGGCTTTTGAATGGGGACCGTTTTCTAACCTACGGATTTATTTCACCACCATATCCAATGGTCGCCCACGTTAAACCCGATAGTACCAAAGTGATGGAGATTTTCGCACCACCGGGATATGGTTGCTACCGTGCATTTAATTATGAGACATTACCTTTTTCATTAAACCGGCCGGATTCTCATTGTGAAAAGAATGGCGATGTCTGGTATTTGGTGGCTGAGCCCGGGCACAGTGAATATTTATGGTCCACAGGTGAAACCACCCAGTCAATTCAGGTTACAACACCCGGAAGGTATCAGTTTTTTGTTCCTTATGGGAATGATGGCCATATAGGTTCAGAGATCATTGTGGTTAATAATTTATCCGGACAGGAAGATGAGTTCACAGAAATTGAAGATCAGGATTTTCGCATATTTCCAAATCCCACCCCGGGTAACTTTACGATAGCATCCGCGAACATCCATTTTCGGGAGAAGGTTGCAGTAGAATTATATTCGATGCTTGGGACACGGATACTATCCATTGACCTGACCGGTACCATTAACGAACATCTGTCTCTAGGGAAATTTCCCGCAGGGCTCTATTTTGTCAGAATAGTGGCTGATGACAAGGTGGAAACTATCAAATTGGTGAAACGAAACTAAACCTCCTATCCGTCATGGTGAACGGCTCGGTCGGTTTTCACAAGTAACTTAAACAGGGAGTGCTCGGCATTGAGCCTTTCAGCATTGCCATAAACACATATCACATTCTGGGTCAGCACATCTGCAACGAGTGATGCAAACCTCCGGATGTGCTCAGAAGTTGTTGACAACACCGCATCACGGTCACCCTGAACCTCCTCAGCGGTTCTCTGAGATAAAAACATGCTTACGGCCTGGTCGCCTTTTTGAGAAGGTGTCAGGGGAGAGTCCATCTCTGAAATCGTTCCGATGATGTACCTGGTGATGCTTTTTTCATCGGCTGAAAATGCAGCAAGATATTCGGCTGTGTTGTCGAAATTTTCGATGGTGCCTCCCAGGTTCGGATCGCGATAGGAGTTGAAGGTGAAGTTTCCTCCGGGCGCAATGCTGCTGAAGCCTCCATATGCCCCGCCGATAACCCGGATACGGGTTTGAAGCCAGTCGGTCGATAAGATTTGGTTGAGAACGCGCATCCGTGCATCCCACTTGTAACCAAGTCTCTTATAATTAAAGCCTTTCACCACATATTGTACGTTGGATGCCGCCATGAGCCCTTCATTCTGTTTTTCCAGGTTGAAACTCCAGGGGCTTTCAACCTGTGCTCCCTGGGGTAGTTGGCGGGCAAGAAAATCCAACCCTTTTGTAAAAACGGCCTGGTCTTTCTTTGCACTGGTAATGGAAACCATCAGGTTGTTCCAGGTAAACAACAGGGAGGCAACTTTCTCCAGGTTCGATATGATGACGGGTGAATTTGTGTCAAAGTTATGTAAAAGATCGGTAATGAACCAATAATAGGAGAGCCCGCCGGTAAGTTCATTGAACATTCCCTGGTTGCTGATATAAGAGGAAAATCGACGGCTTGCGATGTGATAACCATTGCCCTTCACCTGTGAATCAACCTGCGATTGATGCCGCGACAGGACGGTTTTAAGACGTTCGGAATCGTTGTAAACAGTATTGTTCAGGATCTCCGCGGCCAGTTCAAAAAGTTTTCCTGCCTTATAATTCATCACCTTTGAGGTTACAACAAACCTGGGCAGGAGGTTGTTGTCGTCGGATTTGACCAGATGGGTGCGAAGGGAGGTGAAAAAGCCTCCTGTATGGATGTTGAGTGTCTTATTGAGGTCGCCAAAGGAGTAATTTGTTGTATTCATCGAACCGATAATATGCGTCAGCAGGGAGGCATATTGAATCAATTCCTGAGGTATCAGCTGCAAGTCGAAAAAGAGGTGGACATAAACGACATCGTTGGTGAATTGTTCATGCGTCAGCACAGGGATTCCCGTAATATTCTGAGAAGTTACCTCATAAAATGCCGCCTTTGGGTCAATATCGGATATTTCGAGCATTGGGATGGATGAAAGGGCCTCCGGTGTGTCTTCCCGCTGCTGGTATGTGATGAGCTCTTCAGTTTCAAGCACCAGCGTATTCAGTGCCAGATCATTCAGGGTGGATTTGTAGGCAGCCAGTTCAGCTTCTGTTGATGCGTTTTGCTTTTTCTCAAGTCCGGCAGATGGCTCCAGGGTGAGCAACAGGGTATGCGGATTGTTCAGAAAGTATTTGAAGATGATTTTTTCAAGATAGTCGGTTGTAAGTGCTTTTTTTACCTCAGTCAGCGGGGCTTCATATTCAAGACCCGTGAGCGGATCGTTGGCAAAGAACCAGCCCGGGAGCGTCATGTTCATATAGGTCAATCCCTTGTGTGCATCGTCGCCTTCCCGCAGGCGGAATTCAATCCGGTTGATCACCCCTTCGATCTCTTCTTTATTAAGACCATCGGTGGCTGCTTTGTGCAGGGTGGCTGTCACAATCTCCAGGAATTTTCCTTTATCTCCCGGATTGGCATTGAGGGCAGCGATTTGTACGGCGTGTTGTTTGAAATTGGATGCGGAAGCCGATACATCCTGGCCAATACCGGCTTCAAGCAGTGCTTTGCGAATGGGAGCTGACTCCTGGTTCACCAGCACTTCACACAGGATATCAAGCGCCAGGCTGAGGGCAAGGTCGGTATTGTGCCCGGCAATAAAATTATAGGTGAGAAATGTTTGGTTTGCAGTTTCAGATTCCTCCATCACAGGGTAAAAGGAGGTGACCTCCTTCATGCCTTGAAATGGTTGCTGATCCTCAATGGTGATAAGGTTTCCGGTCCTGGAATACTTTGAAAGATACTGTGCGTTAATGAACTCCAGCTCCCGTTCAATATCTGCATTGCCATAAAGGAAGAGATAGCTGTTTTCGGGATGATAGTATTTCCGGTGAAACTCCATGAAGATTTCAGGGGTAAGGGTTGGGATCGCAGCCGGTGTACCTCCTGATTCAAACCCATAAGCATTGTCTGGAAAGAGGTGTTTAAAAACCTGGTACCAAAGTTCACGCTGGGGATTCGAAAATGAACCCTTCATTTCGTTATAAACCACACCGGTATAGTTCAGCGGTTCATCCCTGCCGGTTAGTTCATAGTGCCATCCCTCTTGTTTGAGTATCCGTGGATCATCAAAAAGCAACGGATTAAAAACGGCATCCAGATAAACATGCATGAGGTTGAAATAGTCTTTCTCATTCATACTGGCCACCGGATACATGGTGTAATCCTTGGAAGTATAAGCATTTAAAAACGTACTCAGCGACCCTTTCAGCAACACATCGAACGGGCTTTTTACAGGAAAACCCTTTGAACCATTGAGAACGGAATGTTCCATAATATGGGGTGCCCCGTTGTCCGATTCAGGAAAAGTTTTAAATCCGATGCTGAAAGTTTTGTTTGCATCTTCTGACATGATCTTGAGCAAGCGGGCACCGCTTTGAATATGCTCGAAATGGAGACAGTCTGCATTGATTTCGCGCACAAAACGCTGTTCAACGAGCCTGAAACCGTGATAAATATTGTCTGATATATAGGTTGTGGACATATACAGGATTCAATTTGGTGGCAAAGATAACGCAACATTGGTTAAACAATTTTAACTGTGGGTAAGCTTTTTTTGCAGGGGGAGCTATATTGGGAAGATTTATATATATTTACAGTTCTTAGATTCAAATTTATGAAAGCACTTCTCTCCTTGTTATTGCTGTTACCGTTTGTTGCAATCTCGCAGCCCGTTATGCCCCTTATTCCGGAAAATTTCCCGGATGCCATGGTCGGAGTATCTGCCACGTATGACATCGCCGCATTGCCTCAATATAATGATGAAGCGGCAGTTTTTATAGAATTTGGTTTCATGTCCCTCATGGTTCAGGAAATTGCCTGGGCTACGGCAAAAATAAAAGTGGAAGTATATGAAATGGGGTCCCCTGATGCGGCATTCGGTATTTATTCGGTTTCGGCAATGAAATGTTTGCAGCGGGATACGCTCACCTCGTATGATTGCCTCGGACCGTATCAGTACCAGGCAGCTTACGGGAATTTGTACATTTCCATCACCAGTGAAACAGGTTCGGCTGCTGTCCGTGCCCTTTTTCTCCCCGTTGCCAATGCAATCATGCAGAAAAATTCCCGTCCTTTTTTCAAACTGCCGGATCCATTTAACCAGCCGCTGCTAAAAAATGCCAGGAAAACCCTTGTATTTATTCATGGTCCGGTAGGGCTTCAGAACTGCCTTTTTCCATGGCAGGATCTGTTTCTGACCGTGCGTTTCGGCATGTATGCCATCTCCCTGATGAATCCGCGGTCAGAGATGTATTTTGCGCGCATCTGGTTTGAAACACCTTCAGACCAGTTAAGGTTTCTTACGTTGGCAGGGCTTACACAATCAGGAGTTCCGGTGCCCAATACCAATACCAATGATGGCCTTTACCGCGAATACCAGCAGGTGGATGATCAGACAATCTATTTCCTGCAGAGCCAGGAACCCTGGCCGATAAGCGCAATTTTAAATCCGAGGAATTAATTTCCGGAAACCGCGTCACCTTTTACCTGTTTTCCTGATTAAGCCATAAAATTCTCATGGCATTATATCGGAAAAGGTACCGGATTGAATCAGCACGTTGGTCCGGTTGGGATTATTCTTCTGAAGGAACCTATTTTATTACCATTTGCACGAAACCCCGGCTTGATGTTTTTGGACAGATCGTCAATAAAGCGATGGTATTGTCAAATCAGGGAATTGCCTTGGAGGAATGTTGGTGTTCAATTCCATTGCACTACAAAAACGCGGGATTAGGCGTTTTTGCCATCATGCCGGATCATTTTCATGGGATTATAATAATCGGCGGGACAACACAACCAATGGCCGGAAACCGACAAAACCGGCCATCATTGGGAAATATTATCGGATCATTCAAATCGGCGGCATCCAATAAAATTCATTCATCCGGATTTCCGGATTTTGGTTGGCAGGAACGATACAATGACAGGGTGATACGGGATGAACCGGAATTGAAACGAATTGAAAAATATATTCGGGATAATCCGAAAAATTGGAAACCACGGATATCGTAGAGACGGGGCATGCCCCGTCTCTACGACAACGGAACAACAACCAATTTGCAGGACCATAAATGGAAACCCACGTTAAACCCCGGTCATATTATTTTATCAGCGACAACCCCTCCAGGGCCGACGTATCCTTTGGTTTGTTTAGCAGCACCTTGTTGAACATCACCTGGGCTTCACGTAATTTTCCAAGTTTGAAATTTGTCCAGGCAAACAGAATCATGGTGTCATAATCAAACGGATAGAGATTGATTACTTTCTCCAGATACTTTTCAGCCTTTGCATAGTCTTTCCGTCCATAATAGATGGAGCCCATGCGGTAATTAACGGTAGTGTTCTGAGGATCGATGGCCAGGATGTCATTGTACTGGGCAACTATGTGATCCCAGTTGCCAAGAGCGGAGGCAGGACTTGCAAATCCTAACTTTGCCTCAATTGAATATGGTTTTAATTTGATGGCTTTCTGATAATAGGCAGTCGATTCGGTGAAAAGCCCTCCAAGGTAGGTCAACCATCCAAGCCGGAGATTGGTCTCGTATGAATCTTCTGCATAAACTTTTTTTACTGTGGATATGGCATCGGCAAAATTTCCTCTTCCTTCATATTCCTGGCTTTTTGCAAAGGCTTCCTGCAGTGTGGCGTAATTAGTCTGGCTGAAAACGCTTAATGAAGCGAAAAAAAGTAGCGAAACTGCGATGATGCGATATCGCGAAGCGACAAAATATTTTGCATTTTGCATTTTGCATTCTGCATTTTGCATTTTGTTTAAAATTTCCATGTGATTCCTCCGATTAGGGTATTTGTGTTATAGGGATTGTTTTTTGTTTTCTGGACTTCCTTGATTTGTTGTGTATCAGGATCCTCCTGTTTAATATAATATATCTGCTGGCTCTCTTTGCTGAAATACTGGTAAATGAGTGAAAGCTGAACGTGCTTTCCCACCAGGAACATCAGCGTTGCGCCTCCCCGGTAATTAATAATGTCGCTGTTGTTATAAACAACAGAACCATTGGAAATATTGGCGTTGGTGTAATCGCCATAATAGAAATTCGCTTCACCCCACATCCAGGGCGTGATTTTAGCGCCTAAAACCTGGCTGAACAACAGCCGCTTGTCTCTGCCTTGCATGAATCCGGTCACAGTCGTGGTGCCATAAAGGTTGAGGTTGCCTAAGGGATAATAGGAGAGGGAGGCACCTAGTTGCTTTTGTTTATATCCATTCAGGTTCGACCAGCTTCCCGACAATCCGACATTTAAAAGGCCAAAGTCTTTTGTGATTGCCAGTGCTGCCACATAGTTGTTGAAGGAGGTGTCTTTTTGGGAGAATGAATAGTTTAATTGAGGGTACGACCAATTATAAGTGATGTTTGTGGAATTAGAATGAAACAAGGGGGCATCAGCGGTTTCAGTCCGGTAAGATGAATTGGTCATGGTATAAGCTACATGCATGAAGTGAAATGCGGGCATGATTCTGAACCCTGATCCGGGGGCATATGAGGCCCCGATATGAAGTTCGTGCTGACTCACATGGTACCTGAAACTTGTATCATAAACAGCCCATTGATAACCATAGTTATACCATTGTCCGGAATCTTTTGGTGTTACATTGTACAATACAGTGTCTTGCAGCCCGGTAAACTTTTGCTCCCCCCTTCCATACTGAATGTACTTCGTTTTGGTAAAGTTGAGATAATTATACGCAAATGAGAGGCCAATCCGGTTCGAAACCCTCATCTTCAGGCTGAGATTGCTGTAAAAACTATTGCCATAAAGATCCTGCTCCCCGTAAATACTGTCTTTCCCCATCAAAGTAGAGAGATTCGCCGGGTTTGCATTGCTGCTCAATGTATAACCGCTTTCCACATGAACATCCTGTACAACTTTGTCTATGGATTCCCTCGCTTCATTGGTCATAAAAGGCTCCAACTTGAAGGCCTGATCAGCCTGGTTGGAAAAAGTATATGCGTAATACAAATAATCGGCAATGATCGGATCCTGGGAATTAAATTCTCTTGCCTTCTTCAGATGGATGGATGCCTGGTAATATTTGGATTTGTTATAATAGGAAATCCCCATTCTTGTGCGCAGATAGTAGTAATCGATGTCCAGCTGCAAGGCCTGTTTCCCCACCAGGATCACACTGTCCCATTTTTTCTCCTCATAACAGCGGTAAGTCAGACGATCGACAGTTGCGAAATCGAGTTTGACTGCTGCCATAGAAGAACCGCTGGTTAGCGAGAAAATGATGAATGCGAAGAACAGGATGTTAAATTTCATCGGCCGCTTACCAGTTTTACTTCGGTTGTATTTTCGTTTTCATGAATAGTAAAACGCTCCAGACCATGAATACCGACAAACATTTCACACTCCATTTTCTTTATCTCCATATTGCCAACCCTGGCCGATACTTCTGACCTTAAACGAATATTGGTTTGCATTATTGCATCTTCCATGCCAAGGTAGCTCAGGAGATATTCTGAACGGGTAAACAACATGAAAGGCGCTGCAAAGTCCTGAAAAACTCCCGCAATCCTGTTGTTGAAAGTATTCACAGGATATTGGTCTTTTACAAGAAGGTTCCGGTAGTAACCCAGCATCACCTTGTAGGCTCCCAGGAAAAACTTGAAGAGAATCGACGACCTGTCTCCCTCAAAATGGGTAAAATAATGAATGTCGCCGTCGTTCCTGAACCATGCCCGTGAATGTGTTTTTTCACAATAGATATAAGTCTGGTTTATTGCATCAACCTGCACTTCCCAGCCAACAAGATACTCTTTACCGTTTTCGGGGGTTACCATGAGCTTGAACTCCTGTCCCGGGATGAAATGAAATGCCTTTTCAAGGGATGCATTTTTACTGATATTTGAAACCATCACATTGTTCTCAGGGGTGGCATACGATTTCAACTCAAATGCCCCGCTTTTATGGCGGATGTAATGACTGATTGGATAGTCCAGCGTACGTGAACCTATATAGGGTGTGCTCTGGATCTGAAAGTGGATATGAGGCACCGGTGAACGTCCTGAGTTTCCACAGGCTGCCACAACCTGCCCCTTTTTAACGGAATCGCCGGCGGTAACTTTAAAACTTCCCTTTTTCAAATGAGACAATTTTGAGTACAGCTGATCGGTATGCCTCAGAATCAGGGTGTTCCCCCAGTTGTGTTCCAGGTCAACATTGCCAATGTCATTTTCTTCAACATCATCAACGATCTCCTCCACTGTGCCATCCGCCGGTGCGATCACCGGTTTGTTATAGGCGAAATACTCTTCCCGGCTGCTGCCATCCCGGGTGTAACTTAGGCCGTCATCGTCCATCACCTCAAAATCCCAGGCATGACGCCAGTCGCCCTGGTGGGTGAATTTACCGTTGTGGCTTTGAGTCACCTTCCATTCACCCCAGAAAGGCAGAATAAACGGGTAATAGAGTGACTTGCCAAAACGCGACTTGTAATTGACATGTGAATACAGGTTTTTCTCCGGTGAAAATTGTTGATAAACCACCAGTTCAGGTTTGTCAAAAAACCGTTCCCTGAACTTAAGCGCGTAGAGGAATATCAGCACCACCAGGTTGAACGGGAGGGAATAAACCGATAGCTGGAAGATTGTAAAAATAGCCTGGGTACTGGTAAGTAGTATGGAAATCAATGGTGTGAGCAAAATAACCCATAAGAATGACCATCGAGAGGGGATGATGAAAAATCCGCCAACTGCAATTGCCGTAAGGATGAAGTTGAATCCGATGAAACCATAGCTCAGCTCACGAATGTCTGCTCCAATGAAATGGTAGTAGGCATAAGCGGAAAAAAAACCCACCAGCGACAGGATAAATGCAATGCGGGAATAGATCAGCAGCCCTATTGAAATAAGGACCCCTGCAAAAAGGTGGTATTGGAAGAAGATCGCCCCCAGGGAAGTAAAATAAAGCCGCAGTGATTCAGGAAGGCCGAGGTCAGCCAGCCAGTTGTAGGAGACCACCATCCGCTGTCCGCCAAGCATGAACATCTCGTTGGCCATGTAGATTCCCCGTTCGCTCACATGCAGCGTTGTAAATTGGCGTGTGGCAAGACTTACCAGCCATGTGCCCAGTAAAAAGGAGAGGCTTAAAAAGGGTAAACCATACTTGCCAACCACCCCTTCCAGGAACAGCGTAAGAAAAAGGGTAAGCATGGAGGCAAACACAAGAACAATGAAAAATTCGCCTCCGGGCTGGTAATAAACCCCTAATCCCAGGCCAACAAGCAAACTGTTGAACCCGTAATACCCTTTTTTTATGTTGATCCGGTTGAACCCGATCAGGTATGCCAGGATATTCGTAACCATTACTGCCACCACGCCACTTATCCCGGCCCAAAAGTCGAAAAACGAAACAGCAATCAGAATCAGCGAAAATATCCTGCTGTTGGAAAAAAATATCTGAGTGTAGCTGTTCAGAATACTCGACAGAAAGGAGGGGAAAGTGGATGTCAGGCTTTTATAGTTCATTTATCAAACTTTGCAAGGTGTGGTGGCACCTTCTCCATTCCATTCATGTTTTCAAGTGACTCCTTGCTGCGGATGAGATGCGGTTTTTCATCGAGATCGATGAGTACCACATTGGGCCTTAAGGTAATAAACTGCATCCACTGCGTCATATTGTATGCGCCCACGTTGTGGATCACCACATGTTCACCTTTGTTGAGCAGGGGAAGATTGGTGCTTTCACGCACAACATCAATGTTCATGCAGAGCGGGCCATACAGGCAGGTATCTTCTGTATATTGCGTGAATGACTGAGCCGGCGTGATTTTGTGATCGTACCAGAATGCAGTGAAAAGGATATTCACCCCGACATCGAGAATGGTATTGCGGCGGCCGGTACTCGAACGCTTGTTGGAAACCACGGATCCTAAAAGATAGCCGGCTTCATCAACAAGGGCACGCCCTGTTTCCAGGATCAGCAAAGGCAACTTGTCTTTTTTGAAATTACTGTTGATCAAAGCCGTGGATATGGCTTCGGCGAAATCGTCAAAAGATGGATTGGTGTCGCTTCCTGGCAGATAGGCCCCTTTAAGTGTGTTTTTTGAAGCAAAACCGCCTCCCAGGTCGATATACTTGATCTCATGGCTGAACTTTGCTTCTACAGCCAAAGCCAGTTCGGCAAGTTTTGCTGCTGCAATGCCATACGCAAAAGGCGAAAGCATGAACGTTCCGATATGGGAATGAAGTCCGACGAGTTCCATTTTTCCGGATTGCATGATCTTGTTGAGTGCGTCCCAGGCCTGGCCGTTTTCATAGTTGAATCCGAAGCGGTCCCACATAGGATATACACCTGTATCCATGTTTACCCTGATGGCTACTCTCGGACGCTTGTTCAGCTTTCCCGAAAGTTCAGTGATGGAGTAGAGCTCGTCAAGGTGATCGATATGAATCAGCGAATCGTTGTTGATCGCTTTTGTAAGGTCTTCCTCGCTCTTGTCTGGACCATTGAAGATGATTTTCCTGCCATCCACCCCAAGGCTGATTGCCTTGTCATACTCAAAGCCCGACACTACCTCAGCCCAGGATCCCTCCTGGTGAAAGATGCTGCAAACGGCATTGAGATAGTTTGTCTTATACGACCAGGCAAATTGCACCTTTGGATAACGTGTTTCAAATGCTTTCCTGGCTTTTTTGATGGTGGTTCGAATAGTCCGCTCGGAAATGACGAACAGGGGTGAGCCATACTCCTTTATTAAACTGTTAACTGCAACCCCGTCAATATGGGTCATGGGTTGGTACTCTGTTCTTGTTCCGAATTTATTGGGCATGCCGGTTTCAAGCTTCATAATAACCGGTCGTTCATATCTTAACTTGCTCATAATTATGTTCTTAATTCAAAATTCGTTAATCAATATTCAATATTCTACAGCTCCCCGTAAATGCTGATCTGCTCGAACTCTGACCGGTCAACGATCATGTCCCAGGAGTAACGGATGAACATCTTTCCCACATCATAAGAGGTAAATGGCAGCACTTTTTCGCCCATGGCCAGGTTGACCAAAGCCTCAGGAATGTTCTGTCCCACGCCTACAGCGAGGTAGATCCATGCAGGAAGCCTTGGGTTGATCTCGAGCAGGTATAGTTCACCATCCTTGTTTTTCATCAGCTCAAGCTCAAACCCGCCACGCCATTTGGTGTTTTTCAGAAATTTACGGGTCATGTCGAGCATCTTTTCATCTGAGATGGTAATCCCTCCCCATGCTTTGCCCTTATCCGTAATGTATTGCTTACGCATCGGAACAGCTCCGATGGTATTCCCTTTGCCATCCCCCAGCCCGGTTACATTGAATTCAGTTCCATGGATAAACTCCTGAATAATGATCGGAAGTCCCCACTTGGCGCTGATCTTATTGAAGTAGCTCTTCACCTGTTCAATGCTGTATGCAATGGAAGCATCGTAGAATTTCCCCTTCACAATCATCGGAAAGGAAAATTCTGAAGGAAGGCTGTGAATAGTGTTTAAGTCGTAAATCACTTTGCTTTTCGGAACACTGATGTTGTATTTTTTCCCGAAATCGTTGAGGTTTACCTTATGGCGCTCTTCAAACTGGTGCATGGTAGGCAGGAACATGTGAATGCCCATGGCCTTGAGTTTCGACTCCAGTTTGATAAACGGGTAAAGCTCTGCATCGAAGTTTGGAATGATCACGTCAAGCTTCTCTTTGTCATGAATATATTCTATCCGGGAAAGCAGGGTATCGATTCCGGCTGACGGATATGGAATGGAATATGTCCGGTCAACCAGGTCGTGCATATAAATGCCCGGCTCCAGGGATTCGTAAGATAGCCCGATGATACCAACGTCGAATGAAGCAGCCTCCCTCAATGCCCTGATCACGGAAACCCCCGGTCCCGGCGAGTCAATGGCGTTCAGCCCTGTGACGGCAATATTAAGCTTTCGTTTCTTCATGGCTTTCCAATAGGTTATGATGTTCAAGGATAGAGATAAAGTCGTGGTAGTCTTTCTCGAAGGTGGCCAGGTCTGTTGAATATTTATCCATGATGACCGTGTTTATCTGAACCGGAGTTTTTTCATCCCGGATGAGGTTGAGAATCTCGACTCCGATAGGATTTATCGAATAAGATTCCCCCGTCACAGGATTGAAGAGCAGTCCGGCTTCGCTGACAGCAACATTTTTTCGTAGTTTCATAATTTTAATTTTACGTAGAGACGGGCCATGGCCTGTCTTTACAATGATGATGCAATATTACATCTAATCAGCCCCCTGGCTGTTACGAAATTTAATAAAGGTTGTATGAAATTTTATCATGTCCCTGTATGGTTATTAATTACTGTTAATTAGACCGTCCAGCCCGGACCGGCCTGAAGCAGGGGTTACCCTGTACTCAGTCACAGAAATGCCGGTGATCGATTTGAATTGGGTGGACAGGTATTGTACACTGCTGTAACCCATCATATAAGCGATCTCGCTGAGGGTAAGTTCTCCGTATTCAATAAGTTCTTTAACCTTCTCAATCTTGTGGAGGATGGTAAATTTCTCGAGTGTGGTAATTTCATGCTTTGAAAAGAGGGATGAAATATAGGGATATGACATGCCGAACCGCTCCACCAGGTAATCTGAGTTGCGTACCATGGCATTGTAAGTCGAGTTGTGAACCAGATCAACGACCGCCTGTTTGATGTGTTCTACCAGTATCTTCTCCTTGTCGCTGATGATTTCAAACCCGTAAACTTCCAGGATCGATTCTACTTTTTTCCATGTGATTTTCTTCGGATCCACTGAAAGGATCAGTAGTCCAAGCTTAATGTCTTGAATTTCAATGCCATCCAGTGATAGCTCCTTCCTTAGCAGATGAATGCAACAGCTACAGGTCATGTTTTTTACATGAATTGTCCTGAAGGGAAGTGCTTTTTTTTTCTTCATAGACTTGGATTATACGAGGTCATACCGGTATGAATCCTGGCGGATAAAGATAAATAATAAAATGGTAAAGGCCCATAAAGAAGATCCTCCATAACTGACAAAAGGAAGCGGAATGCCAATAACCGGCACCAGACCGAGGGTCATCCCGATGTTGATGGCAAAGTGGAAAAAGAGGATTGAAGCCAGTCCATACCCGTAAAACCTGCTGAACCGCGATCGCTGTCGCTCAGCCATCAGGATGACCCGGATGAAAAGACTCATATATAAGATGAGCAAAACCGATGAGCCCAGAAAACCCCACTCTTCACCAACTGTACAAAAGATGAAATCGGTGCTTTGCTCCGGCACGAAATTATATTTGGTTTGGGTCCCCTGTAAAAAGCCTTTACCGAAAAACTTGCCCGAACCGATGGCGATGAGGGACTGGTTAACATTGTAACCGGCTCCCTTTAGGTCAACATCCTGCCCGAGCAACACGTGAATGCGGTTACGCTGGTGTGGCTCCAGGATGTTATTGACAGCAAAATTAATGGAAAATATAAAAGCGACCGACCCCAGGAAGATCATGCTGATGATCATGATGGAACGAAGCTTTCTGTTGCTGAAAAAATAAAATGTACCGGCAATAACCAGTAGCAGTGCAGCAAGAATGAGTTTTGGTACCACCAGCGCCAGGATGCCAAGCACCGGCAATACGATGAAGGCAAGAGGGATGAACCCTGTTAGTCCGGCGCGGTACAGCACAATCACCAGTGCCAGAAAGACGATGGCCGAACCGGTGTCATGCTGCAGCAATACAATCACCGCAGGCAAAAGGATAATGGCGGAAGCAATGACGAGGCTCCGGAATCGTGCAAGACTTACATCCAGGGTGCCAAGATACTTAGCCAAAGCCAGAACCGTAGCCATTTTGGCAAATTCCGCAGGCTGGATACCGAAGCCGCCAATGGCAAACCAACCTTTTGAACCGGCTATTTCCCGCCCCGAAAAAATAACAACCACGAGCAAAAACAGGAAAAAGCCATAGATAAACCAGGCAAATTGTGAGAAAAATTTAGGATCGATGATCAGGATGCCCATTGCCAGCAACATGGCTGCAATGATAAAAATCATCTGTTTGCCATACTTCTGTGTAAGGTCAACTATGTGATTATGATTTTCGTTATACACCGCGGCATAGATGTTCAGCCAGCCAATGAAGATCAGCGCGAGATAAAGCCCCACCACCAGCCAGTCAATCCGGTAGAATATTCCCTTGTCCTCTCTCACTTTCAGGTTGTTTTCCGTTTATCAGGTTTCCATTTATCATGCGGTCTTCAAGGTCTTTACGCTTGACCGCACGGTTCAGATATTTTTCAATCATCAGGCTGGCGATTGGAGCAGCCCATGCAGCGCCATACCCGGCATTTTCCACAACCACCGAAATAGCAATCTTTGTGTTTTGTACCGGGGCAAATGCAAGGAAGATAGAATGGTTGTTGCCATGTGGATTTTGCGCTGTACCTGTCTTTCCTCCCATTGTGATGCTGTCAATTTGGGCGATTTTTCCGGTGCCATTGGTAATTACATTGGCCATCCCTTCAATTACGACATCGAAGTACTTCTGATCGACCAGAACCATGTTTTTTGTCCTGTAACCTTTATTTATGCTGTCTTTTTGGCCGATAGCCCTGATAATATGAGGGGTGTAATACCATCCCCGGTTTGAAATCAGGGCCGCCTGGTTGGCCAGCTGCATCGGGGTGATACCGATTTCACCCTGTCCGATGGCGAGTGAAATAATGGTCATCGAACGCCACCTGTTTTTTCCATGATATTTGTCATAGTAAGTTGGGGTGGGAATGTTCCCGTTAAGTTCGCCGGGAATGTCGATTCCAAGCTTTTTCCCGAATCCGAAACTCATCACCTCTTTACGCCAGCTTTCGTAAGCCTGGCGTGTGCTGACGTATGATTTCTTATCGATGATCGATTTGAAAACCCTGCAAAAATAGGCATTGCACGAGGTCTGAATGGCTCCTATCAGGTCGAGAGGAGAAGGGTGGGGGTGGCAACCTACTTTTTTACCGTTGCCCAGCGGGAAACCAGCGGCACAGCCATAGCGTGTATCGGGGAAAAGCACGCCCTCCTGCTGCCCAACCAGCGCATCAACCAGCTTGAAGGTTGAGCCCGGCGGATACATGGCCATCAGTGCACGGTTGAACAGGGGAACAAATACAGTGTCCTGCAGCAGCTTCGTGTAATTTTTTTTACGGATGTTACCTGCGAGGAGGTTGGGGTCATATGAAGGACTGGTAACCACACATAAAATCTCTCCTGTCTGCGGTTCAATGGCCACAATGCTTCCTTTCTTGTTGGTCATCAGCAGTTCGCCGTATTCCTGCAATTCCGCATCCAGCGAGGAGTAAAGGTCAGTGCCGGCAACCGATGTTGTATCGTATTTTCCGTCGCGGAAACTTCCCTTATCCCTGTTCAGTACATCAAATACGCGGATCTTCAACCCCTTTTTACCCCTGAGGATCTCCTCGTAAGATTTCTCAATGCCATTGATACCGATGTAATCGCCCGACCTGTAATAGGGGTTCTTCTCGATCACATCCGGACCAGCTTCCCCGATATAGCCAAAGGCATGTGCAGCCACCGGATAGGTGTATTTTCGTAAAGTCCTCGGCTGCACATAAAATCCCGGAAAGAGGAAAAGTTTCTCTTCAAGAAATCCATAACTGTCGCGTGTGATCTGGGCCTCAAAGATAGAAGGCCTGTATGGTGAAAAAGCTCTTGCACGTGAAAGTCTGTTGATAAACTCCGCTTTATCAATGCCGATCAGCTTACATAAAGCCAGGGTGTCCGGATTTTTAACCTGCCTGGGAACAACCATCAGATCATACGCGGCTTCATTGTAAACCAGCAATTTCCCGGTACGGTCAAATACCAGTCCGCGGGCCGGGTATTGGGTTACATAACGCAACACGTTGTTGTTGGCAGAAAGAATGTATTTATCTACGAGGATCTGAACATAGAAGAGCCGAACCAGGTAAACCAGGCCGATCAGCAGGAAAAACCCGATGATGATGTATTTCCGGTCAGCGTAAATTCTTTCCATGAAACCCTTAGCGCCTCCTCAGAATGATGGGTGGCGTTGAATCCACATTGCTTTTGTGCAACGCACGGTCGTAGATGAAAAATTTGAATTTGACCGTGTCGTGCAATGGGGCTGGATTCAGCATCAGGGTGTCAAGAATCGTTCCTTTGATTGCCTTGTTTTGATCGATGGGTGTCAGATTGGGGATCCTTGCGTTATAGGAGGGATCAAGATCAACCTTTACGAAGGTGCCATTTCGCATCTCATAATAGTCGATGATATAATTGTAATAATAGATGCTTCCGGTATCGAATGGAGGGTTTTTTTGATTGTCTCCGAGACCGATGTCTCCGTTTCCGTCTTTGAAGGAAATGGTTAAATATCCTCTTTTAGCGTACAATCCTGAGTCGAACTGCATGATGAAACCCTCATAAGCAATTACAGGAATGTCCGGATAAACCTCTTTTTTTACACACGATGTTCCCATAAGCCCGCAAACGAAGAGGGCAACATACCACCAGTTTCGAAAACCCTTGGAATTGAGATAAAACATCATGATCAGGTCAACGTTAATTCAGTACCTTTACAGCCTGTAAAAGTACAAAAAAATCTGAAACCGGAACAGGTGAATCTGGAATCGGATGAACTTATAAACTCGTGATCCGGTGAACTTTTAAGCGGGTAAATGATTGCTTTAAATTGTTGATTTATTCTTCATGAAATCAAAAGAAAACGTATTTGAAATAACATCAGCGCATGAGTTCGAAGTTTATGCTCTGGAGTTATTCCGTTATCAGTACAGGCATAATGAAGTTTATCGTGCTTTTGTAGATGCCCGCGGGGTAACGCCTCAAAACATTTCAAAGGTGGAGGAGATCCCTTTTCTGCCCATCGAATTCTTCAAAACACATGAAGTAGTTTGCGGCAGTGTTCCTCCCCAGGCTGTTTTTCGGAGCAGCGGTACCACGGGCATGGTCCGAAGCCGGCATCTGGTAACCGATTTGAACATTTATCGCCGGTCCTTTATTAAAGGATTTGAAAGGTGTTACGGTGATCCGCAGGATGTTCAGTTTCTGGCCCTTACGCCAACTCCTGAACAGGCGCCGGACTCCTCTCTCGTGTACATGATCCAGAAACTGATGGATATCAGCAGCAGCCCTGAAAATGGGTTTTTCCTGGCGAGTCATTCCGGATTAAGTGCCCGTTTGCGGCAACGACGGGCAAGAAATAAAAAGGTGGTGCTGATCGGGTTGACTTATGCTCTGGTTGATTTTGCCAATAGCTATCCCGGCGACTACTCCCCGCTCATCGTGATCGAAACAGGCGGGATGAAAGGCCATCGCACTGAAATCACACGCGACGAACTTCATTACCTGCTTTGCCCTGCTTTTGGGATTGAACAGATCCATTCGGAATATGGAATGACCGAGTTGCTTTCGCAAGCATGGTCGCAGGGCGAAGGCAGGTTCAGCACGCCTCCCTGGATGAAAGTAATGATCCGTGATACAAATGATCCACTGAGCTATGTTGGTCCCGGAGAAACAGGCGGGATCAATATTGTCGACCTTGCCAACCAGGACTCCTGCAGCTTTATCGCAACACAGGACCTTGGCCGTATGCACTACGACGGCCAGTTTGAAGTCCTCGGCCGCTTTGAGGCTTCTGATGCACGCGGGTGCAGCCTGTTGATTTGAATAACGAATATTGAATATTGAATGACGGTCAGTCAGCCAAATAATCCGCTGCATGGAAAAACACTGGAGATGATACTCAACCATCTTCTTACCCTTTATCGCTGGGAAGACCTGTACAAACGTATCAGAATCAATTGTTTTCTTGAAAATCCAAGTGTCAAATCAAGTCTGACATTTTTACGGAAGACACCCTGGGCACGCAAAAAAGTTGAAGATCTTTATCTTGAGAGCATAATTTCATAATTTTGTATTTGCTGTTATAACGGAGTATTTACTTCAACTGAGCAAATATGGAAAAGCGTTCTTCTCTCCCTGCCATTCTGTTGATTTTCATGGTCTCTCTTGTCGGTTTTAATGAACTGGCAGCACAATCCAACTCCAGGCAATCTTCTGCCGACACATCCGACTATCCTTACTGGATCCGAATGATGCAGGATCCTGATGCAAATTACTTTGCAACAGTTGGTGCATTCGAAAAATACTGGAATAACAGGCCTGTTACCAAAGGTTGTGGATGGAAAGTATTTAAAAGATGGGAATACGTCATGCGTGACCGTGTATCACCTGATGGGAAAAAGCCGCTGCCGGATGCCGTTTATAAAGAGTGGACCCGGTTCAACCTGGCAAATCGTTCTGCAACCGGCAGCTGGATTTCACTCGGTCCTTCAACAATCCCGTCGCCGGGACCCGCCGGTTACCTTGGACTCGGACGTCTCAATGTGGTTGCTTTTCATCCAACCGACCAGAATAAACTCTATGTGGGGGCACCCTCAGGTGGATTCTGGTATACAACCGACAATGGTACGACATGGACTACCTCTACCGATAACATGCCAACCATTGGTGTTTCCGCCATTGTTGTGGATTTTTCAAACCCGATGAAATTGCTGATGGGTACCGGCGACAGGGATCACGGCGATGCACCAGGGATGGGGGTGTTTAAAAGTTTGGATGGCGCAATATCCTGGACCCAGTCAAATACCGGCATGGGCAATACCACTGTATGTAAACTTGTTCAACATCCCGGAAATGCCCAGATTTTTTTAGCTGCCACTTCAAACGGCATTTACAGGTCAACAAACGGGGGAGGGAACTGGACGCTGACTGCCTCCGGTTATTTTCAGGATATCTGTTTTAAACCGGATGATCCGGACATTGTTTATGCCGAATCTTCTTCCGATTTCTACAGATCATCGAATAATGGACTGACATTCTTTCAGGTCACCTCAGGACTAACCACAGGGCAGCGGGGTGCGATCGCAGTAACACCGGCCAATCCGGATTATGTCTATTTCCTTCAATCCGACAACTCCAGTGGATACAAGGGCGTGTGGAGATCAACAGATGCAGGCCTGAATTTTTCGACCCGGTCAACAACACCCAACATCCTCGACTGGTCCTGCGATGGCAGCGGAACCGGTGGCCAGGGATGGTACGACCTGGTGATTGCAGCTGATCCATTGGATCCGGAAATTATATATGTTGGCGGAGTAGATGTGTGGAAATCAACGGATGGAGGTTCATCCTGGGCCATTAATTCGCATTGGTACGGGGGATGCAGTGTACCTGCGGTGCATGCCGACTGCCACTTTCTTGGGTTTTCTCCGGTAAACGGACGGTTATATGCCGGCAATGACGGTGGGATTTACTATACTCCAGACGGCGGAACAACATGGACTGATTGCACGGTGGGCATGACCATCGGACAGATTTATAAGATCGGACAGAGCCAGACTGATGCGGCCAAAACAATCAACGGGTTTCAGGATAATGGCACCTATACCAACACCTCCTCGGGATGGGTTGCCACCGGCGGCGGAGATGGGATGGAGTGTGCAGTCGATTACCTCAATGCAGCCTATACGTATCATACCATCTATTTTGGTTCAATTTACAGAAAAATCAACAATTCAGGCGAGATGCAGATTGCCGGAGGAGGGGTTTTTGGCATCGACGAATCCGGTGGATGGGTTACACCCTTCCTCCTGAGTGAAGCAGAGCCTAAAATAATGTTTGTTGGATATAAGAATGTCTGGCGATGCAGTGATGTAACGTCCAACACCCCGGTGTGGAATAAAATTTCATCAGGAGAGATTGAAGATTGTTCCGTTCTTGAACAGTCCCCGGCAAATCCTGATCTCCTCTATGTGGTGCGCTGGGGTGGGATGCAGCGAACAGAAAATGCAAATGCAACCGATCCTTCATGGACGATATGTGCGCTCCCTGGCGGCAATACCCCCACCGATCTGGAGGCCCATCCGACCGAACCAAATACAGTGTATGCAACAGGCGGGAACAAAGTCTATAAGTCAACGGATAAGGGTGCCACATGGAACCTGGTTCCCGGAACCATCCCTGACATTCCCGTAAACACGATTGTTTATGATAAAAACAGCCAGGAAGGGTTGTATATCGGCACCCAGACTGGCGTTCTTTACAGGAATTCCTCCCTCCCTGGTTGGGTTAATTTCAGTAGCGGACTCCCTGTTGTTGATGTAAGGGAACTTGAAATATTCTATAACGCAAATCCTGCAAACAACAGGATCCTTGCTGCGACATTCGGCCGCGGACTTTGGAAATCCGACCTCTATTCACCGCCAAATTCACCGCCGGTTGCAAACTTTTCATTCAGCCCTTCGGTACCTTGCCAGGGGCAAACGGTACAGTTCAGCGACCTTTCATTGAATGTCCCGACATCCTGGTTGTGGTCGTTTTCCCCCAATTCTGTCGTTTTTGTCAACGCAACAAATGCTTCCTCCCGGAATCCGCAGGTTCAGTTCACAAACAATGTGAACTACACGGTCACCCTCACCGCCACCAATGCATTTGGTGCTGCTTTTGCCGATACATTGGTATTCGCAGGTGGCCCTTATACTCCTGCGGCTTTCACGTTCGAATCAGGAATCTTTCCCGAGGGATGGACCATCAGCAATCCCGATGCCGGCATAACCTGGTCCATTTCAAACGCCGGAGGCAGCCCCGGAGGAACCAAATCGGCATTTATTGACTTTTATAGTTACAATGCCGCCGGTCAACTTGACGACCTGATTACGAATCCTGTAAACCTCGAAGGCACTCTCAACCCATGGCTGAAGTTCAGGGTCGCCTACAGAAGATGGGGTGGCGGATACAGCGACGGGCTGAAAGTGTTCATCTCTCCCGATTGCGGCAGTTCATGGAATACCACGCCATTATATGATAAGGCAGGAACTGAGTTGGCCACCGGGCCAGACCAGACGGATGCCTTTATCCCGGCCGTCGCTTCCGATTGGAGGTTGGATTCCATCGAACTGAAAGCATTCATAAATATGTCGGTGAAACTTAAATTTCAGGCTGTTTGCGGATGGGGAAACAATTTATATGTTGATGATGTTTCTCTGGCAGATGATCCGGTTCTTTCCATTCAGAATGTGACTGTCGGAATTGGAACGACTTCCTGTTACGATGCAATACAAACAATCCGTGTTGCAGGCAGCGGAACTACATTTGAGGTTCAAAGCGGAGGCAGTGCAAGCTTTATTGCCGGTCAGAATATCTTGTTTTTTCAGGGTGTCAAGGCAACCAGCGGAGGATATCTTCACGGGTACATCACCTCAAACAACCAGTATTGCGGGCAGGCACCGGCATCAATGGTAACGGCCGTTTCACCGGATGGATATGACGAAATGCCTGCAGCCGGGAATTTATTTAAAATCTATCCCAACCCGAATACTGGAGCTTTCACGCTTGAATTTTCTGATACAGGTTTCAGGGGCCCTTACGAGATTGAAATTTTCGGTATTCTGGGAGAGAGGGTGTTGCGGGAGAGAATCTCATCAGAACACAGGCACACATTTTCTTTAAATTCAATGCCTCCGGGTATTTACCTGGTGAAAGTGACAGGCGAAAATGGAACCGACACCGTCAAAATGATCCGGCAATAAAACCTAAAATAATGATCAAACCCACTGTATTCTCCTGGAGCCAAATCAAACCCGCATTCAATTTCACTGTGCTGGTGGCTTCGCTTGGTTATTTCGTTGACATGTACGACCTGGTATTGTATGGCATCGTACGCATTCCAAGTTTGACAGACCTGGGGATTACCGGCGATGATTTGGTAACCAAAGGAGTATTTCTGCTCAACATGCAGATGATCGGCATGCTGATCGGAGGGATAATATGGGGGATCCTGGGAGACAAAAAAGGCCGGCTGTCAGTGCTTTTCGGATCGATCGCCCTCTATTCCGTGGCAAACCTTGCCAATGCATTTGTGACCACGGTGCCGGAGTATGCTGTAGCCAGGTTCTTTGCCGGAGTTGGACTTGCCGGAGAACTGGGTGCCGCCATTACCCTGGTGAGCGAGATCATGAAAAAAGAGTCCCGGGGATACGGAACCACCATCGTCGCCTCAGTCGGGATATTGGGATCTGTGACAGCCGGGCTCGTGGGCGATTATTTTCCGTGGAAATGGGCCTACATCTTTGGCGGTCTGCTTGGATTGGTTCTGTTGGTCCTCCGGGCTAAAATGCTGGAATCAGGTATGTTTGCTACGGTTAAATCCAATAAGTCAATAAGAAAAGGCGATTTTCTGAGTCTTTTTACAAACCGCAAAAGGTTTATGAAGTACCTCAGGTGTATTCTTATCGGACTTCCAATGTGGTTTGTGGTTGGCATTCTCATCATCCTCTCTCCTGAATTTGCCGTTAAACTTGGGGTCACCGGAAGTGTTGCCGCAGGAAAATCGATCATGTATTGTTATTCCGGATTGGTATTAGGTGACCTGATCAGCGGTTTTTCGAGCCAGATTTTCCGATCCAGAAAACGAATCGTGCTTCTCTTTCTGTGTCTTGCTTCCGCCCTGATCATCGTGTACCTGAATGCAAACAATATCTCTGTGAACCTTTTTTACGCACTGTGTTTTGTTATGGGAATCAGCATAGGCTACTGGGCTGTCTTCGTAACGGTGGCCTCCGAGCAGTTCGGCACCAACCTGAGAGCTACTGTAACAACTACGGTTCCCAACTTTGTAAGGGGTGGCGTGGTGCTGATCACCCTCTCATTTGAAGCACTGAAGGGATCCTTTGGGCTGACAGGGGCTGCCGCCATTGTCGGATCAGTCACCATAATTCTGGCAGTGATCTCTTTGTTTTTTATGGAAGAAACCTACGACAAGGATCTTGACTACCTGGAAGAATCATAATTTGAGAATAGGGGTATAAACCATTTCTAGAACAACGATAAATCCTGTGATCGCACCACGATTTCCGGCACTTCGTTTCGTGGCGAATTAACCAATTGTGAAACCGGCCATGCATCCATTAAATCCGCCGGAAAGGGTTTCAACAGTTCAACCAGCGTTGGATCTGGTTTTGGTGAAATCCAGCGCTGTTCATCATTCCGTTCAAGGATCACCGGCATCCGGTCATGGATATTTTCCATCAGCGAATTGGGTGCCGTGGTGATGATGGTAAACGAATGAATAATTTCACCATCACCGGAAACCCATTGATCCCACAATCCGGCAAAACAAAATGGTTCACCGGTTTTCAACCGGATGTAATATGGCGTAGAGACGGGGCACGCCCCGTCTCTACCGCCCCGTTTCCATTCAAAAAAACCTGTGGCCGGCACCAGGCATCTGCGATTTCGGAATACGGTTTTAAAAGATGGTTTTTCCACCAGGGTTTCTGCACGGGCGTTGATCAACGGCGACGGGGCATGTCCCGTCGGTACCGGTTTTGTCCAGGATGGAATCAACCCCCACCGGTAAAAATTCAGCGTGTCCGGCGCGTCATTGGTGATCACTGCCAGGTTCTGGGTGGGGGAGCAGTTATACCTGGCTTTATATATCGCTGTCCTGACCCTGAGCCCGAACCGTTCCAGGATCATCGCATCTTCAACAGCAAAGGAGTATCGTCCGCACATGGTGTCAAACTTTCCCGGCTACAACAATCACAATCTCCCCCTTAACCTTCTTCTGTTCGAAATAGACAATTAACTCTTTCATGGAACCACGGATATTCTCCTCAAAGATCTTGGTGAGTTCACGGGAAACACAGGCGTAACGTTCCTCTCCGAAATATTCGGCAAACTGGGTCAGGGCCTTCACCAGGCGGTGAGGCGATTCATAAAATATCATGGTTTTCTCCTCTTCGGCCAGGGCCGTTAGCCGGGTATGCCTCCCTTTTTTATGGGGAAGGAACCCTTCGAAAACGAAATGGTCGGAGGCAATGCCTGAGTTGACAAGTGCGGGAACAAATGCCGTTGGGCCGGGAAGGCACTCCACACGCAATCCCGCCTGGATGCATGAGCGGACCAGCAGGTAGCCGGGATCAGAAATGGCAGGGGTTCCGGCATCGCTCACCAGGGCACAGGTCGCACCCTCTTTCAATCGTTCCAGCACGGTTTCAACGGTTTTGTGCTCATTGAACAGGTGGTGTGGAACCAGTTTTTTTTCTATTCCATAATGTTTCAGAAGGTTTCCCGAAGTGCGGGTGTCTTCTGCCAGAATAAAATCAACCTCTTTCAGTATGCGCAGGGCACGGAGGGTAATATCTTCCAGGTTCCCGATGGGAGTAGGGACAATAAATAATTGAGTGGGAGTCCTCATCGGTAATCCTGATTTATATATTCATCACGAGCTTAAACCCGACTCCGTGAACATTCAACAACTCTACCCTTGGGTCATCTTTGAGATATTTCCGCAACTTCACGATATATACATCCATGCTGCGGGCATTAAAATAACTGTCGGCGTTCCAGATTTCCTTAAGCGCAGTATGACGGTCGAGCACGTTGTTGGCATGGATGCAAAGCAATTTCAGCAATCCGGCCTCCTTGGAGGTCAGCTTCTGCTCATTGATTCCACTGATAAGCGTTTGCCGGTTGTAGTCAAAAACATACATGCCGATGGTGTAAACATTTTCATTCCCGTGGGTTTTCAGATTTTCATCTGTCCGCCTGAGAATAGCCTGCATCCGCAGCAGCAACTCTTCCATGCTGAACGGCTTGGTGATGTAATCATCCGCCCCGATCTCAAAGCCTTTCAGTTTATCCTCCTGCAGCGATTTTGCAGTAAGAAACAAGATCGGAATTTTCTTGTTTACAGCCCTGATCTCAGAGGCTGTGGCAAACCCGTCCTTGACCGGCATCATGATGTCGAGAATGCAGATGTCGAACTCCTTCCGGGTAAATGCGTCTGTGGCTTCCTGGCCATTGACACACAAAGTTGTTGCATAACCTTTGGCATCCAGGTAATTTTTCAGGATATTGCCCAGGTTACGGTCATCTTCAGCAAGAAGTAATCTGGTTTGATTTTTATCCATCGTTATTTTTCTAATTATCGGCCAAGGTACGATTTTATTCTTTGATCACAAACGGAAGGAATACCTTGAATTTGGTCCCCTTGTTCACTTCGCTTTCCAGGCTGATCTTGCCGTGATGCTCCTCCACAATGGCCTTTACATAGTTCAACCCCAGCCCGAACCCGCGAACTTCATGGATGTTCCCGGTGGGTACCCGGTAAAGTTTGTCGAAGATCTTCTTCTGCTCATTTTTACCAATCCCGATCCCGTTATCTTCGATTGTCAACACGATGCCATTGCTGACATTCTCAGTGATTATCCTTATCACAGGCCTCTTTGGTGAATACTTGTTTGCATTGTCGAGCAGGTTGTAAACCAGGTTGGTAACGTGCACCTTGTCCCCTTGAATTTGCGAATTCGTTGCTTTTAGCCTGCGCTTGATCTCTCCGTCTTTGATCTCCACCTGGATCCTGAGGTTCTTGATCACATCAGTGATGATTTCATGCAGGTTGATGGTCTCTTTGTTCATCTTCAGCTGACCCTTGTCGATCACGGCAGTTTGCAGGATCTTTTCAGCCATACCGGCAAGCCGCTTGTTCTCCTCCTGAATCATGGAGAGATAACTGTCGAGAAAATCACCCGTCCCCCGTAGCTCCTTGTCACTCAGGGCTTCACAGGCCAGTGAAATAGTCGAAATAGGTGTCTTGAATTCGTGGGTCATGTTGTTGATGAAGTCGTTCTTCATCTCCGAAAGCCTCTTCTGCCGGAAGATGGTGGCAATGGTATAGGTAAATGAGTAAAAGATGACAATAATAAGGATGATTGAAATAAGCAGCATCCCCCAGAGTTCGGTAAGCAGAAACTGCTTCTCGCGGGGGAAATAGATCAAAAGGTATTCAGGACTGGTATAAATGTCGGCCTGAAACAAGATAAAGGCATTGCCTTTTTCAATAAGGTCTTTACGGAAGTTTTGGGAGCGTTCCATCAAAAATTCCTGCCGTTCGGGCTTGTAAATGCAAAATTCGTAACGTGTGTCAACCCCGCGTATATTCAGGTGCAACCTGATTATTGAATCAAGTTCGGTAAATGTCAAAACACTGTCGTAAGGCAGATGCCGGTTGAAGTTAAGCATGTTTTCATAAGGATTGATGAGCAGGGCCTTGTTTCGTTCCATCCGTTCCACCTTCTGTACCACCTTTACCATGGCTTCATTCACACTGCGGCGAAAGTTAGCCTCCTTGATAGCCGAGGCACTTTGGATCCAATAGATCTGGATGCCCATCAGCCCGATAAGGGCAATGGTCATGGCAATGATCGTAAAAATGACAATACGTCTGTTCATTGTTGCAAAGGTATCGAAATTTGGTGCGCATTGATTTAACAAAAATTAACGTATATTAATATTCCTTAACAGTTTCAGATAGTTCAATAGGTTAATTTTGCATCACAGGATTTGAGACTAAAATATTTCAGGCAGAAAGTTTTCAGCAGATAACGAATGCCACAAGGTTTTTTGGATTTTGTTTATTGATTTAAAAGTGTGTTCCCGGCAAGTGAGCACACTTTTTTTTTGCCAATGTCAACCTTATCACTAATTTCGTTCACAAAAAAATAAAAAAACCGACAACGCCCTCCCCCTCTCCTTCAGGAGAGGGGGTCGGGGGGTGAGGTGATAAAAAAACTTAACTAACCGACAACGCCCTCCCCCTCTCTCCTTCAGGAGAGGGGGTCGGGGGGTGAGGTCAAAACAAACCCCAATGACAGAACTCAATATTGACATCTCCAGAATAAATTCCTTTATCGATGATCAGGCGTGGCCTGGCATAAAGGAAGAGTTGAACAATTGCTTTAATCAACTGACCTGCCAGACCGGCAAGGGTAACGATTTTCTTGGCTGGCTGGACCTCCCTGTGCAACTGGAGCCTGCCTTTCTTGCCCGTATTCAGGCAGATGCGGAAAAAATCAGGAGTATGGCCGAAATTTTCGTGGTAATCGGTATCGGAGGCTCCTATCTTGGCTCCAAAGCCGTAATTGAGGCACTGGGAAATCCTTTTGAAGACCTGAAGAGAGGTTCCGGGTATCCTTATGTTGTTTTTGCCGGCGAAAACCTCAGTGAGAGTTACCATGCCCACTTGCTGGAATTGCTTGATAACAGAGAGTATGCGGTTGCAGTGATCTCTAAATCCGGAACCACCACTGAACCTGCCATTGCCTTCCGGCTCATCAGGCAGCATATTGAGAAGAAATATGGCAAAACCGGTGCAAAAGAAAGAATTTTTGCCATCACGGATGAATCCCGTGGAGCTCTGAAAATGCTGGCGGATGCCGAAGGTTATGCAAGTTATGTCATACCTGATGATGTGGGTGGCCGGTATTCAGTGCTTACTCCGGTTGGACTTCTTCCCATTGCTGTGGCCGGGTTTGACATAAATGCATTGGTAGATGGTGCAGTCAAAATGCGTGAAATAGCGATGAAATCGTCCGATTTTGACGAGAATCCCTGCGTGCAATACGCAGCAGCCCGTAATCTCCTGCTTCGAAGCGGGAAATTTGTGGAAATCCTGGTGGCTTTTGAACCGAATCTGCTCTATGTAATCGAATGGTGGAAGCAACTTTACGGAGAGAGTGAAGGAAAAGAGCAAAAGGGCATCTTCCCGGCAGGGGTGACATTTACGAGCGACCTTCACTCAATGGGCCAATACATCCAGGAAGGAATGCGCACCCTCTTTGAAACCGTGGTTTCTGTCGGGGAACCTGCAACCCGTCTGGTGGTTCCGAATGATCCCGACAACCTCGACGGCTTGAATTTCCTGTCAGGAAAGCGGCTCTCCGAAGTCAACCGCCAGGCAGAACTTGGCACCATGCTTGCCCATGTTGATGGCGGTGTTCCCAATATCAGGCTCACCATTCCCGCTATCAATGAGCATTATCTAGGGCAACTGATCTACTTCTTTGAATTTGCCTGTGCACTCAGTGGCTACGCCCTCGGGGTAAACCCATTCGACCAGCCAGGTGTCGAAGCCTACAAGAAAAATATGTTTGCCCTGCTCGGAAAACCGGGGTTTGAAAAGGAAACTGCCGAATTGTTGAAAAAACTGTAGATACGGGGCATGCCCCGTATATGGGCGTGCCCATTTGTGGATACGGGGCATGCCCCGTATCTACAATGTCACAACCCGTTCAATCACCTCCGCAAAATACCGGTACTCCAGCGCATGAACCTTCTCTGCCAGGGTTTCTGCTGTATCCCCGGAAACAACAGGGCATTTTGCCTGGAAGATTATGCGCCCTTCATCATAGTTTTCATCAACAAAATGTATTGTGATCCCCGACTCAGTGTCGCCGGAAGCAAGCACAGCTTCGTGAACCTTTGAGCCATACATGCCTTTTCCGCCATATTTGGGAAGCAGTGCAGGATGGATGTTGATAATCCTTGCGGGATAGGCTGTCAGAAGACTTTGCGGAATCAGCCAGAGAAAACCGGCAAGGACAAGGTAATCGATGTGATTTGCCTTCAGCAACTCAGGAATCTCGCAGGTTTCATAGAAAGAAGCCCGGTTGATTATCCTTGTTGCAACAGAGAGCTTTTCAGCACGGGTCAACACGTAGGCGTCTGGTTTGTTGCATAAAACAAGGCTTACCCTGATGGCTGGATGCCCTGAAAAATATTCGATGATCCGTTGGGCGTTGGATCCGTTCCCTGAAGCGAAGATGGCGATTCCCGTCATGATGGATGTCTTGGTGTTTCGCAAAAATACAAAACCATCTTAATCTAATAACCCTTAACCATGTGGAATGAAGATAGCCGTATGTCAGCAGGATCAATGTTGCAATGATCGATATTTTCTAAGTATCACAAAATCAATGATGTGAATTATTTAACTGTTAAAAATTCTTAAATTATGTTGGTTGGATGGAAGAATATTCTTTTCTTTGCAGTCGTTTTAACCAAAAAAAAATTAACATGTCTGACATTGCAGCAAAAGTAAAAGCTATCATCGTAGATAAGCTTGGGGTAGATGAAAGTGAAGTTACCATTGAAGCTAGCTTCACCAACGACCTTGGTGCTGACTCCCTTGACACCGTAGAACTGATCATGGAATTCGAAAAGGAATTCGATATTGCCATCCCTGACGATCAGGCCGAAAAGATCAGCACAGTTGGAGAAGCCATCGCCTACATCGAAAACAACACCAAATAAATTGCCAGTTTCTGGCAAAGTATTCGTGGATCTTCATCCAGGAATAATTGTAATGAAATTAACCCCGCACTCAGCGGGGTTATCCATTAACCAATGAACATAAAATTGTAAATCGTGGAATTAAGGCGAGTTGTAGTAACTGGTCTTGGAGCGCTTACACCAATCGGGAATTCCGTGGATACCTTCTGGAATAACCTGATTGCTGGTGTGTGCGGTGCAGGGCCTATCACCCGTTTCGATGTTTCCAAATTCAAAACCAAGTTTGCCTGCGAATTGAAGGATTTCAATGCAGACGATTTCTTCGACCGGAAAGAGGTGAGGAAGTTTGACCGCTGCTCGCAATATGGTGTCGTGTGTGCTGACCAGGCTGTGCAGGACGCTGGATTTGACATGGCCGTACTCGACCCAGACAGGGTCGGTGTAATATGGGCTTCCGGCATTGGCGGACTTGAGACCTTTGCAACCGAAGTAACGGCATTTGCACTCGGTGACGGAACGCCTCGTTTTAACCCGTTCTTCATCCCAAAGATGATCTCCGACATCACGGCAGGCCATATTTCGATGAAATATGGCTTCCATGGACCCAATTTTGCAACCGTTTCTGCCTGCGCATCTTCTGCCAACGCGTTGGTTGATGCGTTCAACTATATCCGCCTCGGAAAAGCGGATGTTTTTGTTGCAGGCGGTTCCGAAGCTGCCATCACCATGGTCGGTGTGGGTGGTTTCAACGCCATGCACGCGCTTTCAGTCAGAAATGATGATCCTGCAACCGCTTCGAGGCCATTTGATAAGGATCGCGATGGATTTGTAATGGGTGAAGGTGCAGGTGCTTTGATTTTCGAAGAACTCGGACATGCCCTGGCCCGTGGCGCAAAAATTTATGGAGAGATCATCGGCGGCGGCTTATCCGCTGACGCCTATCATATTACGTCACCTCATCCCGATGGATTGGGTGCCATTTTATCCATGCGTACTGCCCTGGCCGATGCAGGAATTTCAAAAGAGTCTATTGACCACATCAATACACATGGAACTTCCACTCCGGCCGGCGATATAGCAGAACCCAAAGCTATCGTGAGCTTGTTTGGCGACCATGCTAAAACTGTCAATATTAACTCAACCAAGTCAATGACAGGTCACCTGCTGGGAGCAGCCGGTGCAATTGAATCCATTGCAACATTGCTTGCTGTGAAGCATGACATCATTCCGCCTACCATTAATCACTTCACCGATGATCCGGAAATTGCCCCGCTGAACTTTACGTTTGGCAAAGCACAAAAACGGACAGTGAATTACGCACTAAGCAATACTTTTGGTTTTGGTGGCCACAATGCCTCCGTTATCTTCACAAAATTTAAGGAATAGTCAGCTTTGTGGTTTAGACCCTCTCAACCGGCGGGTGCTGAGTTTTCATCCGATAAAGAAGTTAAGCAGGCGATAAAGAGCATGCTGGGATATAAACCCGGAAATATCCGTTTATACCATCTTGCCTTTTTACACAAATCGGCAACCCAGGAAACAAATAGCGGCATCAGGATCAACAACGAACGCCTGGAGTTTCTTGGTGATGCCATCCTTGATGCCGTTGCTGCCGACTATCTTTTTAAAACTTTCCCTACACGGGATGAAGGTTTTCTTACCGAAATGCGGTCAAAAATTGTCAGCCGGGTAATGCTGAACAAACTGGCTCAAAAGATGGGAATCGACTTGCTCATCCAGCTCGACGGCTCCTCTTCCGCTGCCTTCAGATCATGTAAAGGGGATGCATTTGAGGCCCTGATCGGAGCCATCTATCTTGACAAAGGATACGATTTTACACGAAAAATCATTCTCGACCGCATCATCGGCCGCTATTTTGACATGGACGACCTGGTAAACCAGGAGGTGAATTTCAAAAGCAAAATCATTGAATGGACCCAACGGGAAAAAAAGCAGGCCCGGTTTAATGTGGTCAATGAAATAGGGACCGGCTTTAAAAAACAATATGTAGTTGAATTACTGATTGATGATGAGCCAATTGCCCGCGGACAAGATTATTCCATCAAAGGAGCGGAGCAGAATGCAGCCGAAAAATCATGGCTAAAAATAAATGCAGAAACTATTGACCTTTGACCTTGAATTGGCTATCTTTGTTATGAATTAGTAAAGTGCCTTTCTCATGGCCAAAAAAATATTTCTTGAATCAAGGTCACAACCTTCCCTTTTTACCATTTTCGGCATCTCATGCCATTTAAAGGATTTCAGACTCTCCTTCCTTCTGAATAAAATGCTGGAACTGGAATTTGCCAAAATGGAAGACTTTAAAAGTTACTCCTTCTATTTCTGCCGTGACGAGGATCACTATAACGGATATTATTTATTGGGAAACCGTGGGCCGGATTCAATTCTGCTGCCTGAACTTAAGCAAACGGATTTTATCCTGCTCATCGAAGGACCGTTTAAAAAAATTCAGAAAGAACAGCTGCTGATAAAAATCAGGGAAATTCAAAATGTGCTCACTGCATTTGAAGTACGCTTTGAAACCATCAAAAATTACGAGACATTATTCGCCGATCTTGAGCTTCACTTCATGAAAATCCTGAAGGAGGCAAAAATCAAATACTCACCCTTAAAAAAATAGGAGATACTACCATGTTCGAGGATTTAAAAAAATCAATTGACAAAGGTCTGGATTTCGCATTTATGAATGCTGAAAAGCTGGCCCAGTCGGCAAAAGATCTTGCCAAGGAAAACAAGTTGAACAAAGAAGAGGCAAAAAAACTATATGATTACCTGGTCGCCAAATCAGAGGATGCAAAAAAAATCGTGGAAGATGATCTTCAGTTGCTCGTGAGGGCCACCCTTAAAAAGATGAACATTCCCTCCAAAGAGGAGATGAAAAAACTTGAAGAACGGATAAAAAAACTTGAGGGAGCAAAAAAAGCTTCGGCAAAAGCTAAACCTGCCCCAAAAGTGGCTAAAAAGCCGAAGCCGGGCAAATAAACCACCAAAAAATAGTGAATCGTGAGAATGTCTGGGATTGGCTTGGCAGTTCATGAGTTGGGACGTGCACGCGAGATTATTGGCATTGTTGTCAAATATGGACTGAGCGAATGGGTCACAAATTCTGGATTGGGCAAGTTCTTTGTTTCAAAAAAGCGCCTGGCCCGAATTGAGCGGTACAATCAATGGGAACGGATCCGGATGGCTGTTGAGGAGTTGGGTCCTACCTTCATCAAATTCGGTCAGATCCTTGCCGACCGGCCTGATATTGTCCCTGAAGAGTTGCGTGAACAGTTGAGAAAACTTCAGGATGAAGCCCAGCCCATGCCTGATGATCTGGCGATCAGGGAAATTGAGAAGGAACTTGGCCGGCCGGTGGGAGAACTTTTCCGGGAATTTGATACCAGCAGGCTTGCCTCTGCTTCCATGGCCCAAACCTACCGTGCTGTTTTGCTGAATGGGGAGGAGGTTTGTGTCAAGATTCAGCGACCCGGGATCGATAAAAAAATCGAACTCGACCTGAACCTGATGAATTTCTTTGCAGCAAGGATGCAACGACATAACCCGGAAATGGAGGCCATCAACCTTACCGGAGTAATCAGGGAATTCGGAAAGACGATAAAAAAGGAACTCGATTTTCATCATGAGGCAGCAAATATTGTCAGGTTCAACCATTGTTTTGCTGGAGATACCGACATCAAGGTTCCAAAGGTATATGCGCAATATACCACAAAACGAATGCTGATAGAGGAGTTTATCAGAGGAACAAAGGTGAGCAACCTTGAAAATTTACTTGAACTGGGTTACGACCTTAAAGTGCTGGCCCGCAAGGCTATAAGACTTGTTTTTGATCAGATATTTACCCATGGCTTTTTTCATGCCGATCCCCATCCGGGAAATATATTTGTTGTGAAAGGTGAAATAATATCCTTCATCGATTTCGGCATGATGGGCTCCCTGCGGCCGGAACATCTTCAGTTTCTAGGTAAATATGTTATTGGATACATTGACCGCGATCCGCATGCAATGGCTGAGGCATTATTGATGGTTTCCGGAACCCATAATTTTGCCCGGCTCAGGGACCTTGAATTTCAGATTGGCGACATGCTTGCGCATTACAAACATCTCAGCATCGATGAGATGGATTTCGGCAAAGTCATGAATGAATCGGTTGATATCCTGATTCATTTTGGTCTGCGTATCCCGGCGGGCATTTATCTCCTTGTTAAAGCCCTCATGGCTATTGAACGTGTCGCAGTGGTGCTTTTTCCCGGAATCGATTTTGCACATGAGATGCAACCTTATGCTATCGAACTCATTGCCCGCCAATATGATCCCAAGCGGATTGCCTCCGAAGTCTTTGATTCGCTGAAAGAGTACTATAAACTGCTGAAGGAATTACCGGCCGACCTGAATGAGATTATCTATAAAATCAAGGAAGGACGGTTTAAGACACAGATAGAGGTCAGGGGGCTGGAACCCCTTTCTGAACACCTCGACATCTCAAGTACGCGCGTTTCCATTGCCATTGTCCTGGCTGCACTGATTATCGGGGCTTCGATCATCTCACAATGGGAACAAACACGATGGATCGGCGCCATCGTGTTCTGTATCGCAGGTTTATTCGGATTCTGGCTGCTGGTGAAATTGTTCCGGCATAATAAATTGTAGAGACGCCCCATGGGGCGTCTCTACCTAAAACGCCCATGGGGCGTCTACCTAAAACGCCCCGGTAAATTGCCGTAAAAACCGTACGTCATTTTCAAAAAACAACCGCAGGTCTTTAATCTGGTATTTCAGCATGGTGATTCGTTCGATACCCATCCCAAATGCAAATCCGGTGTAAGTCTGACTGTCGATGCCACAATTTTCAAGAGCATTCGGATCCACCATCCCGCATCCCAGAATCTCAACCCATCCGGTATATTTGCAGATATTGCACCCGACTCCGCCACAAATGTTGCAGCTTACATCCATTTCACCGGATGGTTCTGTAAACGGGAAATAGGATGGTCGCAACCTGATCTTTGTATTTTCGCCGAACATCTCTTTGGCAAAGTACATTAGTGTCTGCTTCAGGTCGGCAAAAGAGACATGCCTGTCGATGTACAAGCCTTCAACCTGGTGAAAAATGCAATGGGCACGCGCAGAAATGGCTTCATTTCTGAAAACCCGGCCGGGAAAGACCATCCTGATAGGTGGTTTGGTCGTTTCCATCGTCCTGATCTGCACGGATGAAGTATGCGTCCGTAAAAGGATGTCGGGATTTGTGGCAATGAAAAACGTATCCTGCATATCCCTTGCAGGATGATCAGCGGTGAAGTTGAGTGCGGAAAAATTGTGCCAGTCATCTTCAATCTCAGGCCCGTCAGCCACTGTAAAGCCAATCCTGCCAAAGATTTCATTGATCTGATTTCGTACGATTGAAAGTGGATGCCTCGACCCATATTGAAGGCTGGCAGCCGGACGAGAAAGATCAAGGTTTGCCGATAAAGAGATTTCCTCCTCCTTAAATCCCGATTTTAACTCATCGATCTTCTGGCTGGCTTTGTTTTTCAGGTCGTTAAGCAATTGGCCGACTTCACGCTTCCTGTCGTTGGCAACAGTTTTGAAATCGTCAAAGAGCACTGACACCAATCCTTTTTTACTGAGATACTTCAGCCTCAACTGCTCTACCTCATCAAGGTTTGCAGCTTTCAACAACTCAATTTCCTCAATCAGCTTATCAATACGTTCTTTCATTATATTTCCTCTCTCCTGTCACGCGTCACGCGTCACGGATTATTCAACAATCTTAATCGTCATCTTCACATCTTTGGAAGGACGGTCGGATGCACCCTTTTCAACAGCAGCGATCTTGTCTATAACGGTCAACCCATCAGTAATCTGGCCGAAAACAGTATAATCATTATCTAGAAAATGGGCTCCGTTTTCCGGGTGAACAATATAAAACTGGGAGCCGGATGAAGCTTTCTGAGGATTTGACGGTCCGCCTGTTCTTGCAGCTGCAAGAGCTCCCCTGTTATGCTTGAGTGAAGGGACGAACTCAGCAGGAACGGTATAACCCGGACCACCCATACCCAATGGTTGACCGGGTTTTGCATTTTTCGAGTCGGGATCGCCGCCCTGGATCATAAAATCTTTGATGACCCGGTGAAACAACAAACCATCGTAATAGCCTGCCTTGACCAGTTTTACAAAATTGTCGCGATGCTTGGGGGTTTCGTTATATAGCATGCCTGTCATGTCACCATAATCGGTGTGAATTACAAATTTTACCACTTTTTCGTTGGTTTTAGTTTGAGAAATAGATGAAAGATTTAACACAAATACAAGTGCCAGAATGGCGAAAATGATTCTTTTCATAGTTTGGTTTTTTGGTTAGCAAAAATACAAAAAATTGACATCAACAAGGTTGATCGAAGTTGAAGTTTTTAATAGGCAACTTCAATATAATTCCTGAATTACTGCTTTTCAGGTAGTTGTTTTTTCAACATAACATCTTCTGCACAGTGGCTCATACGAATCCATCTCCCCCAGCATGACCAGGTGATCGTCCTGCACCATCCGATGGGTATAGTGCGCCAGGTCGCCGCAGTTCATGCAAATAGCGTGCACTTTGGTAACATCTTCGGCAACCGCAATCAACGCAGGCATCGGACCGAATGGCTTTCCGAGATAATCCATGTCGAGGCCGGCAATGATCACACGGATGCCACTGTTGGCAAGCTGATTGCAAACAGACGGCAATTCGCTGTCAAAAAACTGAGCCTCATCAATGCCAACCACATTTACATCATTGGTGAGCAACAGTATTTGAGAGGCCGATTGCACGGGGGTCGACATGATGGCATTTTCATCATGTGAAACCACCTGAATGTCATCGTAGCGCTTGTCAATCTCGGGCTTGAAAATCTCCACTTTCTGCCGTGCGATCTTGGCCCTTTTCAGTCGACGGATCAGCTCTTCAGTTTTTCCTGAAAACATTGAACCACAGATCACTTCGATCCAGCCCAGACGATTTAAGGGATTATTTTTTTCAATATGCATTCAGGAGGCTAATATTTTGTATTTTTATAGCTGAATTTGTTGCAAAAGTAAGCTTTTCTGGGTATTTCACAAACTCAATCAGATGGACCGGTTGTAAATCAAACTTGAAGTATCCGCCAACCAGGGAAAATGAAAATCATGAATAAAGAGATCATTAAGGATGAGATAAAATGGCTGCTTGAAGCCATCAATGAGCAATTTGAGGCCATCCACCGCCACGGTGAAAAAATCCCGCAAATTGAATTTGATATCCTGATGGATAATGTTCGAAAATTTTATGAAAACATGAACTTGCTGCAGCGGTCGAACGACTCCTCTCTCCATCCGGAGCGTAAGATTGTATCGCAGGATAATCCTTTGACTGAATCAGTCGCTGTAATGCCTGAAGTTCGCCACGAAACTGCCTCCTTGCCTGTGCAGCAGGATAAGGTGCAGTTCAGGCCGGCAACTCCCGCCCCGGTTAGACAGGAAGCAAATATCGCATCTAAAAAACCGACCAGACCTCAGGAAATAGACCTGTTTGCCTCCGATGAACCTGCTTTCAGCATCAAGCTTAAAGAAGCACGAGAGAAATCGCTGGGACCAAAAATCCCGTCTGAAAGAATCGACAACCTCAAAACAGCCATTACCATCAACGAAAAGTTTATGTTTATCAACGAACTTTTTGATGGCAATCTGCGCGAATACAATGAGACAATTGAAACACTGAATGGTTTCAAAACACTTGATCAGGCTGCCGATTATCTCGACCTGATGCGCAAAAAGAACTTCTGGAACACGGGCTCCAACGCATTTAAAAAACTAACGGAACTGGTGGAACGCCGGTTTTAACCATGAAAAAAATCCTTAAGATATCAGGAGTGATCCTTGTCGCCATCCTGCTTGTCCTTGTTTTTACTCCCTTTCTATTCCAGGACAGGATCAGGCAGGAGGTTAAAAATCTGGCCAACCGTACACTGAAAAGCGAGCTGAATTTTTCAGAGATGAACCTCTCTTTTTTCAGCCATTTCCCAAATCTCAGCCTCACTCTGACCGATTTTTCCATTAAATCCTCACCGCCATTTGACAGGGATACATTGATAAGTGCAAAAGAAATTGCCTTCGGGGTCGACGTGAAAAGCCTGTTTGGCAAAACCATCAGGATTACACGGATCTATTTTAACAAGGCGAATATTAACATAAGATATAACGATAAAGGTGCTGCCAATTATGACATTTATCAGTCAAAAGATTCAGCATCAGTTGCACAGGATACTACATCCTCTTCCGGAGCAGCGTTGAATATTGAACATATTGTTTTTAAAAACTGCCGGCTTGTCTATGCAGACCCGTCAATCCCGTTGGAGGTGATTGCAAAAGGCATAAACTATTCCGGAACCAGCAGCATCACCAGCGACTTCTTCAATCTTACCTCAGAGGTGAAGATCGATTCACTTGACGTGATATATGATCACAGGAAATATATTGATGCGAAGCCGGTTACCGCAACATTGAACACAAAAATCAACAGCAGGGACTTATCTGTCAATTTCGAGAAAAACGACCTTAAAATCAAGGATATCCCTTTGCAGTTTACAGGTAAGTTTAACTTTGAAAAAAACGGGTACCAGGTCAATCTGAACTTCTTGTCGGTAATGGAGAAGGAGTTTCTCAGCGCCCGTTTCAAAATCAGGCAATCGGAAACACTATGGATTTTTGCCAAAGTCAATGCAAGTGTTGACCTGGCGAAATGGTCGAAAGCCTTAGATGTTCAGAATGTTGCATTAAGGGGGCTCTATGAACTCAACCTCAACGCCGAAGGATCATACCTCACAGGGCCGGTTAAAAAAGGTTTCCGGAATGAAGCTGACACGGTCATCATCAGTATTCCGAAATTTGACCTGATGACAAAGCTGACCGGAGGGTATCTGAAGTATTCCGGTTTGCCTCAATCACTCAACGATATAAATTTTTCGCTCAACGCATCATGCCCTGATAACAACTACCAGAATATCAATGTTCAGCTGGAAAACCTTCATGCAAAGTTCCTGAAGAATGAGATTAAGGGATTTTTCAGGATGAAAAACCTGAAAGATTTCCCTGTTGAAGCAAGCCTGCTGGGAAGTTGCAACCTGGCAGAACTTAAAGATGTCGTCCCGGTCGATAGCCTTACCCTTGCCGGGATTCTGTATATGGACATAAAGGTAAACGGGAACTACGCTCCGGAAAAAAAGATGTTTCCGGTTACTACAGCACTCATCAGCTTGCATGACGGAATTGTGCAGACAAAATACTATCCTCAACCGCTGGAGAAAATGGAGATGGTTGCGGAAATTAAAAATAATACCGGAACCATGAAAGGGATGGTCGTCAACGTGAAACCAATTGCGTTTATGTTTGAAGGCAAGCCTTTTACAATCACCGCTGCATTGGAAAATTTTGATGACCTGCACTACAACGTGCAGTCAAAAGGGGTGATCGACCTTGGCAAAGTTTACAAAGTCTTTTCACAGAAAGGGCTTGAACTTGACGGATACATTGAAACCGACCTCTCACTTCAGGGAAAGCAGAGCGATGCCACATCGGGCCGCTATGCAAGCCTGAAGAACAGTGGTACACTGAAATTGCGAAATATCGCAGCCACCTCTGCAGATTATCCGAAACCATTCATCATTAAATCCGGGGATTTCAGGTTTGACCAGGATAAAATATGGTTTGATAACTTTCTGGCTACCTATGGTGTGTCAGATTTCCGACTGAAAGGCTTCATGAAGAACACAATTAACTATGCCCTGTCGCAGGGAGGAACCCTCACCGGCGATTTTCAGCTGAACTCCGATCTCATCAATGTCGATGAATTTATGGCATTCGCACCTGCCGGCACCGCTCCGGCCGTTGCATCTCCGGTGGAGACGGGGGTTGTCATCATTCCCCGCGATCTCGACATCAATTTCAAAGCCGAAGTAAAGAAAACAACCTTCCAGGGACTTGAGATCAAAGACCTGCATGGAGAAATCGACCTGAAGGAGGGCATCCTGGTACTCAGTGATGCTGCATTGAACCTGATTGACTGCAAGGTAGCCATGGACGCCACTTATGGCAGTGTGACACCCGCTAAAGGGTTCTTTGACTTTCACATCAAAGCCGATGATTTTGACATTAAAAGGGCGTACAACGAAATTGCCATGATCCGTGAAATGGCTCCCTCTGCAGGAAAAGCAGAAGGGATCGTCTCAATGGACTACAGTGTCAAAGGGTTGCTCGATGCCAGCATGTTCCCGGTGTTGCCTTCTCTGGCAGGAGGCGGACTTTTCTCCATAAAAAAAGTCAAAGTCTATGGACTCAAACTCTTCAACGACATCAGTAAAGGAACGCAGAAAGAGGGGATCAGCAATCCCGATATGTCGAAGGTTGATATCAAATCAACCATCAAAAACAACACGGTTACCCTCGAGCAATTCAAGTTTAAAGTGAAGGGCATCAGGGTGAGAATTTCGGGTACGACCACATTCGACAGCAAGTTGAATATGAAAATCAGGCTTGGCATGGGCCCCATGGGAATCATCGGGATTCCTATGAAGATTACCGGAACCGCGGACACCCCGGTAATTAAATATGGCAAGGGTAAGGATTCGGATGACCTTAAAGAATCTGATTACACCGATGAACTGCCAAAGGAGATGCTCGACCGGATAAAAAATGCAAAGGAGGATGCAGGAGATGAAGATCCTGAACCCGGAAATAAGTAAGATTGAATTTTGGTATCTTTAATATTGACGGCAATGCTTTCATGGATATAACACGTGTCTTATTGTGTTAATTTGCACGTGTTGATTATTTGTTTACATTTGCTTTTCTATTCAATATAGCGTCACCATGAGCACCAAGTTAACCCTGACCCTGGATCAATCAATTATTGAAAGTGCAAAGTCCTACGCAAAAGGTAAAGGCCGAAGCTTATCAGATATTGTTGAGAATTATTTGAAAACCATTAGCCGGGAACAAACAAAATCTGAAATTGAGATCACTCCGGTCGTAAAATCCCTTAGAGGTTCATTTAAGGATCCTGGCGATTTTGACTATAAGAAAGAATTAGCAAAAGGACTGGCTGAAAAATACATGAAATGAAAAGGGTTTTGATTGATGCTGATGTAATCCTGGATTTTTTCTTTGACAGAAGGCCATTTTCAGAACATGCAACAATCCTGTTTTCATTATGTGAAGGGAAAAAAATCAGGGGTTTTATTACGCCAGTAACATACAGCAATGTTTATTATTTACTGAGACAAACCGCCAGGCATGAAAAAGTGATTGATAAACTTGCACTGCTACTTTCGATTACAGATGTTCTGGCAATGGACAAAAAGGTTGTATTTCAGGCACTCAACTCCGGATTTAAAGATTTTGAAGATGCATTGCAGCATTATGCAGCATTTCAAAATAAAAATATTGATACGATAATAACGAGAAATATAAAAGATTACAAGTTAAGTGAAATCGGGGTATTGACTCCTGAAAACTTTATTTCGACTATGGGTTTATAACAAATATTGGAAGTCAGTGTTTATGTCAGAATACAACTTGTTCAATTTCTGAGAGTATCCTGAAAACTTCTTCTGTAGAATCCTGTGTTACCAGTTTCATCCTCCATGATTTGAAATTCGGGATGCCACGAAAATAACCGCTGTAGAGTTTGCGTATTTCGAACAGGGTGGCCCTTTCACCTTTGTATATTATTGAGGATTCCAGGTGCTGCCTGACGACAGAAATCCGTTCTGCAATCGTTGGCTCAGCAGAAACAGTGTGGTTGTTCAGCCATGATTTGATCTCCCTGAAAATCCAGGGATTTCCGGTGGCGGCACGCCCGATCAGGATCCCGTCAACACCATAGCGGTTCCTCATCTCTTCAGCAATCTGGCCGGAAGTCACATCACCATTGCCAAAAACCGGGATATGCATTTTGGGATTGTTCTTCACCTCCCCGATCAGGGTCCAGTCTGCCTCTCCGCTGTAGAGCTGAGCACGGGTGCGCCCATGGATCGCAAGGGCACTGATACCCGCATCCTGCAGGCGTTCAGCAATGTCAACAATATCCTTGTGATCCTCGTCCCAGCCCAGCCTCGTTTTAACGGTGACAGGCAGCCGGGTTGATTTCACTACCGCGTCGGTCATCCTGATCATCTTCGGAATGTCCTGTAGCAGGGCAGCACCACCACCCTTCATCACGATCTTGCGCACGGGGCAGCCAAAATTGAGGTCGATGAAATCCGGGCCGGCTGATTCAGCCACCTCGGCGGCTTTCATCATCGATTCAACATTTTCGCCAAAGATCTGAATGCCGAGAGGCCTTTCCTGCGGCTCAAACCTCATTTTATTGTTACTTTTTTCGGCATCACGGATCAACCCTTCGGCAGCGATGAATTCTGTCACCAGCACATCCGCTCCGTACTGTTTGCAGATCACCCGGAATGGTGAGTCTGTAACATCCTCCATTGGGGCCAGAATGAGCGGGAAGCTCCCTAAATCAATATTTCCGATCTTTGGCAAATTGTGGTAATTTAGCGGCAAAAATAGCCATAATCCATGGATTTTCGTAATCAACCGATCCTTGAAAGCCTGACACCGGCCACCCGGTTGTTGTTTGTTATTTTACTCGTCATCTCATGCTTTGCAATCACATTCCTCATTGGATTGTTGCTGGCAGTACCTCTTTTTGGGTTAAGCCTGAATAACTTCATTGCGGCAATGTCCGACTACAATGATCCTAAAACAATTCAACTGCTTCAGTATTTCCAGGTAATTCAGTCGTTTGGCTTGTTTATTTTTCCTGCTTTGCTTGCCGGCTACTTCTTTGAACGAAACAGTGTCCGATACCTTTCTGCCAACAAGGCATCTAAATGGCCTCTTTACCTCGCTGTTCTGATCCTCATGTTTGTTTCACTTCCTTTTACCAACTGGATGGTGACAGCGAATGAGGCAATGAGACTTCCCGAATTTCTGAAAGGGATGGAGGATTGGATGAAAACCACGGAGGAGGAAGCCGCAAAACTTACAGATGCCTTCCTGAACATGCCCACATTCGGTGGGTTTCTGTTTAACATCGTGATGATTGCCATGCTGCCTGCCATTGGAGAAGAATTTATGTTCCGCGGACTGCTGCAGCGGTTGTTCAAAGAATGGCTGGGAAATATCCACATTGCCATCTTTATCTCGGCCTTTCTCTTTTCTGCCATGCATGTCCAGTTTTATGGTTTTTTCCCCCGGATGATGCTCGGGATCATGTTTGGATACATGTTTTACATGACCGGTTCCCTTTGGGTGCCGGTTTGGGCTCATTTTATCAACAATGGTGCAGCGGTAACCGTTGCTTACCTCAGTCAGCATGGAATCCTGACAGGTGATTATGAAAACTTTGGTGCAACCGGGAATGTTTTTTTTATCCTATTGAGTGGATTGGCCATCCCGGCAATCTTTTATTTAATTTACAGGTTGAAACCCGCCGAGAACGACGGCTGAATAACTGTAAGGAGAGTGTGTTTAGTTTTTGGGCTGAAGCCCTGCACACATCTGCCTTCCTGGACCCCGGCCTGAAGGCCGGGGCAATCCAGGCCGGGGCAATCCAGGCCGGGGCAATCCAGGCCGCCGGGGCAATCCAGGCCGGGGCGGGGATCTGCTGTAATTGCTCCCTGAATTGCCACGGCCTTCAGGCCGTGGTTCAGAAAGCTTGCAACATCAATGGGCTTTAGCCCAACAATATTTAATAATTGGACCATTCAGCAAATTGTAATTGCATGATATTCAGCAGTAAATATCTTTTCACTGATCTCCCCGGAAGCAGGCTTTGTCCCTTCGACATCATCCTGTTAACCCTTTATGCACTTACTTGTCTTGGAATTGGACTGCATGCCTCCCGGCGAAAAACAGATTCCGACTTCATGATCGCCGGCCGGAAAATCGGAGTAATCGGGTTTGTTACATCAGTCGTGGCCAGTTATATAGGTGGTGCAGCCCTGGTCGCTTACACAGCCTATGTATATCGTTTTGGGATCTCGGCGATTGCAGTATTCCTTGGAACCGCCATCGGCTTCATCGTGTTCATCCCTTATGCAATGAAACTCCGGAAATTCAGCGGAGATCGCGAATTTTATACCCTGAGCGACTGGCTCAATTTTAAAATGGGAAAAACAGTTGGCCTCGCCTCCGCTGTAATTCTGATGCTCGTCTATTCAGGCATGTTGCTCAACCAGTTCATTGCAGGCAGCAGCATACTGGCAAACATCAGCGGCTGGTCCTATGAGACCGGACTCCTTATCAGCAGCTGCATCATTGCAACGTACCTTCTTGCCGGCGGGTTCCGCAGTGTGATCCGGACAGATATTTTTCAGTATATGGTCATGGTGGTGATGCTGGGGCTGCTTGGTGTTGTGATGATCAGCGACCAGCGCTCGTTTGTGATGGAACTGGTAGATTTCTCACGAATGAATGTCGGCATGACCATCGCCTTTACTGCATTTGGCATACTGATCATCTTCCAGTCGGCCGAATACTGGCAGCGGGTTTATGGCGCTAAATCCGACCGGGTCGTAAAGTCAGGACTGATCGGCTCGGCTATTTTTACTGTACTTACAGGAGTCGCCATTACCATGGTCGGACTCTCTGCCCATATCCACATTCCGGGGATAGAAGCCAAAGATGCCTTCGCTGAAGGATTGACACTGCTGATGCCGGATAAACTTCTGGGCGCCGCCCTGATCCTCATCTTTGCTGCGATCATGAGTTCAGCAGATACACAGATATTTGTCCTGGCATCTTCTGTGGCGGTTGACTGGGTGGACAAACTCTCCGGAAAAAAGTCGGACAACAAACGACGGATGAAGATCACC
>CAYHGE010000011.1:0-6834 GCA_964355945.1 uncultured Draconibacterium sp.
GTTGCAGATCATGGCCAACTTTAGCCCTGAAAGGGCGGCATATTCCTGCTACTGTAAGATATATCGCCCCTTCAGGGCTCAGGATTGTATTGTAGCATAGTTTCCGTGGGTTTTACCCACGGTTGATCATATTGCGCGCTTTCAGCGCTGGTTCTATTATTACTGGTCTTTTAATGATTTTTCACTTTACTGGTACAATTGCGCTTAATCAAAATAAAATAATCCATGATGGTTTAATAGCATTAAATTTCCATTTTTCAATGGTGTAAAATAAAACGATTGATTACAATTTTGCCATCGGTAAATGAAACCTCTTCCAGTATCTTCTTAATGCCATCCCAGCCAGATTTTCTGATGGCTGGGGTGATGAATTTGAAGCAGATGTCGCGTTCTGAGAGAGACTTTTTATCCATTCGCAATTAAAGGGTTGCAGGAGCAGCCAAGCTATTCAAAATCGTTGAAACATCATGATTGAAAAGGATAGTGACCACTCCTTATCTGCCTCCAATTAATCTATAATCATCTTAAAAAGCACGGATAGCACACACTGAGTTTGCCCCGAGCTTACAGTCGTTGTTCTGGAAGCTAAAATATAAGTACAGGAACCATGAGCTATTTGGATCGTGCTGGGAAGGACTCCAGTATCGGTTGTTTGAAAAACTCACAACTATTGTAAGCCCAGATATACCGAGTATATGGTGTGTTTAGCATTAACCTGGATAACTAACAGTTGTGCCAAAGCAGACAGGATTGTTTTATGGTGTAATAGATACCCTGACCGGCAAATTTGGACTGACAGGCTGCAATCCAAATCGTGTATTGGGACGATTTGCCTGTGCTGTACCAGTAAATTGTGAACATGCAGTTTGAACATCGGCATAATAACCTGTTGTCATCCCGGCTGCTGCTGTGGCTTTTACAGGTGAGTCGGTTGAGTATTGTGTATTTCCATAACAAATTTCAATTAAAAGGTTGGAGGTGCCATTCCATGCAAAAGGGGTGGTCAGGGTAATATCCTGCCAGCCTGTTCCGGGAACTGCATAAGCAGTGCTGTAAACAATGGTGGTGGGGGTAGTTGCATAAGTGCCCGTAAGGGTTGTAGCTGTTGTGAGTCCCATTTTAATGGTGAATCCATTCATCAATTGGGTAGAGTTTGAGATCACGTCAAAACCGATTGATGACAGGTTTCCTGCTGTGACACCGGCTGCAGTTAATTCAGCAGCAGTGAATAAAGTCTGGGTTCTTCCACCCATCCAGTATGTGCTGTATGGATAATCGGAGGAAGCTGTTCCTGTCCCGATTGTTGCATAATTATAAGCAAAAAAGAGTTCATTACCGTATGCAGTTCCTGCTTCATTCACGGAATATGCTCGGACATAATAGACGGTGCCGGGAGAAAATCCGGAGATACTGCTAATAAAACTCCCTGTTCCACTTCCGTCAATGGTTTTACTGTTCATGGTAGTTGGATTAGGAGTAGTACTCCAACAGACTCCCCTTTCTGTCACTGTACCACCCCCGTCAGAAATTACCACACCGCCGCTGGTAGCATTAGTTTGGGAAATATTAGTAACTGGTGTTGTTGTAACTGTTGAAAGAACAGTACAGCTTAAAGTGCTTTTCGTTATCGATGTCATGATCGAATGCCCACAAAAATTGTAAGCCCAGATATATCGGAGATAATTAGTATTACAAGTCAGACCATTCTCTGTTTTTATAGTATCAGTACCCATCTCAATCGCTGTTCCATAGTCATTTGTTAAACTCCATTTGTATCCTGTCGCTCCTTCTACACTATTCCATTGCCATTCAATTTGGTTTTGGGATGCAATATGGATTCCGGATGCAGGTGATGATGGAACAGGATTAACCGTCATGGTAACCGCATTGGATGTTGCAGGATTTCCTGTTACACAGAGCGTATTTGCCGTGACCACACAAGTAACCACATCATTGTTTACAGGAACATATGTGTATGCATTGCTGTTTGTACCTGTATTGATGCCGTTAACCTTCCACAGGAATGCTGGTGCAGTTCCTCCGTTAATAGCAGTTGCCGTAAAAGTAACTGCTGTTCCGGCACATATTGGGTTTGCAGAGGGCGAAATAGTAACGCTGACTGTAGGAAAGCCAGAACACCCCGTTGTGAGGCTAAGTTCATTTCCATAAGCTGTACCGAGAGAATTTGTTGCATAAGCGCGCAAATGGTAAACGGTACCGGGTGCAAGACCCGTGACATTGCTTGTGAACACTCCTGCGCCAGAGCCATTGATGGTTTTGCTGTTTATGGTTGTTGGATTTGGTAAAATATTCCAGCAGACTCCTCTTGCTGTAACCGTTGCTGATCCGTCTGACGACACATAACCGCCACTGATTGCAGAACCAGCAGTTATACTTGTTATCGCCGTTGTGCTTACAATTGGGAGTTGATTGCCACCCCAGGTTGGAATCCCGTTATTCAAAGTCAGGACCTGACCATTGACTCCCACCGGCACTCTTACCCATTGGGTTCCGTCCCAGTATTGCATATCGCCAACATTTGAACCTAGAAAGGAAGAAGTAGGAATCCACCTGGTGCCATTCCAAAAATAATACCCGACAGCTACATTGTTGGGTGCGATGCCAGCTGCAGTAGTATTGAATACAAGTAATCCTATGGCTGGATTTGATATTGGATCAGCAGAATTAATTGCAGACAGGTTGACACGTGGTGCTAATAAACCTTTGACTGCAGATTTAACATCAAGCATCGCAGAGCCATCAGGGGGTGTGCCATCGGAGTTGATACCTACTTGCCCGAATGTTGTCAAAGAGATGCAGGTGATGAGCATAAGCAGATAGTAAAACTTATTCATATAAGCTGGTTTTAATGACCCATGGGTTACCGGGTTGGCGTTTGAAAGTTATGAATTATTTGAATTGTGAGTTGAAATACTTCATCGACACAATTTAATATTGTCAAAATGCTGTATAAAAATGCGTTTGAAAATGTACAAAAAACTATTGTAAAGGCATTAACTGGAAGAAAAGTTTTCGCGCATTACGGGCAAACCAGGAATCGCTTTACCATGGGCAGACACAAACCCTTCATCTTCAAAGCCCGACAAGCCTGGTACATCTGGTGATTTAAATGATGTTGAAATTTTTCGTGAAGCATCTGAGGACACCCGCACACAAGAGATAAAAGCTAATGAAATACAAGGTATAATACGCAGGATGTTGGAAGACTCCGGATTCAAGGGGGACATAAACCAGCTTTATGTTTCAGCAACTGGTCTGGTAAAATCGGATGACCCACAGGAAAAGCCAATGTCACTTTCGGACTTGACTGATCATGTAGAGAAAATGCTAGAAGGTTCCGGGTTCACGGTGATCAGGGAACCGCAACCCACTGCTCCTCCAGAAAGAGAATCAACCTATCTGATAAAAGGATTGTCAGCTGCGGCTTATAATTTACTATTACGCCAGTGGTCGAAAAACTGAGTTTCAGAATCATTTGACAATTATGATGAGATGCGTGGATAATTACAAAGTACCTTATTTTGGACTTCCATAAAACAAAAAACCACCGAAACGTGTTAGTTTTCAGTGGTTTTCGTTTTTATGCCTTGTAATCCAGCGGAGAAAGAGGGATTCGAACCCCCGGACCCTTGCAGATCAACGGTTTTCAAGACCGCCGCATTCGACCGCTCTGCCATTTCTCCGTGGGCAAAATTACAACTATTTTAGAGACTGCCAAACTTTAAACTGCCTTTTACATAAACCTATTCAACCCGCTAACTTAAGGGTTAACCGATTTCACTTGCAATATCTGTCGGCCGGGTGTATCTTTGTAAATTGATATTAATCCGGTATCCTAAATATTATATGCCATGAAAAAGTTGTTTCTGTTGGTTTTTATTGTGATCTCTGCTTTCGCAGGGATAGATGTCCAGGCTAGAAACCTGAGTGCTTTCCTCAGCTATTCGTCATTCAATTCCCCGGAAGGGCCGTATATCGAGACCTATCTGACGATAGCGGCGAACAGCGTTCAGTTTATTAAAAAGGAAAACGGAAAGTTCCAGGCAACTGTCAACATCCTCATGACCTTCAAACAAGGCAATGACATCAAAGCCTTTAAAAAGTATGAATTGAACAGCTCAGAGGTTGATGACACTCTCAATACCAATTTCCAATTTGTTGATTTGCAAAGATTTGCCATTCAAAATGGAACTTATGATTTTGAAATTCAACTTGCCGATCAGCATAAAACGGTGGCTGCAATGCCCTACACCCAAAGTATTGCCATTGATTTCCCGGCAGATAAACCATCGTTTTCCGACATCGAACTCATCAGATCTTTCACGAAAACAGCAGCAACATCCAGCCTGACCAAAAGCGGGTTCGACCTGGTGCCATACATCTACTCTTTCTATCCTGAAAAGGAATCCAAAATGATTTTTTACTGTGAATTGTATCATGTTGGCAAGGTGATGGGAAAGGATGAGAAATTCATTATTTCCTACTATTTCGAGTCATTTGAAAGCAACTTTGTCCTCAACTCATATTCCAGGGTAAAAAAGGAGACGGTGAAAGATGTGAACATCCTGTTGACAGAAGTTGCCATCGGAAACCTGCCTTCAGGCAACTATAACGTGGTGGTGGAGGCCAGAAACCAGCAAAACGAACTCATCGCTTCTAAAAAGTTGTTTTTTCAACGCATGAATCCTGCAGCGCAGATTGGCCTGGCAGATTTAGGGTCAACGGAGGTTGTCAACACATTCGCAGAAAAACTGAACAATGCGGATTCACTCAGGGAATTTATCAACAGCACCTACCCCATCGGTACAGGTCTCGAAAAGAACTTTATCAGTGAACAACTTAAAAAATCTGATCTTAAAACGATGCAGCAGTTTTTTTATGGTTTCTGGATAAACAGGGATTCCAGGAATCCCGAATTGGCCTGGAAGGCTTACAACGAACAAATCTACAAGGTGCAGGTTAATTTTGGGACCCCGGTGAAAAAAGGATATCAGACCGACCGTGGCAGGGTTTATCTTCAGTATGGCCCTCCGAATACCAGAAGTACGCAAAACAGCGAACCAAGCAATTATCCTTATGAAATTTGGCAGTATTACACATTGAATAACAACCAGCGGAACCGGAAATTTGTTTTTTATTCACAAGACATGGTCACCAGCGACTTTACTCTTCTACATTCCGACGCGACTGGTGAAATCAACAATCCTCGCTGGCAAGTCGACCTTCGCAATCGCATTTATTCCACCCTCGACATCCAGGAAACACAGGTTATAAATTCGTGGGGTCACATGCAGGAGGATTACTGGGAACTGCCAAATTAATTAATTTTAGAAATTACCAATCCTTTATTTGTACATTTACGGCGGGGAAGAGGTGACGCGTAACTTGAGGCGCGTGACATTCGCACATCATCATCCGTTATTCGTTATTAAAAACTCGTCATTTAATGAAGGTTGCTGTTATTATTTTAAATTGGAATGGCAGGAAATATCTCCAGCAGTTTCTTCCAACGCTCCTTCAGTACAGTAAAGATGAGGCAGAGATCATTGTGGCCGATAATGCCTCAACCGACGATTCTGTTGCATTTCTTAAATCTTCCTATCCTGATATCAGAATCATTCAGAATCCTGAAAACGGAGGTTTTTCAAGGGGTTATAACCTGGCGCTCAGGCAGGTGGAGGCCGATTACTATGTTCTCCTTAATTCGGACATTGAGGTTACCGAAAACTGGATAAGACCAGTCATTGACCTGATGGAAAAGGATGAGTTGATTGCAGCCTGCCAGCCCAAAATACGTTCATTTCTTGAACCAAAGAAATTTGAATATGCTGGCGGTGCAGGGGGATTCATCGACAAATACGGGTACCCCTTCTGCCGTGGACGTATATTTCTCTCCATTGAGGAGGATCATGGACAATACGACGATGTGTGTGAGATCTTCTGGGCAACCGGCGCCTGCATGTTTGTTAAAGCCAAATTATTCCATGGGTACGGTGGTCTGGATGAGGATTTTTTTGCACACATGGAGGAGATCGACTTTTGCTGGAGGCTTAAAAACAACGGATACAAAATAATGTATTGCCCCGCTTCAACCGTATTTCACATCGGCGGAGGTACCCTTCCCAAAGCCTCCTGGCGTAAAACTTACCTGAACTTCCGCAACAATTTTTTCCTGCTTTATAAAAACCTCCCCGACAACCGGCTGATCCCGGTTTTTGCTGTCCGCTACCTGCTTGATACCATTGCGGCTTTCAAATTCCTGTTCCAGGCAGGATTCAGGGATTTCTGGGCAGTTACACGCGCCCATTTGAGTTTCTACCGCTCCATGGGCAAGATAAAACAGAAACGCAAACTGCTTAAGCATGGCTCCATGCAGGATGTTTACGGCAGCAACATCGTGGTTGACTATTACCTTAAGGGGAAACGGAAATTCTCCCAGCTGAACATGAATAAGTTCTACAAAAGTTAACTGGTTACCCTAATTTATTGATCAGACTTTCAACTGCAAGGCGGTAGGATTCCATTCCGAAGCCGATAATGCTCCCTTTCACATAGGCGGCCAGCAATGATGTATGACGGAATGGCTCACGGGCAAAAGTATTGGAGATGTGTACCTCAACAACAGGAGCTTTGATCGCTTTTACGGCATCAGCAATCGCGACTGAGGTATGGGTGTACCCACCCGCATTGAGAATGATGCCGTCATATAAAAATCCTGCTTTCTGTAAAGCATTGATGATCTCCCCCTCGATATTACTCTGAAAATACTCCAGCGTAACCTCATGATACTGCTTTCTGAGTTTTTTCAGGTAA
>CAYHGE010000011.1:6934-16218 GCA_964355945.1 uncultured Draconibacterium sp.
CTGAAAATACTCCAGCGTAACCTCATGATACTGCTTTCTGAGTTTTTTCAGGTAAACTTCAAAACTCTGACTTCCATAAACTTCCGGCTCCCTGACACCCAAAAGATTTAAGTTCGGACCATTGATAATCAAAAGTTTCATACCTCCAAAATTTAAACACAAAGATATCTGATAAATCGCAAAAACAGGATACTTTTTTTCATCGTGAGCCTGTCCTCACATCCGCCTGTCCACTTTTTTGTATCTTTGCTCCCGATACGATCTCCTTAGGGGGTGCCTCAATACAAGGGCTGAGATTATACCCCAATAACCTGATCCGGGTAATGCCGGCGTAGGAAAAACAGATACCATGAACAGAAAATTTAACACATGCCTGTGGCATGGAATAATTCCGGCAATGCTGACTTTGGGGTTATTCCTGCAGGTAAGCACCATGAGTGCGCAACACACAATCAATGGCCTTGTTACGGACCAGAAAACAGGCGAGCCACTTCCGGGCGCACATCTTTCCGCAGGTAACAAATCAGTATCTGCTGTTTCAGATGCGGATGGAAGATTTACCCTGCCAAAGATCAAACCCGGAAACATCTCCGTCAGGGCTTCTTTTATCGGCTATAAAACCTATACCAGGATCATTAACATTCTGCACGATACAACCCTGAACATTCAGATGGAAGGAGCCTCCCTGCTTGGCGACGAGGTTAACATCATCGCAACCAGGGCACAGGATAAATATCCCACTGCTCACACATCAATATCAAACAAGGAGATCAGTGCGTCCAATCTCGGAAGGGACATCCCCAGTCTGGTCCAGGAGAGTCCTTCTACCGTGGTAACATCGGATGCCGGCAACGGAATCGGATATTCGGCGTTCACCATTCGTGGAACCGACCTGACAAGAATCAATGTAACCGTGAACTCCATTCCCCTCAATGATGCAGAATCCCAGGGGGTGTGGTTTGTCGATCTGCCCGACATGGCATCTTCTACCGGAAGCATCCAGATACAGCGTGGTGTAGGAACCTCCACCAACGGTGCCGGCGCTTTCGGGGCCTCTGTAAATTTCCTCACCTCCGACCTTCACCAGGATCCTTACGGAGAACTTGACCTCTCGGGTGGCTCTTACAATACTTTCAAGTCAACCTTACGGTTCGGTACAGGGCTGATAACCAACAAGTTCAGTGTTGACGGCAGATTGTCTTACATCCATTCCGACGGTTATATCGACCGTGCATTTTCAAATCTCAAATCCTACTATTTATCCGGTGGTTATTACGGTAAAAACACAACGATAAAGCTGATTACCTTTTCAGGATATGAGCGGACTTACCAGGCGTGGGAAGGAGTACCCAAAGATTCACTCACAACGAACCGCACCTTTAATCCTGCCGGTGAGTATTTTGATAAAAGCGGAAATCGTGCCTATTACAACAATCAGACTGACAATTATCAGCAGGATCATTATCAGCTCCTGTTTTCACAAATGCTTGCGAAAAACTTGAATTTCAATCTGGCTCTTCATTACACCAAAGGAAAGGGGTATTATGAAAACTACGAATCAGGGGCTTCATTTTCTGACTATGGACTTGCCGATGTAACTATTAAAGACAGTACCATTACAACCTCCGACCTTGTAAACCGGAAGATGATGGATAACGACTTCTGCGGAATGACCTTCTCAAGCAATTATACCATACCGGAAATGCTGAAGGTTACACTTGGTGGTGCATGGAACCGTTATTACGGGCAGCATTTCGGAAAGGTGATCTGGGCTGAATACGCCTCCGATGGCGACAACTCCCGAAACTGGTACTACAATACCGGCCTGAAGAAGGATTTCAACATTTTCGTAAAGGGGAACTTTCAGATCATGAAAAAGTTAAACCTCTTTGCCGATCTTCAGTATCGCCATGTAAGTTATGCGATGGAAGGAACATTGGATAATCTCAGATCGCTGGATCAGCATCATCTGTTCAATTTCTTCAATCCCAAAGCCGGCATCTTTTATACCCTGAACAAACAACATGAGTTCTATGGTTCATTTGGCATTGCAAATCGAGAACCCAGCCGGAATAATTACAAAGATGGTGAACCCGGACAAATGCCAAAGCACGAAACCCTTTATGATTATGAGGTGGGCTACTCTTTCAGACTACCTGATTTTAATCTGACTGCCAACGGTTATTATATGTCGTACAAAAATCAACTGGTCCTGACAGGCGAGATCAACAGTGTGGGCGAAGCGATCATGGTTAATGTACCGCACAGTTACCGTGCAGGACTGGAAATCTCTGCAAAAGCAGGCTTTTTCAGGAAGAAACTTGTGCTGACAGTTAATGCCACCATCAGCAAAAATGTGATTAAAAATTTCACCAATTACATTGACAAATATGACACTAACTGGGTATTCCAGGGTCAGGATACCATTTACATCGGGCAAACAAACCTGTCATTCTCTCCGAATACAATCTTCAGTGGCGTGTTAACTTATACCCCAATCTCTCAATTATCGTTCAGTGTGAATTCAAAGTATGTCGGAAAACAATACATCGACAACTCTTCAGCAGCCGGGCGTTCACTGAAAGCTTATTCAGTTCAGGGTTTTACGACAACGTATTCATTGAAAACGAAAATTTTCCAGGAAATTGGTTTTAACTTTACCATCAACAACCTGTTTAGCAACAAATATGAGACTAATGCCTGGGTTTATCCTTTTGAAATTGGGGGCACAGTTCAGGAGGTAAATGGTTATTTTCCGCAGGCAACCATCAACTTCCTGGTTGGAATCTCGGTGAAGATTTAAGTTTTTTTGTCTGGGAAAAAATTGGTAAAATTGCACTGAATTCCACTCATGAATTTTAAATCACATCACATGAAATACAAGGTTGTTAAATCACTGGCACTGACCGTTTTCTTCCTCATTGCCATTTCAGTTTTCAGTCAACAATCCACAATTGACCTCTCAACTCCACTGGCAGTTGATCCCAACGTGAAAATTGGAAAACTCGACAATGGACTTGTTTACTATATCAGAAAAAATTCAAAACCTGAAAAGCGGATAGAGCTGCGGCTTGTTGTCAATGCCGGATCCATCCTTGAAAATGATGACCAGCAAGGGCTCGCTCATTTCATGGAACACATGAACTTCAATGGTACACGAACCTTCCCGAAAAATGAACTGATCGATTTCCTGCAGAAAACAGGTGTCCGGTTTGGCGCCGATATCAATGCATATACCAGCTTTGACGAAACCGTTTACATGCTTCAGCTGCCCACCGACGATTCCACCCTGGTGGAAAATGGCTATAAGGTTCTGGAAGATTGGGCACACTATGCTGTTCTTGACAATAAAGAGATTGATAAGGAAAGAGGCATTATCACAGAAGAGTGGCGGCTTGGATTGGGAGCCCAGGATCGCATGATGAAGAAATTTTTCCCAGTGATCTTTAAGGGATCCAAATATGCAGACCGCACACCTATCGGAAAAATAGAAGTGATCCAGAATTTCAAACATGAAACCTTGAAAGATTTCTACCGTGACTGGTATCGTCCTAATTTACAGGCAGTAGTGCTTGTTGGCGATTTGGACCCCGTTAAGGCCGAGGCGCAGATCAAGGCTCATTTCGGCAGCATGCAGAATCCTGCAAATCCAAGGGAACGAACCAATTTTGAAATTCCCGACAACACCGAACCACTCATTGCAATAACCACTGATAAAGAAGCTACTGATAATTTTGTGCTCGTCTTCTACAAACACAATCTCAGTCCTGATAAAACACTGGGTGATTTTCGTGATAAAATCATGGCCGAATTATACACGGGCATGCTCAACAACCGATTCAATGAAATCTCTCAAAAACCTGAATCACCTTATGTATTTGCGGGAGGTGGTTATGGCAGGTTTCTTTCACGGAACAAGGATGCATTTATGATCAATGCAATGACCAAAGAAAACCAGATTGATAAAAGCCTGGAAGTCTTGCTTGCAGAAAATGAACGTGTAAAACAATTTGGATTTACCCAAACTGAGTTTGACCGGCAAAAAGAGGAGATCATGAGCCAGTATGAAAAAGCCTCAAAAGAGTTTGACAAAACCGAATCTGGCAATTTCTGCGGTGAGTATGTCAGCAATTACCTTTCACAGGACGCTATTCCCGGTGCCCAGAAAAAGTTCAAATACCTGAAAAACATACTCCCGGAAATAAAATTAGGTGACATCAATGACCTTGCAAAACAATGGGTATCAGATAAGAACCTCGGACTTGTTGTAATGGCACCTGAAAAAGAAGGCGTGAAAGTCCCCACAGAGGCGGAGATTCTGGCTATCATCCGAGAATCGAAGACCAGGCAATTAACAGCCTACATTGACAATTTCCGTGAGGAGCCACTCATTCAGGGTAAACTAAATGGCGGAAAAATAACTGGGAAGAAGGAGAATATAAAACTCGGAACCACAGAACTTACCTTATCCAATGGTGTTACGGTTGTGCTTAAGCCAACTAATTTCAAAAATGATGAAATCCTCGTGTCAGCATTTAGTCCGGGAGGTCATTCACTCGTTTCGGATAATGATTTCATGTCTGCAAATTATGCATCCCAGATTATCGATATGAGCGGCGTTGGTCATTTTGACAATATTGAACTTGAAAAGAAATTGAAAGGCAGGAATATACAAATCAGTCCGTACATCGACGATGTAAAGGAAGGGTTCAAAGGCAATACTACGCCCAAGGACTTTGAGACCATGATGCAGCTCGTTTACCTGTATTTTGATCAGCCGCGAAAGGACACCACTGCCTTTAAAGCGTTTATGTCGCAGATGGAGAACCAGATGAAGTTTATGAAGAGCAATCCTGTGATGACATTTTATGATACGATGTTTAAAACCGTCTATCCGGGATACAAACGCCAGGTGATTTTCCCTTCTGCTGCCCAGTTGAATGAGGTCAATCCCGACAAGGCATTTAACATCTACAAGGAGCGTTTTGCCGATGCAAGTGATTTCAAATTTTTCCTGGTCGGGAACTTCTCTGTCGATTCTATTTCACCATTAATCGAAGAATATTTCGGAAGTCTCCCGGGCCTTAACCGTAAGGAGACCTGGAAAGACACGTCGCCCAAATTTGCAGACGGTATTACTAATCTCACTTTTTACAAAGGCACTGACCCACAAAGCATGTTAGGGATTGTGATGCAGGAAAAATTTGTCTGGAATGAGAAGAATGTACTCTGTATGAACATGATCAAAGAGATCATGGGGATTAAGCTGGTGGAGGTTATCCGTGAAAAAATGAGCGGCGTTTATTCTCCCCAGGTGATGGTCAACACAGATCAATATCCTGTACCAACGGTTTCGTTGATGGTCATGTTCGGTTGTTCACCCAAAACCACGGATAAACTTACCAAAGCGGTTTTCGGTGAACTTAAAAAGATCAGGAAAAGCGGACCGACTGATGTTGACCTGAAAAAGGCGCAGGAAGCCATGATCAGGGCCAGGGAGACCGATCTGGAAAAGAATGACTTCTGGCTGAGGAAAATCGAATCGGTTTATTTCAACAACGACTCGCCAGACAGTGTGGAATCCTTTAAAGACCGGGTGAACGCGGTGACCATAGAAGATCTGAAAATTGCGGCATCGACATACTTTAAGCCCGAACACTACGTGCGGGTGGTATTGATGCCGGAAAAAAAATAGATGGAGAAAACAGTAAACATACGCAACAAGCGGGCCTCACACGAATACTTTCTGATCCAGGAGGTTACTGCCGGCATTCAGCTTACCGGTACCGAGATCAAATCGATTCGTGATGGAACTGCCTCTATCGCAGATGCTTATTGTACCTTTACCGGAAATGAACTTTTTGTTCGTAACATGCATATTGCCGAGTATTCATTTGGCACTCATTACAACCATGAGCCAAAGCGCGACCGGAAACTGCTTCTGACCAAACGAGAATTAAAAAAACTATTGACTAAAGTAAAAGAAAAGGGATATACCATTATCCCTGTTCTTTTATTTATCAATGAGAAAGGGCTGGCCAAACTGACCATTTCACTCGCCCGGGGGAAACACTCTTACGACAAACGAGAAACCCTGAAGCAGAAGGATCATCAGCGTGAAATGGAGAGAAATTAACTGAATACTAATTTTGATTTTATGAAGAAGAGAAATTTCGGATTGTTACTTATAATATTTTTTGCATTTACTTACCCGGGATCACTTGGAGCGCAGGAAATGCAAAAGCCGGCAGGCAAGGAGACACCCGTCAAATGGTACTCCTTTGAAGATGCATACAAATTAAGTAAAAAGAAACCTAAGAAAATGTTTATCGATGTATTTACCGAATGGTGCGGCTGGTGTAAAAAGATGGATGCGGAGACCTTTGCCAACCCGACGATAGCCAAATACATGAATGAGCACTTTTATTGTGTAAAATTAGATGCAGAGAGAAAGGACACAATTGTACTTGACGGGCAGACGTTTGTAAATCCGAACCCCGCAAGTAAGAGAAGTACGCATAAACTTGCCATCGAACTATTGCGTGGAAAGATGTCCTATCCTTCTTATGTTTTTTTGAGTGACAAAGGACAAATGCTCACAGTTGTGGCAGGATATCAGCAAGCTAAAGAGTTTGAAGGAGTTATCAACTATTTTGGCACTGATTCCTATTTAAAATCAACATGGGAGGAATACAGGGCTACTTTTAAAGGTGAACTAAAATAAAAAAAGGCTGCCTTTGGCAACCTTTTCCGGGTGGAAGATGGGGCTTGAACCCACGACCTATAGATCCACAATCTATCGCTCTAACCAACTGAGCTACGACCACCATGTTTGAGTTTGCAAAAGTACAAAAAAATAATTCAGAAAAACTACAATTTGAATTCTTCAAGTGATTTTTAGAAAACGTCTCGCCCACTCCTCCGGTTCACTCAGTTCCCTGGCCTGGAAAAAATTCAAATGCAACCGTCTTGGAATGGGGTCGCTTGTATTTATTGGCTTTGCAGTACTGGTAGCTTGCCTGGGATACCTGATCACTCCGGATCCGACACCTTATGCAAACGATCAGTACCTTGAGCTTGGTTTGAAAAAGCCATTTTTCTCAGTTTTGATGCTCCCACTAAAAAAAAACGTAAAATCAGGTACTTCTTTCTTTCAAACCATGATTTTCGGCAAAAAAGAGCAGTTGCAGCAGATCCCAATCCGAAGTTATTCCATCTGCAACAACCATATTTTATATATTGAATACGGGGCGCTCCCGGCGGATGCTGCGATGGTTAAATTCTTGCCATTGAGAGATGTTGAAATACCAATAAAAAAGACATTCTGGATCGGGACCGATCGATTCGGCCGTGATTACCTCAGCCAATTGATGATCGGAACCCGGGTAAGCCTGTCGGTTGGGATGATCTCTGTGGTGATTTCGCTGGTCATCGGGATCTTTGTTGGTGCCATTGGCGGCTATTACCGTGGCTGGGTTGACAATCTCATTGTATGGCTGATCAATGTTGTCTGGTCAATCCCTACCCTGCTGCTTGTCATTGCAATTACTTTTGCACTGGGCAAAGGCTTCTGGCAGGTATTTATTGCTGTTGGCCTGACCATGTGGGTGGAGGTTGCAAGGGTCGTCCGCGGACAAATCCTGAGCATCCGTGAAAAAGAGTATGTCGAAGCTGCCAGGGCTCTTGGATTCTCTGACTTCAGGATCATCTTTCACCATATTCTTCCCAATGTGATGGCAGCGGTGATTGTCATAAGCGCAGCCAACTTTGCCTCTGCAATCCTGATGGAGGCCGGGCTGAGTTTCCTGGGATTGGGAGTGCAACCCCCGGTACCGTCGTGGGGTTCCATGATCAAAGAAAATTACGGGTACATTGTTCTTGACTATGCATACCTTGCAATCCTGCCTGGTGTTGCAATCATGCTCATGGTGCTGGCTTTCATGCTCATCGGCAATGCACTTCGCGACGCCCTCGATGTCAGGATGGCAGAGGTTTAATTTCGCAATTTTCTGCTAATTTTGCAGTGATAACAATAATCATTACATGTCAAAAAGGGTCTATATAACCGGGATCGGAATTGTCTGTGCCATTGGCAACAATGTGGATGAGACTCTGCAATCATTAATGGCGGAAAGCTCCGGAATCGGAGAGATAACCCTGTTCGACACCATCCACCGGGGCGTAATTCCCATGGCAGAGGTTAAAATTTCCACCAAAGTATTACTTGAAACCACAGGCAATTCCGGTCAGAAAAACCTGACCAGGACTGCACTTTTGGGTATGAAAGCCGCTAAAGAGGCCATAACCAATGCAGGCATTACTGATGTACACCAATACAAAACCGGTTTGATTTCGGCTACTACAGTTGGCGGAATGGATCGCAGCGAAGTTTTTTTTGAAACCTTTCTGGCTGATCCCAAACAAGGTAACATGATCGACATCGTAAACCACGACTGCGGCGACTCAACTGAAAGGATCGCATCTCATCTTGGAATCCGCGGTTTTGTAACCACCATCAGTACAGCATGCTCCTCCTCTGTGAATGCCATCATGGCTGGGTCGAACCTCATCAAAACCGGGCAGCTCGACCGCGTGGTCGTGGGAGGAACCGATTCAATAACCCGCTTTACCCTTAATGGTTTCAACACGCTGATGATTCTGGACAAAACCGGTTGCCACCCCTTCGATGAAAATCGGGCCGGACTGACCCTGGGCGAAGGTGCAGCTTTTCTTGTGCTTGAATCCGAAGATGTGGTAGTGAAGGAACAAAAGCCTGTCCTGGCAGAAGTTTCAGGCTATGGCAATGCCAATGATGCTTTTCATCAAACAGCCTCCTCGCCTGACGGGAAAGGCGCTTTCCTGGCCATGTCAAAAGCAATTGCGATGAGCGGATTGCAACCAGGAGATATTAGTTATATCAACGTTCATGGAACGGGCACACAAAACAACGACCTTTCAGAGGGAGTTGCCATTGAACGAATGTTTGGTGACCAGGTACCGCCTTTCAGTTCCACCAAAGGCTATACCGGCCATACATTGGGCGCAGCCGGGGCTGTAGAGGCAGTGATTTCTATTCTGACATTGCAACACCAGGTGATTTTCCCAAACCTGAATTTTTCAACGCCGATGAAGGAATTACGCATAAAACCGGTAACAATCGTATATACGGGGCATGCCCCGTATCGGCACGATGATACCGGGCACATGGATACGGGGCATGCCCCGTATTTACGACATGTATTATCCAATTCATTTGGATTCGGGGGAAACAATTCGTCCATCGT
>CAYHGE010000011.1:16318-20380 GCA_964355945.1 uncultured Draconibacterium sp.
TACGACATGTATTATCCAATTCATTTGGATTCGGGGGAAACAATTCGTCCATCGTTTTATCAAAAATAATCGACCGATAGCCAATGAATAATGTATATATCAATGGGTTAGGTAATGTTTCGCCACAAAAAACGACCCGTATTTGTTGTAGAGACGGGGCATGCCCCGTCTCTACAACCGAATTTTTATCAGATCCCATCAGCTATGAAACCAACCAGCTAAAATGCATCGATCCTGGTTATAAGGATTTCATCCCTGCTGAAATGATCCGCCGTATGAGCAGGATCATCAGGATGGGTGTTGCCTCTGCAAAATTATGCCTGAACGATGCAGCTACCAACCACAACCCTGATGAAACAGCTGAGATCACCCCGGAGGCGATCATCACCGGCACCGGTCTCGGTTGCATGGACGATACTGAAAAATTCCTGACATCCATGATCAGGAACAAGGAAGAATTTCTGACACCCACCTCTTTTATACAGAGTACACACAACACGGTTGCCGGGCAAATTGCGCTGCTCATCCATTGCCATGGATATAATTTCACATATGTACACCGGGGAATTTCCTTCGAAAGTGCCCTCATTGATGCCATGACACAGTTGCATTTGGGTGAATTCTCAAATGTATTGGTTGGAGGATCCGACGAACTGACTTCTAACTCTTTTGCTATTACTTCCAGGTTAGGTTTCTGGAAACAGAAACCAATTCAGTCACTTAACCTTCTGAAAGACATCACCCGTGGCACTATTGCCGGTGAAGGCTCCTCGTTTTTTTTTCTTGAGAATGAAAAACACGACCGGTCTTATGCCAGGATTGTCGGGGTAAGTACCTTTCTTAAGCCCGGGTCAGTCCTGGAAATCAAGTCACGGCTTTATGATTTTCTGAAATCTCATGGGTTAACGGTATCAGACATATCTCTACTCATCCTGGGATTAAATGGCGATCCTCATTCTGACCATGTTTATCACCACCTTGCCGATTCTGACTTTCCGGATACTATATGTGGCTATTACAAGCATTTATGCGGAGAATACCACACTTCACCCGCCTTTGCAACATGGTTAGCCGCGATGGTAATCAAAACCCAGGTGATGCCGGAGATCGCCATGTTAAAAATCAGGCCACAGGCGACATGCTACGAAAATGTGCTTATTTACAATCATTTCCGTGGTAACAACCACTCGTTTATCCTGTTAAGCCGCCCATAAATGTTCACATTTCGCCGCTTTACACTTATTTTTTTTCTGATGCTGTTCAGCCTGAACCTCTGGATGATTCTTTCTGGTAAATCAACAGGTGGATTTTTCCACGACCATGCCAATCTTATTTATGGCTTAATTGCCATCCTTTATTTCGGAATCTCGTTTGCAATGGCATTCCTGCCCTGCTCTAATTTTCATCACCCGGTAATATGCAAAGGAAGAACCGATGGGAGCTCAGTTGCTCTGACGTTTGATGATGGCCCTGACAAATTGAAAACTCCTTTAATTCTTGCAACGCTTGATAAATACAAGGTGAAGGCAACTTTTTTTTGCATAGGTAGAAATATCTCCGGCAATGAACATATCCTGAAAAAAATTCACGACAGTGGTCACCTGATCGGCAACCATTCCCTTTCTCATTCCAGGTGGTTCGATCTCTTTTCTGCAAGCAGGATAGAAGCAGAAGTACTTGCGTCCAACAAATTGATCAGGCAAGTCACCGGCCAGTATCCGCTTTTTTTCCGCCCACCGTTTGGTGTAGTCAACCCCATGGTAAGCAAGGCACTGAAAAAGACAACATTGCAGGCAGTTTGCTGGAATATCCGGTCGTTTGACACGCTGAACCGGAATCCTGAAAAAGTGAACCATTCCATCTTACGCCAGCTTCGCCCAGGCTCAATTATTCTGCTGCATGATCACACGCTGTTCACAGAACACAGGCTGGACAGGCTGATTTCAGACATCCTCGTTGCAGGTTTTCACATTGTACCACTGGATAATTTGTTAAAATTGCCTGCTTATGAGCAGTAAAACGTGTTCATTTTTTCGAAAAATCCAATAAAGCTCATGGATATCAGGTCTTTGTGGTTAGCGGGAATATTGATCATCGCCCTTTCAGGATGTATTTCAATCAAACCTTCGGATATTTCACGAGTGACCTCACATTCCGTGTTGCCGGAATTTGGGCAGATAATAAGTAATTCCTTTGATTCAACCCAACTGTACAAAGCGACACTCGATATCAGGAAACATCATCTGAAAGGAATGCTGATGATTAAGCCGATACCGGTGCAGAATACCCCTGCCCCGACCCCTCCCGGTGAACAGAATACCCCACCCCCGACCTCTCCCCAAAAAGGGAGGGGAGAAGTGACTGCCAGGGGTTACAGGTTTACCTTTATGAATGAGATCGGGATGACGTTTTTCGATCTGAAAATAACGGAAGACAGCCTTATTGTGATCTCCTGCTATGAGGCATTCAGCAAAAAGGCATTGTTGAAAATTCTTGAAACCGATTTCAGGATATTAACGATGACCCGACAATTACGGCATAAGGAATACTATCTTCAGAAGAAGTCGGAAAGGCTGATTGTTTACGGAGGATCCGGTAAAAATTATAAAGTCTGGCAGACTTATACGCCAGCAGGAGACACCCTCCTCGCTGCAACAGCCAAATCAACCCTGGCAGATCCGGTCTTCATCAGTTTTGATCAATACAAGAATGGTTTTCCACTCAAAATCACCATGCGCAATCCTTTTATCGGTTTAAAGTTGTCGCTCAGGAAACTGGCAACACAGTAATCCATTAGTAACCAGCCTGTGATTATCGATTTTCACGGGTTATTCATCCGAGATTTTGAGATCATAAATGCTTCGGATACTGGAAAAATAAGCAGGAAGGTTTACATCCAGGTCTTTCAGCAAACCATTATGCAGGTCGTACACCCACGCATGAACCTGTGGAAATCCTGTTTGATACCATTTGCGTTGAACATGGTCTATCTTGATAACATTCACACACTGTTCAATCACATTCAATTCAACGAGCCGCCTGTATTTTTGCGCAGGGTTCAGTATCTGATCCAACTCATCCTGATGAATGCGGCAAACATCGCGGAGATTCTGCAACCAGCTGTTGAGCTGCCCCATGTCGGTGGGATGTAACGCAGCTTTTACACCTCCGCAGCCATAGTGGCCGCATACAATGATGTGTTGTATATCAAGGAATTCAACGGCAAATTGTATCACCGCGTTGATGTTGTTGTCGGATGCGACAACAAGGTTTGCAACATTGCGGTGAACAAACACTTCGCCCTCATCGAGTCCCATGATCACGTTGGCAGGCACCCGGCTGTCGGAACATCCAATATAAAGATAATGAGGCTTTTGATCCATGGCCAGTTTTTCAAAAAAATGTTCATCAATGGCCAGTTTACTCTGCACCCATGCCCTGTTGTTATCAAAAATTTTCTGATACGAATCCATAAAATATTTTTTCTGATAAAGGTATTAACATTAAAAGACTATCATACCGAATTGTAAAATAATCAGTATTTGATTTTCTTAAATTCATTCCCACCACAGTGCACAGGTCCCTTAATCCTGCAGTTCCCCTTATTAAAAAACACTTTAAAGGATAAATAGAAATCGAGACCTGTGAAATCGCTGAAATGAAAGTATCCACCGAGTTTGTCTGTGCCGATGGTTATGCCATAAACCCGAAGGGCCAATCCGAGTCTGACAAGTTGCCAATTATACAATGAAAGAGGCATGCTGGCTTCAAAATTCCGTGTTTCAAAACGTGGAGAAATGGAGAGTTCGGCTGGCCGCGGAATTGCAGCTTTGGACAAAGGAAACCCATAGATCAGGCTGGCATTAACATACCAGTTTTCGCGCAGGTGATAATCGAACTGAACACTTAAGGCAGATGGAAGCCAGAGCGTAAATTTATCTCCTGAATAGGCAGAGGTGTTATCTCCATAAAACTGGTAGCTCAGGGTGTCAAGAAATTGATTAATGTTGGTAAACTTCATACTTGTCACATTTTCCCAATACGAGCTTCTGTTATCAATCC
>CAYHGE010000011.1:20480-22990 GCA_964355945.1 uncultured Draconibacterium sp.
TTGTCATGATAATTGATGTTATGCTGAGGTTGATAGTTCAATCCGAGGTATATAAAATTTGCCATTTCATAAGGAATCTTATCCGCTGAAACAACTGTTCTTACGGCAGTGCTTAAGGCAAAAGCATGATGCCCCCATATCAGCATTGCCCCAGGACCATTAATACGCTCCTGGACAAAGGCATTTTTATACTTCAAATTTGAGTAGTGATAAAAGTTCCTGACCTCAGTTCCATACTCTTCCTGATGAGTGGGCAGGACGTAACCTGATTTAAAAAAATTACTGAACCGGTAATCAGTTTTTGACATGTATAAATAGTTGTTCTGGAGGAAAAAATTCAGTCCGACAAGTTGAATATCAAGGTATGGTTTGGAATTATGAAGTGCGCTAGGATTTAACTGAATACTATTTACCCCGGCATAATTACCAATGGTACTTCCGGGCATCTCCTGAGCCTGAGCCCGAACATACAAGGTCCAAAAAATTACGACAATTACAACCAGGCGGATTTTATGCATTAAAAAAGGCGATTATTCCTGAAGGTTTCATAGTCTGAAAACACCCTCCGGTAATTCATGATTATCTTTTAACGAAAAAGGGGTGTGAATATTACTATTTGCTAATTTTGCAAAATAATTTAAAACTAAGCTTATGGCAACTATTGCACTAAAAGGAAATCCCATCCACACTATTGGTTTACTTCCTGAAGTCGGCACCAAATCTCCTGACTTCCTATTAACAAAGACAGATCTTTCTGACATTTCGTTGTCTGGATTTGAAGGTAAAAAGATAATCTTCAACATTTTTCCAAGCCTCGACACCGCTGTGTGTGCAACTTCGGTGAGGAAATTCAATGCGGAGGCAGAAAAACATCCCGATACCATGGTTCTTTGTGTTTCAAGGGATCTCCCTTTTGCCCATGCCCGTTTTTGCGCTGCAGAAGGGCTTACGAATGTAGTTCCAGCCTCTGAACTGCGGAACGACAACTTTGGCAAAAACTTCGGTGTACTCATCATTGATGGCCCTTTGGCAGGACTTTTTTCCCGTGCAATCGTCATCGCCGACGAACGAGGAACTGTCATCTACAATGAGCAGGTGCCCGATATCGTTCAGGAACCCGATTACGCAGCAGCTTTGGCATCCCTGAAGTAACTGTTCGAAAATTATTGTACCTTTGCACTCCATTTTCAAAAAGATTCTCCATGCGGGTGTGGCGTAATTGGTAGCCGCGCAAGACTTAGGATCTTGTGCCTTCGGGCGTGGGGGTTCGAGTCCCTTCATCCGCACAACAAATATTATTTCAACCAATTCAAGATCAGTTACATGAACATTACCAAAGAAAGTACCGGGGCCCTCACAGCCCTTCTCAAAATTGAAATCACTCCGGATGATTATGCTGCAGCCGTTGAGAAGCAAATTTCCGACTACAAACGCAAAGCAAACATTCCCGGGTTCAGGCCTGGCCATATTCCAACCGGGCTGATTAAAAAGATGTATGGCAAAGCCATCCTCGCGGATGAGGTTAACAAACTTATCTCCGACAGCCTTGTCACTTACATCAGGGATGAAAAATTAGACATCCTTGGCAACCCTCTGCCAAATCCAGAGAAAAATTCAGAAATAGATTTTGAGAATCAGGATTCTTTTGAGTTTTATTTTGACCTTGGACTTGCACCGGAATTCACCATCCCGATTGATCAGGACCTGCAAATCCCAAATCATATTATCTCGGTGGATGATGTGATGATCGACAAATATATTGAAGATACCCGTAAACGTTACGGAAAGCCTGTTACTGCCGAGCCTGCAGATGATGATTCAGGTGAAGAAGCCGCAGCCCCGGAAGCTTCCTCTGATACGGCTGAGACCTCTGATGACGATGTTGACAGCAAGAAAGAGCCGGAAGTTATTCCCGCTGAGATGAACGTAGAATTCTTCGACATGGTTTATCCTGGCCTGGACCTACAAACGGAGGAAGATTTCAGGGAGCAGGTAAAGAAAGATGCCTCTCTTAGTTTTGCCGCTGAAACAGACAAACTCCTTTTCAACGACATCATCACAGCACTGGTAAAGAACACGGTCCTCCCCTTGCCCGACGAATTCCTCAAGAGATGGTTGCTCGACAACAACGAAGGCAAATACACGCCTGAAGAGATTGAGAAAAATTACACCGGTTTCGCGGAATCAATGAAATGGCAGCTTATTGAGAATAAGCTGATCAAAGAAAACGGTATTGCTGTTTCCGATGAAGACATTCGCAACTATATCAGAACCTATATGTTGCGCCAAATCAACATGGCCGACATGGATCCAGAACTTCAGAAACGTTATGAATCGATCGTTGACACTTTCATGCAGAACAAGGAGCAGGTTCAGAGAATAAACGACCAGCTCTACAATGCCAAAATGATGAACTTCTTTAAATCTGCCATGACCTTCCATGCAACGGAGATCTCTTATGATGATTATATCAAACTTGCCTCCGCAAACCATGACCATGACCACGATCA
>CAYHGE010000011.1:23090-45144 GCA_964355945.1 uncultured Draconibacterium sp.
CATGACCACGATCATGACCACGATCATGACCACGATCACGACCACGATCACGAACATGAGCACAGCCACAAACACTGATAATTTCAACACAAATACCAAAAAATGATGGACGAATTTTCAAAATACGCCATCGGGCACAGAGGCATCAACAGCCTGTCCCTGGCAAAATACAAATCGATATCAGCCAATTATATTTCCCCAACCATTATTGAAGAACGGCAGCTGAATATTGCCACCATGGATGTTTTTTCACGTCTCATGATGGACCGTATTATCTTTCTCGGTGTTCCGATTGATGATTATGTGGCCAACATTATTCAGGCGCAGCTCCTTTTCCTTGAGTCTGTTGATTCCCGCAAAGACATACAGATTTATCTGAACACCCCCGGCGGCTCTGTTTACGCCGGTTTAGGTATTTATGACACCATGCAATACATCAATCCGCATGTTGCAACGATATGCACTGGCATGGCTGCCTCCATGGGAGCGATTTTGCTTTGTGCCGGTGAAAAAGGAAAACGTACAGCCCTGAAACATTCACGCATCCTGATCCATCAGCCGATGGGCAGTGCAGAAGGCCAGGCATCTGACATTGATATTACTGCCAGGGAAATTCAGAAACTCAAAAAGGAGCTGTATGAGATAATCTCCCTTCATTCATCCCAACCTTATAAACGTATTCTCAAAGATGCAGACCGTGATTACTGGATGACGAGCGAGGAAGCCCGTGAATACGGGATGATTGATGAAATTCTGGTGCGTTCAAAAAAAGATAACTAATATGGCAAAATCAACTGACAGATGCTCCTTTTGCGGTCGGTTAAAGAGGGAAACCAAGATTCTCGTTGCCGGCCTTGAAGGCCACATCTGCGAGAATTGCATTGAACAGGCTCAGATCATCATTTCTGAGGCACTGGTCAATGAAAAAACGAAAGACATTCCCGATTTTTTACTTCTGAAACCAATCGAGATTAAAAAGTATCTGGATCAGTTTGTCATTGGCCAGGATGAAGCCAAAAAGGTACTTGCGGTTGCCGTTTATAACCATTACAAACGGTTATCACACGCCAAAGAAGCTAAGGAAGGCGATGTTGAAATTGAAAAATCAAACATTGTGATCGTCGGAGAAACAGGTACCGGCAAAACATTACTTGCCAGAACTGTTGCAAAAATGCTTAATGTTCCCTTCTGCATTGCAGATGCTACAGCTCTTACCGAAGCCGGGTACGTTGGCGAAGATGTTGAAAGTATCCTGTCACGGTTGCTGCAGGTTGCCGATTATAATGTTGCAGCGGCAGAGCGCGGGATCATTTTTATTGATGAAATTGATAAGATCGCACGCAAGGGAGACAACCCATCGATCACCAGGGATGTTAGTGGTGAAGGGGTTCAGCAGGCTCTGCTGAAAATGCTCGAAGGCGCCATCGTTAATGTTCCTCCCCAGGGAGGCAGGAAACATCCTGAACAAAAAATGATTCAGATCAATACCCAGAATATTCTTTTTATTACAGGAGGTGCATTTGACGGAATTGAAAAAAAGATTTCCAACCGACTTCAAACCAACAAAATAGGATATAAAGCGGATCGTACGCATGAGAATATTGACAAGGACCACCTGCTCGAATATATCACCCCTGTTGATCTGAAGACTTTCGGCCTTATTCCTGAGCTTGTCGGAAGGATGCCGATTGTCACCTACATGCATACACTCGACCATTCAACACTGCGCCGGATTCTTACTGAACCTAAAAATTCACTCATCAGGCAGTACACCAAACTATTTGAGCTGGATAATATCAAAGTTGCCTTCGATGAAGACGCCTTGAATTTTATCGTTGGGAAGGCTATTGAATTTAAACTTGGTGCCCGTGGATTGCGATCCATCCTGGAGGGAATTATGAACGATGCCATGTTTGAACTACCTTCAAAAAACACAAAATCGTTCCACGTAACCGCAGCGTTTGTTGAAGAGAAGTTTAGAAAAACCAGTGTGGCAAAATTAAAAGTTGCCTGATACCAAACCGGCCATCATTTTCGTTATCCGAATGACCTTTGAACCGGGGCCAATGTATAAAGGAATCCTGATTTTTATTTTACTCCTGCTTTGCCGGAACCATTCCTATTCACAGGATACTGCCAAAATATCGCAGCCGGTTCAGGTAATTGAGGGCGACACAATAGCCACAGTCGATATAAAGGCAGTAGTGATTTTCCCTCCGGTACCTGCTCATAATAAAAGGGAAGCAGCGCGCTACAGCAAATTGATCGCCAATGTCAAAAAAGTTTATCCATATGCTAAGTTAGCCGGAAAGCAACTGGCATATTACAAGTCTGTGATGGATACCATTCCATCCGACAGAGAACGAAAGTTATACATGAAAAAAGCAGAGAAAGAATTGGAACTGCAGTTTGGAGATGAACTGAAAGACCTCACCTTTTCACAGGGAAAAATCCTTATCAAGCTGATTTACCGTGAAACAGGGAACTCTACATTTGATATTGTCAAACAATTACGGGGCAAATTCACGGCATTCATCTGGCAAACCCTGGCACGGTTGTTTGGATATGATCTGAAAGCAGACTACGACCCGGGAGGCAGCGACCAGGCAATCGAACAGATCGTGCTGATGATTGAAGCAGGTGCAATTTAGTTTTTAGATTGACTGAATAACCATAACTTTACACTCGAATACCGAACACTGCAGATGAAGCTATCCATCGTCATCGTTAACTACAACGTCAAGTATTTCCTTGAACAATGCCTGCATTCTGTTCATAATGCCTGTAGCGGACTGGAGGCTGAAATTTTCGTTGTGGATAACGATTCAGTGGATGGTTCCGTTAAGATGGTAAAAGACAAGTTCCCGGAAGTCCATCTTCTTGAAAACAAAGAGAACAGAGGCTTTTCCACTGCCAACAACCAGGCCATCAGGAAAGCCAAAGGAGAATACATTCTGCTGCTTAACCCTGATACCATTGTTGAAGATGATACCCTGCGTAAAGTTGTGGATTTCATGGAACAGCACCCCGATGCAGGAGGATTGGGCGTGAAGATGCTTGATGGCAAAGGGAAATTTCTTCCCGAAAGCAAACGCGGACTACCATATCCCTCCGTTGCCTTCTTCAAGGTGTTTGGACTATCTACCCTTTTCCCAAAATCCAAATTATTCGGCACCTATCACCTGGGTTACCTTGATAAAGATAAAACACATGTTGTGGACGTACTGGCCGGGGCCTTCATGCTGTTGCGGAAAAAGGTGCTGGATAAAACCGGGTTGCTCGATGAGGAATTCTTCATGTATGGAGAAGATATTGACCTTAGTTACAGAATCACCAAAGCAGGCTATAAAAATTATTATTACCCGGGAACCCGGATCATACATTATAAAGGTGAAAGCACAAAGAAAGGCAGCCTGAATTATGTTTTTGTATTTTACAATGCCATGATTGTGTTCGCAAGGAAACATTTCTCCAAGGAGAATGCCCGGGCATTTTCTGTCATGATCAATGTTGCCATCTATTTCAGAGCATTTATTTCAATATTAACGAGGTTTTTTAACAAGATCATTCTGCCTTTGACCGATGCACTGCTCCTGTTTGCCGGCATCCTTGTCATCAAGGATTATTGGGAGAGGCATTTTATTTTCCCGGATGGCGGACATTATCCTTATGCTTTCATTCATATAGCGGTTCCGATATACCTCTTAATCTGGCTATTATGCATTTACCTGAGTGGCGGCTATGACAAGCCGATCAGGATGAGAAGAATTGTTCAGGGGATGGTGGTCGGCACCATTATCATCCTCGTTTTATACTCCTTGTTAAACGAGCATTACCGGTTTTCAAGGGCCCTCATCATACTTGGAGCAACCTGGGGCACCCTGATCATGTTGCTTGAAAGGTTGATGCTCCATTTCTTCAATATCAAAGAGTATAAACTGAATTCTGAAAAGAATAAGAGGTTTGTAATTATCGGTGAAAAAGATGAGTCGGAACGGGTTGCCGAACTTCTTCAACAAACTGGCATGAACCCTTCCTTTACAGGCCTTGTCAGCTATCATCATCACCGTAACAACTCAAACGGGTTCATCGGGCATCTTGGCCAGATAAAAGAAATCATCACAATCCATAAAATCAATGAGGTAATTTTCTGCGCCAAAGATGTTCCTGCTCAGGTGATTATCGACATGATGTCGGAATTAAAAAATGAACAGGTTGACTATAAAATCGCACCACCTGAGAGTCTCTCCATCATCGGTAGTAACTCTATCAATACATCTGGAGACCTCTATGTTATTGACATCAATGCCATTGTCAAAAGATCAAACAGGAGGAACAAACGGATGCTCGACTTCCTTGTAGCCCTTACTCTGCTTGCATTGTACCCCGCAGCTTTGTTTTTGGTGCGCAATCCGATCGGGCTGTTGAGGAATATATTCGCCGTACTCCTCTCCAATAAATCATGGATTGGTTTTACATCACATGCAGAAAATGAGACAAGCAGGCTTCCTGAGATCAAACATGGGGTGTTAAATCCATTGGATGCTTTTCAGAATAAAAACGTTTCCGAAGAAACCACAGCCAGGCTGGATCTCCTCTATGCCCGCGATTATAAGCTAACCAACGATTTTAATATTATTATCAAAGGATTCAGAAATTTAGGCAGACCATAAAAGTTATTTTATTTTGAACCGTTCAAAATAAGAAAAAGAGTTACCTTTGCAAAAATCAAACAAGTCAAGTGTATATGGCAAATTATGAGGTAGTTGTACCAAAACTTGGTGAGAGTGTTATCGAGGCCACCATCACAAAATGGTTAAAGAATGAAGGTGAGATGGTTCATGAAGATGATCCGATAGTTGAAATCGCCACAGATAAGGTGGATTCTGAAATCCCTTCCCTTGTTTCAGGAATCCTTGTAAAAAAATTATTCATCGAGGGCGACCTTGTTCCTGTCGGAGCCGTTTTTGCCATCATTGATACTTCTGATATCACCGGAATTGTTAAAGATGTCAAGCCTGCTGAGGCTGACGAGGAGGTTAAGGCATGCAGGTCAGAAACAACCATTGCCGCGCTGTCTGGCAACCCCGTATTACCTGTCGAATCTGCAGTTCAGGAGCATGTTGCACACGAATCGGCTTCCGGTACGCGATTCTATTCTCCTCTCGTCCGCAGCATTGCCCTACAGGAGAACATCTCCTTTACAGAACTTGACAGCCTTTCCGGAACTGGAAAGGATGACCGGCTTACCAAACAGGATCTGCTCAACTTTGTCAAAGACCGGCAGGCCGGCATTAAACCCATTGAACAGCAGGTTCAGGTAATCGCTTCAGCTGCTCCGGTCGTTGCACCTCAGACTATCCAACAAATCATTCCCGGCGAAGATCGGATCATCGAGATGGACCGGATTCGACAACTTATTGCTAGTCACATGGTTAAATCTGTTCAAACATCTGCCCATGTCACCTCATTCCAGGAAGTTGACATGACACGTGTGGTTCAGTGGCGTGAAAAAAACAAAGATGCTTTCCTGAAACGGGAAAATGAAAAACTCACATTCACCCCGGTATTTATTGATGCAATTGCAAAAGCAGTAAGAGATTTCCCCATGGTGAATGTTTCCGTGGATGGCACCAAGGTGATCCTGCACAAAAATGTCAACATCGGCATGGCTGTCTCCCTGCCGAATTTCAACCTGATTGTGCCTGTCATCCGCAATGCACACGAAAAAAGCCTTCTTGGCCTGGTAAAATCGGTAAATGACCTTGCAAAACGTGCACGTATAAGCAAACTTGTACCCGATGAAATTACAGGGGGCACAATATCATTAACCAATCTGGGGTCATTCGGAACACTGATGGGAACCCCGATCATCAACCAGCCGCAAACAGCCATCGTTGCAGTGGGAGCCATCAAAAAGAGGGTTGTTGTCATTGAATCTCAGCAGGGTGACACCATGGCCATCCGCCCGATCATGATGATGTCAGTAACTTACGATCACCGGGTTATCGACGGCGCCCTCGGTGGCCAGTTTCTTAACAGCATGGTGCAGCATCTTGAAAATTTCGACAACAACCAACCAATTTAATGGAACTCAACCTCACCAAACCCATTGCATTTTTTGATCTTGAAACAACAGGAATCAAAGTTGCCACCGACCGCATCGTAGAAATCAGCATCGTTCGACAGCAGGTGGATGGTACCACCAAAATTAAGACATTACGGATCAATCCGGAGATGCATATCCCGGCAGAAGTTACCGAGATCCATGGTATTTCAGACGAAGATGTTAAGGATTGTCCGAAATTTAAAGAGGTAGCCCGTGAACTGGCCCAATTCCTGGAACATTGTGACCTGGCCGGATATAACTCAAACCATTTCGACATACCGCTTCTGGTGGAAGAGTTTCTGAGAGCTGATATCGATTTTGATCTGAAAGGCAGACGTTTCGTTGATGTTCAGAATATTTTTCATAAAATGGAACCAAGGAACCTGAGTGCAGCATACAAGTTCTATTGTTCAAAAGAGCTGGTGAATGCTCATAGTGCAGAGGCTGACACCATTGCCACCTTCGAAATTTTAAAAGCCCAGCTTGACCGATACGCCGAAGTAACATTTAAAGACAGGAAAGGGAACATTTCCCAACCTGTTATCAACGATATCAAGGCACTCAGCGATTTTTCCTGGTCAACCCGGGCCGTTGACCTTATCGGACACATCGTGTACAATGACAAGAATATAGAGGTTTTCAATTTCGGCAAGCATAAAGGTAAACCTGTCTCCCAGGTTCTCAATGAAGAACCGTCCTATTACAGCTGGATGATGAAAGGTGAATTCCCATTGTCAACCAAAAAGGTGCTTACCGCTTTGAAACTCCGAAGTAATGCAAATACTTCTGTAAAACTTGACCTATTCTGATCTTTTTATACTGTCATGAAAATCATCTGCATCGGCCGCAACTATGTTGACCATATCAAAGAGCTCAACAATGCCATCCCCACGTCACCGGTTTTCTTCATGAAACCCGACACCGCTCTGTTGATCCGGAACAGGCCATTTTACTATCCGTCATTCTCCAAAAACATCCATTACGAAGCTGAACTCGTTCTGAAGATTTGCAAGGTTGGTAAAAATATTCAAAAAAAGTTCGCACATACCTATTATGACGAAATCGGCATCGGTCTTGACATGACGGCCCGGGACCTTCAGGATGCAGCCAAAGACAAAGGACTACCCTGGGCATTGGCCAAAGGATTTGACCAGTCAGCACCGGTCAGCAGGTTTATTTCCAAGTCTGAATTCAAAGATGTTAAAAACATCAGTTTTCACCTTGATCTCAATGGAACAACTGTCCAGCAGGGAAATTCCGGCCTGATGATCCATGATTTCGATGACATTATTGCTGCTATTTCAAATTATATGACCCTGCGCACGGGAGATTATATATTCACAGGAACCCCGGCCGGCGTTGGCCCGGTAAAGGTCGGCGACAAACTGGAAGCATGGATTGAAGATAAGAACCTCTTATCCTGCATGATAAAATAACATAAAACCACTGAGGCACTGAGGACACGTAGAACCACTAAGGGGGTGTTTTTAATGTCCAAATGGTAAAAAAACCTCAATTCAGCACAATATCCTCTATAACTGTCACCCCTACTTCTTTATTCAGGGCCGTCATAATCTTTGTCCTGGCAAACAACAACTCATTGCGCAGGGCGGCTGAGTTAACCTTTACATAAAGGATCTTCCCGCGAATATGTAACTGGCTTGTGTTTTTGGCCACCATTTCACCCACAACTTTATCCCACGACTGTATGACCTTCGCCTGGTTCAACTTATCCCGAAGGCGGTATCTGTCGAGAAACTCCTCAATGGCGGCTTTTAACGGGGTTGCATTTGCTTTTCTCATTATAAACTCATTAATTCGTTCATCGCCATTCGATATTCGATATTCATTATTCAATGTTCTTCAGCGGTATATTGAAAATTTCATGTTCAATTTCCATGGAATCAAAGATAGAGATAATCCGTTCCCTGTTTGTGTCGGTGATGAAAACCTGCCCAAAACTGTGCTCGCTCACCATTTTGATCAACTGCGATACTCTCACATCATCGAGTTTATCAAAAACATCATCCAGCAACAGGATTGGCTTAAAGCCTTTCACGTTGCGGGTGTATTCAAACTGTGCCAGTTTGATCGCAACGACAAATGATTTCTGCTGTCCCTGCGATCCGAACTTCTTGACAGGATAGCCATCAAGTATCAGTTCAAGGTCATCTTTGTGAATCCCCATGGTTGTATGCTGTGCGGCACGGTCCCTGGCAATTGCTGCCTTAAATACGTCACGGTAGGAATTTTCAGTATTTTGCGAAATATAGCGGATATCAACAGTTTCGGAACCGTTGCTCAGGAAACGGAAATAATGCTGAAACAAAGGAATGAACTGTTCCAGAAATTCAGTTCGTTTGATATAGACAAGTTCTCCAAGCCTGATCAGCTGATCATCCCATGGTTCAAGCATGACAGCATCAAAATAATGTTGCTCTCCAAACGATTTCAGCAGTGCATTTCGTTGCGCCAGTGCTTTGTTATATTGAATGAGATCATCCAGATAAAATTTGTCAAACTGTGAAATTACACTGTCGATATATTTCCTGCGCAATTCACTTCCATCGTTGATCAGGTCACGGTCGTACGGAGAAATCATCACAAGCGGGAAATTTCCAATATGATCGGCCAGCCGTTCATACTCCTTTTTGTTGATCAGGAAGCGTTTACGTTGATTTTTTTTCTGAATGCAATGCACCAGGTCGTAGGTATCGTCCCCGGTTTGATAATTCCCGTGGATCGCAAAAAACTCGTCGCCATGCCTGATGTTCTGTAAATCAAGGCTTGTAAAGTAACTCTTGCAGAATGAGAGATAATGAATTGCATCGAGTAAATTCGTTTTCCCAACCCCGTTATTCCCAATGAAGCAGTTGATCTTTGCTGAGAAAGAAAATTCTGCCTGTGCATAATTTTTAAACCCTGTGAGGATCAGCCTCTGAAGATACATTTCAGTCATTGAATTTCTGAATTTCACATGCGATCTCTTCCATAAGCCAGCCTGGCGTTGAGGTTGCCCCGCATACCCCGACAGATTGCGCATTTTCAAACCAAGTGCGCTGCACTTCAGCAACACTGGAAACCAGGTAAGTCGTGTGGTTAATACTCTTACAAACCTGGTAAAGAACCATCCCGTTGGAACTTTTCAGGCCACTGACAAAAACGACAACATCAAATCCGGTTGCGAACTCCTTCAATTGTTCAGCACGGTTGGAGACCTGCCTGCAAATACTATCATTCGATTCAAAATCAACAGGCTGGCCATTTGAAACCGCCTCCATCCTGTTCCGGATCTGTTTTGCAATTTCACGAAACCCCTCGACACTTTTGGTTGTTTGGCTATAGAGTCGTATCGGCCGGGTGTAATCTATATTTGCCAGATCATTTTCGTTCCCGATGATAATGGCAGAATCATCTGTTTGTCCGTAAAGCGCATTTACCTCGGCGTGGCCCTCCCTGCCATAAATCACGATTTGCCCGTTCTTTGGCAGCATTTCCAGGTAACTACGGTGTATCTGGTTTTGCAGGTTCAGAACGATCGGGCAGGAAGCATCAACAAGTTGGATATTGTTTTGGCTGGCAAGGCTGTATGTTTGAGGTGGCTCGCCATGTGCCCGGATCATTACCTTGCAATCGCAGAGCAACCTGAATTGGTCATGCGTGATGATGACAAGACCCATCAGTTTCAGTCGTTCAACCTCCTTGTTATTGTGAACGATATCTCCCAGGCAGTAAAGTATGGAATTTTCACGCAGTTCGCGTTCAGCAACTTCAATGGCATACACCACGCCAAAGCAAAAGCCGGAATGGGGATCAATCGTGACCTGCAACCTTATTGTTTTTTAATAAATTCCTGAAGGCTAACACCAACTGTGAGATAGTTCATCGGTATACCAGCTGTGTAGGAAGCGCGCGTGTAACTCAGGTTAAACATTTTCACACGCAAACCGAAACCCATGGAAAAGCCGGTAAGTCCCGATTTGTTTGTCAGCTTAAGTTCCTGCCTGCGCTGGTAATTATATCCGATTCGGATGGCAAGGGTCTTTGCAATGGTGAGTTCGGCACCTAATACAACATGCCGCATAAACCCGTCTGCTACTTTTGCTACCCCGGTTTTTTGATTTGTCTCGCCGGTGATGGGATCCGCGGTATTGGCCGGATCGCTGGGATCAAAATAGGTGAGATCCCATTTTTGCAGGTTAGTAAGTAATTGTGAAAAACGAAGCGGAATATGTTTTAATTTCTGAGACATCCCGATCTGTATTTCAAATGGAAGTGGCTCATATTGACCAGGCAGATAAGGAACCAGCTGCGTGCCGATGTTACGCCCGATCAAAGATGCAGTGAAAGATTCATCTTTTGACATGTATGAACCGGCCACATCAACGGCAATGCCAAAAGAATTATATGTTTCAAGCTGGGAATAGATCAACTTTCCATTGGCACCGATTGAAAAAACAGGTGATAGTTTTCTTCCCCATCCTACATTCAGCGCATATTCTCCTGCTGAAAAATCTCCGGTAATATTGCCTGCCGGATCAGCACCGGTAAATTTTCCGTAATTAAGGAACTGGAAATTCCCGACAAAACAACCGACTTTTTCAAAGTTGTGTGCAAATGCAACAAACCCGTAATTGATCCCACCTGATGTATTTACATAACTGAGAGCCAGGTTATTGTTCATCAATGGATTGATGAGTGACGGATTGGCCTGCGTGAGGGTGATGTCATTGTCATTGATTGCGAGAAAGTTTCCTCCCATGCCGGCAATGCGCGCAGAATTTGAATAACCAAGGAATTTATAGGTACCGTTGCCCCCAATCTGTGCAGATGCCAGGGTGATAAAAAGTCCGGACAAGCAAAAAATCAGGGCGGTTCGATGTAGGATGTGATGCACGATTGATTTTTTAGTGTGTTCTCTAAACGAAAAACCTCACACAATATTATAGAACTCAGAAAAAATTGACACTGCCTTTGTTTTGCATTTTGCAATCTCACCATTGCACTTTGCATTGCATTTAGGTCATCAATCCCCTGCCTGTTTTCTTGATCTTTTTTTGTTCTGTCAGATCCGACACCAGTTTATCGAGGATGCCGTTGATGAACAGCTTGCTTTTCTGGGAACTGAACTGCTTTGAAATCTCAATGTACTCGTTCATGGTAACTTTGACGGGAATCTGGGAAAAGTTGGTTAGTTCTGTCAGCGCCATTTTGATCAGCAATACATCCGTCAGGGCAATCCGTTCGAGCTCCCAATTGCGTGTCCGTTCATCGATCAGTTTGTCAGATTCATCGCTGTTCATGACCGTCTTACGAAAAAGAGTAAGAATAAACTTCCGGTCATCATCCGGATCTTCGTCAAGACCCTTGGTCAGAAGTCCGGGCAGGGAATCCCGTTCCCCAAAGGACTCAGTCATGAGTTTAATCGTTTTGATGACAAAGACAGCAGCAACTTCAAAATCATCCTCCCAGAAAATGTTACGTTCTTCAAAAAAAAACTGAAGGTCGGCCGATTTGGCAATAAATTTCCTGAACAGTTTTTCTAAAAAATCCTGGTCTTCACGATATGAACTTACCGCGGAGCCAAGATAATCAGCGAGGTCTTTGCTGGCCTTGAGTTTCTGATAAACCTTTCTGACCATCTCCTGCTCTTCAGTCCATGAAATTTTGTACTTTAGCGCGTCATCCATCATTTGCCGGTTCTCCTGCAGCTGAAGTATCAGGCGGTTTTCGACCAATTTGTAACTGGGATTGACCTCATCAGGTGTCGGGTAAAACTTTGTTTTGGATTCTTCCATCCTGAAGCGATAGAAGTGAATTACTTCCAGTAGAAACGAAAGTTGGAGAAAATAGAGTTCATGAACCTTGTCGAGGCTGGTCAGGAGATTTTTTTCAGCTACTTCTATCCTGGCTTCTCCACCCTGAAAATAGGCATACAATGCCTGGAGCACTTTGATTCGATAATGTCTTCTGCCGAGCATTGTTAATTTATGAAAAAGAACATGTTTAAATTGACTTTTTAACGGTTGCAAAGCTACGGAAATAAGAAATAAAATTTATTCGGATAATATTTTTATTTTTGCGAACGCTGAATTGAACGAAATTGATGCACTAATAAAAACAGACTGCAGGATGGAGGAAATGGAAAACAAAGAACGCGACCGGGAAGAAATTTTTTCACGTGCGGTGCGGGCGGGTAAGCGAACCTATTTTTTTGATGTGAAATCTACTGTCGGTGAAGATTATTTTATCACGATCACCGAGAGCAAGAGAAAGTTCAACAATGAACAGGGCAAGTTTTTTTATGAGAAGCATAAGCTATTTTTATACAAGGAGGATTTTGATAAATTCGCCAATGGTTTAAGTGATGTAATTGAATTCATTCGTACAGGTAAAGCTCCGGAAAGACCTGAGGAGGTGGCAGATTCAGCTTTTGACTACGAGCCGGCAGTTGGTAAAAAGCCCTCCAGATCCATCGAATTCGAAGACCTGGCTCACGATTCCGACAACAATTAACCAATATCATCAGGTATTGCGTCTGAGTGTCTGTAAAGTGTTTACTCAGGCATTCTCTTCTTGTGAAAACTTTTCAACATTCTTCCAGGTGTTGCTATTTCGGTGTAATTTTGTGAACTTGTATTAAAATACCACATGGGTAAAGTAATTGCGATTGCCAATCAAAAAGGAGGTGTAGGAAAGACCACCACGGCCATCAATCTGGCTGCGGGTCTTGCCGTTTTGGAACACAAAACACTGATCATTGACGCCGACCCTCAGGCCAATGCCACTTCGGGGGTAGGTTTTGATCCGAGAAACATCAAAACAAGCATCTACGAATGTATCATTGATGATGTTGAAGCAAAGAATATCATTCTCAACACCACAACACCATTTCTTGACCTGCTGCCAGCCCACATTGACCTTGTTGGCGCAGAAATTGAGATGATCAACCTCCCGAACAGAGAAAAAATGATGAGAAAGGTCATTGCCGGCATCAAGGATGACTATGATTTTATCATTATCGACTGTTCGCCTTCACTTGGGTTGATAACCGTTAATTCTCTTACAGCAGCAGATTCAGTGATCATCCCTGTCCAGTGTGAGTACTTTGCCCTGGAAGGCCTTGGAAAACTGTTAAACACAATCAAGATAGTTCAGTCAAGGCTCAACCCCACGCTCGACATTGAAGGCATCCTGCTCACCATGTTTGATAACCGGTTGAGCCTTGCAAAACAGGTGGTGGAAGAGGTGAAAGTCCATTTCCAGCAGATGGTGTTCAGAACCATCATCAACAGGAATACAAAACTTGGAGAGGCACCCAGCTTCGGATTGACCATCATGTTGCATGACATCAACAGTTCCGGAGCCATTAACTACCTGAACCTGGCAAGAGAGATCCTGCAAAATAACGACCTTACACGGCTTACAAATCAAGAAAAAGAGATCAATGTCTGATATTCACGGGAAAAAGAAAGCCTTGGGAAGAGGCCTCAGTGCACTGCTGGATAATGCTGATACTGAAAATACCCAGAAAGAGATTTCCGGAGAATATACAGCAGAGTATATTGCTCAGATCCGTGTTGAACAAATCGAGCCCAACCCGTTCCAACCACGGGTGCATTTCGATGAAGATGAACTACGGGAATTGTCACTTTCCATCAAAGAGCATGGCATCATTCAACCCCTTACCCTCCGTAAAATTGGCCATCACAAATACCAGCTCATTTCAGGTGAGCGCCGCCTGAAAGCTTCAAAACTTGCCGGCTTGTCTCAGCTTCCTGCGTATGTAAGGCTTGCCAATGACGAACAGATGCTCGAAATGGCACTTGTTGAAAACATCCAGCGGGAAGATCTTAATCCGCTTGAGATAGCCATTAGTTTCCAGCGTTTGCTGGAAGAATGTCGTATCAAACAAGAGGATTTAAGTCAGAAAGTTGGAAAAGACAGATCAACCATTTCGAATTATATACGGCTGCTGAAACTTCCAAGTGAAATACAGGTTGCTGTAAGAGATAACATGATCAGCATGGGACACGCCCGTGCAATCATCAATGTAAACGATGAACAATCCCAGTTACTGATCCTTAAAAAGATCCTCGAACGAAAATCATCGGTGCGCGAAGTGGAAGAGATGGTTCGCAACCTTGGTATTCCTAAAACTCCGAAATCAAAGAACACCGGTCTGCCTGCAAAATATGAACAGGCAAAATCATCGCTGCATCACAAGTTTCTCTCTAAAATTGATTTGAAAGTGAACAGGAAAGGTGCCGGATCCATTATTATTGAATTCAAATCATCTGAAGATTTCGACAGGATCATCTCCAAATTGGACTCATAAATGAGGACATTCCATCCTTACGCTTTCTTATGCATTGTTCTGTTAATTCAACCGTTGCTGGTATTGTCCCAATCTGATACAACTTTTGTTGAATTGCCTGATTCAATCAGGGAAAAGGAACATTCCCCAACCAAAGCAACCATCATGTCAGCATGCCTGCCTGGATTAGGGCAGGCTTACAATAAGAAATACTGGAAGGTTCCGGTCATATATGCCGGGTTCGGCCTTATGACATACTTCATCTACACCAACACCGATCAATATCTCAACTACAAATGCGCATATATCGAATCCACCAATGGCAATATGAATGGAAACTACAGCGACCTTGTGCAAAGATATTCGACTCAGGATCTTCAATCTACCCGGGAATATTATCGCAGAAATCTGGAGATCAGTATCTTACTGACTGCTGTTTGGTATGCCATAAACATTCTGGATGCCACTGTGGATGCGCATCTGTATACGTTTAACATCAGCGAAAACCTGGCAATAAAGATTGAACCCGCCCTTTTACCTACCGGTTACAGTTACAAACCAGCTGGCGGGATGAGGCTTTGTCTACGTTTCTGATAATTTAACAAAGAAAACACCATGAAGATCGCATTACTTGGATATGGCAAAATGGGCCAGGAAATAGAAAAACTGGCTATTAAAAAAGGCCACGAAATTGTGCTCATTTTCGACAGCCTTGAAGACTGGGAAAATGAAGACAATGACCTTTCTGAAGCCGATGTTGCCATCGATTTTTCAACACCGGTAAGTATTTTCGAAAATATTTATCATTGCTTTGATGCGGGCATCCCTATTGTGATTGGAACCACCGGATGGCTTGATGATCTTGAAAAAGTACAGCAGGATTGCTTAACCAGAGGTCAGAGTGTCTTCTTTGCCCCCAATTTCAGCATTGGTGTCAATTTGTTTTTCAGCTTAAACAGGTACCTTGCAAACCTGATGTCACAATGGGAGGATTACGCTGTTTCCATCGAAGAGACCCATCACATTCACAAACAGGATGCTCCCAGCGGCACCGCCATCGTACTGGCCAACGACATCATCAGAAACACCGAACGAAAGGAGAAATGGGTTCAGGAAGTCGTTGAAAACCCGGAAGAACTGGGCATTAAATCATATCGTACTGATAATGTACCGGGCACCCACATTGTGCGGTATGAATCTGAAGAGGATTGCATCGAAATTATTCACACCGCCAAAAGCAGAAGGGGGTTTGCCCTTGGTGCATTGATGGCTGCTGAATGGATTATCGGAAAAAAAGGCTTTTTTGACATGAAAAATCTTCTTGACACACAAATATTGACCAGCCCTGAATAAGAAAACCAATGTTTTTACGTTAACTGTGCTAAATCTAAATACCGGGATATGAATTCTTACTTGATTGAATCCATCATATTTTTCATCCTTTCTGTCGTCGGGATGTGGGGAATATTTGAAAAAGCAGGCGAAAAGGGCTGGAAAGTCCTCGTTCCTTTCTACAACTGGTACGTTTGGCTGCAGATTATCAAGAAACCAATATGGTGGTATATCTTCCTGCTCGTTCCCTTCATCAATGTTTTCGTGATCCTGCTCATGATCGTTGAAGTACTCAAGTGCTTTAAAAAACATGGTCTGCTTGATCAGGCGCTTGGTGTTCTTTTCCCGTTTATATACCTCCCCTATCTCGCTTTCTCAAAAAAAGAACAATATTCAGATCCTTCAAAACAACCTCCCATTCACAAATCTGCTGTACGTGAATGGGTTGATGCCATCATCTTTGCCGTGATTGCAGCCAGTATCATCAGAATTTTTCTCATTGAAGCGTATACCATTCCAACCCCCTCCATGGAAAAAACATTGCTGGTTGGTGATTATCTGTTTGTCAGTAAGGTTAGTTTTGGCCCGAAAGTACCAAACACCCCGCTGGCCTTCCCTTTCGTGCACCACACCCTGCCACTTACAGCAAGTGCAAAATCATACCTTGAGTGGATCAAATTGCCCTATTACCGTTTCCCCGGTTTGGCTGACATAAAAAACATGGATGTGGTTGTCTTTAATTATCCCGACGGAGATACACTCTCAACCAAATTTCAAAGTGAGGCGAGTTATTATCAGCTTGTCAGAAGATATGGAAGGTATGACATCTGGAACAACAAACAGTATTTCGGTGACATCATCGCCAGGCCGGTTGATAAACGGGAGAATTTCATCAAACGCTGCATCGGGATCGCTGGCGATACCATCCGAATCGTTGACCGGACAGTTTTTATCAATGGGAAGCCTGAAATTAATCCCGGAAAAAAACAATATAAATATCTCCTGAAAACAGACGGAAGCCCAATCAATCAAAAGAATTTTGAAAAACTCGATATTACTGAAAACATTGCAACTGACAACAATGGCACCTACGAATTAACCCTTTCAGACGATGCCATTGCAAAACTCAGACTTTACAGCAATGTAGTTTCCATTGAACCGATTGTAACACCAGCCGGAGCCTTCGATCCTGACATATTCCCTTTCGATTCAACCTACCGGTGGAATGTGGATAATTTCGGCCCGGTATGGGTACCCAAAAAAGGTGTGACCATCCCGATCAACATGCAGAATATTTGCTTTTATGCTCGGGTCATAAACGTTTTTGAAGGGAATAAACTGCAGATCTCCGACGGGAAAATTTTCATTAATGGAAAAGAATCCAAAGATTACACTTTCAGGATGAACTATTATTGGATGATGGGCGACAACCGGCACAACTCAGCTGATTCACGCTACTGGGGTTTTGTGCCTGAAGACCATGTTGTTGGGAAGGCAGTTTTTGTCTGGCTCTCCCTTGATCCGAAAAAATCATTGCTGGATGGAAAAATTCGCTGGAGCAAACTGCTCAGAATCGTAAATTAAGTAAATTTGTCGCACCATACCCCCTAAAAACCAATCGTATGAAAAAAATTATGTTAATTGCCAGCATGCTCATGTTTGCCGTGCTTTGCAACTCTGGTCAGGCAGTGTCAGGCAAACCGTTTGAAGGTGTCATCACCTATAAAATCACCTATCCTGACAGCAAGTTTTCTGAAAGTCAACTGGCCATGTTTCCAAAAGTGTTGACTGTTTCTATCAAAGGTTCAAAATCGAGGACCGACCTGCAGATGAGTGGTATGAATACGGTTGAAATAACAGATTATATCGAAAAAACAAGTGTTTCGCTCATAAACATGATGGGTCAGAAATATGCCATTAAACAGACTACAGCCGAAATCGAAAGCAAGAATGTTTCAGAAGGCAAAACATCTGTTGAATTGTCGGAGGAGACCAAGGTAATTGCCGGATTTACCTGCAAGAAAGTTGTTGTTACCGTGAATGATGACGGGGCAAAAAGCACCTTCGAAGCATGGTATTCCAGTGAATTAGGATCGAAACTCTCAAATTTCAACAGTCCTCTTTACAAAGATGTTGATGGTGGTTTACTTGAATTTTTAATGAAAAATCAGGAAGTAAGCATGAAGTTCACAGCAACATCTGTTGAGAAGAAAAGTTTACAAGCCAAAGAATTTGAAATTCCTTCAGATTATACACTTACAACCCAGGATGAACTGAAAAGCAAGTTCGGCGGCGGTAATGATTAATTCCAATGGCCAGACCAATCAATCCGCCCAGATCAAACACATTTAAAGGAGAACCGAGGGATGAGGAAGCCCTGACCGTTAACATACAGGATCTTCCCGAAGAAAAGGTCAAAAAATCCCCGGGGAAGAAGGAAAAACCCATACGGGTTCCAAAACCACCCAGGGAAAAAAAAGTACGGACCGAGCAGGATTTGGCCCGCATGGAACGGCGCTTCAGAGTTTTCGGACTTTTTTCCCTTCTGATGTCATTCTACTTTCTTTTTTCCTTCACCTCGTATATCATTACATGGCAGGTTGATTATAGTTTCACGGATACCGTATTCAAACACTTTACCCTTGACAGTTTTTTCGACAATAAAATCCCTGTCGAAAACTGGATGGGTAAAATCGGTGCTTTAACAGGATATCTTTTTATCTCAAAATGGTTTGGCATTGCATCATTCTTTTTTATCATCATCCTTTTCAATACGGGGATGAAGCACTTTTTTCATATTGTGATTTTCCCTTTATGGAAAACACTGGAGTATTGCTTCTTTGGGATCATCTGGCTGCCGGTTTTACTGGCAATGGTCACCCCCGGCAATGATATTTTCACAGGAGTTTACGGCTTCCAGCTCAACAACTGGTTAACTGAATTCCTCGGAACATCGGGACTGGCAATGCTGCTTGGTTTTACTGCACTCAGCTTTCTCATTCTTTCATTTAACATACCATTCCGGTGGTTTAAAACAAAAGCTGGCAACGACATTCCCGTTGGCGATACACCTGTCATTCCATCAGTGGCGGAAGATCCTCTTCCGGCTGATACTGAATCACAATTGAAACCGGCAGTTCCCGAAAATTTCCTGAGGGAGCCTGTGGAAGAGGCACCAATGGAGATTGACCTCGAATTACCCTCCCGTTTCGCACCGAAGCCTGATGATCAACCCAATCTTGAACTCCAGATTGAACCCGTGGTTGAAGAAGCCCCGGTTAAAGGCATTATTGAACACCAGACACTTGAAACTCGCTATGACCCTACCCTTGACCTCTCCGGCTACAAATATCCGCCACTTGACCTGCTCAGCGATTATGGCGGCGAATCCGTCAATGTCAACAAAGAAGAACTCGAAGCCAACAAGGATAAGATTGTTAACACCCTTTTAAATTATGATATTAAAATTGCCAGGATTAAGGCAACCATCGGCCCGGCTGTAACACTTTACGAAATTGTTCCTGAGGCAGGAGTGCGTATTGCAAGGATCAAAAACCTTGAAGACGACATCGCTTTAAGCCTCGCTGCCATGGGCATCCGCATCATTGCACCCATCCCCGGAAAAGGAACAATTGGTATCGAAGTTCCCAACCAGAACCCTGAAATTGTTTCGATTAAATCACTTCTGGCAACAGACAAGTTTAAAAATACTACGTTCGAATTGCCGTTCGTATTGGGAAAGACCATTTCCAACGAAACATTCATTGCCGATCTGGCTAAAATGCCCCACTTGTTGATGGCAGGTGCAACAGGACAAGGTAAATCAGTGGGTCTCAATACGATCATCACCTCGCTGCTGTATAAAAAACACCCTTCTCAGGTTAAGTTTGTGCTCATCGACCCCAAAAAAGTTGAACTTACACTTTATAATAAAATTGAGCGTCACTTTCTTGCTAAACTTCCAGATGCTGAAGAAGCAATCATAACCGATACCAAAAAGGTAATCAGAACGCTCAACTCCCTGAATATCGAAATGGACAGCCGCTACGATTTGCTGCGTGATGCCCAGGTGAGAAATATTAAAGAGTATAACGAGAAGTTCTTCTCCAGAAAACTCAACCCGAACGATGGTCATCAGTTTTTACCATATATCGTGATTGTGATCGATGAGTTTGCTGACCTCATCATGACTGCCGGAAGGGAAATAGAGACCCCGCTGGCACGGTTGGCACAGCTGGCAAGAGCCACCGGTATCCACCTCATCATAGCCACCCAGCGACCTTCGGTCAACATCATCACCGGTACTATCAAAGCCAACTTCCCGGCCCGGGTCGCTTTCCGGGTGATCTCCAAAATCGACTCCCGCACCATTCTTGATTCTTCGGGAGCCGATCAGCTTATTGGGCGCGGCGACATGCTGCTTTCAACAGGCAGCGATCTGATACGAATTCAATGCGCATTTGTTGACACCCCGGAAATTGATAAATTAACGGAATTCATCGGATCACAGCGGGGTTATCCGGAAGCATTCGCCTTGCCTGAATACTTTGACGAAGAGAGTGGCTCCTCTCCCAAAGAATTCAATGCAAATGAAAAAGATGAATTTTTCGGGGAAGCAGCCCGGCTTGTTGTCAATCACCAGCACGGATCCACCTCCCTGATTCAGCGCAAACTCAAACTCGGCTACAATCGTGCAGGGCGTATCATTGATCAACTGGAATCAGCCGGAATTGTAGGACCATTTGAAGGCAGTAAAGCACGCGACGTTCGCTACAAGGACCTTTCGTCGCTGGAAGAGTATTTATCAATTCTTGGACAAAAATGAAAATGAAAACCATCTTAACCAGTCTCTTCTTTTTAAGCACCATATTGGCCTTCAGCCAGGCAAAAGACCCAAAAGCTGCTGCCCTGCTTGAAGAAGTAAGCAAAAAAGCAAAAGGATATAAATCGATCAAGGTAGAACTCTCCTACTCCATGGTCAATACCAAAGCCAATATCAACGAGGAAAAAACTGTTTCGCTCCTGGTTTCAGGAGATAAATACAAGATGGCTGCAGCCGGCCAGACCGTGATTTGCGATGGGAAAACGATATGGACATACATCAAAGAGTCGAATGAAGTACAGGTGAATACGCTTGAAAACAAAGATGATGCACTTACACCGTCAAAATTACTGACCTCATATAACGCCAACTATAAATCAAAGATTATTAAGAGTTCTGACCCATCTATCGAATCAGTTGAACTGATACCCACAACAAGTAAAAACTTCACAAAGGCTATCCTGGGGATTGACAAAGCCAAAAAACAGATAAAAAGTTTCACACTCTTTGATAAAAGTGGAAACACATTTACTTATAAAGTTAAGACTTACGTCACAGATACCCCGGTCACTGACGCAGATTTCTCCTTTGATGCGAAAAAATTCCCCGGGGTGGAAATAATCGACATGCGCTAACAATGCATACCTGGCAAACTTCAGATCCGGAAAGGTTGCGGGAAATTGCAACCACGATCCGAAAATCGGTTGTTACCAGTCTCGCCGAAGCGAAATCAGGTCATCTGGGTGGTTCCCTGGGACTGGCAGATATTTTCACGACACTCTACTTCTCAGTTTTAATTCATGATCCGATTAACCATAAATGGGCAGGTCGTGACCGCGTGATTCTCAGCATCGGCCATGTTGCCCCCATCCTGTATGCAACCCTTGCCCATTCGGGATATTTCGCAGTGGAGGAACTTCGAACCTTGCGGAAAATTGGCTCACGGCTGCAGGGACATCCTGGCAGGGAACATGGGTTGCCAGGCATTGAACTATCTGCAGGCTCACTTGGGCAAGGTCTCTCAGTTGCAGTTGGGATGGCAATTTCAGCAAAGATGGATCATGAAATGCATCGGATCTACTGCGTACTTGGAGATGGTGAACTCCAGGAAGGTTCAATATGGGAGGCTGCAATGTCGGCATCACACCATAACCTTAATAACCTCATTGCCATTGTTGACCGGAATGGATTGCAAATTGACGGGAGAACAGAAGAAGTGATGAGCCTTGAACCACTTGCCGGTAAATGGCACAGTTTCGGTTGGCAAGTCATTGAATGTGACGGGAATAGTATTGAGCAGTTGTTGTCGGCATTTGGAAACACCGGAACCACTCAGAATAAACCGACCGTCATAATTGCTGAAACCATCATGGGAAAAGGAATAAGAAGTATCGAAGGTGATTACCGGTGGCACGGTAGAGTTCCGACAACGGAACAGGCTGCAGAATTCATAGAACAACTTGCAAAACAATAA
>CAYHGE010000011.1:45244-57852 GCA_964355945.1 uncultured Draconibacterium sp.
AAAGGAAACAAACCCACAAAAACCGGTTTTGGTGAAGGGTTGCTGGAAGCCGGTCTTAGAAATCCGGCAGTCGTGTGTATCGGGGCAGATATAACCACTTCAGTAGGGTGTAACCTGTTTGCCGACGCATTCCCTCTCAGGTTTATCTCACTTGGCATTGCTGAACAAAATTGCATTGGTGTAGCCGCCGGACTTGCACTTGAAGGGAAGATCCCGGTATTTTCAACATATGGTGTTTTTGCTGCCCTCAGAACAACAGATCAAATCAGGGTCTCCTTATGCTACAACAACCTGCATGTGGTGATCGGTGGCGCTCATGCCGGTGTTTCCGTCGGTCCTGACGGCGCCACTCATCAGGCCCTTGAAGACATTGCAATGATGAGAGTTCTGCCGAACATGACCGTGCTTTCACCATGTGATGCTACCCAGACAAGACTGGCTACAATTGCAGCAATTGAACAGGTTAAAGGACCAGTTTACGTGCGCTTCGGAAGAGAAGCCATGCCTGATTTCACGTCCGACTCCATGACTTTTGAGATTGGGAAGTCACAACGGTTAACCACCGGGGATGATCTGACCATCATCGCAACCGGTCACATGGTCTGGGAGGCCCTGCAAGCTGCGGATATCCTTGCAACAAAAGGAGTAAAAGCCCGGGTTATTAACATGCATACCATTAAACCCATTGATAAAGAAGCAATTATTAAAGCTGCATGCGAAACGGGAGCCATCGTCACCGCCGAGGAGCACCAGGTAATTGGCGGTCTCGCCAGTGCTGTTTCAGAGGTTGTGGTTCAGCATTGCCCGGTTCGTATGGCCTTTGTGGGAATGCAAGACCACTTTGGGGAATCAGGAAATCCTTATGAATTGATGGAGAAATTCGGGATGACCGCAAAAGCGATTGCAGCTGCCGGATGGAATCTGATCAATGATAAAAAAGAGCCCCAATAAGGTATAAAGATTGTTCACCCGCTCACCCGCTCACCCGCTCACCAAAAAAATCCCCTCCGGATAAACAATCCTGTGCAGCGTCAATCCCTTTGCAGGTGCTGAATCTCCGGCATTAGACCTGTTTTTGCTTTCAATAATATTTTTCAGGTCATCAAGTGATATTTTCCCCCTTCCCAGCGCCATTAACGTACCGACAATGGCCCGAACCATGTTTCTGAGGAACCGATCGGCGGTGATGGTAAATACAAGTTCAGTATCTTCCACATCCCAATGTGCGTGGGTAATCCTGCAGATATTCGTCATCGTGTCGGTATCAATCTTGGAGAACGATGTAAAATCGTTATAACTCATGATCATGGCAGCCCCCTGGTTCATAAGTGAACAGTCAATAAAGCCATTATGATGAGACGTAAACTCCTGTCGAAACGGATTTGGAACCATGGCAATGCAATACCTGTATGTACGGGAAACAGCACTGAAGCGGGCATGAGCATCCTCTGCCACCTGCGCGATGCCTTTGAGTGCAATGTCACCACCCAGATACCTGTTCAGCCTGAAAACGAGCTTCTCACGTTCGGGAAGTGTTAGCGGAGAGCTCAGATCAAAATGTGCATAAAATTCAGTCGCATGAACCCCTGTATCTGTGCGTCCGGCACCGGTCAGCAGAATGGTGGATTTTAACATCATCGACATCGCCTCCTCCAGGGTTTGCTGCACAGTTGCTGCATTGGGTTGCCTCTGCCACCCATGAAAACGGGTTCCGTTATATGCTAATTTAATAAAGTACCTGAAGTGGCTCATTTATGAATCTTGGGCCTTGTAAATGTAAATAAATATTTTCACCCGATTCATTCAGGTAATTTAGACCTTATATAAATTAGAAAAAAGAGAGGCCAATATTCCCTCTGTTATTAAATTAACAAAGAATATTGATACCTTTGCATCAAAGTTTGTTAATTTATTCACAATAAACCTAAAACAGAACATAAAACACTATATATTAACTTTTTAAAATATATTTTATGACTGATTGCAAATCATTAGTTAGGGAATTAGCCGACAAATATGGCAGGGAAAGAGCCAGTTTGCTTCCTATTCTTCAAGGAGTTGTCGCAAGAAATAAATATCTTTCCGACACATGCATGACCGATATTGCCAAAGAACTCGATCTTTCGGCTGCTCAGGTTTATGGCACAGCTACCTTCTATTCTTTTCTCGATACTGAACCGAGAGGGGAATATGTGGTAAGGGTTTGCAAAACCATAACCTGCGATATGCACGGTAAAAAGACGATTGTTCAGACCCTGGAAGACATGCTTAAAATTAAGGTCGGAGAAACAACGCCAAACAAGAAGTTCACCCTTCTGGAGACCAACTGCCTCGGCTGGTGTCATGAAGGACCGGCCATGCTCATCAATGATACACCCTATAGTGGCCTTACCACCGAAAAGGTGCATGATATCATCAGTGAATTCATAAAAAAATAACACCCATAGAAAATAGGAGAACCAGTCATGTCAGATCAAACCCTTAAAAGAGTTGACTTAATCTTCGGGGAATATTCCAACGAAAAATATAAGGTTTTAGCCACTACACTGGCACGGACCAATGAGGAAATCCTTAAAGACATTCTGGAATCAGGCCTTCGCGGTCGCGGTGGCGCCGGATTCCCTACAGCCATGAAATGGAAATTTACCGCCGAAGCCCCGGGCGATGAAAAATATGTGGTGTGCAATGCGGATGAAGGCGAACCAGGCACTTTCAAAGACAGGGAAATTCTATTGCGGGTTCCCCGCAAGGTGTTTTCAGGAATGGCAATATGCGGCAGGGTCATCGGTGCAACAAAAGGATTGATGTACCTTCGTGGAGAGTATAAATTCATGGTTCCGGAACTGGAGAAGGAACTTGACATCTATCATGAGCACATGAAGGAACTCGGGCTTGATTTTCGTATTGAAATCCGCATGGGTTCTGGAGCCTATATTTGCGGCGAAGAGAGCGCTTTGTTTGAATCCATGGAAGGCGGACGCGGAGAACCCCGTAACAAGCCTCCCTACCCTACTACCAGCGGTTTTATGAAAAAACCCACCGTGATCAACAACGTGGAAACGTTTGTGAACGTGCTGATGATCATGCGACTCGGTCCTGATCAATATAAAAAGCTTGGCACCACCGACTCACGGGGTTCTAAGGTTTTCTCCGTTTCAGGAGACACGCCTATTCCGGGAATTTATGAACTTGAACTTGGCATGCCCCTCGACCGGTTTGTTGATGAATTCGGAGATGGTGATACCAAAGCTGTTCAGGTTGGAGGAGCTTCCGGCTTCTGCGTACCCCGGAAAAAATTCAAAGATACTGTCATCGGCTTCGAAGGTGTTCCCACAGGAGGCTCCATGATGATCTTTAACAGCTCCCGTTCCATGTACAATGTGCTGCACAACTACCTCGAATTCTTTGAAGAAGAATCCTGCGGACAGTGCACTCCGTGCCGCGTCGGATGCCAGCAACTGCTCAAAGGCATTGTCGCAGTAAAAAAAGGTGAAAAAAAAGCAGCATATCTTGATCAGCTCATGAAATTGAGTGAAAGTATGAAAATTACTGCAAAATGTGGTCTGGGACAATCTGTAGCTAATTCATTCTCTTCCATTGTCAACAACTTCAAGGAAGAAATGATCTACTAATTCAGTATTCACACGAAAAATAAATACAAGTTATGGCTAAAAAAATTAATCTTACGATAGATACCATCAATGTTACTGTAGATGAAGGTACCACAATTCTTGATGCTGCCCGCAGCCTGAATATCCACATCCCCACCCTTTGTTACCATGAAGACCTTTGTGTGGCAGGAAATTGTCGCGTTTGTGTTGTTGAACAGGAGAAGGTCAAAAACCTGCCAGCTTCATGTGCAACACCTGTAGCTGAAGGAATGGTGATCCATACCAACAGCATGAAGGTCAGAATGGCCCGCAAACACATTGTTGAACTTCTGCTTTCAGAGCACAATGCCGATTGTACGAAATGTTATAAAAACGGCAATTGTGAACTCCAGGGACTTGCATCACAAATGTTGACCGGCGACCACCTGTTCCTCGACCTGGTGCCCGATAAAAAATACACCATCGATATGTTCAATACGGCCATCATCAAGGATGACAGCCGCTGTATCCGTTGCCAGCGTTGTGTGCGGACCTGCGAGGAGCTGCAAAGTGTGAGCGCCCTGGGTGTTGCCTACAAGGGCAATAAAATGAAAATTTCTACTTTTTTTGAACACTCCTTGTTTGAGGTTGTTTGCACAAATTGCGGACAATGTGTGAACCGCTGCCCGACCGGCGCATTGATTGAGCGCAATTACATCGACCAGGTATGGGATGCCATCTATGACGAATCCAAACATGTGGTGGTACAAACTGCTCCTGCAGTGCGTGTTGCACTTGGGGAAGCGCTGGGCATGGCAACCGGCAAGATCGTAACCGGGAAAATGGTATCAGCACTGAAAAGGCTGGGCTTCAGTTCGGTTCTTGATACCGATTTTACAGCCGACCTAACCATCATTGAAGAAGGGCATGAACTCTTAACACGGTTAAAAAGAGCATTGGTTGACAAAGATCCAACTGTTTCCCTGCCTATGGCCACCTCATGTTCTCCTGGCTGGATCAAATTTATTGAACATACCTTTCCTGAATATCTGCCAAATCTTTCTACCTGCAAATCACCACAGCAAATGTTTGGCGCTTTGGCAAAAACCTACTACGCTCAGAAACGTAAACTCAATCCAAAGGACATTGTTTCTGTTTCCATCATGCCTTGCACTGCCAAGAAATTCGAAGCCAACCGGCCGGAAATGAGGTCTAGCGGTTATAAGGATGTTGATTTCGTTCTGACTACACGCGAACTTGGAATTATGATCAAGCAGGCGGGTTTGGATTTTGAAGCCCTGCCTGAAGAAAAATTCGACAGTTTTATGGGATCTTCCTCAGGTGCCGCTGTTATTTTCGGGTCAACAGGAGGTGTAATGGAAGCCGCCCTTCGCACTGCTTATGAAATTGTTACCGGTCGCGAAGTTCCTTTCGACGGACTCAACATCGTGCCTGTTCGCGGAACAGAAGGCGAAGTTCGGGAAGCAAGTATTAAAATCGACAAGGTCAAACCTGAATGGAGCTTCCTCGAAGGAGTCGAATTAAAATGTGCCGTTGCCAATGGCCTGGCCCATGCAAAAACCCTGATGCAGAACGTCAGAGATGGCAATGCAACCTATCATTTCATTGAAGTGATGGCATGCCCCGGCGGATGTTTGGGAGGCGGAGGCCAGCCAATTCCAACCAACAAGGAGATTCGCACCAAGAGGAAAATGGCCATCTACGAAGAGGATATGGGTATGCCAATCAGGAAATCACATGAGAACCCGGAAATTGCCGAGATCTACAAGGAATTCCTCGAAAAACCCCTGGGTCATAAGTCGCACGAATTACTACACACACACTATACTCCCAGAAAGAGGTACTAGGAATACTCCCCCTATCGAAAAACGCTGTCCTGTTAAATCGGGACAGCGTTTTTTTATAGACCTTCCAGGTTTTTAAAACCTGGAAGGTCTGTTGCAGGGCAGTTTAGCGCACATTTACTAACAATGCAGGTATAAAGAACGACTGATTTATTTGCTTTACTTTTTTGGCGATTTGCTATCAGGTGGGGGTGGCGGTGGTGGCGGTGGAACAGAAGGAGGTTGCTGATGATCTGAATCTACTTCCCCTTTATCATCATCAGTATCCACAACAACCCTCATCTGCCTTTCCTGGCCATTTCTATTAAGGTGCATCCTACCGGGTTCACGGATTACAATTACCCGTTCCTGTCTTTCGAACATGGGTGCATCATTCAGGTCTATGACGATCCGCTTGCCATGCTTACGGTCTTTGATTGTGTAACCCACAACCCGATCCATGGGGATGTTGCCAAGCATGTCATTTAATGACTGGCCACCTTCGCCCCGGCGGATCACCCTGCAACCTGGTCCAGGTCCTGACTGCTCCCTGTCACAGGATTCCATTGCCCAGCGTGGTGGATTACCTTCCAGTTCGATGTCCTCCAAATCTTCAAGAGCCATCGGACAATCCGGCAACGGAGGCAGATCAAAATCATAAGAATACCCTTGCGGCATGCTGTGAACCTTGACTTTTACACGTTTACCACGATCGTGCATTAAAATAACCTTGTCAACCTCCCTTTGTACAGAATCGGTGATCGCATCATCTGACATTTCCATTGTTGTATCTGTAATGGTTGTTGTACCATTATCATTGGTGACAATCTTCATTACAATCTTTTTCTGACCATCTTTTTTTGCACTTTCCTGAGAAAATGCAGGTCGTGTAATAAAAATTGCAACGACCAATGCTGCCCCGAGAGCAAGCGAAATTTTGAACCTGTTTGATTTGATTTTCATAGAGCCCTCCGTGTTAAAGTTTCATGCTACAAAACTAAGTCGTGTAAGTGCCTGAAAATGTTAATAAAAAGTTAAAGTTGGTTAATGAAAGGTTAATAATAATCACAGACCTTTTCCTTTCCTTATTTTTGCATCATGAACAAAAGAATATTGTATATCCTGATTGTAAGCATCTGCATTTCGCTTATCGGGATCATTGCTGTACAGTTCTTCTGGATCCGTAATGCGTTTCAGGTCAAAGAGGCACAGTTTGACAGGAGTGTAAACGATGCATTGGGCAGTGTGGTGAATAAAATCGAAGCCCGTGAAAATATGTTTTTCATCAGCCGGAACTTTGAAGGCGACAGCATCATGAGGATAGTCCAGGCTTTTACAAAAGATACCAGTACAACCATAAAGAGTCAGCTCGATTCGCTACTGCTGGTGAATGAGATGCCCATAATGAAGCATGCATCACCACCTCCTGGCTGTCCTCCACCGCCTCCACCTCCCCCGATACGCCGTCACTCCCCTGCCGGGGTTATCCACTATTCCTACCAGTATAATGTCGTTCCGAGCGAGGATGGTCAGGATTCAATAACGGTAAAAATGGAGGAATTTTTCCAGGAGATGGATGCGATGGAAATGGGAGGTATGAATTTTGAATGGGACGATCAGCTTTCAAGGCTGGATTCAATAAGGGACCTCAACCGGCCTTCTGAGAACCGGCAATTTGAGGGACTTCAGCCCGACCCTCAGAACTTTAATGAAGGAGAAATTATCATCGAAGCTCCAGGTGCCACAGGTACTCAGCATTTACGCTACAGGATACCCCAGTTCGGCCAGCCGGTTCCCGTCAAAAACCAGCTTGTGGATCAACGGAACAAAAAGCAAATCAGGGAAAGCAACATTCAGAAATTAGATAATAAGGCACGAAAGATACAGGATGTTATCAAACAGATGGCAATTGCACTTGAGACTAAACCTGCACCGATACAGCAAAGGATCAATAAAAAAAGTCTGCAGGCCACACTTGGTAAATCTTTTAAAGATAAAGGAATTGAGCTTCCATTCGAATTCGCGGTAATCTCACCCTCGAGCGGCAGCAACCATATCCCTATCAGATCAGCCGGCTTTAAAGGAGAATATGAGAACTCAGAGCATCGGGTTTCACTTTTCCCAAATGATCTTTTTCAGAAACCAGACATGCTGCTTGTATTTTTTCCGGATCAGAAATCTCAGGTATTAAAATCACTTTCACTGTTGCTGATAGGCTCAATACTGTTTACCCTGATCATCATTCTTTCATCAGGCGGCAGCATCATTGTGATGATCCGTCAAAAGAAAATTTCGGACATCAAAACCGATTTCATCAACAACATGACGCACGAATTCAAAACCCCGATTGCCACCATCTCAATAGCTGCTGATTCAATAACAAATCCACGGGTGATCTCTGAACCTGAAACGATCAAAAACTTTACAAGAATTATCAAGGAAGAGAACAACCGCATGAACACAAGGGTTGAACAAGTGCTGCAGATGGCGTTGCTCGACAGCCGTGATTTCAAGCTTCGGACAGAACTTGTTGACATGAACTACCTTATTGAGAAAACTGTTGAACACTACCGTCTGCAAATTGAAAAGCGTGAAGGAATTATAACAACCCGGCTTGAAGCTGAGCATCCGGTCGTTGAGGCGGATGAGGCCCACCTTCGCAATGTGCTGCTAAATCTCCTTGATAATGCAAACAAATACTCCATTTCCAATCCTGAGATTGTCGTATTTTCCTTTAACAGGTCAGGAAAGTACATCTTTGGTGTACAGGATACCGGTTTGGGAATGAGCCAGGATGTGCAACGGAAGGTTTTTGACAAATTTTACCGGGTGACAACAGGCAACATTCATAATATCAAAGGTTTTGGACTTGGCCTCAGCTATGTTAAAGCGATTGTTCTGGCACATCTGGGCGATATCGGGATAATAAGTGAATTGGGGAAAGGCAGCAGGTTTGAAATTAGCTTGCCTGGTGTCAGGGAAAAGGAAATGGAAGAGTTTAATTAAAAACAATTACCGGAGGCAGAGATGAACCAAAAAATAAAAATATTGCTGGTCGAAGATGATCCGAATTTCGGATCCATCATGAAGTCATATCTGGAGCTGAATGATTTCGAGGTTACCCTGAAAGCCGATGGGAAACAAGGGCTCCTTGCGTTTCGGTCGAATCCGTTTGACATTTGCATCCTCGATGTCATGATGCCTGAAATGGATGGTTTTACACTGGCAAAGGAGATAAAAAAATCGAGTAGCGGCACCCCGTTTATCTTTTTAACTGCAAAATCATTAAAGGAAGATATGCTGGAAGGATTTAGGACCGGAGCTGATGACTACATCACGAAACCCTTCGATTCAGAAGTTCTGCTCTTCAAATTGCAGGCTATTTTAAAACGAAACACCCAGCGGTCTGAGACAGACTCTGATGTTAACGAGATGAAAATCGGGAAACTTCTCTTCAATTATAATCTTCGGACCTTATCACATGACAATATCACCCAGCAGCTTTCACCGAAGGAGGCGAGTTTGCTCAAAATGTTAGTTACTGCCAGGGATGGTATCCTGTTGCGCAAAGATGCACTTGAGAAAATATGGGGCAATGACAATTATTTCAATGGCAGAAGTATGGATGTGTTTATTGCCCGCCTTCGCAAGTGCCTGAAAGCGGATCCTTCGATTGAAGTAGCCAATATTCATGGAAACGGATTCCGGATCATAATAGGCTAACAATACCTTCTCAGAAAACACACCCTACCCCTTCTTTTGTTATTTTATTAACATTGTGAAATAAATCACAGAAAATGTTTGCATAAGAATATTGGAGATGGTACCTTTGCTGCCGTTTCAGTATGTGATTTTATTCACCGTAATGCCATGAACAGACTCTCTGAAATACAATAAAAGCAACAATTATGGAAAAGATTAAATCTCTGTCCGAATTAATAAAACTTCAGGAAAAACTCAACTCAAAGACCGATCTAAGCAGCAGAATTGATCACCCCGGGGAGAATATCCGTGTTAAGGTTGCCATGGCCACCTGCGGGATTGCCTCCGGCGCAAAAGAGGTGATGGAGGTTTTCATTGAAGAATTTACCAAAAGGAATATTGACGCCAAAGTAACCCAGACCGGCTGTATGGGATACTGCTATGCCGAACCAACCGTGGAAATCACAATACCCGGCAACCAACCCATTACGTTCGGTTTCGTCGATGTGAAAAAAGCAAGCAGGATCATCGACAAGTATGTATTGAACAATGAACTGGTTGACGGAATAATTCCTGTAAATTATGAAACAATCGACAACAAATAAAATCCGGAAATAGTCAGATGGCAAAAATTAAATTTCATATTCTTGTTTGTGGCGGGACTGGTTGTCAGGCTGCAAAGAGTGACGCTGTCCTGAAACATTTTCAGGATATTATTACAGCGAGAAAGCTTGAGACCGAAGTCCAGGTGATAAAAACCGGGTGTTTTGGCTTTTGCGAGGAGGGCCCCATCGTGAAAATGATGCCCGACAACACTTTTTATACCCGGGTAACCACGGAAGATTGCACAGAAATTATTGAAGAGCACATTGTTAAAGGCATAAAGGTACAGCGGTTGCAATACCATGAACCTGCGAATGGTGAAAACAAGGGCAACACTCAACATACAGGCCTTCATAAGAAACAAATCAGGATTGCCTTGCGTAATTGTGGTTTCATCAACCCTGAAAATATTGACGATTACATCGCCCGTGATGGCTATCAGGCATTGGGTAAAGTACTTACTGAATTAACACCTGAAGCCACCATCGAAATTCTGAAAAAGTCGGGACTACGCGGCCGTGGCGGCGGTGGATTTCCAACTGGTTTGAAGTGGGAAATCACACGCAATGTCAAGGCCGGTCAGAAGTATGTGGTCTGCAATGCCGATGAAGGCGACCCGGGTGCATTCATGGACAGATCGGTACTCGAAGGAGACCCTCATACAGTGCTGGAAGCAATGGCCATTAATGGTTATTGCACCGGCGCCGACAAAGGTGTGGTCTATATCCGTGCTGAATACCCGTTGGCCATTGAACGGCTAAAAATTGCCATGAAACAGGCCAGGGAATATGGATTGCTTGGGAATGACATTCTTGGCACCGGGTTTAATTTCGACATTGAAATCCGTTATGGTGCAGGTGCATTTGTTTGCGGGGAGGAAACAGCCCTGATCCATTCCATGGAGGGGCTCCGTGGCGAACCAACAGTTAAACCGCCATTCCCATCCGAATCAGGATTTCTTGGAAAACCCACCAATGTTAACAATGTTGAGACTTACGCAAACATTCCTGCCATATTCCTGAAAGGTGCGGAGTGGTTTGCAAGTATCGGAACCGAAAAATCCAAAGGAACCAAGGTTTTTGCACTCGCAGGGAAAATCAACAATGTCGGGCTTATTGAAGTTCCCATGGGTATTACCTTGCGTGAAGTGATTTATGAGATTGGCGGCGGGATTAAAAATGACCGGAAATTCAAGGCTGTCCAAACCGGCGGACCTTCCGGCGGAATGTTAACCGAAAAAGACCTTGACACGCCCATCGATTATGACAACCTGATCGCTGCCGGCTCCATGATGGGTTCAGGCGGGATGATCGTGATGGATGAGGATGATTGCATGGTAGCCATGGCAAAGTTCTACCTTGAATTTACAGTGGAAGAATCCTGCGGAAAATGCTCTCCCTGCCGGATTGGTAACAAGCGGCTTTTTGAAATGCTTGAAAAGGTTACCAAAGGCCAGGCGGTCATGGAAGATCTCGACAAACTCCGGAATCTGAGCAATGTGATCAAAGATACCTCGCTCTGCGGGCTTGGGCAAACATCTCCAAACCCTGTTCTCTCTTCAATGGATAATTTCTATCATGAATACTTGGAACATGTTGGTGATAAAAAATGTCGCGCCAGCAATTGCAAGTCGTTGATGCAATACATTATCCTGGCAGAAAACTGCATCGGATGTACCCTGTGTGCGAGAAATTGCCCGGTGGATGCCATTGCAGGCGAACGCAAACAATCACACCTGATCGACCAGGAGAAGTGCATAAAATGCGGCGCATGTATGGATAAATGCAAATTCAATGCGATTTTCATTAAATAATCAGGAGGAATACATGGACATGGTAAAACTGACGATCGACGGCAAACCTGTTGAGGTCGAACAAGATACAACGATTTTAAAAGCTGCCAAACTCATTGGCATAGATATACCTACCCTTTGCTATTTTCAACTTAAAGACATGAACATTGAAAACCGTCCGGGCGGATGCCGCATTTGTGTGGTCGAAGTCGTCGGACGGCGAAACCTCGCTCCTGCCTGTTCTACCAATGTCGCAAAGGATATGGTTGTTAACACCCACTCGATCAGGGTTTTGAACGCACGTCGTACGGTTCTGGAACTCATTCTCTCCGATCATCCTGCCGAATGTCTTACCTGTGCCAAATCGGGAAACTGTGAACTCCAAACCATGGCACAGCAACTTGGTGTGCGTGAATTACCCTATCAGGGGGAACAGTCAACATACCGGAAGGATACTTCACCAGCGATCATCCGGGATGTTGACAAATGCATCTTATGCAGACGGTGCGAAATGATGTGTAATGATGTACAAACGGTAGGGGCGCTTTCTACCGTCAACAGAGGGTTTATGGCAGTGGTTGCTCCGGCATTCGAAATGAATCTTGAGAAATCTCCCTGTACTTACTGCGGACAATGCGTATCTGTTTGTCCTACAGGTGCCCTGACCGAAGTTGACCACTCGCGCAATGTGATTAATTCACTGGCTGACCCAACAAAAACAGTTGTTGTTCAAACAGCACCTGCCGTCCGCGCCGCACTTGGCGAAGAATTTGGCCTTGAGCCGGGCACCCTCGTAACGGGAAAGATGGTCGCTGCTCTCAGACGACTTGGTTTTGACTACGTGTTCGACACCGATTTTGCTGCCGACCTGACTATTATGGAAGAAGGAAGCGAACTACTCGACCGTCTTACCCGTTACCTCCAGGGTGACAAACAAGTGAAACTCCCCATCCTTACCTCCTGTTGCCCGGGATGGGTGAACTTCTTTGAACACAATTTCCCTGAATTGATGGACGTGCCCTCCACCGCCAAATCTCCGCAACAGATGTTCGGACCGATTGCCAAGGAGTATTTTGG
>CAYHGE010000012.1:0-57395 GCA_964355945.1 uncultured Draconibacterium sp.
TGGAAATTGGTGCTGATGATTACCTGACCAAACCATTCCACTTACCAGAACTCAATGCCCGCATAAAATCAATCATCCGCCGCCGGAGTTTCGGCGGAGTCAATGAAATCGTTTTCAATGATCTCCGTGTGCTGCCGGAACAAATGGAAGTTTCGGTGAGAAACCAGTTAATTGTCCTGACAAAAAAAGAATACGACTTACTTGTTTTTTTTCTTTCGAACAAAGACCGGATCCTTACGCGCGAATCGATCGCAGAACATTTATGGGGAGATGAAATGGACACCGCTGATTCTTTCGATTTTATCTACACCCACATAAAGAACCTCCGGAAAAAAATCATGGAAAAAGGCGGAGAAGATTATATAAAAACAATTTACGGGATGGGTTACAAATTCACCGATCAATGAAACTGCTTACCCGCACCTCCTTATCCTATATCATCATCTCCGGTATTGTCTTCATCATTAGCGGCCTGATTTTTTACAACCTGCTTCATAACATCTTCAAGCGCCAGCTTGATGAAACGCTGCAAGAGGAACGGATGCTGATAGAACAAACCATCAACTACTCCGACAGTGTTCCCGACTTCAGGCAGGTTTTTGGCCACCTGATTGATGTCACAATCCTCAATACACCTCAATCAAAAACAGGATATATCAGGGATACCCTGATGTACGACAATGATCTGGGTACTTTTGCATCCTTCCGGCATCTTTTCGCCGAAAATACTTCGATCAGAAACAAGGGCTACATCATCAACATATACAAGCCCTTGCGGGATTCAGAGAACCTGATCACAGAGATAGTGATATCGATGGCATTGGTTTTTATGACACTTCTTTTCCTACTTGTTATCGTTAACTATTTTATAAACAGACGTATATGGATTCCATTCTATCGAATTCTGCATAATCTCAGCAAGTATGAGATCAACCTGGCAACACCGCTGGAGCTGGCTAAAACAGATATCTATGAATTCAAATTGCTAAACCAGACCCTAGACAAAATGTCGAAGAAGATTCGGCTGGATTATTTGCATCTCAAAGAATTTAATGAAAATGCAGCGCATGAACTCCAAACTCCTCTTGCAATTATCAAGTCAAAACTTGAATTGCTGATTCAAAAGGAGAATCTTGATGAAAAGCAGCTTCAACTTATCAGCGTCATATTCGAAGCGACTACGCGCATGTCGAAATTAAACCAGGGATTGTTGCTGATTTCCAAGATTGAAAACAACCAGTTCATGGATGTCGGAGAGATCAACCTGCAGCGGCTCCTCGATAAAACAACAGAGCACTTCGAAGAGATGATTGACCACAGGAAGATTTCTGTTACAAAAAACTACCAAAATGATGTCAGGTTGAATATGAATCCTGCATTGGCCGAGATATTTATCACCAACATGGTGTCAAATGCCATCCGGCACAATATCATTCAGGGTAGGATTGACATCAATGTTAACCAGGATTATTTCTCAATTACGAATACGGGTCAAACAATGAAAACAGACCCCAGGAACCTTTTTGAACGATTCAGGAAATCCGAAAATAATCCTGACTCTGTGGGCCTGGGGCTTTCAATCGTACAAAAAATCGCTGACCTGTACAACATGAAAATAGACTATTTGTACCATGACGGATTGCATACACTGAAAATTTCTTATAATTAACACCTCTTCAAAATTTCAACAGAATCATTTCTCAATTTTGCGCAATTATTTTTATACGGTTAATGAAATTATGAAAAAAGTCTTGTTCCTTTTTATATTCGGCTTTCTCAGCACCTTTCTGTTCGCTCAGACCAAAACAGAATTGCAGGCTGATGAGTTGCAGAAACCCATTTTAGATTATATTTCGAAGAACTTCAACAGTTATACGATTGACAAAGTTTTCAAGGTTGATGACAAAGGCGTTATCACTTATGATATCTGCGTAAACAAAGATAAAACTCATGAAAAAATCTTCTTCGATAAAGATGGGAAATTCCTTAGAAAAGAGTCCTGCTCCCTCGAATGTTGCCAGGGCTCATCAAAAAAATAGCTTAACATCTCAATAAATCAATCCTAATTATTAATCTAATTCCTTGAAACTTATGAAAAAAGTAATGCTAGTCATAATGGCTGCCATATTCTCTATGGTGGTTTTTGCCCAGGATAAAAAGATGACCGAAATCAAAGTAAACCAGTTGCCAAAAGGTGTTGCTGAATATGTAGCCAAAAATTTCGGAGGACAGTCCATTTCAAGGGCTGGCAAGATTGAAGAAAAAGGCGTGACTTCTTATGTCGCCATGGTTGAAATGAGTGGACAGAAACGGGCCTTCCTTTTTGACAAAGATGGGAAATTCACTGGAAAAGGCGACGACCTGTTCAAAGGCGCTCAAGCTGCAAAGCCACCTGTAAAAGCGCCTGAAGTCAAACCTGCAACACAATCACCTGCTGTAGAAACTGCTACTCCGAAAAAATAACAACCCGCTTCATTTTACCAGGCCGGAGCAACTCCGGCTTTTTTTATGCGCCGATGTACCGTTAATGTTTTATTAATACCTTTGCAATTTATAATCGGTCTAATCATTTATATTATTGCAGTTTCAAGATAAACATTAACACTAATAATCAGGAAATTTATGGGTTATTCACCAAAGAAAAAAGCACTGAAAAACAAACAACAGGCTCCCTCTCCATTCGAAGGCGTTCGCAGCAATTTACGGCAGAAATTGCCTGTCATACTTTTTGTATTTGGCTTTGCCACCCTGATGATCCTGTTTTACATAATCTGGTTATCAGAATATAGCCAAACCAACATTCAGCCTCACATCGTTTCTGCGAATGCAAAAATATCGAGCTTCATTCTGAATATTTTCGGAATGGAAACCACCGCGTCAAAAGAGAATATCACATCCTCCCGATTTTCGGTAGGCATAGCCCGTGGCTGTGATGCAATGGAAGCCATGGCGCTGTTCGCAGCGGCCTTGCTCTCCTTCCCTGCCAAATGGAAATATAAACTCATTGGGTTCTTCTCAGGAATAGCACTGCTGTTTTCTCTCAACATCTTACGTGTTGTTTCGCTGTTTCTTACCGGAGTATATTTCCCAAAAGCCTTTGAGATCATGCATGTCGAAGTGTGGCAGGTGGTTTTTATAATTTTTGCCCTTGGATTATGGATATTCTGGATCAAGCTGACAAGAAAGGAGATTTCCAATGTTACGCAGTAAAACCTTGATATTATTTTTACTTCAGGCACTCCTTATTTATGGATTGCTTTCGGCCCCCCTTACCTTTTACGACAAAACTTACGGGGATTTTTACAGGAAAGTAGCCGAAATGTTCTTCAGCAACTTCAGGGACACCGGTTTTGTGAAATTCAAAGAATGGAAAGACCCGGCAACCACCCATGTCAACCTTGGCAACTATGCCCTTGTGCGCCCTGACGGAAGCTCCAAGACCACATTTGTTGACATCAACACCCGCTATCTTGGTTATATTCCCACAATTTTACTGCTCTCGCTTGTACTGGCCTCACCGGTACCCTGGAAACGCAGATTGATTGCACTGGTGTCAGGATTTACGTTGGTCATGTTGCTGATCATGTTCAAACAATGGATTGCATTGTTATGGCTCAGCAATGAAACGCCATGGCTTCAGTTAACTAATATCACCGGGACCGCCAAAACGGTACTTACCTTTTTAAACACCTTCATCTCTGTTTCATCCAGTTCTGTGCTCTATTTTGTAGTGGCAATCTGGCTGCTCGTCACCTTCAGAGTTGAAGATTTCAAGGTACAGAAGGCCAAACCCGGCAAATAAATTTCAAAAAAAAATCCTTTGCGGTCGAATTTTCAATTCTGACCTCAAAGGATTTTGCTTTAGCTTAAAAAGGTATTATCCCCTCATCTTCAGGATATAGAAGGTACCAAAACCAAGGAGAACACATCCAAGGATAATCAAACCCCATTCTGATACGGTTGGAATGGCAGCGATTGAATGGTCGCATGCATAATTCAGGTTGTTGACCAACATAATACCAGCCGATTGGCCATTGTTGTAACCATATTCATACGTACATGTAGTTGCCGTTACAATACCGGATCCATATTGATACTGAATGGTCGTGGGTAAACCGTTTGATGAGGCAGTAGTAATGATATCTGTGCCGGCAACCAGGTTCTGAAATACACCATGACTTGCATATGAACCAGAGAAAGGATTCGGCACCCCGGTAGTGATGGGGTGTGGTGCACCAACAGCATTATTACCGTCATATTGTTCCAATGTCGATACCCCACCAGGTAACAGTACTGAATACCCGCATGGTGAGTTCCAACCGCAGGTTGCGGCATGAACTTCCAACGATCCGCCATTCTGAACAAATGTCACAAACTTGGGGAAGTTAGCGGCAAACACTGTATGAAATCCCGGAACCTGATCTGAGAGCACAATGATAACATCAAACAGGCTGAAATCAAGAGCCGGGAATGATGCTGATGTAGCAGTCGAAAAAGTTTCACCATTTGCAGTAAGGATTTGTGCAACAGCGTTACTTCCCCATGGGAGATTGTCGGACAGCACCAAATAGTTACAGCCTGAATCTTTGTGAGGGGCTATAACAGTTTTTGTAGCAACTGCTGCCGGTGCATTTGCCTGAGATCCTGAATTCATCTGTGCAAAAGAATAACCGGCAATCGCTATGAAAGCGACCATTAAAAGGATAATTTTTCTCATAATTTTAAAGTTTAGTTTAACATGTTAATGATTAATAGATCTACTAATTGTGGTTAATTTTGGATAATATTAATTAATATCAGAGAACAATATTATAAAGATTTAGTCTAAAAAACAAATATTTTCATGAGAATTTAGAAAAAAAAACATATTTTATTGTATTTCAGACATGTAATCAACTTAACAATAATTAATAGATAACAGCAATCCGACAGGTCGTGTCGATCATCGGTCAGAGGGTGACGCAAATCACTCACTATTCTGAAATCTTTTGAATAACTGTCTCAAGTATCGTTTGTTCTGCGGTCCTGGCCATAGCAACCAGTTCATCTGCCTGTTTCAAAATTACGCTGAGATATTCAGTATCCTTGAAACCGGCGCCATTTACTTTTACATTCAGGTAAGCTCCGATCACTGCTGTACGGATGCAGAGTGCTCCAACACCGGCATCAGTTACAGAATTCGGATTTCCGCAATCCACCATGGCACGGATGATTTCGAACGATTCATAAGCTTTTTGCATCGTCCGGAAGGGAACCTCGATGGCATAACGGGTAGCATCCTGGATTGCCGAAGTTCTTAACTTTTTCTCTTCATCGCTGTTTTTCGGTAAACCGAAGGCATCCATTATCTTATTAAAAGCCTTGGTATCCTCATCAACCAGGAACAGCAGTTCATCTTTCAGTTTCTGCCCCTTTTCAGCCCAGACAGAAAACTCTTCCCACCGCTCATCCCAGCCTGATTTGTGAGAGGAGAGATTTGCGACCATGGTACCCAGCGAAACCCCCAGTGCGGCTACATACGCTGAAACCGACCCTCCCCCGGGGGCGGCTGATTCGGAGGCGGTTTCATTGGTAAAACCTTCCACGGTCATTCCAACAAGTTTTTTATCCTTCGGATCATCCAGCAAATACTCAATGATTTTCTCCCCCGGGTTAAATGGCTTAAGATCATCAAGTCCAAGTGATTTGACCGCGATCATGATAAGCTGATCTTCAGAAATTCCGACCGACCGCTGCTGCTTGCGCAGAAAATATTTCCCGGCATCCGTCAGGGCCTTCTTAGGAACCAGGCCAACAAGTTCGGAGCCGGTAACCCGCATGCCCCGTTCCATGGCCTTTTGACAGGAAACCTCAAATGCTTCATGTACAGAGGTAACGCTGATATTTGTTAGGTTAATGGAAACCTGGGCAATGCCATACTCTTCGATAAACCAACCGATGGCTTTACAGGCCTTCAGTGCCCCGGGTGTCCAGATTTCTTTACCATGCCCGTCTTTTTTAATCTTTCCGGTGATAGGGTTACCCTCACGGACCGGGCGACCCTTTTCCCTGATATCGAATGCAACCGCATTGGCGCGACGAGTGGAAGTCGTATTCAGATTAATATTATATGCAACCAGAAAATCGCGGGCACCGACGGCAATGGCACCTGTGCGTGCATTAAAAACTGCCGGGCCGAAATCGGGCTTCCAATGAGGATCATCCAGCTTCTTTGGTAAGCCTTCATACTCACCCGAACGACAATTGGCGAGGTTACGCCGTTCCTGGCTCAGGGCGGCATTTTCATAACAATAGACCGGAATTGCCAGCTCCCTCCCCACCCTTTCAGCAAGTTTATGCGCAAAAACTGTAGTCTCCTCCATGGTTATATTGGAAATCGGAACCAGCGGGCAGACATCTGTTGCACCAAACCGCGGGTGCTCCCCGTGATGTCTGCTCATGTCGATGATCTCAGAAGCCTTCTTAATGGCCCGAAAGGCAGCTTCAATCACTGCGTCTGGTTCTCCGACCAGGGTGACAACTGTGCGGTTTGTGGCCGCACCGGGATCAACATCAAGCAGCCTTACCCCGGCTACTTTTTCAATTTCGTCAGTAATTGTTTTGATCACGCCCATGTCGCGACCTTCAGAAAAGTTGGGAACACATTCGATGAGTTGTTTCATAAGATGGTGGTATGGTAAAATGGTGAAACCAATTGTTATCCTGTCAGGAGTTTTTTTCAGCTTGCAAAAATAGATATTTTTAGTCATTTATTCTGTCACACATTTCGCTTCAGGCATACTGTGAGACTTCTTTTTTCAGTACTTTTGCTTAAATTTTCCAAAACAAAACGCGATGAAAAACATTCTCTTTTTGCTGCTGCCAGTTGCCTTGCTTTTCGGACAATGTAAACCTGTTGAAAAACCCGGGAACAACACTACTGCTTCTTTCATAAAACAGGCCACCATCGACTCGGTGACAAGTAACCTGGCCAAATCATTGGGTGACGGCAATAAAACCCGCATGGAAAAAGGAGTAACCCAATGCGCTGCACTTTGGACTTCTGAGGATGGTGGTGAAAAAGAGTTTGAAGAATTCTGTCTGAAATACTACACGAGTGATCCTGCAAAGCTTGATATTTTATTCAAGCGGTTTTCGGCCAACTGGGAGTCTCTGTTTGGCCATTTCAACATGATCAGCCTTGACCTGAAACGTGGCATGCATCTCGATATAGGGGAGATGCTCGACATTGATGAGCTATTTGGCGCATATGAACCAGGAGCCCATTTTAACGATGATTTCTTCAACAATAAACTTGCCTTTATTACCGCATTGAATTTCCCTTTTTATTCACTGAAAGAGAAAGAGGAGTCAGGTCCGAAATGGAGTCGCACAGAATGGGCACACGTACGAATGGGGGATCTCTTCACCTCCCGAGTGCCTGCAAATGTCAATGTAAAGATCGCTGAAGCACTTACCAATGCCGACAACTATATCTCCGGGTATAACATTTATGTTGGCAACCTGATCGATGACCAGGGGAAAACCCATTTCGCCAAAGAGATGAAACTTTTATCTCACTGGAATCTCCGCGATGAGCTGAAAGCCAATTATAATAAAAGTGACGAAGGTACCCTGAAACAAAAGATGATCTACCAGGTCATGCTGCGAATCATCAACCAGGAGATTCCAGACAGCGTGATAAACAACCCGCTTTTTCAATGGAACCCGGCATCCAATAAATTATTCAAAGATGGCAAAGAGTTTGCGAATACCCCGGAGCCCGACACAAGGTATGCAACGCTGTTGAACCTGTTCAATAATATGAAACTCATGGATCAGTACACGCCCATGTATCCGACTTACATCATGCGTGCGTTCGATGGCAGCATGGAGATTCCCCAGGCTCAGGTTGAGAAGCTCTTTACAGAATTCTGTTCATCAGCCCAGGTCAAACAGGTGGGTGATCTGATCAGCAAACGGCTCGGCAGACCACTGCAGCCATTCGATATCTGGTATGATGGGTTTAAGCCGCGCAGCAATATGAATATGGAACTGCTGGATAAGACAACCCGGGCCAAATATCCGAATACGATGGCATTTGAAGCAGATATCCCAAACATCCTGGTCAAAATGGGGTTCAAGCCCGACAAAGCAAAAGAGATCGCTTCGCATATTGCTGTTGATCCTGCCCGTGGAAGTGGCCATGCATGGGGAGCTCAGATGAAAGGTGACAAGGCCCATCTGCGTACGAGGATAGGAAAAGACGGAATGGACTACAAAGGTTATAATATTGCCATCCATGAACTTGGTCATAATGTTGAGCAAACGATCTCCCTTTACATGGTTGACAACTATATGATGCAGGGGGTGCCCAATACTGCTTTTACAGAGGCGTTTGCTTTTACTTTCCAGAAGTATGATCTTGAACTGCTTGGTATCAAGGATAAGGACCCCGGCAAAGATGCTCTGGCTGCCATAGACAACTTCTGGATGAGTTACGAAATAATGGGTGTTTCGTTGCTTGATATGAAAGTCTGGAAATGGCTTTATGAAAATCCAAATGCAACAAAAGAGCAGCTGAAAGAGACCGTTGTCAAAACAGCCATTGATGTCTGGAACCAATATTATGCACCGGTTTTTGGCATGAAAGACACTCCCATACTGGCCATCTATTCACACATGATCGATAATCCTTTGTACTTGTCCAACTATCCGGTCGGGCATTTAATTGATTTCCAGCTTGATCAATTCCTGAAAGGGAAAAATTTTGCCGATGAGGCAATCAGGATCTATTCTTCAGGGCGCCTCATCCCACAACTCTGGATGAAGAACGCCGTTGGTCAGGAAATATCCATCAAACCCCTGTTGGATGCAACCGATTCAGCGTTAAAGCTACAATAGTATTCCTATTTATAACTTTTTTACCTACTTTTGTCAAAAAATCCAACCTATATGAAAAAAATTATATTTACAGTTTTATTTGTTTTACCAATTCTGCTCCACGCGCAGAATTACACCAACATTTGCTCCTCCGGACCCGCATTTTATAAAAAGATGAATACCAATGCGGTTAAGGCTTACAAAGCATCCAGCTATACGATCCCTGCTGCGAATGACACCTTGTTTTTCACATTCCCTACCATCAGGGATACTGCGGCAGAATGTAAAGACACCACGAAAGGATCAATTTTTGGAAGAAAAATCTACAGGCAGAGTTCGGGCTTCATGTTCTATTTCTTTAACAAGAAAAATGATACGGTATATGTTTATTGCAAGGGGCAGTTGAACGATACCTGGCGCTTTACAAAATTAACGACAGGCACCTATCTCGAAGCCAAGGTCACTTCCATCGGTCCCGACAGCGTGATGGGCGTCCTGGATGATGTGATGAGGATCGAGCTTCAAGCCAAAAGAAATGACGGAACCCTTATTGCAAATCCCTGGAACGGGAAATATTTCAAGTTGAGCAAGCATTATGGTTTGTCAAGGACATTTGACATGACAAATGTTCCCTTTGACACAACAAATTACACACTCGTAGGAAAGTTGAAACCTGTGATCGGAATACAGGATTTTGGCTGGAAAGAGGTTTATAGTTACAACATCGGTGATGCCCTTCATTATTCCGGTTACAGCAATACCTCAGGCGGGCCCAGCTCGACATGGAAGGAAATCCAGAATGTGTTTTCAAAGACCACTTACGGAGCCAACAACGACTCAGTGGTGTATAAATTCGACCGTTGCAGGAGCACCATCACCAACCCGGGCGGCAACCATGTTTACATGCGTGATACGATAACGGTTAAATATAAATTCAACGTGATGGCTGGCGACTCAACCATCATGCGTTATCCCGATCAGTTTTTCCGCCAGAATGTTTATGCCTCGCAATTTGACCGTTACATGAAAGCGTTCAACAACCGGCAGACCAAAAAAGTAACTGATGACAAATACCGGTTCCTGAATTCATGCTTCATCATCCCGACCGGGAGTGTTACACTTTACCGCAATTATTCCGAAGGTCTTGGTGTTACGGAATATTATCGTGATGACCAAACCACCCAGGATTTTTACCGGCTGGTCTATTTCAAAAAAGGTTCTGAAACCTGGGGTGCCGCAGTTGGCACACAATGTTCACCCATCCTTGATGTGAATGAAGAGGTAGCTGCAACACCCCAGGTACGCGTTGTACCAAATCCATTAAAGAGCCAGGCAACTATCATCATTGAGAATATGAAAATAAGTGACGGTACTGTGTTTATTCTCTACAATCTGGTTGGCAAAGAAGTTTCGAGGATGAAAATCACCTCAAACAATACAATCCTTGAACGGAATAATCTCCCAGCAGGCATCTATGTCTATATGCTGACCGGAAAAGATCTAATGTCAAAGGGCAAACTTGTGATTGAATAAAAGAACAAGGAGCGGATAGGCGTCTCAGGTAAACCTATGGCAAATAAAAAGCCTGCTTCGGCAATTCGGAGCAGGCTTTTTCTATTTACCCCTGCAAAGATTGACCAGCTGGCCGTTGAGGATAATCAGTTCTGCTTTATTGCTGCCATAAGAATATGGCATGAAAGAATAGGAAGGGATCGGTTTTGTAATGTAAACGTTTGCGATTTTTCCACGGGCAATGCTTCCGTATTCTTCACTTAGCCCCATGGCATAAGCGCTATTAATGGTTACTGCATTGATTGCCTCCTCCGGAAGCATACGGTATTTAATGCAGGCCATTGAGAGGATAAATTGCATGTTCCCGGAAGGAGATGAGCCCGGGTTAAAATCGCTGGCCATGGCAACCGGCAACCCTGCATTAATCATCTTGCGCACAGGTGCATAAGCCATTTCTAAAAAAAACGCAGCACCGGGAAGTATTGTTGGCATCGTCTCAGTTTCCATCAGACAAGCAATTTCTGCATCTCCCGTAAATTCAAGATGGTCAACTGAAAGTGCATTGTATTTAACACCAACCTGGATTCCCCCGGAATAGTCAAGTTCGTTGGCATGGATCTTTGCTCTCATTCCATATTTCATGCCTGCATTAAGGATCCGATCAGTCTCCTCAATCGTAAAAAACCCGCGATCACAGAAAACATCAATATAATCGGCGAGTTCCTCAGATGCAACCTGCGGGATCATTTCACTGATGACCATATCGGTAAATTCGCCCTGACGACCTTTGTATTCAGCCGGAACGGCATGTGCACCTAAAAATGTCGGAACTATTTTAACTGGTGTAAGTGTTTTCAACCTGCGAATCACACGAAGCATTTTAAGCTCATCTTCCGGGTTCAACCCATACCCGCTTTTGATCTCCACAGCACCGGTTCCCCAGGCAATGATTTCATTCAGCCGGATCAATGCCTCCTCCACAAGTTCCTCTTCTGTTGCATCATGCAACCGCCGGGCAGAATTCAATATACCCCCGCCCCGTTGCGCAATTTCCTCATAACTAAGCCCTTTGATCTTATCAATGTATTCTATTTCGCGGCTTCCTGCATAAACAAGATGGGTATGGCTGTCGCAGAAACTTGGAAAAACCATTTTATCGGTTGCATCAATAACGACACAGGATGGATCGGACTCATAAGAGACCATGTTTTTAATGGGCATCGTCCCAAAATCCTTTATCCGGTCACCTTCGATGAGAAGCCAGGCCGTTTGAATGGTTTTGAGTTTCGACATGGCACTGCCTGCAACCATAAGCTGAGGCTTTTCTTCTACCTGGATTAGTTCCTTGATGTTTGTGATCAGGATGGACATGAGCGTTATTTTGGGCTCACGAAAGTAACCATTTTTTTATCATTGAAGAGGATGTCAACCTCTCCACGGTTTTTAATGCACTCCATCAGGCGGCTCTTTAGCTTCCAGCAGGTCATCTGGCGAAGGTCGAGTAAGCGCGACAACTCATAAGTGGAAACCGCAGGATCATGGCAAACAAGATAAACAATGCGGAATGCTTCAGTAATCGGAATATGACAACGATGAAAAATTGTATGCGCTGTGGCCGATTCCTCTGCTTTGCAACGGGTACAGCGACGTGCATACATTGTTTTACCTTTGCAGTAATTTGTGTTTCCACATTTGACACAGGTGAATCCGGCTTCCCATTTTTTTTCTGCCAGAAATTTTAAACAATCTTCCTCCTTCGAAAAAAATCCGGAAAGCTCACTAATATCAAGCTGTTTGAAAGATATAGACATAGAAACCAAATAATAATTTTACAAATGTAAAAATAAATAGTGATATTTATGCGATTTGTATAAATATTTCTATTTATCTTTGCAGCATCATTAAAACAACAATAAATATGAAAAAACTAACATTTCTTTTGTTATTCTTTGTTTCATTTACTTTTAATGCATGCAGTGGAAACGATAACAAGGATAACGACAACAAGGATAACGGAACCAAGGGCATCATTGAAGGACAGGTAAACAAACTTACCGCTGAGTCTTTTCAGAAACTGGTATGGGATTATAAAGCGAATTCAAAGGAGTGGACGTTTGTAGGAGATCAGCCATGCATCATAGATTTTTATGCTGACTGGTGCCGTCCATGTAAAATGGTCGCCCCGATCATGGATGAACTCTCAAAGGAGTATAAAGGAAAAGTAAGGATATACAAAATTAACACAGATGAACAGCGCGAACTGGCCGGCTTGTTTAACATTAATTCCATTCCTGCGGTATTATTTATTCCAAAAAACGGAAAACCACAAATGTCGGTAGGTGCCATGCAAAAACCTGCTTACGTGGAGATGATAGGGACTGTGCTGCTGGTAAAGTAGCGGACAGGTGGACAGGCGGACAGGAATCCGGTTATTTTTAAAAGTAATTTTTCATTTTTAATTCAACAATCATGGTAGAGCATTTAACGAAAGCAACCTTTTTAGAAAAGGTCTTTAATTTCGAACAAAATCAGGAGTGGAAATTCGAGGGAACAATTCCTTGTATTATAGATTTCTATGCAGACTGGTGTGGCCCCTGCAAGATGGTAGCCCCTGTTCTGGAAGAGCTTGCCCTTGAATATTCAGGAAAAATAAACATCTACAAAATTGATACTGAAGCAGAGCAGGAACTGGCAGGAGCTTTTGGCATCCGGAGTATTCCGTCGATGTTGTTTGTTCCGTTGAATGAGCAGCCGCAGATGTCAGTAGGGGCATTGCCCAAAGACTCACTAAAAAAGGCAATCAGCGAAGTATTGTTGAAAGAAGCAAACTGATGAGGGGTTTGTTTATAACAGCCTGTTTTCCTCCAGTCAGTTATATGGCTGAGGCCATCCGGGCAGATGAAATTGTCATAGAGACAATGGAAACCTACTCAAAGCAAACGATCCGGAATCACTACTCAATTTTCGGCCCCAATGGAAAGCACACGTTAAGCATCCCGGTAATTAAAACAAACGGGAATAACACCCTTACCAGGGATGTATTGATTTCAACTCATCAACCCTGGCAAAAGATTCATTGGCGATCGATAGAAACGGCGTATAACAATTCGCCGTTTTTTCTTTATTACAAAGATCCGCTATCTGGCTTGTATGAAGCAAAATTCAAGTACCTGCTCGATCTCAATATGGAAATTCTTACTACCCTGCTTCGACTTTTAAAGATCAGTAAACCTGTCAGAGTAACCGATACTTTTGAAAAAACACCAGAATCGGCCAATGACTTCCGTGACAAATTCGGGACAAAAAAAAACCATGAGAAATATAATTACCCTCACTACACCCAGGTTTTTGAAACCCGCCATGGTTTCATCCCCGGATTAAGCATCCTGGACGTAATTTTTAATCTTGGCCCTGAGGCCGCCCTGTACCTGAAAAGTCTCAACAACTCACAATCCGCATGATTATTTGCCGGGCCAGTCATCTTGAATTGCTGTTAGCTGTATTTTTACTCTTTTCCAGGTATGCCTTCGATTTATCCCGAAGCCCCATATTCTGATAAACCGTCGCTAAATTTTTCAACAACTGGGAATCATCCGGTTTTATTCGCTCTGCTGCTTCAAATGCTTTTCCCGCGCCCTGCCAGTTGTTGCTCATGCCATAAGCCATGCCCAGATTATTCTGTGCGGTAAAATCAGACGGGTTTAGCCGGACAGCAGTCTCCAGATAAGGAACTGCTGAAACCGGATCATGTTTTACATTCATGTATAGCACCCCAAGATTTATATTCATGTCATACCGCTGTGGGTTTACTGCATATAACCGTTTAAAAAGTTCCAGTTTGTGATCGCCATCCTGATATTGGTTCATGAGCATCAGGAAATTCTGATAAACCTTTGGGTTGTCTGGTAAATAGTGAAGAATGGTCGTGTAAACTGTTACGATCGTATCATAATTCTTATTGTATTCGTAGTACGCGGCAGCAAGGTTGAAAAGTGCAATGATTTGCTTAGGATAGATCTGTATTGCTTTTTGCTGATATTTAATCGATTGCCGAAGCAAACTATCCCGTAAGGTTACATTTGTCACTTGTCCAGCCTGCTTTATAAGATATTCCCCAGCCAGCGCATTCCCTTTTGCACTGTTTGATGAAACCTTCACATCCGTTGTAAAAAGTGTGTAGCTGTCTTGCCATGCAGGGTTACGTGACACTGTTTTGAAAGCATAAAGTGCAAGTACGATCAAAACGATCCCCGGGATCAACCATGCAGGCCAACTCCGCTTTTTAAGAACTGGCAAGGTTCCCGTTGAAAGGAGCCATGCGATGGCAAGACAATATCCCAACGATGGCATATAGAGAAACCTTTCATTCATGAAAGCACCGATGGGAAACAACAAATTCGAAACAATTGACAGGGTGATAAAGAAATAGAGGATGGCATAAGTGCCGACCTCTCTCTTTCTGAAGGTAAGAACTACATAAAGGGCAAGAGCAAGGTAACTCAAAAACGACATGATGGCCCTGATATCAGTCCAGGATACAATCGGGATATGATAGGGATAATAGTCAAATGTAAGCGGGTGCGGGAATACCAGGAGTTTAAGGTAAAGCCCAAGCGTATAAAAGATTGTAGCATATTTCTGCATCAGGTTCATCTCAATAAACGGATTGTTCATCAAGTCGTTTTCAAGTCCGCCGGAGGCATTATGGCCGATTACCATTTGCCTGATCAACAAGAAAATGGCGACACTCACACCAAGCGGAATGACTGTGATAAAAATATTTTTCAATGAGTATTTACTGAAAAACCAAATGGTCAGGGGAATGATGACCAGAAAAGTAATTGAATTTTCCTTAGACAGAAGAGCCAAAAAGAAGACTGCCGACGATAGAACAAGCTTGACCTTGTTGTTTCCAGCCAGGTAATCAAGAACGAGTTTCATTGAAAGCAGAGCCAGCAGCAGGGAAAGGATTTCATCCCGGCCTTTGATATTTGCAATTACCTCGGTATGAACAGGATGACCAATAAAAAGCAAGGCAGAAAGAAATGGAACCGAGATATACCATCTCTTATGATTCACAGGAATTCCTTTTAAAACAAACAACTGAGACAGGAGTTTATACAACAGAATTCCTGTCAGGATCAGAAGTATCAGGTTTATCAGGTGACTGATCAGCGGATTGGCACCGAAAATCTGATATTCAAGAGCAAATGTAACAAGTGAAAGCGGCCTGTACCGGCCTCCGGTGACCATGTTATTGTCCTTCCCATAAAAACCTGCAAAAAAATCGGTTGTAAGGATTTCAGGTATCCCCTTTATTCCTGCTTTGGTGAATTGGTTGCCCGTAATTGCGACAAGGTCATCAAATGCATAATTAAGTGTCAGGGTGTTACCATAAAACACAAAGCATGCAATCACAATGACGAGGTAAGTATAATTTCTGCCTTTGTGATCAACTGAAGTGGCAGGAACTGTCTGCTTTTTCTTTATCGGTGCCTTCATAATTTCTATTTATAAGGATTCTGATTTGATTGATAGACAACCTGAAACCAGTTACGGGTCAAATATAATTGATTTTCCAGTTACAATTCCATCTGCGCTAACTGTTTGAATCTGAATTTTTACTACATTTGCATTAATTCAATCTAAATTAATTGGGGACACTTTTCGAACTTAAACAGGGTGATTCCGGCATGATCACCAAGGTTAAAGGCCGGGGTGCCTTTCGCAAACGCATTACCGAGATGGGGTTTGTTAAAGGCCGGGAAGTTGCTGTGGTTAAAGCTGCGCCATTGCAGGATCCGGTTCAGTATAAAATCATGGGATACCATGTTTCCCTCAGACAAAGCGAAGCCCAGCTGATTGAAGTTGTTCCGCTTGAAACCGATAACCAGAGCGCAGATTTACCAGCAGGGATTTATAATTACAGCGGCACCCTTTCAGAGGAGTCAAAGCGTTTTGAAGATGGGGCACGTGGCAAAATAATCGACATTGCCCTGGTTGGAAACCCCAATTGCGGAAAAACCACGCTATTCAATGTTGCATCAGGTTCACACGAAAGAGTCGGGAATTTCAGTGGTGTGACTGTCGACTCCAAGGAGGCTAAATTCAAACATGGCGGATACACATTCAACATCACTGACCTTCCTGGAACCTATTCATTAACCGCTTATTCACCTGAAGAGCTTTTTGTAAGAATTCACATCACTGAGAAAGTGCCCGACATCGTCGTCAATGTTGTTGACGCCTCAAATCTTGAGCGGAATCTTTATCTCACAACACAGCTTATCGACATGGATATCAGGGTGGTAATTGCCCTGAACATGTATGATGAACTCGAAAAAACCGGAAACCGTCTTGATTACACGGCACTTGGCAAACTGCTCGGAATTCCAGTCATCCCCACTGTAAGTTCGAAAGGGTTCGGAATTCCCGAGCTTTTCAACAGGCTTATTGAGGTTTTTGAAGACCGTGATCCGGTTGTACGCCACGTTCACATCAACTATGGCATAGAACTTGAAAGATCGATCGGTAAAATTCAGGAGGAGATCAGGAAAGATAAATCCCTGACTGATCGGATATCTTCAAGATTTTACAGCATCAAACTCCTGGAAAAAGACGAAGCTGTTCGTGCCGCCATAAAAACTTCCGGCCAATTTAGCGCCATTCAGCAAATTTCGGAAAAGGAGATCCAGCGACTTGAATTAACCTACAAGGAAGATTCGGCGACGCTGGCAACAGATGCCAAGTATGGATTTGTTGCAGGCGCTTTAAAAGAAACACTCCAAACGTTTGGAAAGAAAACCCCGAAAAAATCAACAAGCGAACGGATCGACTCTCTTCTTACCCACAAAATACTGGGATTCCCGCTCTTTATTCTTTTTCTGTGGTTGATGTTTCAATCGACCTTCACATTTGGTGAAATTCCAAAACACTTGATTGAACTTGGCGTTTCGTTCATTGGCAGCCAGGTGAGCCAGGCACTTCCTGCCGGACCACTCAAGGACCTGCTCATTGACGGAATCATCAATGGCGTTGGAAGCATCATCGTATTTCTGCCCAACATCCTGATCCTGTTTTTCTTTATTTCGCTCATGGAAGATACGGGTTATATGGCCAGGGCAGCTTTTATCATGGACAAGCTCATGCACAAAATCGGATTGCACGGGCAATCCTTCATTCCGCTGATCATGGGTTTCGGTTGCAACGTACCTGCAATCATGGTCACCAGAACACTGAAAGACCGGAACGACCGGTTGCTGACAATGCTCATCAATCCTTTCATGTCCTGCAGTGCACGTTTACCGGTATATATTCTGATTGCCGGTGCAGTATTTCCAAGCCATGCAGGGTCAGTTATTTTCGGCCTCTATATTACGGGGATAATACTCGCAATTCTCATAAGCCTGATTTTCAAAAGAACATTATTCAAAAGCCAGGAAGCTCCCTTTGTGATGGAACTCCCCCCCTATCGCATGCCGACATTTCAGGTAATAATGCAGCACATGTGGGAAAAAGGAAAACAGTACCTGAGCAAAATGGGAGGGGTGATCCTGATTGCCGTAATCCTGATATGGGCTCTCGAATATTTTCCGGGCGGACATACGGTACCGCCGGATAAACGGTTGCAACGTTCCTATATCGCAAGTATTGGCAAAACAATGGAGCCAGTCATCGCTCCACTTGGTTTTGACTGGAGGATGGGTGTGAGCCTCATCACAGGGGCTGCGGCCAAAGAGGTGGTTGTGAGTACAATGGGCGTTCTATTCCGGTCCAACCATTTTCATAAAAATGGCAATCCTGAATCACTCGGAATGCAAATTCAGCAGGCAACACACCAGGATGGAGCAAGGGTTGGACAAAAACTTTTCACCCCCCTGGCAGGGATCTCATATTTGCTTTTCATTCTTATTTATATGCCTTGTGTGGCAGTAGTAGCAACAGTCAACCGGGAATCCGGAAGTTGGAAATGGGCACTTTTTCTCATCACCTATACCACTGTTCTTGCCTGGACCTTATCTTTCGCCGTATTCCAGGTAGGCAGTTTAATCTTATCATGAAATGTTTTGGCAATTTCTCATCGTAGGCATCATCGTTTTTTCAGCACTGGCTTTGACCACTGTTCGTCTTGTCAGCTTTTTCAAAGCCCCTGCCTCAAAATGCCACGGGTGCAGTGGCTGCAAACTTGAGGAACTAAAACTGCAAAGACATCAGAGTTGACATCCTTCCGCTTGTCCCCCCGTCCGCCTTTTTCTTTTACCTTTGCCATCTAATTCAAATGTCATGAAATACGGAATTTGCCTGCACAGTGTGATCCCGGTCAGAGCCGAGCCCTCACACAAATCTGAATTGGTTACGCAGGTTTTGTTTGGTGAGCTTTACTTTATTACGTTGAAAGAGGACTCCTGGTGTAAGATCAAACTCACATTTGACGGTTATGAAGGATGGATTAATCTTCTCCAGGTTAACCTCATTGATGAGGCTGAATATATACGACTGGATAAATCAGAAACATCTGTAACCATTGACCTGGTTCAACTCCTCTCTTATGAAACCGAGCGAACCATGGTTCCACTGGTTCTCGGGAGCTCGCTACCGGCATTTGAAGAATCAAGAGTCCGCGTGGCCCAGCTTGTTTTTTTTTACGACGGACTGGTTTCAGGCTCCAGACTTTCTGATAAAACTTCACCAGGTCAAAAAAGTATTCAGGAAATCAGGCAGCAACTGATTGAGGAGGCCAGCCTTTACATGAATGCGCCTTACCTTTGGGGAGGGAGAACACCCTTTGGAATTGATTGTTCGGGGTTCGTTCAAATGGTTTATAAGCTGCAGGGGATGAAGCTACTGCGGGATGCATCACAGCAGGCGACTCTGGGAGAAGTTGTAAGTCTGATTGATGAAGCGGAATCGGGTGACCTTGCTTTCTTTGATGATGCAGAAGGGAACATTATTCATGTTGGCATGCTCATCGATCGTCAGCGCATCATTCATTGTTCAGGAAAAGTAAAAATCAACAACCTTGACCACGAAGGAATCTACGATGCAAATCTCCAAAAATACACACATAAGCTGCGGCTGATCAAGAGGATAATCCTCGACTAAAAAGTCTCCACACCTGATTGCTTTTTTGGTCCTTTTGAAATCTTTTCCTGATTGAACACCCATGTTAGCCGGATGCTGATCACGTTGTTGTATTGTTGCTGGATACTCTGTACTCTTGGATAGCTATATGGGACTTCTACAGTTACCTGCCTGTTGCTCATCAATGAATACTGATACCTTAAATTAGCCCACAGTTTACTCCATAAACGAATTTGAAAATCGCCTATGATAGAAAAATCGTAATTGGACAGATCAGATTTTTCAACATATACACTATTATAAAAGCTGTTCGATGTTTCTTTGTAATTGATCAACTGTCCGTATGAAAAGCCGACTCCGCCAGAAACCAATTTCTTATCGGTATAGTGAATCAGAACCGGTATTTCTGCATAATCCTGAACCAATTTGTATGTTGTTGAATCAACTGCCCCGCGGTGATAGCTTCCTTTCTGACTATAAAGCAACTCCATGCTCACCGACCAGTTCTTCTTTTTGCCAAAAGGTACCGCGACCATCGGACCAACATTGAGGCCGATTTTATGGAAACCAAAAAAATCATCACCATCCACTTGTGTGAGGTTCATTCCAAAACTCACTGCACCAAGAATTCTTTGTGCATTGGCCTCAGTAGAATAAAGCATTGTGGTGATGAACAGCAGCAGAAGAAAAAAGAGGCGCTTTAACATTTCTCAGAGCAGTGAACAGTGAATTTTAACATGGTTGTATTGGTAACGTAGCGTGAACTAAATTATTTAACGGCTAAACCGCCGGCTTAGTATGCTGGCCTTTCATTGTCAGTTGTATCCTTTTGCGGTCCGTATCAACCTCCAGCACCTCAACCATCACCTTTTGATTCAGCTTCACCACATCATTAGGGTCTTTCACAAAGCGATCAGCGAGTTGACTGATGTGGACCAGACCATCCTGATGTACTCCAAGGTCAACAAACACGCCAAAATTTGTAATATTGGTTATAATTCCCGGCAACTTCATACCGACGCGTAAGTCATTGACAGAATGGATGTGCTTGTCAAATTCGAACATTTCAAACTGCTGGCGGGGATCCCGCCCCGGCTTTGCAAGCTCCAGCATGATATCCTGTAATGTCGGCATCCCGACTTTTTCGCTTGTGAATTCGTCCAGTTGAATTTTTGACCTCAATTCAGGTTTAGAAATCAGTTCATCAACAGTGCAATTTAGTCTCCTGGCCATCTGATCCACTACTGCATAGCTCTCCGGATGGACTGAACTCCGGTCGAGCGGATTCTTTGCGTCGCGGATACGTAAAAAACCGGCAGCCTGCTCAAAGGCTTTGTCACCAAAACGGGTTACCTTTTTAAACTCCGTACGTGATTTGAAAGGCCCGTGCTCATTGCGATGGGTGATGATATTCTTTGCAAGGGCTGGTCCAAGTCCTGAAACGTAGGTCAGAAGCTCTTCACTGGCTGTATTGACCTCCACCCCTACTTTGTTCACACAGCTTACTACTGTATCCTCCAGGCTCTTCATCAGGGCATTTTGGTCCACATCATGCTGGTACTGACCCACCCCGATGGATTTTGGTTCAATTTTCACCAGTTCAGCCAGGGGATCCATCAATCGTCGTCCAATGGAAACCGACCCTCTCACTGTAACATCATAATCGGGAAATTCCTTGCGAGCCACAGCAGATGCTGAATAAACTGAGGCCCCGCTCTCATTAACTGCCAAAGCAATGACATCACGATCGAATGGTATCGACTTAATAAGTCGCTCGGTTTCTCTGCCGGCTGTTCCGTTACCAATCGCAATGGCTTCTATTTTGTATGCATTCACAAGGCTTTTTATCTTATGGATCGCCTCCTTTACTTCATTTTGGGGAGGGTGCGGATAAATTGTCTCATTGTGGACGAGCTTACCCTGACGGTCCAGGCAAACCACTTTACAACCCGAACGAAAACCGGGATCGATTGCCAGTACATTCTTCTGGCCGAGCGGCGGGGCCAGCAAAAGTTGTCTCATGTTTTCAGCGAACACCCTGATGGCTTCCGCATCAGCCTTCTCCTTGGCCCATTGACGCATCTCTGTTTCAATGGATGGGAAAAGCAGTCTTTTGCATCCATCGGCAATGGCTTCTTTCACCAAAACAGTTGAAGCATTATTTCCTTTCACATAAATCCGTTCAAGGAGCTCATGGGCATGGTCCTCATCAACTGTTACAGAAATTCTTAAAAAGCCCTCATTTTCACCTCTGAACATTGCAAGGAGCCGATGAGAAGGTGCCTTGTGAAGCGGTTCGTTGTAGTCGAAATACATCTGGAAATTAACCCCCTCCTCAGTCTTGCCTTTGACGACTTTGGCCAAAACAACCGATTCCTTTTGGAAGAGATTCCGGATGCGTTTCCTGGCAAAGCTATCCTCATTGATTTTTTCGGCGAGGATGTCGCTGGCACCCTGGATTGCTTCTTCCACAGAGTTGACGCCCTTTTCAAGATCGATGAAATTCCCTGCCCTCCGCACGATGTCGTCGTAATGCTGAGAGAAGATCATATTGGCCAATGGTTCCAGCCCTTTTTCACGGGCAATGCTGGCACGCGTTTTCCGCTTTGGTTTATATGGAAGGTAAATATCTTCCAATTCCGCCATGGTTAAGGTATTGATGACCGCGGCCTCGAGCTCGGGAGTGAGTTTTTCCTGCTCCCGGAGTGACTTCAGAATGGCAGCCCTTCGTGAATCAAGTTCTTTTAACTGCTCAAGCCGATCCCGTACCTGGGCAATCACCACTTCATCCATGGAGCCGGTCATCTCTTTCCGGTATCTGGCTATGAATGGAATTGTTGCACCGCTTTCCAGCAGGTTGATTGTGTTCTGTATAGCACCGACGGGCTGTTTAAGCTCACCGGCAATGATTTGTGTATAGATTTCCTGTATCATCTTACGATTGTCACGGTACCTTTAAATACGATATCGCCTGTGGTGATAATATCTTGTCCGAGAAAACTGATTTTCACGATCCAGACATAGGATTCAGGTAGGCAGTATATTCCTCCAACCATTCCATCCCACCCTTTATCGACATTGTCTGATTCAAAAACCAGCTGTCCCCAACGATCATAAACCACCATGTTAAAGTTGATGTTCTTATATAAACCAGTAACGCGGAAGATGTCGTTTACACCATCTCCATTTGGCGTAAACGCATTCGGGATGAAGTAATTAAAAACCTTAACAAAGGTTGTATCTGAATTAAAACAGCAATGAATATCCTTTACCTTAGCCCAGTATGATCCCTGGTTTTCGACATTGATAATGGAATCGTTTGAACCTGTTGACCAAAGATATTCCGTAAATCCTCCTCCGGCATGAAGGTTAATGGTCGAGCCGGAATATAATAAAATGGTATCTCCAAGGTTGATGACTGGAAGCGCGTAACTGGTTACTTTTATAGAGTCGGTGAAAGACACTCCGTTGAAATTCTCAGTAAGTTTTACCCAATAGGAACCCGGATTTGCGTACGGATACGTTGGTGTAGGCGAACCGGAGGTTCCTCCATCACCAAAATTCCAGGTTACGGAGTCGATATTGGCATTGTTGGTAATGTGAAATTGGGTAGCATCCCCATGGCATACACTGTCCCAGGTGAATGCAGGCACATTCAGGTAACTCTGAACAAAGTTTGGCAGACTGTAAACACTTTTCCGTCCAAGGATATCGAACCTGCTGTCGGCAATATTGTTCAAGGAATTGAAATTACAGGCAGTTCCCGGACGGTTTGGATTATAAATCACATCCAATGAATCTCTTTTCGACGCCAGGCTGTTGGTTCGGGATAAATAGATCCGCCCGTCAGGTGCCAATTGTAAGGCATTCATCCGAACACCTGCGACTGAGTCAACAATTACCGGATTGTTAAAGACTCCTGAAAGGTCAAACTGATAAATACATGTAGGCTTCTGGGGAATTGATATTCCGAGATAAACGAGTACAGTTGCGTATAATTTTTTACTGTCCGGGGAAAATTCAATGCCATACGGACTGATTGCAGGTTTTGTTACAACATAAGATTTAGGATTTGTAATAACTCCTGTTGCATTATTAAAATCGAACAGCTCTACCAATTTATCGTCAGGAATGGCAAGTGCAATTTTGCTGCCATCCGGGGAGCATTTCATGTAACCGACAGCATTATTTTTTCCGATTTCAGTGCCATGTGCTGAATGAACCGAACCTACTGCAGACACTACGGGAGAAGCAATTCCGGAATTTGTGACGAGATAGGCGTAAAACTCATTTGATTCCCATTTATGAACAATGACCCAAATCCCCTTTTGATCACGGCTGGCTACTGCAGTTATTTTCTGGCAGACAGGTGTCAGAAGTTGTTTATTAAGTGCAGATGACATTGCATCTCCTGAATCACTCCGCAACTTCAAGTCAATGATTGTATAGGTCAGACCTTTAGAGGTATATTTGGTTGGATCATTCTTATCATAGCTTATAATGTCTATGGTAAAGATATAATTCAGTGACTCAGCCCCCGGCCATGGTACGATGATGCAGGGTTGTGTAACACCCGGATTTCCATCCAGACCTGTTGCGTTTGGCATGATGGAGAAAGTATGATCAATCACAGTCCTGCCGTTGGTATAGAACAGGAAGTTACCCATGCTGTCGCATATAGAGGCAGTTGCCTGCATGGCATTAATAACATTCTGATTGGCAAGTGCAGTTGCGGTACCTGTCCGAAAATCAATCCCGGCCTTTTCACCAAAGTACCAAACCTCTGCCTGCTTTTGTGATCTGGGACAATTACTTTTATACCAGGTTGTTTGCCCATGGGAAACAAAGACCAAAAGGAGTAACAGAAAAGACAAGAAGCATTGCCCTAACCATGCAGCCGCAAGTTTATTAATTCTCTTTTTCGGCACTATTCGATTACGAGCTTTTCAATGTGAGTAAAGGATGAACTGTTAACTCTGACAAGATAGATCCCTTTGGTCAGACCGGATAAATCTAAATTGCAGGAGGTTGTCCCATTTTCCGACCCCGGAAATGTAAAATCACGCAGGGTCTTACCCAAGGTGGTTAGCAACGTACCGGTAGCTTTTCCGACGATCCCATCAACACTGATTCTTGCAGATTCCCTGGCAGGATTTGGCGTAATATGAATTGGGCTTGGAACATGGATATCACCGATCCCTGTGCAGGCATCAAATGAAAAAAACACATTAATGCTGCTGTTTGATTTACATCCATTCTCATTGATTACCTCCACAGAATAAGTCTGGTTGTCATAACCGATTCCCGTTGTCCCGAAAGTTATGTTTCTGGCAGTAGATCCATTCGACCAAAGGTATGTAGAGCCGATATTTCCTGCATCCAGCTTTACCGTGTCATAAATACAAACGGTGGTATCTGCAGGTCCAAGATGGATTACTGGTTCAGGGTAAATTGCAACCGTGGTACTTCCGAGGGTATTATTATACTGATCGAACACTGCAACCTGGTAAGTTGTAGTGACCAATGGCTGAACCATTGGTTCAGGGAGATTGGAAGAGAAACCAGGGGGTATCGAACTCCATGAATAATCATAAAACCCGACATTACCGCCTCCTGCTGATGCATGCAACCGGGTGGAGTCACCACGACAGATAGAGTCGGGTGTTGCAACCGGATTAACGTTCAGGGGACCTCCTGTTACTTCGATGGACACGTTGGCATTGTTATCGCTGATACAATTTGTCAGCAGGTCGGTTGCTACCAGCGAAAATACCGTTGTTGAAGTGAGATTAACTGTCTTGGGACTCTGTACACCAGCGTTGATAAGCTTGTCAGCCGGAGTCCAGCTGAAATAGTAGTTGCTGTTCCCGTTCAAAACGCTTCCATTGAGGAATGTATAAGTGCCATACGGAATTGATTTTGAGACACCGGCATCTGCAAGAGGCAAAGGTATCACCGTCACTGTAACGGAAGCATTTGTTGTATTATATCCGTCAAAGGCAGCTACCTGGTATGTGGAAGTGATTGTGGGTGCAACCGTTGGATTTTGCAAGGTGGATGTAAATCCATTTGGTCCGGTCCACTGGTAGGTATAGCTTCCGGCACCGCCTGACCCAAAGGCCTGAATTTGGGTAGAAGTCCCAAAACAGATCGAAGCAGGGGTTGCAACTGCATTAACAGCAAGGGGTCCTCCCGCGATATTGATTGTTACCATGTCAGTTGACTGGCAATTGGCTGAATCATCTCTGACGGTAAGCGTAAAAACCTGTGATGAAAAGAGATTGACTGTCTGTGGATTTTGGATACTGTCGTTCACAAGTTTCGAGGAAGGCGCCCATTTATAATGATAAGCACCACTTCCGGCGACGCATCGCCCATGCAGTGTTGTGGTTACCCCGTTTAAAATGGTGGAATCATTGCCAGCATTTGCCAAAGGATGATAGACTTGCACGACTGTTGTAGAAGTATCACTGCTGGGTTGTCCGCCAACAATCACACCCAGGAAATATTGACCCGAATTTGCTGTAGTGGCATTCGGAATTGTGGGATTCTGCAGGGAAGATGAAAAGCCTGCCGGCCCCCACCAGTGATAGGTGGCGCCTGCAATCGACTGAGCTGTGAATTGCAGGGTTTGTCCCGAGCAAACAGGGCTGTTGCTCACAGCTGCCGGCGGCAATATGGAGCAATCTGTTGTTCCTGTTCCGCCTGTTTGCTGAAAAATGATATTGCACGGCTGGTTTGAGAAGTTTGTTATGATCAGCATATAATACTCACCCGTCTGCCCATTTGGGATATTGCAGGTCTCGTAGGAGAGGGTGGAGTAACTGCAGGATACGATTTTAGGCTGCGTAAGCATTCCGCAACAATCCTGGGAGGTAAACGGTCCCCAGCAACAAAAATCAATATCTTTTGATGGTTCACTGTGCATCTGAATGAGAATATTGCCGGGGTTGTCAACCTTCATGTAATACCATGCCGGATTCGGCCTTGTTAAAAGGCAACCATATGAAGGGCCGGATTGCCCCGGTGGCGTATTAACTCCTGCAGGAAAAGAGTAGAGTGTTCCTGTGCAGAAAGGAGCTGCAGTTTCACAGGTACTGTTGCTGCCTCCTCCTCCCTGCTGGGCAAAGGAACCTATTCCAGTCAGTATTAATAAAACAAGAAGATACCAGTGTTTTTTCATTACTGCATCGTGTTATTTGTATTTATCATTTTCTTTCAGCCATGTTGACTTTTGATTGTCCGACCATGAAGCCGAAACAACTGCCACCTTGTTTTTTAGTTCGTCAAAGATATTCAGAACCTCTTCTTCCTTGTATTTTTGATCGGACATAAAACAAATCTTTTCCTTTGTTATTACAGGGTCAATATTAATGATTTCCCTGGCAGAAAAACTGAGATTCAGGAAATAGACACGATCGAACCGGCTTGCCAGTTTTGAGAAATCGAGCAGAAAATAGTTATGTACATCATTCTTCAGAATTGTTGCAGCAAACTTTCCCTTGAAGTCAAAATTCTCATATTTTGCAATGAATGCAGGATCATCAGGTTGAATGCTGAAATTTTGGGCACTGACGGTTAGTCTTGCGATGAAAATCAGGCTGAAAAACAAAATTCGTATCATCATTTTTATATTATGGCGAATAATGATCAGTAACTTACAAGCGCCATTTTTCTGCTTCAGAGCTGTAACATCAGCATTAAATCAGCATGTTTCAATTGAGAAACACAGGAAGAATGGCAATTCGTTACAAAATTACAATAAAAACAAACAAAAAACCCGTTGAAAATTAAAATGTTGGGTTAAGAATCTCAGTAGCCGGAAGCGAGAACATCAATTATGTGTATCGTTTGTATGGGAAGGTTGTGTTTATCGATGTATGCCTGTTGATTCATCAGGCATGACGAGTCGGTGGAGACAATATATTCAGCGCCGGTTTCAAGGGCACGTTGAACCTTTTGTTCGGCCATTGCCGAGGATATTGGTTCGAATTTCGCAGAGAATGTGCCTCCAAAACCGCAGCAAACCTCATTTTCTTTCATTTCACGTAACTCAAGTCCCTTTACATGTGACAGGAGTCGCCGTGGTTCATCCTTCAGGTTATACTCCCGGAGGGCTGCACAGGAATCGTGGTAGGTTACCACATGGGGGAAAGTGGCCCCAACATCTTCAATTTTCAGTTCATTGACCAAAAAATCGGTAAATTCAAAAATGTTTTTCTTAAGCTGCTTATATTCAAGGTGATTTGCTGTGTTATGGAAAAGCCAGCCATAATAGTTTCTGATGAAACCGATACAAGAGGCAGAAGGGCCCACAACAGGCCGATCATTCGGAAAATCTTTCAGGCACTTCTCCCCCATTTTTTTTGCTTCATCCCAAAAGCCACTGTTGAAGGCCATCTGACCACAACAGGTTTGGTTTGCATTAAAATTCACGGCGATATCAAGTTTTTCCAGAATTTTAACCATGTTCATTCCGGTACCAGGATAAACCTGATCAACAAAACAGGGAATAAAGATATCAACTAACAAAATAGGGAAGGCTTTTTAGAACTACTGAAAATTCAGTTCTCAAAAGTAAGGAATTATGAGACATCCCTGGGGCTTTCCCTGGAAAAAAGTTACTTACTAATTGCAATGACAAAAAAACAATGAAGTTGGTATCAGCAACCGGGAAGATAAAATCATCCATTAAATAAGGGAGACTGTTTAATCAATCCAAACGCTGGCAGAGACATCCCAGTCACAGCGGATGATCACACCCCACTGGCCGTCGCTAATTGATACTTCGAGGGGATCATCAAGATGTATGGTATAAGGACCTTTAACGATAGAACCATTATCCTTTACAACCCATACTTTTGCAAAAACTTGTCCGGGCCAGGTGGAACTGGAAGAGATGACCACTTCCATCTCACGCTTTTCACGACCAGGAGTTCCATGAATATTGGCTTCCTGAAATCCTGTACTGAGTGCGGTCAACTGATAATTAAAGCTTGGTATCGGGTTAATCTGGGGGAGTTGTGCCAATAAACTGTTTAACCCTGAAAAGAGAATGAAAACTGCGATTAAGGTAATTTTTTTCATACGGTTGGTTTTTGAATATTAAACGATTGATTGGTGTGTACGCAAGTTTCAAAGTTAGGTTACACCCATAACAACCGCAATAGAGGTATTCCATAAATTCACATTGAGGAAAACCCCTATCAGGGAATAAAATCAAAAACGCAACATTCTGTATAATAACTATTTAATATTTATTTAGGAGGGCTTTTTGATCACCACATTGACACTAAAATTGACGGATTTTCACAGAAAACTCACCCATGGTAAAGGTTCCCTGTTGATAAAAAATGATAAGAAAGGGGGAAGCAAAATCAAAAGGTCTTCATCAGATGATACCTTTTTCAAGTAAAATTTTCACCAGTTCTGCATTGTTTTTTGCATCACACCGTTCGCGGACATGCTTGAGTGTCTTTTCCACGGTAGAAACGCTTGTTTTTTTCGCATCGGCAATTTGCTGCTGGGTAAGTCCGGATGATAAAAGAATCACGAGTTCCTGCTGATTTGGCGTCAGGTGGTATTTCTGTCCTGACAGTAATGTCGCCAATTTCTTCTCGTAATCAGGTTCTACAAGTCCTGAAAACACGATCTGCCCGCGAATAACCTTTTCAAGCGTAGATTTAATCTCAGTTTTATTCGTACTTTTCAACAGATAGGCCATTACACCAGCCTCAAACATTTTACGCTGCCAGGATGAGGTATCCTCAGAAGTGAAAATAACGATGGGTTTCCCGTGAAATACTTCTTTCAATTTCTTGACATTCATCAACGGGTGCGCATCAGGCAACCACAGATCAAGCAGAAAGATGTCAAAAGTGTCGGTATTGGCTTTCGTAATTGCCTCATCAACACTGAAAGCATTATCTGTGATTTCAATCCCATCTCTGGAGGGTCGAAAAAGATTCTTTAATCCTGTAACGATCACCGGATGATCTTCAATGACAAAGAGTCTGATCATAACTGGTCATTTAACTTTTAGATGTGTTTTTTAAACCTAAGGGGAAACAGATTTCCCAAACAGTTCCGTTGCCTGGCGACGATAATAAATTCGCCTGTCCGCTCACCAATTTTGCCCTTTCAAAAATATTCGAGATTCCCATACTTGGTTTTTCGTTTGCTCCTACTGTAAACCCGGGTCCGTCATCAGAATACACAAGCATGAGTTTCCCGTTCTCAGAATAAATTTTCAATTTCACCTGGCTGCCTTTGGCATATTTCCCAGCATTGGTCAGTAACTCCTGGGCGATTCTATAAAAGTGCAGAACAATCTCATTGGGCAAGTCAGGAAATTCTTCAGCTATTTGAACATCGATCTTCATCTTTGATAATTTCTGCATGTCCTCACATAAACCATTGATCATCTCATTAAAAGTAAAGTGTTCGATCATGGCCCTGTTCATACGATGGGAAATCTGCCGGATACTGGATCCCAGCTCCTTGATCCTGGTTTTGATCAGTTCCTTCATCTCAGGATCAGGAAAATCAATATTTTCTATTGCTCCGGAAATCCCCAGAACCAGCTGGCCTGTCAGGTCGTGCAGTTCTCTGGCAGTTCTGCCTTTTTCAGTCTCCTCCATTTCGATGACCTTTTTAGCAGAACCAATTTGCTCTTTTTGAAATTTCGCCCGGTTGCGTTGCTGCAAAATGAGCATCGTGAACACAGAGCCAACGATCAGAAGAAGGGCAATTGCCAGCCATAATTCGGTTTGCTGCAGCCGGTTTCGCTGAACCAGCAACTCTTTCTCCTCATTTTGTATGATCAGCTCCTTGTTTTTCAACTCAAGTAATGCAGCCAGCAATCTAACCTGTTCCGATCCTTTCTGACGGTTGTCAATATCCCTGGCTTTCATCGCTTTCCGTTGCAAATCCCATGCTTTTTTATAATCGCCTTTCTGAACACAAACATCTGCATAGGTGTCATAAAGTGAAGCTAACCAATCATTGTCTTTAATTTGAATTGCAACAGGAATCGCCATATCTCTCAGGCAGGCCTCAGCTTTCAGAACATCCTTTTTATCAAGATAACTGTATGCCATGTTGTTATAGGCTCCAAAAAGAATCTTTGGCAAATTGGATTTAAGCGCAAGCGAAAGGGCTTTTTCATAATAGTACAAGGCGGAGTCAGGATTCTTATTCTGGAACCCGATGTTGGTGAAGATATAAGCCATTTCTTCTTCGACCCCACTGACCTTACTCAAAAAGTACAATGCCTCCTTCTGCAGATCAATTGACTTGCCGTCATCCTTTTCAAATGGCTTTCGCGCAAGATTTCCCAATGCCACTCCCATTTGCTTATACATGGTATCGCTTCGGGCAACTTTCAATGCAGATTCATACATTTCACGTGCACTGGGATAGTCATGTACATTGCATTTGATGTTGCCAAGTGCAATGTAGGCATTTGATAAACCCTCCGGATCTTTGACTGATTCAGCCAGAAAGATAGAGGAATCGAGCAATGACATGGCTGTTTTGTAATCATAAGCAGCACTGTACAGACTGGCAAGATTATAATATATGTGCACTTTTTGTTTGACAAGGTTGCTGCTGTCGGCAATATGTAAAGCACGGGAATAGTAATAGTAGCTGGAGTCCGTCTGGCTCTGCAGAAAGGCCTTTCCTATCCACCGGTAGGCATCAACAAGGTCGGTGACTGAATTTGTTTTTTCAGCAATATCCAGTGCCATCTTCGCATATTTAATAGAGAGCGGGTTGTTGCTGACCTTATTCCTTTCAACCAAAATTCCCAGTGCTTTAAGCGTATCACCGGCAGAAACCTGAACATTGGATTCAACCGGGGCTGCAGTCACAGGAGTATTAAGCCCACCGGCAACAAGTGTTCCGAGAAACAGGATGATGAATAAAAAAATTCGTGACCGATTAAGCATATTCTCTACCTATTGACTTAATTTAAAGCAACTTAGTGGCAAGAAAACGAAATCATTACTTTCCGTAAGTTTTATTTATGCGTGGTTCAAAGGTAAGGATAAATCATGTAAAGTGATAATTCCAATTTAAACCGGTGCATATTTGGTATCGGGTTTATCTCTGATTGGTATGATGCCAGCCATGTCGCCAAGTACATTTACGAGATCAGAACCCGCAGGAACAACGATTTTGGAATTGTCTTTCAGAGATGTTTCAAGCGCCTGAATTTTCCGCAACACCTGGGCATTGCCGATAAAGTATTTCTCTGCTGCTTCATTGACGAGGGCAATGGCCTGTGCTTCTCCTTCAGCCCGAAGAATCTGGCCCTGCTTCACCCCTTCCGCACGTCGGATCTCTGCCCGCTTCTCACCGTCTGCCTTTGTTTCTGCAGCGGTAGCGTAGTCAACTGCAGCAATTTTTTCATTTTCGGCCTTCACAATTTTATTCATGGTTTCCTGAACATCTTTAGGCGGGTCAATTTCCTTTAATTCGGTTCGGATGATCTGGATCCCCCAACTCTTGGTCTCATCGAGCAATGTTCCGTGGAGCTCCTTGTTTATTTTGCCACGTTCGCTGTTGGCAGATTTTAAGGTCATTGTTCCGATGATGTTTCGCAAGGTAGTGCGCGCGAGATTAACAATTTGATATTCAATACTATTCACATTATACTGCGAATTTTTCACACTTTCTTCATCGTTGGTGATCTTAAAATAGACCTGGGCATCCACCTTGGCATTCAGGTTGTCATTGGTAATGATCTCCTGTGGCTCGGCATTAATCATTTTCTCTGTAATGTTCACCTGATACATTAAATCGATACCTGGTATGATCCAATGAAATCCAGGGTTGGCAAAACGGTTATATTTACCAAAACGTTCAATTAATCCGCGATGAGTCGGGCGAACGATCCGGATACCTGAGAAAAAGAGCAAACCAACTGCTCCTGCAATAATCAAGATAATAACATTGTTCATGGCGATTTGGTTTAGGTTTTTAGTACAAAATATTTTGTCACAAACTTATAAATTTTTCCCGATGAAATCAATCGAAGATCATAAAAAATTGAATCTTAATTTTTCATACTTTCGCAAGGCACAAAATACATGCAGCTCTATGATACAGAAATTACTGATTGTTGCGGCTCTAGGTTTATCAACTGTTCTTCTTTTAACAGGATGCAACCGGCAGCCGGGCCGGGCTGATGCCCCTCTCAGCGTGGCCGATTCAATTTTAAACAATAAAATCAAGGCTTTTGTAACTGTAAAGCTAACAACAGACCTTTCCAAACTCAGTGAAAAGGAGAAGCAGATGATTCCTCTTCTTATTGAGGCTGCCACGATCATGGATGACCTTTACTGGGAGCAGGTGATCGGCAGCAGGCAACAATTTACCGATTCTATCCACAATACCTATATAAAAGAATTCGCTCGTATCAATTATGGTCCGTGGGAAAGGCTGAACGGGAACATCTCTTTTATTCCGGGATTTGGTGAAAAGCCAGCCGGGGCGAATATGTATCCCGGGGATATGACTAAGGAGGAGTTTGAGCGGTGGGATAACAAAGATAAAACAAGCCAGTACTCCGTCATTCGGCGCAATGAAGACAACAGTTTAAAAAACGTCTGGTATCATGACGCATTCAAAGTACAACTTGAAAAAGCTGCTGAATTGCTCCTTCAGGCTTCAGCCATCTCAGAAGACCCCGGATTGAAAAAATACCTGGAGCTACGCGCCAGGGCCCTGGTAACTGACGACTATTTTGCCAGCGACATGGCATGGATGGAGATGAAAACCAACACCATCGATTTTGTGGTTGGCCCGATTGAAAACTATGAAGATGAACTTTTCGGTTATAAAACCGCCTTTGAATCGGCCCTGCTGGTAAAGGATAAGGAATGGAGTCTCAAACTGGCAAAATTTGCACAGTTTTTACCTGAACTGCAATCACAGCTCCCTGTTGATAATAAATATAAAAAAGAGAAGCCTGGCACTGATTCTGACCTGAATGCGTATGATATCATCTATGTCTCAGGTCATTCAAATGCAGGCAGTAAGACCATTGCGATTAATTTGCCAAACGACGAAAAAGTGCAGATGGCGAAGGGCTCACGCCGCCTTCAGCTCAAGAATGCCATGCGGGCCAAGTTTGACAACATCCTTGTTCCTATTTCCGGCATCCTGATTGATTCATCCCAACGAAACAACATCAAATTCGATGCTTTCTTCTCAAATGTAATGTTTCATGAAGTGGCGCACGGACTTGGCATCAAAAACACCATCAATGGCAAAGGCACAGTGAGAGAGGCAATGAAGGAAAAATATTCATCATTTGAGGAAGCCAAGGCTGACATTCTTGGACTGTTCATGACCACCCAGCTTATTGAAAAGGGAGAGTTAAAGGACATTTCTGCTGAAGATTGTTTTGTAACTTACATGGCCGGCCTGATTCGTTCGGTTCGTTTTGGTGCAGCCAGTGCTCACGGCAAAGCCAACATGATGTGCTTCAACTTCTTTGCCGACAATGGTGCCTTTGAACGCAATGCCCGGGGAACATACATGGTCAATTTCGAAAAAACCCGCGCAGCGATGAACAAATGGGCTGCGATGGTCCTGAAATTCGAAGGTGATGGCGACTATCCTGGTGCATCAGCCTATCTTGAAACAAATGGAAAGATCAGGGAGGCATTACAATCTGATATTGAGCTGCTTAAAACAGCAAATATTCCAGTTGATATTGTTTATGATCAAGGCCTTTCTACCCTTGGATTAGACAAAAGCAGGTAATCTTTGCAACAATACTGCCAGGCCATTTCAGCCTATATTTGATTCTCAACAGTTTTTCATACTCAGATTTCATAAAATATTAACCTCATAAAAACCAGCTTCTCATGGCAGAAACTCTTCTCGAAAAGGCCAACGATATCCTAGACAAGGCACAATTGGCAGCTGCAGAATTCCAGCAATATAATCAGGAACAAACGGACAGGATTGTTGAGAGTGTCTTTAAGGCAGGTTTCAACAATCGGGTAAAGCTGGCTAAAATGGCACAAGAGGAGACCGGGATGGGAATCTGGGAGCACAAAGTCATTAAAAACGTGCTTGGAACTCAACTGGTTTATGAAAGTATCAGGAACGAAAAGACCGTCGGGGTCATTTCGTCGGACCCAAAAACAGGAATCACAGAAATTGCCCAACCCCTTGGCCCTATCCTGGCCGTGATTCCTGTCACGAATCCCACCTCAACCACGATGTTTAAAATCCTGATTTGTCTTAAATCACGCAATCCCATCATCATCAGCGCACATCGGGGTGCCTCAAAATCCTGCAGTGAAACAGTCAGAATTTGCTATGAGGCGGCACTTGAGGCAGGTGCTCCGGAAGATTGCATCCAGATGATCTCCTCAGGAAGCAGGGATTTCACCCACATGATCATGGCCCATCCAAAGGTCGCCCTGATTCTTGCAACAGGAGGAACTGGTCTTGTTAATGCAGCATACAGCTCCGGAAATCCGGCCATTGGTGTCGGTCCGGGAAATGTTCCCGTGTTTATCGATGAAAGTGCCGACATTCCCTTTGCCGTGGAAAATATTATCTCCTCAAAAACTTTCGACAATGGCACCATTTGTGCCAGTGAACAGGCCATTGTGGTTACCCGGTCGATGGAAAAAAAGGTGCGTGAGGAGTTCGAAAAACAACATTGTTATTTTCTTAATCCGGAGGAGATCAAACAGGTTGAAAAGATTGCAATTGTTCAGGAAACACATAGCATGAGCCCGTTTGTAGTCGGGCAGCCGGTTTCCGTCATTGCTGCAAAAGCAGGTATCAATGTGCCTGAAGGCACTAAAATCCTGTTGGCTAAACTCGATGGCATTGGTACTGATTATCCGCTGTCAGTTGAGGTATTGGCTCCCATCCTGGCCTTCTATGCGGCAGATGACTACCATATGGCTGTAAACATGTGCGTCGATTTAAACTATCTTGGTGGCATCGGTCACAGTGCATGCATTTATGCCAATGACGAGAAGCGGATTATGGAATATTCTGAATTGCTCAATGCAGGCCGGATTTTAGTGAATACGCCAACCTCCCAGGGAGCAGTGGGCTATTTTTTCAATCATCTGGCTCCATCGCTGACACTCGGCTGCGGAACCGGCGGGAAAAATATTACCACCGAAAACATAACAGCTAAAAATTTGCTCAACATTCAGCGTGTCAGCAGGCGAAAGCCGAATGAATTATGGTTCTCTCACGACCAGTCGCAATACTATGATGAATCGCTGAGTGTCGATGAGATTATGAGAGATTATTATAAAAACCACTAAACAGTCAAGCCATGGTAACTTTTAATTACAACGAAGAAGAAAAAATTTTCACTGCTACTTTTGCGGGACGTTTAGACACACTTGCCGTTCAACGGATAAGTGAAACAGTTCATATCAATTTGCCTGTAAAGGAAGGTAAATACGAAGATAAAATCGTGTTTGACCTCCGGGAGGTTGACTACATATCATCCTCCTTCATAAGGATTTGCGTCATGGTGGCACAACAAGCCGGCCCTGGTCAGTTTTCGATCTCACATTGCCAGCCATTTATTAAGAAAACGTTCAAAATATCGGGTCTCGACGAGATGATGAATGTGACCTGAGTTCCATGCCGGCCCACGAATAATAATTATTTTCAGCATTATCCGAAAATTGGTTGTATCTTTGCAGCCACATTTGAAAGATTGTATCTCAATCTGTAAGTAATCCTTCCCCTTTTACATTTCAGCCAACCATACACTTTTTTGATGCCATCCGGACAGGACTGTTCTTCAGTTTTGCAGCGGGTACAATCTATTTTATATTAATTAATAACCATTAAATGAATTTTGAAAATCTGAATCTTATCCAGCCATTATTGAATGCTGTAAGCAAAAAAGGGTACCTGACCCCAACCCCAATTCAGGAAAAAGCGATTCCAATCATCCTCAAGGGAAAAGATATTTTTGGATGTGCACAAACCGGCACAGGTAAAACTGCTGCCTTCTCATTGCCAATACTACAACTGCTTGAAACAGAAAAAGACCGCAATCAGCGCCGTGCAGTGAGAGCCCTGATTCTTGCTCCTACCCGTGAACTCGTTGCACAGATCAGTGCGGAGATTATGATGTACGGCAAAGGACTCGACATCCGGCTTGTCACCATCTATGGCGGCATATCACAAAAAGCCCAGACACAGGCCCTCCAGCAGGGTGTGGACATCATCGTGGCTGCCCCCGGAAGGCTTCTCGACCTGATGAACCAGGGTTTTGTTCATCTTGACAAGGTAGAATACCTGGTTCTTGATGAAGCCGACCGTATGCTCGACATGGGATTTATCAACGATATCCGCAAGATCACCGCAAAACTGCCGGCAAAAAGGCAGACCCTCCTGTTTTCGGCCACCGCACCTGAAGAGATCAGAAAACTGGCGGCATCGCTGCTTCACAATCCGGTACAGCTAAATCTATCGCCCGACACGGCGCCTCCCATCCTGGTATCCCAGTCTGTTTACCATGTAAAAAAAGAGAACAAGAAATTGCTTCTCACCCATGTTCTTCAAAATGAATCTGTTAAAAACGTATTGATCTTTACACGTACCAAACATGGTGCAGATAAGGTTGTCAAGGATCTGCTGCGCAACGGGATCAAAGCCCAGGCCATCCATGGTAACAAATCGCAGAGTGCGCGCGACAAGGCACTCAAAGACTTCAAAAACAGGAGCATCCGGGTTTTGGTTGCCACCGATGTTGCTTCGAGGGGCATCGATGTGGACAAACTTTCGCATGTGATCAATTATGAAATTCCTGAACAGGCTGAGACATATGTTCACCGTATCGGGCGGACAGGCAGGGCGGGTGAAACCGGTTCTGCTTTATCATTTTGTTCTTCGGATGAAAAACCATATTTGAAGAATATCCATAAACTGATCCACCAGAATATTGATGTGATTACCTCACATCCCTTTGCGATCAATTAGTTCCACAAACCTTCCAGGTTTTAAAAACCTGGAAGGTTTTTTTCACCCCCTCGGATCACCTTTCAGCGGCATCTTTGCCATCTTTTCAACATTCATGCTGGGGAATCCGAACTCCTCCACAATTTTCCCCTTCACAAGGTAAACGCCGTCACCACGGAAAGGATACTCCTTCACGGCCTTTGGAAAATGTACCGTGTCGAAGAAGTGCCCGTTTACATCGATGAATGTGCCAAAATGCATCCACTCACGTTTGATGGTACGAACATATTTAATGGTGACCAGCAGCCCTAACATACGAATGGTTTTTCCGACATGGGAGGCCATTTCGCGTACCAGGATGTCACCCCTGAAGGGGGTCTGCAGCAGATCAAAATAGGTATGGGTTACCGGGAAGCCAAGCAGTTCGATTTCATCATACACATCAGCAATGATGTTCTGTTCCAAAACAGGAAGTTCATATTTCCTGACTGACGACTGGAAGAGCGTGGGATTACCAATGAGTTTACCCCTTCCCAACAGCATGTGCGCCTCCCATAACAATGCAGCCTTTGGCTTGCCGGTAAAACGAAATGCCCCCACCCTGATAAGGATGATCAGCTGATCGAGCGTGACAGCGACGCGCTGAATAAGATCTTCCAGATTTTGATATGGGTTTGGTGTTTTTTGTAAATCGCAAACTGCAAATCGTAAATCGTAAATTGCCTTACCCACCTCCGCTTCCAAACCGGCCACGTGGATAAATCCGAGGAAAATATCCTTTCCCCGTATGCAAGTCATGTATTCACTTTGGTTAACACAGGGCACATGCAGGTTTGCTCCCGAGATTTTCGCTTCATTGAAATAGACCCATGAAGCATAAAATCCCCCGAAATTATTGATTACCCCGGTGATAAATTCCAGCGGGTAATGCGCCTTCAGATAAAGACTCTGGTAACTCTCTACTGCGTACGAGGCAGAATGGGCTTTTGAAAAGGAGTACCCGGCAAACGACTCGATTTGCCGCCATACCTCTTTTGTCACCTCTTCGGGGTATCCATAATTCTTACAATTCTCAAAAAATTTGTCGATGATACGCTGTAACTCTTTCTTCGACCGGTATTTTCCACTCATTGCCCGCCGGATCACATCGGCATCGGCCAGGTCGAGACCAGCGAAGTGATGGCAGATCTTGAGCACATCCTCCTGGTAAACCATCACCCCGAAGGTCTCCTTCAACTGCTCCTCCATCACCGGGTGGAGATATTTGAACTTACCAGGATGGTGAAACCGGAAGATATACTCCTTCATCATCCCTGAGCGCGCCACACCCGGGCGGATGATCGAGCTGGCAGCCACCAGCGTTCGGTAGTTGTCGCAGTGCAGTTTCTTCAGCAATCCCCTCATGGCAGGGCTTTCCACATAGAAGCAGCCGATTGTGCGGGCATTGCGCAGCTGCTCCTTCACCTTTTCATCCTCCTTGAAGGCGCGTATCTGGTGTACGTCCACACTGATTCCCTGATTTTTTTTAACAAGTTCTGCGGCTTCGTAGATATGGCCGATACCCCGCTGGCTCAGGATGTCGAGTTTCTCAAAGCCGATATCCTCCGCTACATACATGTCGAACTGCGTGGTCGGAAAGCCTTTCGGGGGGAGGTCGAGTGCCGTGTAGCAGGTGATGGGTTCTTCTGAGATGAGGACCCCGCCGGCATGGATGCTTCGGATGTTCGGGAAGTCGGCCATCATCTCTCCGAGGTCTTTTATTTTACTAATTATCTGATTGTTATGCACAGCCTCCTCCGGATTCTTCAGAAAAGCATCGATCTCCCCCTTCGGAAGCCCGTGAACCTTACCCAGTTCGCGCAAGATGGACTTATCGCGGAACGTTGACATGGCACCAAGCAAGGCAGTGTGCTCATGACCATATCTTTTAAATATGTAGTCGAGTACCTCATCACGTTCCTTCCAGGAGTAGTCGATGTCGAAATCGGGTGGGGATGTTCGTTTGGGGTTGATGAAGCGTTCAAAATAGAGATCCAGCTCGATCGGGTCCACGTCAGTGATGCGCAGGCAGTAAGCCACGATGCTGTTGGCTCCGCTTCCCCGCCCTACATGGTAAAAACCGCGCGACATCGAATAGCGGATAATGTCCCAGGTAATGAGAAAATAGGCAGCAAAGCCCATTTTGTCAATGATGGCAAGTTCGTGGAGAATACGTCGTTTTGCCTCGCCGTGCCCTTTCCCGTAACGGTACTGAAGCCCGTCCATTGCCAGTTTTTCGAGCAGGATGAGATCATCGTAGCGGTCGCCGGTGAAGGTCTTCCTGTTTTTACAGGCCTTGAAATCGAAATCAATGGAACATGCTTCCATGAGATGTTCCGTATTCCGGACGATCTCCGGAAAGTCGCGGCAAATACCGCGCAGCTCGTCAACCGGCCTCATTATCTCATCGGATGCAGCAACCTGATGGGGTTCCAGCCTGCTCAGCAACACATTGTGATCAACTGCCCTGAAATTTCTGTGAAGCTCATACTCTTTCCCATTCCTGAAAGTAGCAGGAGCCATGAGCACCATCCGGGGAATGAGATCACGGTGGCGGGAGAGCATGAGCGGGTTGAGCTCGGAGGGGCGGATACCGATGAACGATTGACGATTGACGATTGACGTTTTACGATTAACGCTACTTTGGAATGGGTAAATGACAAAGACATTCTCAAATTCAGGCGCCCGCTGCGGCAGCGGGAGGTTTTCCAGGTTGTGGCGGCTCAGGAATTCGTTCAATTCACGAAAGCCTTCATTATTTTTTGCCAGACCTGTGTAAAGCAGCTGATCTTCATGCCGGAACTCGATCCCCGCGATGGGTTTGATGCTTTTCTCCCTGCATGCAGCCACAAAATCCATGATGCCGGTGGAGTTGTTGATATCGGTGAGGGCCAGGCATCCGATGTGGTTTTTAACGGCCTCACCAACCAGATTTTCAATGGAGAGTGTTCCATAACGGAGGGAGTAATATGAATGGCTGTTCAGGTACATCACTATTTCACTATTTCGCCATTTTTTATCGCCACCCCTCTCCGCACAATCTTCTGCCCATACTTCCTCCTGATCCGGTCCAGTGCCTGGTAAAGATTGACCATCTCCACATTGTCGTCGAACATATTCAGTTGCGGGTTTCCTGAAACGAGGCTGCTGAAACGCACACCGATGAGGCGGATCAGCATGCGGCGCTGGTAGAGGCGGTCGAAGAGATTTTTCACCACCGGGATGAGCTGATGGTCGAATGCCGTATAAGGTACATGCTGCTGCAGGGTATGGGTATCGAAGTTCGAGTAGCGTATCTTCACAGTTACACAGGCAGTGAGTTTCTGTTTGTCGCGGAGCTCAAACGAGATCTTCTCCACCATCTTCACCAGGATCTCCTTCATCGCAACAATGTCAATGCTATCCTGGTCAAAGGTATTTTCGGTACTCACTGATTTCGCCTCATGATACGGATAAACGGGCGTACGGTCGATGCCGTTGGCTTTTTCCCATATTACGATGCCGTTCTTTCCCATCACCCGCTCCATCATATCAACAGGAACGTGGCTCAGGGTATCGATGGTCACCACCCCCATGGAGCGGAGCAGCCGGTAAGTTTTCTCGCCAATCATCGGGATTTTGCGAATCGACAGTGGCGCGAGGAATGGTTGCACCGCATCGCGCTCAACGTACAATTCACCGTTGGGTTTGGCCTCCCCTGTGGCAATTTTCGAAACGGTCTTGTTCACCGACAGCCCGAAGGAGATAGGCAATCCCGTGTTTTTGATGATGCTTGTCCTCAACTCGTGGCTCCATTTCTGCAACCCGAAGAAGCGATCCATCCCGGTAACATCGAGATAGTGTTCGTCAATAGAAGCTTTCTCATATACCGGAGCCTTTTCGGCGATGATCTCTGTAACGATATGCGAGTACTTCGAATAGAGCTCCATGTCGCCCCTCACAAGAATGGCATCGCCGCACAGCGTCCGGGCCATCTTCATCGGCATGGCCGAATGGATGCCGAATTTCCGGGCCTCATAGCTGCAGCTGGCCACCACGCCCCGGTCGGAAGTACCGCCAATGATCACGGGCCTTCCTGCGAGTTCGGGGCGGAGGAGGCGCTCAACGGAGACAAAAAATGTATCGAGGTCGAGGTGGATAATATTTTTTACTATATTTGCCATGTTTTTAATCATTTTTCCGACGTTAATATAATCATTTTAAAAACACAAAGCAAATGTTTTTCAGCAGCAACATCAAATTTTTACGGAAACGGCGCGGACGGACCCAGGACGATGTCGCCATTACTCTTAACATGAAACGTTCAACGTTAAGCGGTTACGAGAACAACATCGCCCAGCCGGGCTTCGAAACCCTGATCGCCTTCTCCAAATACTATAATGTAGCCATCGACACCCTGATCAGGGTTGACCTGGTGAAAATTCCGGAAAGCCAGTTCAGGCAGCTGGAGAGAGGTTACGATGTCTTCATCAAGGGTTCAAATCTCCGTATTCTTGCCACAACGGTAGGACCGGATAACGAAGACAACATCGAGCTCGTGTCTGAAAAAGCAAAAGCAGGATATACCAGCGGCTTTGCCGACCCTGAGTACATCAGCATTCTGCCGACCTTCAGGCTTCCCTTTTTATCCAGGCAGAAAAAATACCGGACTTTCCAGGTAAACGGCGACTCGATGCTGCCCATCCCCAGCGGATCATGGGTTACCGGAGTATTCATCCAGGATTGGTCGACACTCCGCGACCGCGACGCATACATCATTCTGACCATGGAAGAAGGTGTGGTTTTCAAAGTGATTGAGAACCGGGTCAAAACCGAAGGAAAACTTATCCTGCATTCGCTTAACCCGCTATATGAACCGTATGAGATCAACATCCAGGATATCCGCGAGATATGGCAATTCGTGCATTACATCAGTCCGAAAATACCTGAAAACCTCAATTCCGAAAACTATCATCTCGTGGAGACTGTGAAGCAACTCCGCAACGACATCCAGGCAATTCAAACCCGGCTGAATATCTGAATTTAAGACCTCTTCTGATTTTTTTTTTCACAAATCGTGCCGAATGAAAGAAAAGCCCTAACTTGTGAGGCTAATTCATCCTCAGTACTTGCGCTTTATGGAATCCAACCACAATAAATTGTTATTATCCCAAATAGCAAAACACTTCGGCTCTTTTGAGAACCTCCCTGACGAATTAAAAGGCATTATCGGAGATATCAACGATACCTATAAAAAATTCGAAGATGATGCGCAACTGCTTCAGAACTCTATCAATGAACGTAAGCAAACGGAAGAGACACTGCAAAATGAACGTACCCTCTTCCGGACGATCATTGACCTGATTCCTGATGCAGTGTATGTAAAAGATCTGGAAGGCCGAAAAATCATCGCAAACCCGAAGGAGGTTCAATATTCCGGGAAGAAATCCGAAGATGAGATAATTGGCAAAACCGATTTTGAACTGCATCCCGGTATTGAAGCAAAACGGGGAATAGAAGAAGATCAGTCTGTTCTGCGTGAAGGCAAAGCGATTTTCAACATTGACGGAACACTAATTGATGCCGACGGCTCGGTTCGCTGGCTTCTGTGTTCAAAAGTCCCTTTGCATGATGTTCACGGAAAAATCGTCGGTCTGGTGGGGGTGACACACGACATCACAGAACAGAAAAAGACGGAAGGTGTACTGTTAAAGGCAAAGCAGGAGGCAGATATTGCAAGCAGAGCAAAATCAGAATTCCTTGCAAACATGAGCCACGAAATCAGAACCCCATTGAATGGTGTGATCGGCTTCACTGAACTGCTGATGAAAACGCCTTTAAACAACATTCAACAACAATACGCCGAAAATGTCAATATTTCGGGACATTCACTGCTGGGAATCATCAGCGACATTCTTGATTTCTCGAAAATAGAAGCCGGGAAGATGGAACTTGATCTCATCAAAACCGACATAATTGAACTTGCCCAACAAACTTCCGACATCATCAAATACCATTCAACCCAAAAAGGACTTGAGCTTTTACTCGACATTCAATCCGGTCTGCCCCGATTTGCCGTGGTGGATCCCATCAGGCTGAAGCAGATTCTCATTAACCTCCTTGGAAATGCCATTAAATTTACCGCAATCGGGGAAGTTGAGCTTAAATTAACCTTTGTCCGACTCACGGAGACTATCGGTGAATTCAGGTTCTCTGTCAGGGATACGGGGATCGGAATCAATGAAGAACACCAGAAAAAACTGTTTAAAGCATTTACCCAGGCTGATTCTTCGACCACCCGCAAATTTGGCGGCACCGGGCTTGGACTTACAATTTCAAACATGCTTGCGGATAAAATGGGCAGTAGGATTGAAATTATCAGCGAGCCGGGGCGTGGCTCCACTTTCTTTTTCACCATTGTTGCACAATATGAGGTTGGCGAAAAACTCGACTCCGGAAGTCTGACTGATGTCCACCGCGTTTTAGTCATTGATGACAATGACAACAACCGGTTGATCCTGGAACACACTTTTATCAACTGGGGTGTTGAATATGTTGGCATTGACAACGGACTGGCAGCCCTTAAACTTATCGAACGATCCAAACCTTTCGATGTGATCATTGTGGATTATCACATGCCCTATCTTAACGGGATCGACACCATCAGGATGATCCGCGAACAATTAAACCTGCCACCTGAGAAACAACCCACGATTTTGCTTCACAGTTCTTCTGATGACCTTGAAATTTACGAACAATGCAAAAAACTGGGGGTCAGGTTTAATCTTACCAAACCTGTAAAATCCCAGGAACTGCTACACTATCTAAAAAGCATTCATACAAAACCAACGGAACCAGTAAAAGAGAGTTTAAAACCTGCAGATATCACACATCATGAACCGCAGGGAGATCACCCACACGTGATCCTTGTTGCTGAAGATGTTACCTTAAACATGCTTCTGGTTACCACCATTATCAGGCAAATGGTCCCCAATGTCATGCTTCTGGAGGCAAAAAATGGTAAAATTGCCCTGGAAACCACCCTTTCGAAAAATCCGGATTTGATCCTCATGGATGTGCAGATGCCCGAGATGGGAGGGATTGAGGCTACTCAGGAGATAAGAAAAGCAGAAAAAAGAAAAGGAGGCCACATCCCAATTGTTGCACTGACGGCAGGGGCTGTTACAGGTGAAAAAGAAAAGTGTTTTGACGCCGGCATGGATGACTTCTTAACCAAGCCAATTGACCGGAAATCACTCCAGGCTATTTTGATAAAACACCTGAATGCATCAGTGAAGCAATCTGCTTTGTAACATAAAAAATATATGTAAGTTTGGAAAAATGCAGCTAATTTTAGAATTTGTTTAACAAACATAAACCAAAACCTCAACACCATGAAAGTTACTATCGTAGGATCCGGATACGTCGGATTGGTCACCGGAACTTGTTTTGCAGAAGTTGGTATCGACGTCACCTGTGTTGACATCGACCAGAAAAAAATCGAAAATCTTAAGAAAGGGATCATTCCTATCTATGAGCCGGGCCTGGAAGACATGGTTCACAGGAACATGAAGAAGGATCGCCTCACTTTCACAACGAACATCGCTGAGGCGCTCACTGATTGCGAAGTTATTTTCAGTGCAGTCGGCACCCCGCCGGATGACGATGGCAGCGCTGATCTTCAATATGTAATCAGTGTTGCCAGAGATTGTGGCAAGCACATGACTGATTATTTGCTGATCGTAACAAAAAGCACTGTACCTGTCGGGACTGCAGAAAAAGTAAGGAATGCCGTACAGGAAGAACTGGACAAACGTGGCGTCTCCATCGAATTTGATGTTGCGTCGAACCCTGAATTTTTAAAGGAAGGTGCCGCCATTGATGATTTCCTTAAACCCGACCGCATCGTTGTAGGATGCGACTCCACCCGGGCTGAGGAACTGATGAAAGAGCTCTACCGACCTTTTACACTAAATGGCCATCCGATTATTTTCATGGATATTACTTCTGCTGAGATGACAAAATATGCAGCAAATTCAATGCTTGCAACCAAAATCAGCTTCATGAACGACATTGCCAACCTTTGCGAAATTGTCGGAGCCGATATCAATATGGTTAGAAAGGGAATCGGATCAGACAGCAGGATTGGCAATAAATTCATATACCCCGGAGTGGGATACGGAGGTTCCTGTTTCCCGAAAGACGTCAAAGCACTGATCCATACTGCAGAGAATTTCAAATACAATTTACGGGTACTGAGAGCTGTAGAAGCTGTCAATGATGACCAGAAATCGGTTCTTTTCAATAAAATGATGAAACACTATAATGGCGACATTGCCGGAAAAACCGTCGCGATCTGGGGATTATCATTTAAACCACAAACAGATGACATGCGTGAAGCCCCATCACTGGTCATCATCAAAAAATTACTGGATGCCGGCGTGAAGGTCAAAGCCTATGATCCTGTTGCCATTCATGAAACCCAACGGGTGCTGGGAGATCAAATTTATTACGCACCGGATCAGTACGATGCACTGATCGATGCCGACTGCCTGATGCTTGTCACTGAATGGCCGGAATTCAAATTCCCGAATTTCAACATAATTAAAAAATTGCTGAAAGACCTTGTGTTATTTGATGGCAGGAACATCTATGAGATTGCTGAAATGAAACGTAAAGGGTTTGCCTACTACTGCATCGGAGTTGACACAACAAAATAGGTCAGTCCGATAGCAATTTCTCAGTATTTAACCGTTTAGTCCTCTAAAATCAAGATCATGTTGAAGAAAAAAATTTTAGTCACCGGAGGAGCGGGGTTTCTTGGATCCCATCTTTGCGAACGATTACTCAATGAAGGTAATGAAGTAGTATGCCTCGACAACTATTTTACCGGGCAGAAAAAAAACGTGGTTCACCTGCTGAGCAATCCGTATTTCGAATTAGTCCGGCACGACGTAACAATGCCTTTCTTTATTGAAGTTGACGAGATATACAACCTGGCGTGCCCGGCATCGCCAATCCACTACCAGTACAATGCCATCAAAACGGTGAAAACCTCGGTGATGGGGGCCATCAACATGCTCGGACTTGCAAAACGAATTAAAGCCCGTATTCTTCAGGCTTCCACCAGCGAGGTTTATGGGGATCCTGAAGTGCATCCCCAGGTGGAATCATACTGGGGCCATGTAAATCCAATCGGGGTCAGGTCTTGCTATGATGAAGGCAAGCGTATTGCTGAAACCCTTTTTGTCAATTATCATCAGCAAAATGATGTCAGCATAAAGATCATGCGGATATTCAACACATATGGTCCGCGGATGCATCCCAACGACGGAAGGGTTGTTTCCAATTTTATTGTTCAGGCCTTGAAAGGTCAGGATATCACCATGTATGGAGACGGCTCACAATCCAGAAGTTTCTGTTATGTTGACGACCTGCTTGAGGGGATGATCCGCCTGATGAATTCAAGGGAAGACTTTACCGGCCCGGTCAATATCGGGAACCCGAATGAATTCACCATGCGTGAACTCGCCGAAAAAGTAATTCATTTTACAGGTTCAAAATCCAAAATCATTCACATGCCACTTCCGGCCGATGATCCGACACAGCGTCAACCTGATATCTCTCTGGCGAAGAAGGAGTTGGGATGGGAACCGAAAGTGATGCTCGACGAAGGATTGGTAAAAACCATAGACTATTTCAAGTCTGTCATTTAATCAAAAAAATAAGAATAATCTATGAAAATCCTTATTACCGGCTCCAGGGGACAACTGGGCAATGAATTCAGTGTGCTTGCCCCATCTTATCCTGACCTTAATTTCATCTTCACAGATATTGCTGAACTGGATATCACCAGTGAGATAGACATCGACCTGCTTGTCAAACAGGAGAAACCTTCGGTAATCATCAACTGCGCAGCCTATACAGCCGTTGATAAGGCAGAGCAGGAAGATAACCTGGCATTTCTGATCAATGCCACCGCTGTCGGAAATCTTGCCAGGGTTGCATCCAAACACAATGCCTTACTGGTTCACATTTCAACGGATTATGTTTTTGATGGTAAAGGTTTCAAACCTTATGTTGAAGATGCGCCAACCAATCCGGTTTCCCTCTATGCAAAAAGCAAACATGCCGGCGAACAGCAGGTACAATCGTATGCAAACCGGGCCATCATCATCAGAACATCATGGCTCTATTCCGAGTTCGGCAATAACTTCGTAAAAACCATGATGAAATATGGAAGGGAACGTGGGGCGCTGAATGTCGTATTTGACCAGACCGGCACCCCTACTTATGCGCGTGATCTTGCAGAAACGATCCTCAAAATCGTTCAGAAACAACCTGTTACGGAGGGTGTTGAAGTGTTTCACTATTCAAATGAAGGCGTTGCAAGCTGGTATGATTTTGCAAAAGAAATTATAGAAATCAGCAAAATAACATGTAACATAAAACCCATTGAAACCAAAGATTATCCCCTCCCTGCCGTGAGGCCATATTACAGTGTTTTCAACAAGGCAAAGATCAAACACCGGTTTCAAATCGAGATTCCTTACTGGAAAGACAGTTTGCGGGTATGCCTGGGAAGAATGAAACAAGAATAGCCTGTAACGATTTTAATACCATTAATACAGCAAGTATAAAATAAAGAGAAGCATGGATAACGTAAATTCAGTAACAGAACGGGCTCAAAAGTGGCTCGATGGCAGTTTTGATGATGAAACAAAAGCCATCGTTAAAAATTTAATGGAAACAAATCTTACGGAACTTACCGATTCTTTTTACCGGGACCTGGAGTTTGGAACAGGCGGTCTCCGCGGAATTATGGGTGTCGGTACCAACCGTATGAATAAATACACAGTCGGGATGGCAACCCAGGGGCTTGCCAACTACCTCAGGATGATGTTTCCGGAGTTGAATCCTGTTAAAATGGCCATTTCTCACGACAGCAGAAACAACAGTAAATATTTTGCCCAGATCGTGGCAGAAGTGCTTTCAGCCAATGGATTCCGGGTTTTTCTCTTCGACGACATGCGCCCTACTCCAGAGCTGTCATTTGCCATCAGAAAACTCGGATGTCAGAGTGGTGTCATGGTTACTGCATCGCATAACCCCAAGGAATACAATGGGTACAAGGCATATTGGGACGATGGCGCCCAGATGATCGCTCCCCACGATGAAAATGTTATAAAAGAGGTGCAAAAGATCACATCCATTGATGATGTGAAATGGAGTGGTTTAAAAGAGAACATCATCAGCATTGGCGCTGAAATTGACCTCGAATATCTTGACCGGGTTCTGGCACTTTCCTTGTCGCCCGACTCGATCCTGCGTCAGAAGAACCTTAAAATTGTGTACACTCCCCTTCATGGATGTGGGAGGAAACTGGTACCTGAAATACTTGCGCGGTTTGGGTTTGAGAACATCCATACGGTAAAAGAGCAAACCATTGCAGATGGAAATTTTCCGACAGTTCATTCGCCAAACCCCGAGGAACACGATGCCCTCAACATGGCTATCAAACTGGCAGAAGAGCTTTCCGCTGACCTGGTAATGGCAACGGATCCTGATGCCGATCGGGTGGGGATCGCTGTTAGAAATCATAAAAATCAAATGGTGCTGCTCAATGGTAATCAAACTGCCGCACTGCTTTTTTACTATATCCTGAACCGCTGGAAGGAACTCGGAAAACTTCAGGGAAATGAATTCATCGTGTCAACCATCGTCACAACCAAACTACTCTCAGAAATTGCTGCATCATTTGACATTGAATACTTTGAATGTTTGACAGGATTTAAATTCATAGCCGATGTAATCAGGCAGCACGAAGGTAAAAAAACATACATTGTCGGCGGTGAAGAGAGCTATGGGTACCTCATCGGCGATTTCGTCCGCGACAAGGATGCCGTTAGCGCATGTGCGTTGATCGCTGAAACAGCTGCATTTATGGCCGACTCGGGAAAATCGCTGTTTGACTTATTACTTGATATCTATCAGAAATATGGCTTCTTCAAGGAGGGGTTGATTTCGGTAACCCGCAAAGGGAAAAGTGGTGCCGAGGAGATTCAGCAGATCATGGTCGGGTATCGGAATGCCCCTCCGGTGGAAATTAATAACTCAAAAGTTATTAAGATAAAAGATTATCTCCTGCAAAAGGAAACAGAGGTTTCGACAGGAAATGAAACGCCGGTTTCTTTGCCTAAATCCAATGTCCTGCAATTCCTCCTCGAAGATGGAAGTGTCATCAGTGTTCGTCCTTCAGGTACCGAACCAAAGATCAAATTTTACTTTGGTGTGCGTGAACCGCTGAAAAGTGCCGGCGAATTCGAACAAACCGAGCAACGCCTCAATGAAAAAATCGCGGGCATTATTTCCTCAATGAAACTACAATAACCAAAGATGGCTGACGACAAATTACCCTCAGGAGACGATCCCGTCTATTCAAGAAAAGTGCTTGAAATGATCACCGTGGCGAATGAATATTGCCTTTTCCTGGAAAAGGCGGAAGACTATTCACCAGAGGAGTTATTGAATTTTCTGCAGAAAATTTCACCCCTGATCTATCTGAAAAGCACACTGCTGCCCGATATAATTGTTGATGATGAAGATGCCGTTGAGCATTATGTCAACGAAGAACAGTGGGAGTTCCTTTTTAACGTCTTGTACAATAAATTCGGCGAAAAAGACCAGTTCTATTTTGTGGATCTGCGTGAAACCAGCCATCACGATCCTGTTAAAGGGAGTCTTGCGGAGTCGTTCACAGACATCTACCAGGATCTGAAAGATTTCCTCCTGTTGTATCAGAAACCTCTCAAGGCGTTCAAAGAGAATGCAGTGAATGAGTGTAAGCGCCTGTTTGAAACAAGATACGGCTCACGACTAATCAATGCACAGGCGGCTATTCACGCTATTCAGTATCCGGAAGAGGAAAGCACTATTTTTTAGTCCGCACTTTATCAAGCCTGTTAAGGCCTTCAATTGCTTTATCATAGTTCATTTTAATTTTCAGTGAACGCTGATAATCATCGGAGGCGCTTTTATAGTCACCTTGCAGTTCGTAGGCAAACCCCCTGTTGTAATAAGCTTCAAAATAGTTGGGGTCTTTTTCCAGGGATTCGGTAAAGAGCTGTACAGCTTTTTTAAAGTCCTTCATATAAACGAGATAGATGTAACCCTGGTTATAGGAAGCATCCCGAAAAGCGGTATCAGCCTTTGCAAGTACCTGGTAGGTTGCAATGGCATAATCATACTTGCCGTTATCCTGGTAATAGACGCCAAGCATATACAAAGCCTCCTTGCTATATGGACGAAGTTTCAGCGCATTTTTCAGATAAAGTTCTGCCAGAGGATCACTTTTAACCGCATACAGCTCACCCAGTTGCAAATATGCTTCGTAATACTCCTGGTTTTTATCTACCGCCTGTTTCAGATCATCAACCGCCCTGACAGTATCTCCCTGTTCAAGCAATGCAATGGAACGGGTGTAGTAGGCAGAGGCATTTGCATTATCAATAATCAGCAGTTGCTTTACAGTGATGTAGCAGTTTTTATAATCCTTGATGATCAGATAGAGTTTCGCCAGTTTTGAAAGCGCCTCGGTATCATTGGGATTTTTACTGATGGCCTTGACAAGTGCATCTCTGCTTTCTTCGGGTTTCCCCATCAGGAGATAAATATCGGCAAGGATCACATAGGATTTTGATTTACTCCCATCCAGTGTCATAGCCCTGTGTACATCTTTGAGGGCATTGTCGAATTGATGATCAAGCAGATAAAATTTAGCACGCAGGTTGTAAAGATCCGGATTTGAAGCATCATCCTTGATTTTTTGGTTCAGGACCTCCAGTTTCAAACGTGTTGTATCGTCGCCCTGCTTTTGCCTGTCGGAAGAATCTCCTGCATTATTGCAGGCAGAAAATCCCAGCAGGCAAAGTAAAAGGCACCAGATAATTGGTTTCATTCGTTTATGCATGACTCTTTAGTGCTTCTCTGATTTTTCCATCCAGTTCATCGGCAAGTTCAGGATTATCCTGCAGAATCTTCTTTACAGCATCCCTTCCCTGCCCCAGTTTGGTATCTCCATAACTGAACCAGGAACCACTCTTTTTGATTACGTTCAGTTCTGTTGCCAGGTCGATGATTTCAAAAGTTCTGGAAATTCCCTCCCCGAAGATGATGTCGAATTCGGCCTTTCTGAATGGCGGGGCAACCTTGTTTTTTACAACTTTCACCTTCACATGATTCCCAACCACTTCATCTCCCTCTTTCAGTTGCGTTTGCCTGCGAATGTCTAACCGGACAGATGCATAAAACTTGAGTGCATTACCGCCAGTTGTCGTTTCCGGGTTGCCAAACATAACGCCGATTTTTTCCCGTAACTGGTTGATAAAGATGCAGCAGGTTGCTGTTTTGCTGATGGTGGCTGTCAATTTCCGGAGTGCCTGCGACATGAGACGCGCCTGCAAACCCATTTTTGAATCCCCCATCTCCCCTTCGATCTCACTTTTCGGGGTCAAGGCAGCAACCGAGTCGATCACAATGATATCGATTGCCCCGGAACGGATAAGGTTCTCGGTAATTTCCAGGGCCTGTTCACCGTTATCGGGCTGGGAAACCAGCAGGTTTTCAACGTCAACCCCCAGTTTTTGTGCATAAAAACGATCGAATGCATGCTCTGCATCGATGAAGGCAGCAATTCCACCGGCCTTCTGGGCCTCGGCAATTGCATGCAATGCCAGGGTGGTCTTCCCGGATGATTCAGGTCCGTAGATTTCAATGACACGGCCTTTTGGCAGCCCGCCAATGCCAAGGGCTGCATCCAGACCAATAGATCCGGTCGAGATGAACTCAATCGCCTCAATGGCATTATCTCCCAGCCGCATGATGGTGCCTTTACCATACGTCTTTTCAAGCTTGTCAAGCGTAAGTTGCAACGCTTTTACTTTTTCTTTGTTTACTTCGTTTGCCATTTTTAGTTCCTCCTTTTTGTGGAGACGCGCCATGGCGCGTCTGTACATGCTGTTAATACCCCGTTGATTTCAGGATCTGGGCTGTATGGTTTTTCGTATCAACTTTTGTAAAGATCTGAGCGATCTTCCCGACTTCATCAATGATAAAGGTCATCCGGTTAATCCCTTCGTACTCCTTCCCGTAAAGCTTCTTTTTTCCCCACACACCATAATCCATGATGATTTTTCTTGCTTTATCGGGAATAAGGGCAAAAGGTAATACGTATTTTTCAGAAAAATTTTTATGCGACTTTTCATCGTCAGCACTGACGCCTATAATTTTAAAACCTTTATCGATGAGAATCTGATAGTTATCCCGTAAATTACATGCTTCCGCCGTACAGCCGGGTGTGTTGTCTTTGGGATAAAAATACAAGATCACTTTACTGCCCCTGAATGATTCAAGTGAAACCGGGTTGCCATGCTGGTCAACAGCATTTATCTCCGGCGCAAAATCACCGATGTTTAATTGTGCCATAATCAGATCGATAAAGGTGGATTACCTGGTAAAATATCAAGGGTCAAAATTAGAGATAATGAGGAGAAAACCGTGGGAAATGAATATTGAGTTATCAACAACTTCATGTTGCCTTTTCCGTCAGAAAATACCTGCAAAGATCCTTCAACCCGCATGATTCACATTTTGGCTTGCGGGCAACACATACATAACGCCCGTGCAGGATCAGCCAGTGGTGCGCAATGGCCCTCAAATTTTCGGGAATATATTTTACCAGCTGCTGCTCGGTTTGTAACGGGTTCTTCGCATTTGTCGTTAACCCGATCCGCGCAGAAACACGAAAAACATGGGTATCAACTGCGATGACAGGCTTGTTGTATATGACGGAGGCAAGCACATTGGCTGTTTTCCGGCCAATTCCGGGTATGGTCTCCAGCTCAGTCACATCCGATGGCAATATTCCTCCAAATTTTTCAACCAGGACCGTTGCCATTGCGATCAGGTTTTTTGTCTTGTTATTGGGATAGGAACAACTTCTGATCAATTCAAAAACCTTTGCCGGGTCAGCAGTGGCTAAACTGTTTACATCGGGAAAAACCTTGTAAAAAGGAGGCGTGATCATGTTGACGCGCTTATCCGTGCATTGGGCGGAAAGAATTACGGCAACAACAAGCTGGTATGGCTCTGTATAAACCAGTTCTGTTTCAGCCACCGGCTGGTGCTTCTGGAAATATTCCAGGACAAGCCTGAAACGTTCATCGGTGCGCATGTTAAAGAGTTTGGGCAAAATTGCAAAAAATCCGGGATTATTCAAGTAAGTTTGCACGCGTTGAAAACATTCCATGGCTAATTTTGAATTCGATTTATTGATCGTCGGGGCAGGACCTGCCGGATGTACCCTCGCCCTGAACCTGGCCGGGAAAGGAATTCGCATCGGGATCATTGAAAAAGATCCGTCACCACGGCATAAGATATGCGGTGATGCACTCAGCGGTAAAGTGCTGAATGTCATGAAACGGATTCCGGGTAATGTTTACGAAGACTTCCTTCAGCAGGTGGAAAAGATCCCTTCACGGGGCATCCGGTTTGTTGCCCCGAATCACAACGAGATCGATGTGCCGTTTTTGTTGTACCCTGACGCTGACTCCCCGCCTCCGGGATATGTTTGCAAACGAAATGATTTTGACAGGTTTCTTTTTGAGAAGCTCATGAATTATCAAAACATCCATGTTTTTGAAGGTGAACGGGTTGAACGAGTTTTTTATCAAGCTGAACATATTGTTGCAGTAACACAGCGCCATGAATTTCGCGGGAAAGTGATTGCCGGGGCGGACGGGGTAAATTCGACAGTACGAAAATTTCTACAGCCGGGCAGGGAACCTAAAGAACATTTCTGTGTCGGGATTCGCGGCTATTTTGAAAATGTGGCCGGCCTCCATCCCGAAAATTATATTGAACTAGCGTTCTTAAAGAGTTTGCTCCCCGGATATTTCTGGATCTTCCCATCAACCGGAGGACTTGTCAACGCAGGCTTTGGAATGATGCAAAACAGGGTGAGCAAGGAAAAGATCAACCTGACACAGAAGCTGAACGAACTGATCACCACCGATCCGTTCCTGGCACCCCGCTTCAAGCATGCGCGGCTTGCCGGGAAGCCTGAAGCTCACCGGTTGCCGCTGGCAACGCATCATTTAAACAGGTCGGGAGAAAGGTTTATTTTACTGGGCGATGCCGCATTCCTGGTTGACCCGTTCAGTGGTGAAGGCATTGGCAATGCGATGGCAAGTGGTGAGATCGCAGCTTCGATACTGGAACAAAATTTCAGCAACAACGATTTTTCTGCTGAAGCATTATTAACCTATGATGCACGCATCAATAAAAGGTTTAAACAGGAATTCAAAATAATGGCTGTGATGCAACGTCTTGCAGGTTCGGCAAAACTGTTTAACATGGTGGTGAATAAGGCACGCAAGAATAATGATGTCAGGGAGTTGCTTTCATCGATGTTCACCAGCCAGGATGTCATGAAAAAACTAACCAGGCCGGATTTTTACCTGAAATTGATGTTTAAATGAGTTGTGATGTGAATTAAGAATGGGTTTAAAACCTGCTTTTGTTGTTGGACGGTTATCTTTCTTAATTTCAGGATCTTATAATTTGTCATCCATCTTGCTTTAAATTTTTGGCTAAAGCCAATAATTTGCATGCAATCCTTCTAACCACTAGCTAAAGCTAGTGGCAATTTATGAGGTGATAATGCCAGGTATGTATAATTTGTCATGCATGTTTGCTTTAAATTTTTGGCTAAAGCCAATAATTTGCATGCAATCCTTCTAACCTGGTGGCAATTGATTAGGTGACCGTATTTGACTCCAGCTTATTTGCCTCCAATTGAATTGCCTCCAGCTTTAGCTGGAGGATTCCTGTGGTCAATGCCAGGTTGGCTTTAGCCAAATTTTTAAAACCACATTTGATGATAAAATGCTCATGCTCATCCAGAAAAGCTTGACGATTGTGGTGATAATCCCGATTTAAAATATAGTTTCTGACTTTGTCATGAGCAGAGGTGCCCGCCGAAACAACAAAATATTCTAATTAATCAGGCTTTATCCTGAGAATGGCCACGGAACCTTTTTTAACAATCTCCCCATATTGCCCGGTCAGCTTCAGGATGTAGAAATAGGTGCCGTCGGAGAGTTTCCCTCCATCCCAATCCTCACTTTTATAATCTACCTCGTTGAATACTTTTTTCCCCCAGCGGTCATACACATAAAGTTCATTACCAAGGTATGCAACGCGAAAGTCTTTCTTATCGTCATCCATCAGCAGGATAGCAAACTTCTCATTCACATAATCACCGTTCGGGGTAAAGACATTGGGAATGTCAAGTTCGGCTTTTTTAATCATGATTAACTTGGTAATGGTGGTATCACACCCGTTTAAATCTGTGAATTTGAGTTGAATGCTGATCACGCGATCGGGTTTAATCGTGTCGCTGTACGTGTGAGATACAGGGTTCATATTTGCAATTTTCACGGAGTCACCGAAATTCCAGGTCCAGTTTGTAATGTGTTTTCGCACTGAATCGTGAAAGGATACTGTAATTGTCGGATTTGTAAGATAAATAACGGTGTCCGGCTTGATTTCAAAGGTCACCTTGGGTGATTTCAAATAATCAACCAGGTAGGCGCTGTCAATGGAACATCCAAGTGAATCTGTTGCAGTAAATTTATAGGGAAGATTTCTTGGACACAGTCCGAACACAATGGTATCCTGCGAAAATCCTGCATGCCATTCATAGATATACCCAAGTTCATTATTAAACGGTGTCCCGCCGGAAACAAGGGCCTTAAATTGTCCCTTACATTCGGTGATACAGCCCAGTGGATTGTAACGGTACAAAGTATCAATGTACATCCTGGGGCGCATGCTCAAAATGGCATCATTGCTGGTATAATTTGCTCCCCCATCAACCGTAACGATGCAACGGTATGTCCCGATGGAGTTTTCGGTAACCTGTTTGATGGAATAGATTGAATCGGTTGCCCCAATAATATCCTGGCCATTCAATTGCCAGCGATAGGTGAGCGTCGAATTACCGGAACCTGTAATAACAGGGGTATAATTAACACTGTCGCGAAAACAAACCAGGGTATCGGCGGGTGTCACCAAAACGTTTACCTGGCTAAAGCCATGCAGGTTCAGGGTTAAGAAAAACAGAATCAGGAGATGTTTCATCAGAAGTTTCAATACTGCCGCAAAAATAAGAATTTCTTTGATTCAGGCGACGCAATAGATAACGCTCCATATACATCAATTAGTATAGGGCTGCTTTGCTATTTTATGTGTTGATATTAGACAGCCCATTACCGCCAAGGCGCAAAGACGCAAAAAAAAAAATCAACATGTTGTATCACCTTTTCATATAAAAACTGATTAAGGGTTGAAAATCACTTAATCAAACTATGGAGTATGGAAAAGCAAATAATCGAATACTATGCAAGTCAGATTGTAGATGCGAGTTACAGAGTTCATAAAGAACTTGGCCCGGGACTGCTGGAATCTGTTTATCTGTTCTGTTTTATGGAAGAATTAAAAATCAGAGGTATTAAGGCGGCACATGAAGTTTTCCTGCCACTCAATTATAGGGGCAAAAGGCTAAACAAAGATTTTCGCATTGATATTCTTGTTGAAAACGAGGTAATCATTGAAATTAAAGCAGTTGAGATTCTTTTACCAGTTCACGCAGCCCAACTTATTTCATATTTAAAACTGGCAGATAAAAAGGTGGGTTTTTTAATCAATTTTAATGTGTCTGTGTTTAAGGAAGGTATTCATCGTTACGTGAACCATTTTTAGCGTCTTTGCGTCTTTGCGGTGAACTGAAGGTCAGTAGAGGTTGTTGGAAATCATGATCAGCGTGCATGCATGAACAACTTCAATGCCGGCTTGTGAAAGCATCTCAGCAAATTCCGGATTTTCAGTTCCGG
>CAYHGE010000013.1:0-26049 GCA_964355945.1 uncultured Draconibacterium sp.
AGGGTGGCGATGATGAGGTGGAGGTTGTTGCCAATGCCAAGAAAAATGACAAGATCCAGGAGTGCGTATTCATCCTGAGCGACGGAACTGCCAAAAAAGTGGATGTTAAAACAGGCATCCAGGATAATACCTATATCCAGATTACCAGCGGGCTGAAGGTTGGCGATGAGATCATCACAGCTCCATACAGTGCTGTGTCGAAGCTGCTCAATGACGGCGACAAGGTAAAGAAGGTCGATAAGAAAGACCTGTTTACCAAAGAGAAAGAAAAATAATTCATGGCCCTGCTCCTATGCCTTGAAACTGCCACAGAGGTATGTTCTGTGGCACTCTTCCGGGATGAAAAACTCCTTGATATCAGAGAATCGTCGGTACGCAATGTTCACTCGGCGATGCTGACAACCTTCATTGACGAACTTGTAAAATCTTCAGGTATCAGGTTTGCTGAACTCGATGCGCTCGCCGTCAGCATGGGCCCCGGTTCATATACCGGTCTGCGGATTGGCGTGGCTACTGCAAAAGGTTTATGTTATGCGCTGGATAAACCGCTGATTGCGGTGCCGACGTTGCAGGCAATGGCGGTTGGGATGAGTGAGGAAATGCAAAGTGAAAAGTACAAAGTACAAAGTACAAAGTACAAAGTACAAAGTGAAAAATTAAAAGGCGCGACTTTATTCTGTCCGATGATTGATGCACGGAGAATGGAGGTATATTGCGCGGTTTTTGATCAGGAAAACCACGAAGTCAGGGAGGTTCGGGCTGAGGTTGTCGATGAATTTTCGTTTCAGGAAATACTGTCTGGAAATACTGTAATTTTTGGGGGAGATGGTGCTGAAAAATGCAAGGCCCTCTTCGAAAATAATCCAAATGCTTTCTTCATGGATGACTTCCAGGCATCCGCACGATTTTTGGCTGGTCTTGCCGCTGAGAAATTCAGGCAGCAGGAGTTTGAAAACCTGGCGTACTTTGAGCCGTTTTACCTGAAAGATTTTGTTGCGGGGAAGCCGAGGGTAAAGGGGTTGCATTAACAGGTTGGTGTCGGGTCGCGAAAAACGACCGCACGAAGTCTTCCATATTATAACCAGTGTTTATTCCAATTTAAAGTCTGCTAATTCGTAGCTGGCGTTTCGTCCTCCTTCGTCAGTTTTTTGCAAGATGCCCTTTTCAACCAGGTCTTTTATGTCCCGTAAGGCTGTGTCAGTAGAGGTTTTAGTAATTTTAGCCCATTTTGAGGTTTGTAATTTTCCTTCAATACCGTCAAAGAGTTTATTGAGTATCAGGCGTTGGCGTTCATTGACAGGGGTATGTTCGTGTAATTTCCAAAACCCAGCTTTGCTCAGTATTTTTTGTGTGGTGTTTTCGGTGGTGAGTATCGCATTTTTGAGGCAATGCAAAAACCAGTCGAGCCATTCGGTAATGTCGCCTGAACTATGTTGCACTTTTTGCAATACTTCGTAATAGCGATTGCGTTCGGCTAATATTTGGTTAGACATACTGTAAAAACGTTCTCCACTGCCTTCGGCGAAGGCTACCAACATGTCGGTTATGGCTCTTCCAATTCTGCCGTTTCCGTCATCAAAGGGGTGAATGATGATAAACCAAAAGTGTGCTATGGCGGCTTTTAAAACAGGGTCAAGCCCATTTTCGCTGTTAAACCAATCCAAGAACCTGTCCATTTCCGTTTTTACCAATTGGGGCTTTACGGCTTCGTAATGCACTTTTTCTTTGCCCATTGCGCCTGAAACCACTTGCATTTTGCCTGTGCGGTATCGTCCCACTTCTATTGCGTAAGGTCCGCTGTAACCTGTGGGGAAAAGTGCTGCATGCCAACCAAACAAACGTTTTTCGGTTAGAGGCAATGTGTAGCGCTGGGTGGCATCCAGCATCATTTCTACCACGCCTTCGATGTGGCGGCTGCTCGGTACAAGTCCGGCGGTGTTGATGCCCAAACGCCTTGCAATTGACGAACGTACCTGGTCATAATTAAGCAATTCGCCTTCTATTTCTGATGATTTTACTACGTCTAAGGTTAAGGCGGTTAGTGTGGCTTCTTCTTTGGCAGAAAATCCCAAAGCGTTCATTTGTCCTATTATTTTTCCCTGCATAAGCCGAACCTCGCCAAATACGGCATTTATGGCTTTGTCCTGCCACGAAAAATCTGTCCAGTTTTTGTACTCATAAATGTATTTTGCCATTACCTGAAACTCTTTGTGCGGTAAATGTACAAATTATTTACCGCATTTATGCGGCGATTATTTTATTTTTTCACCGCAAGGGAACTAGTTGTCAAAGCTCATACTTTTTGTACAGCCGCTCTGCCATTGGCTAACGGCTTTGCCGGCGAAGGATTTTGCCATTTCCACTGGGGGAAGCCGAGGATTGAGATAAGGGAAAAACTGAGAACAACGGAAAACTTTTTCATAAGTTATCAAAGTATAGGACGACAGACTGCAAGTCAATCCTGACAGCAAATTACGAAATATGCAGTATGGGGCTTAGTTGCTGTATTAGTTGAAGTGAGTTTATTATCGTCAGAAGTGCCGAATTATCTTGACTATTTCAGAAATGAGTCCTGGAATTTGATCAAAGGTGATTTTCCATACAATTTGAAGGTCAACACCAAAATAGTCATGGACGACACGATTACGGAATCCTCGAATTCTGTGCCAATCGATCTCCGGATACTTATCTTTTATTTCATCCGGTAGCAGATTCGATGCTTCCCCAATAATTTCAAAATTGCGTATAACGGCATCGATTGTCTTGTTATCTATAGAAAACTCGGCAAATGTCAGATCCTTGGTATATTCGAGGATCTTTACCGCAGATTCTTGAATGTCCTCAAGTAAAAGTCGTGGAGTCCGTTTAGACATAAATCAGATCTTTTTGAATTTCATCAAAGTACTTTGGTTTGACCCCGTTTTTTGAAACAAGATCGACTTTGCGATTCAGAATTTTCTCAAGTTCTTCTGCAAGATCAATGAATTCAATCCCAATAGGTTGATCATAGTCAATAAGAATGTCAATATCGCTATCATCCCGGAAATCTTCTCTTGTAAATGAGCCAAAAATTCCAATAGATGTCAGATGATACCTTGCAAACAAGTCTAGTTTATTATCTTTCAACGCTTTGGTTATATGTTCCTTATTGTCCATTGAACAAAGATACATTACTAATTTGTGAACTCAAAATTTTCATTTCAACTAACGCCTGGCCTGCAACTGCATCAAAGGCAGAGCCTTTGAAAAGCAACATTACGTTAGTTTTGATGTAGTTGCAGGCTCGTAGCAACAGTTATTTCTAATTTGTCCAAGGTTCTTTGTCTCGGGCATTCACGAATTTCTCACCATCAAAAATGCATAAGCCTTGCCAAGTGCCAAACCACAATTGCCCTTTGTTATCCTCAAAAATACTTTGATCAACATTTGTAGTTAATCCGTCTTTAGTGGTGTATAAAGTGAATTTTGTCCCATCATATTTTACAAGCCCGGAAGACGTTCCAAACCAAATATTGCCAACTTTATCTTCAATGATTTTTCTAATAGCCAGCCACATAGGACTTTGTTCAATAGTAACTCTTTCAAGTGTTTTACCGTCGTAGCGTATAATCCCATTTCCATTTGTTCCAAACCAATAATTTCCTTTTGTATCTTGATACATTGACCTGACAAATTCACTTACCATTCCATTTAAATTGGTGTGTATTTGCGGAAACGTCGTAGCTTGTTTTAAATTAGATGATTGGTTGTTTAGTCCATTTTCAATTTTATCATTAACTGATTTTTCTTTCACTTGTCCTGTGCAAGGTAAGATTTGAAAAGTCAAAACAATTAAAATTTAGTTTCTTGTTATGGATATTTTTTTACTTGCAATGCTTATCATATTGTTGGTTTTATAATTGTTGCTGACGCTTATGCTAACCGCCATATGGCGGCTATTGTAACTATAAGGGTAATACTAATTCAACGCCTAAGCAGTAAATATACATGATGTCTTGAACATACTGATCTTTTTCATAAGAGAATCGTACTTTTGATCTTTTAATCAAGACCTTACCAAATGACTTCAGAAAATCCATTCAGATACCAGACCAGGGTCGTAAACATCGGAAACCTTCCCATGGGGGGCGATTACCCGGTACGCGTTCAGTCGATGACCAACACCGACACGCTCGACACAAAAGCGACTGTTTCGCAGGCGATCCGCATGATTGAGGCAGGCTGCGAATATGTACGGATTGCTGTTCCGTATATGAAAGAGACCGAAAACCTCCGTGAAATTAAAAAGGAACTCCGGCGGCAGGGCTACACTGCACCCATCATTGCCGACGTACACTTTAATGCACAAATTGCAGAAGTTGCAGCTACCATTGTTGAGAAAGTCCGGATTAACCCTGGCAACTACCTCCCGTCACGCGTCACCCGTCACGTGTCACCCGAAAACAATCCGGAATTTGTCCTTGACCAGATAGACCAGCGCCTCTCGCCGCTCCTGAAAATCTGCAAGGAACATGGCACGGCGATCCGCATCGGGGTAAATCACGGCTCCCTCTCCGAACGGATCATGAACCTGTTTGGCGATACTCCCCTGGGAATGGTCGAATCAGCACTTGAATTTGCCGCTGTTTGTGAAAGCAACTCATTTCATGACCTTGTTTTTTCACTGAAAGCCAGCAACATCAGGATGATGATCACGGCCAACCGCCTTTTAGCAGCGAGAATGCAGCAGGCAGGGATGAACTACCCCATCCATCTTGGGGTTACAGAAGCCGGTGCGGGGGAAGACGGAAGGATCAAATCAGCCATTGGCATCGGCAGCCTCCTGGCCGATGGCATCGGAGATACGATCAGGGTCTCCCTGACCGAAGATCCTGAATTCGAAATTCCGGCTGCATACAGCATCCTTCAGTCGGCGGGTGTGCGAATAACCAAAACCGAGTTTATCGCCTGCCCTTCATGTGGCAGGACTCAATACAACATCCAGGATGTGTTGAAAATCATACAGGAAAAAACCTCACACCTCAAAGGGCTGAAAATTGCGGTGATGGGCTGTGTGGTCAATGGCCCCGGTGAAATGGCTGATGCACATTATGGAATCGTAGGAGCCGGAAGCGGCAAAATACATGTTTACAAGGGGCAAAAGCTGGTCAAAAAAAATATTGATGAAGCGATGGCAGCGGAGGCGCTGGTGGCGCTGATCAAAGAGTCCGGAGACTGGGCTTAATTGAATTACGATTGGATGATTTACGAATGACGATTGAATTGTTTGATTTACGATTTACGAGTATGCAACACTAATCGTAAATCGTTCAATCGTAAATCGTAAATTGTAAATTAACCTGTCACAACCTTGATACACCCTGGCACTATCTCAAACGTAAACGGCGTATGTCCCAGCGACTCTCCGTCTGTTTCGAGGAATACCTTTCCTGTTGACCGGATACGGATGTTTTTACCCTTGTAGGTTTCAACCATCGGCAGGCTTACCAGCGAACCGTCGAATAGTTTCCTTGCATGCCGCACAACCATCCATTTTGACGCTCTTTTTATCAGGGTCACATCCAGCAGTCCGTCGTCAGGGATGGCATAGGGAACCTGCATCATCCCTCCCCCATTGTATTTGCAGATTCCGACATTCATTGAAAAAATATCACCCTTGTATGCCGGTTTCCCGTCAACTTCAACCACTGCCTCGATGAATTTATACTGGAAAAGACTTGCAAAAACAAAGTACATGTAGGTCAGCGGTCCGCCAAGTCCCTTTTCCTTCAGTATGTTGGTCTTTTTTGCCACAAGGGCGTCATAGCCCATGCCGGCCACATTCATGAACCAGCGTTGCATCCTGACCTCCTTCTGATAGTAGGTCACTTTTCCCGCATCCTGTACAAAAGTCTTTTTCTGTTTGAGTACATTAATTGCTTTTACATAATCAAACGGAATATCGAACATGCGGCACCAGTCGTTCCCGGTTCCCACGGGAATCATCGCAAGCGTAACGTTGGGGGTGGAACCTGAGGCTGAAGCCTCAGGATAAGACAAGACGCCGTTGAGCACTTCGTTGAGCGTGCCATCTCCCCCCACCACACAGATGTTTCTCCATCCGTTTGCAATGGACTCGGCGGTAATCCCTGTGGCATGGCCCCGCCCGGTGGTGAGCCTGAAATCGAAATCCACTTTCTCCGCAAGGAGCAGCCGTTGAATTTTCGGCCAATCCCTGGTTCCCTTCTTCACCCCGGCATTGGGGTTTACGATCATAAGCCATTTTTCTGAAGACTCAGTTTGCATGTGGTTTTTATTTACTTTCCTGGTGAAAAATAGGTTCTTTTTCCTTCCTGGCAAAAAGAAATAACGAATAAAAAATGGCAAAAAACGACACACCTGTTTGTGATTCAATGGTATCGCCCGCCAGCATGGATGAAACGGAAATTATCAGGAAAATCAGGAAAAAATAATCATCAAACCGATGCAGCACAAATGGCGGGTAACACAATGAGAACAGAAACCAGAAAAAACCAAAAAGCCCGAAACCAATGAAAATGGATAGAAACTGATTGTGGGAGCGCCATCGCTGATCCGGGGACAATTTGGTATGCATCTTCTCATATTGCGCCTTGAATGCAAGGTTCATATCACCTGTCCCCACTCCGGTGAGCCAGTTGTCGCTGATGATCCCGACCGAAGCTTTCCAGAACTCGAAACGCTGCATGAGGGTCGAGCCCGTCGGGTTGCCTGTTTCCCGGTAATTGTCAAATCCCCACAGGAACTCATAAATCCTGCCACGAATACTGAATTCATCCCTGAAAATATAGTTGGCGATTCCTTTTTCGATGGCATCGACCTCTTCCGGTTTCAGCCGTTCAATGGCATCGGCGTCTTTCCGCCAGCCTTTTGAGGTAAGGTAGCGAACAATGGTAAAAGCAACTGTTTCATTCTTCTTATTGAGGCTGTCGAATGATATCCGGCTTCGTTTTTGCCATGCACCGCGCATCTCATCCCATTGGATATAGATCCAGAGATAATTCCCGTTTTCTGTCTGAGTGGAAGCGACATTATGAATATAGGGATTGCCGCGCGATGTTTTCTGGTCCAGTTTTGTGAAATCCACCGGGTTCACATGATAATAATTCCTGACAAACGACCGTAGCGACAGGAACAAACCGGTGATGATAACCAGGACGCCCAGGATCAGAATCGTTTTCATCCGGCGGTTCCTGGTCTTAAAAATCAACACGGGGATTAAAACCAGTAAGGTAATCAAAGTGACTGTCAATCCCGTAAATGATTGAGAAATAATTATATAAACCAGAAACCATGCCAAAATCACCAGTAGAAGGCCCTTCTGCCAGATTACAAGAAAATCACGCTTCAAGATGAAAAAGATGAGCGAATAGATGCTGAGGGTGAGCAGTAAACTGAAAATAATATGGGATACGTTGTGGGATACTTCACGGATATCGACAAAGTGGTGAATGGAAATCATCCATGTATTATATCCCGACCTTACCAGCACTGCCATCACAAACAAAAACATAAACCTGTAAAAACTCTTTCTGTCAATGGCCTCCGATGTAGAAAGAAGCAATGGCAGCAGAAGTATGGGAAACTTGGTCCGCAGATCTTTAAATGCATAATCAAAGTCGGTGGTGAAAAACAGTCCCAGGATATGGAACAGGAAGATCGAACTGAAGATCAACGCGGGTCTGTTCTTTGCAAATTGTTTAAATCCGGTGACTATTCCATTGAATAACAGAAAGAATGACAACGGGACGCTGTTCAGCACTGACCGCAATGTCAGGCGTTCGTGCAAAGATGATATTAACCTCCTCCAATCAAATCGTTCGACGATCCAGCCGCCCGCCATCATCATCTGGCCAATGCTCAGTCCGAGTTTTGAGAATGGCAGTGATGCGATGATCACCGCCAGGGAGAACAGGTACCAATAGCGTTCAAATTGCTTCCAGGTGATGGCCATTTACTTTTTCATTTTAATTGAAAAGTGGTCCCAATCCATCCCCATGGTGAATGAATCACGGAAAAGCTGCAGCTCCCCTGCTGAAAATGTGACTGTTTCTACCGACTCTTTCCCAGCCTCGGCCGCCCAAATCACTTTTCCTTTGGAATCGATTGCCACGGAGTCGCCGGAATGCCAGATCCCGTGTCCATCGTCGCCAACCCGGTTGACTCCGGCCACATAAGCCTGATTTTCTATGGCTCTGGCAATCAACAACATTTTCCAGGCATATTCGCGGATTGCCGGCCAATTGGCCAGGCAAACCATCAGATCATATTCATACGTTCCTTCACTCCAGGTGTTCTTACTCCAAACCGGGAACCGAAGATCGTAACAGATAATTGGCGATATTTTCCAGCCATTCACCTCCATGATCAGCTTTTGATGGCCACCGGTAAAAACCTTTTGCTCTTCACTTAAACGGAAAAGGTGCCGCTTGTCGTATGTCTGAAAATTCCCGTCGGGATGCATGCAAACCAGGCGGTTATAACAACGGTCACCCTCCCGGATCAGCAAAGTGGCCATGATGACTGCATTTTTTTCCATGGCCTTGAGGCGAAGAAACTGCATGGAAGGGCCATCCATCGCCTCGGCACATTTTGACGGATTGATTGAAAAACCAGTGTTAAACATCTCCGGCAACAGGATCAGATCGGTCGCTTCGCTGACCTGGTTTAACAGGTGGTCAAAATGGATAAGGTTTTTCTGAGAATCCTCCCAGAAAAGGTTGGTCTGTATAAGGGTTACGCTGAGATCTTGCATGTTCCGGCCATTGTAAATCAAGGTAAAATTAAAAATTATATGTATTGTCGTCTGTAAATATTTTAATTTTGCTAAGCTAAACTAAATGTACTTCCCCATGCAAACAATTGACAATTTTACTTTTAAGGATAAGAAGGCGTTAATCAGGGTTGATTTCAATGTACCCCTCGACAGCCAGAATCACATAACAGACACCAACCGCATTGATGCGACCATTCCAACCATCACCAAAATTCTGAATGATGGTGGCGCCGTGATCCTTATGTCACACCTTGGACGGCCCAAGGGAGGACCGGAAGAAAAATTCTCCCTGAAACACTTGATTCCATACCTTTCACAAAAACTGAACAGACCGGTAAACTTTGCCGATGATTGCATCGGGCAGTCAGCCACCGACCTTGCCGGTTCACTAAAATCAGGAGAGGTCCTGCTTCTGGAAAACCTCCGCTTTTACAAGGAAGAGGAAAAAGGCGACCGTGAATTTGCCCGAAAATTATCTGTTCTGGGCGACATGTATGTGAACGATGCCTTCGGGACGGCACACCGCGCCCATGCTTCAACAGCCATCATCGCCGAATTTTTCCCAAAAACAAAGATGTTCGGTTATGTGATGGCCAACGAGATCATCAACATCGACAAATGCCTGAAAGACGGCAAGCGGCCCATCACTGCCATTCTTGGCGGAGCCAAAGTTTCAACCAAGATCGAGATCATCAACCATCTGATGGATAAAGTTGACAACATCATCATCGGGGGTGGCATGATGTTTACCTTCATCAAGGCACAGGGTGGCGAAATCGGTGCATCCATGGTTGAAGATGATTACCTTGAAATGGCAAAAAGCATCGTGGAACGCGCCAAAGAAAAGGGTGTAAATCTATACCTTCCCCAGGATGCCGTGCTGGCAGATGCTTTTTCAAACGATGCCAACAAAAAGACCAGCAGTGCTTTCGATATACAGGTTCCCTGGATGGGGCTGGATATCGGACCGTCAGCGTGTGCAAAATTCAACCATGTCATTGAACAATCGGGTACCATCCTGTGGAACGGGCCGATGGGCGTATTTGAAATGAACAACTACGAGGCAGGTACGAAATTTATCGCACTGGCACTTGTAAAAGCTACTGAAAATGGCACCTTCACACTGGTAGGCGGAGGTGATTCCGTTGCTGCGATCAACAAATATGGCCTCGCTGAAAAAGTAAGCTATGTCTCCACCGGCGGTGGTGCGATGCTTGAATACATTGAAGGCAAGGAGTTACCGGGCATCAAGGCCATCCTGGACTGATTGGTCAATTACCGGCAGTGACTTTCAAAGGGTAAACTTCTCCGGGAACTTGATCTCGCCTCCGAAAGTTTTCATCAGTTTCGGGAAAATTTTCTCAACACGGCTGAAAAAGTATGATCCTTTCTGATCCTTTTCGGTAAGCCATTTCCCTTTGGGATCAACACTTTTAATGATAAAAATCAGGATGCTGAGCAGGATCACCCCCTTGACCAGTCCCAGCACTGCTCCGCCCAGATGGTTAAAGAAACCCATGCCAACAACCGTCACAAGTCTTTCCGTTAGTTTAGCTACCAGCATCACAGCGATAACAACCAAAACAAAGGTGATGGTAAATGAAAGGATTGGGAGCCATTTGCGGGATGGACGCAGGTGTTCCATGAGAGTTGCATCAAGGTAGTTGGAAAAATGAACTGCCACGTAAATGCCGATGATCAGTGCAGCGACCGAAGCAAGGGATATGATGATTCCCCTGCGGTAGCCCTGGATTATGAACAGGGCAAGAATGACAAGAAGGATGTAATCTATAAAATTCAGGGACATCTATTATCGCTTTAACCTGGATGTTAATTCTGTTCCGAAAACAAATTCATTCAACTCTGCATTATCTGAGTGCAGGATGGTCTCCTTGTCGCCCTTCCACCAAAGCTGTCCCTTGTAGATATAAGCCACACTATCGCCGATGCTGAGCACCGAATTCATGTCGTGTGTGTTAACAATCGTGGTAATCCCATACTCTTCGGTGATTTCCCGGATAAGGTGATCGATCACGCCGGAGGTATGCGGGTCGAGACCGGAGTTGGGCTCATCGCAAAACAAGTACTGTGGTTTCATGGCAATGGCCCGGGCGATGGCAACGCGCTTGCGCATGCCCCCGCTGAGTTCGGAGGGCATCAACCGGTTGACATTGTCAAGGTTTACGCGCTTCAGCACAAAGTTAACTCTTTCAAGTTTCTCACCTTGTGACTCCGTGGTGAACATATTCAACGGGAACATCACGTTTTCCTCCACATTCATTGAATCGAACAGCGCCCCGCCCTGAAACAGCATCCCGATCTCTTGACGAAGGGTTTTGCGCTGTTCAAAGTTCATCCCGGTGAAATTCCGTTTGTCGTAAAGCACCATGCCGGTGTCAACTTCGAATAAACCTACCAGGCACTTCATCAGCACTGTTTTCCCCGAGCCGCTCTGACCGATGATCAGGTTGGTCTTCCCCTTCTCGAAGGTACAGCTAAGATCCTTCAGCACATGGTGCTCTCCAAAGGTTTTATTGATGTTCCGGGCTTCGATCATGTGAGCAGAAGTTGTGTAAGCACCAGGTTGAACAAGATGATGATGACACTGCTGAAAACCACGGCCTTGGTACTTGCCTGGCCGACTTCGAGGGCGCCTCCCTGGGTAATGTACCCGTAAAATCCGGAGACAGAAGAGATGATGAAGGCAAAAAATATCGTTTTGGTGATTGCATAAAATATTGTATATCCAATGAAACCATCGCGCATACCCTGCACAAAATCATTGGAAGAGGACAACCCCGTGGCGATCATGGCAAGCCAGCCTCCCAGGATGCCCATCCACATGCTGAAGACGATGAGCACCGGGTTGATTAAAATGGAGGCGGCTATTTTTGGAAATATAAGGTAGTTTGCTGAATTAACCCCCATGATCTCGAGGGCGTCGATTTGTTCGGTAACCCGCATGGTGCCGATTTCAGAGGCGATGCGCGACCCGACTTTCCCGGCAAGGATCAGGCTCATGACGGTGGGTGAAAACTCAAGAATGGTGCTCTGTCTGACGGTGAATCCGACCATCGACATGGGAATCAGCGGGCTGGTAATGTTGTATGCCGTTTGTATGGCAACAACGGCCCCCATGAATGCAGAGATGAACGCCACAATGCCCAGTGATTCGAGGCCGAGGCTGTTGATTTCGGTCATCAGCTGGTCCCAGAAGATCCTGCGCTTTTGCGGCCTGCTGAAAACCTTTTGCATCAGCAGCACATAATTCCCGATGGTGGTGAAAACCTTTAGCATAAAATGTTTTTGCTAAAGTACCAAAAAAAGGAGAACCTGCGTTTGATGTACAGGAAAAATTGGCGGACGGGCGAGTATTGTTTTACTGTCGGGTGGTCCGGCTCCGTAGGAGCCCGATTCTGGTAGCCTGATGGATGTCATGGTGTTTTTCCGCGCCGTAGGTGCGGAATTATAAATTTGAGTACCTTTATCGATGAAAAAAAAGTTCATGAAGATATCCCGGATCAGGTTGATATTGATGGCCGGTGCGGTAATCCTGCTGCTCATGGCTGACGCGTGCAGTTCTTCCCGGTATCCTTCTCACCGGTCGGGTCATCCGAAAGGGTGTGACTGCCCCAGGTTCAAATAGGTTTGATGAAATTACCTCATTCTATCACTTCCTCACCTCATTAATAATCATTAAAATCTTACCTTTGTAACAGGCAATCAAAATCCGATGGACCATCTGTTTTCTCAACATGCTCTTAAACAAATGGATTTGAGGGGTATACCGATGGAAATTGTTGAAAGTATTATTGCCTGACCTGATCAGAAACTTGAACATGATAATCTGATGGTCCTTCAAAGTATCGTCAGGGACATCAACGAGCAACGGTTCCTCATCAGGGTATTTCTAAATATCAACAAAACACCTGCATTGGTTGTAACGGTTTACAAAACTTCAAAAATAGAAAAGTATTATGAAGGTAAAATATGATCAGGAGGTAGACATTCTCTACATTCAGTTCTCGGATGAAAAAATTGGCGAGAGTGATGAGGATAAACCCGGAATTATCATTGACTATAACGCTGCGGGAAATATTATTGGGATTGAGGTTTTGAATGCATCCAAGAAAATGCCGCAACCGATGAAATTTGAATATGAAGTTGCATAAACTTTAACATATCCTGGTGCAACTCTCTCTATTTCAATCAAAACCACCTTCAACCAAACCCGGTACAGTTCATCTTGAAGAGAAGATCAGGCTGGTTCTTGGCCCACGGCTCCCGGCAGCCGCTGTGGTAACTGTTGTGGAGCAAATCACTCAAAACCCAATTAGCCTAAAGGTTGTACGGGAACGTACCTCCAAATCGGGCGATTACCGGCCACCTCATAAAAGCGAACCAGCCCGCATCACGGTGAATGGCAACCTCAACCCATATGCCTTCCTGATCACACTTGTGCATGAACTGGCGCACCACCATGTAAATCTCGACCATTCAGAATCGTTGAAAAAATTCACCCTTCGCAGAAAAAAGAAGCCGCTGCCTCATGGGAAAGAGTGGAAGGCAAAATTCAGTCTGCTGATGGAACCTTACCTTAACCCTGCTGTTTTTCCTCTAGACATTCTTCCCGTCCTTAACCAATATCTCGAGAATCCGAAAGCCTCCTCATCAGCGGATCATCATCTTTCCAAAATGTTGAAAAACCATGACCCTCCCGATGAAACCCGGCGACTGGAAGAACTCCCGTTTGACGCAGTTTTCACCCTCCACGGCCGGAAAACCTTTCAGAAAAAGGAGAAAGTACGAACCCGTTACCGTTGCATTTGCCTGACCAATAACAGGGTATATCTTGTTAGCGCAGGGGCACCGGTGAAGGAATTGCTTTAATAATTTTGCAACGCTGGTCTGATTGTCAGGATTTTACCAAAACATTTATGGTGGTGTTTTCATTCAATTTTAATATCTTTACAGGATCAGGATATTGAGCGCTCTTTTTCCCGTATCACCATGATCTCTTAACCGAAAGTCGGAATGAAGAATTTCATTTTGTTCATAATTGGGTTATTCTTGTTAGATATCACTGTTGCTCAGAATTGGAAATGGATGAATCCATTACCCCAGGGCAATACTTTAAATGATATAAAATTCACGAATGACAGTATTGGTTATGCAGTTGGAGCCAAAGGTACCATACTTAAAACAACAAACGGAGGAGCACAATGGACTTTTCTGAATTCAAGCATTTCAACAAGTTTAAATTCTGTTTTTTTCGTAAACTCTACAACGGGTTATGCCGCAGGTGATACTGGTACTATTATCAAAACCATTGATGGAGGCTTACAATGGATACAACAGAATACTGGATCCACAGATTTGCTATGCGCTGTTTGTTTTACGGATTTAAATACTGGATATGTTGTTGGCGGAATTGGTAAAATATTTAAAACAACCAATGGAGGAACCAACTGGACCCTGCAAAATCCCGGTATTTCTGTTGCATTAAACGCTGTTTTTTTTACCGCTCCCGATACAGGATTTATAGCTGGACGGAGTGGAACAATTTTGAAGACCACCAATGGTGGGATGAACTGGACCATTTTGAATTCAGGGACAACCAGTCCTTTAAATTCATTCTTTTTCCTAAATGCAAATACAGGATACGCAGTTGGAAACAACAACACTATTTTAAAAACCATTAATGGCGGAACTACCTGGACAATCACTCTTGCCGGAACATGGCCGACAGATTTCAACGCTGTTTTTTTTACCAATACCAATCAGGGTTGTGTGGCTGGAAGTGGAAGTGTGATGATAACCAACGACGGAGGGGTAACCTGGGTCGATACGTATACAGGGATTAATGTTTATTCTAATTTCAGGTCCACCTATTTCATAAATAACTTAAGGGGATATGTGGTTGGTGATTTTGGAATTATTTTGACATGTGCAAATGGCGGTTTTTCGTGGAATCGTCAATCCCAAGGAACATTATACAATCTTCATTCAGTTACTTTTACAGATGCAAATACAGGATATGCAGTTAGCGAAGGCAATGATGTCAATATCAACAGTGCCATACTGAAAACTATAAATGGAGGTGTAACATGGTCAATTCAAAATTCCGGGACTTTGAAAAAATTATTTTCTGTTTGCTTCCCAAGCCCGGAGGTTGGGTATATTGCTGGAAAGGAGGGTGTGATTTTGAAAACCACCAATGGAGGTACAAATTGGGGATTACTGAATTCGGGGAATTATTTTTCTATTAAGTCCCTGCATTTTCCGACTACCAGTATCGGATATGCTGTTGGATTTCGTTTCGGGGCATCCGGTTCAGTCATGAAAACCGTCGATGGTGGCCTTACCTGGACTTTTCCGGCAATAGCTTCCCCGTATGATTTAAACGCCATTTATTTCAATAGCAGCGATACAGGGTATGCCGCCGGATACCATGGTTATATAGTGAAATCTACAAATGGGGGGTTCACCTGGAACACGCTGCCCTCAGGAACCCTGTATGATTTATATGCTGTTTCATTTCCTGATATCACAACCGGCTATGCAGTGGGCGCAAGCGGTACAATCTTAAAAACCACAGATGGAGGAAACAATTGGGTAATCCAGTCCTCCGGAACAACGAACCAATTAAACTCGGTCCATTTTGCAGACGCCTTTAGTGGGTATGTAGGCGGTGAAAATGGTACGATCCTGAAAACCTTTGATGGAGGAATAAGCTGGGTCATTGAGTCTTCCGGAACTTCAAATAGTTTAAATTCTGTATATTTTACTGATTCGAATACCTGTTATGCTGTTGGATGTGGGGGAACAATCCTGAAAACCATAAATGAGGGTGGAGTAGGTTTGAATGAAAGCTCAATGATCACCAAACAAATTTTACCTTATCCAAATCCTGCACATAATAAATTCTCCATTCAACAATTGGAAACACCATTTCAATATCAACTATCTGTCTTTAACCTCAATGGCCAGGAACTGCTCAGAATTAATATTACTGAAACTGAACCATGGATTGATATGGGTGACATGCCCGGCGGGGTATATTTTATCAGATTGACCAATGAAAGGTCAGTCAGAATGGGAAAGATTCTTAAACAGTAAAGGAATTTTCAAAATAATATTTGAACTGCCCTTGAAAAGGATCTACCCTCACACATCCCTCAATATCGATCCCCGCCTACGATTTATTCCAATCGCAACCCGTAAATCGTAAATCGTAAATCTTTTTCATTATGTTTGTATGAAATTTAACTCTTCCGGTATGGCAAAGTCAAAACACAACTACTGCGTGATCATGGCCGGCGGCATCGGCGCCCGGTTCTGGCCCATGAGCAGAACAACCCATCCAAAGCAATTCATTGATATCCTGGGAACAGGGGAAACGCTGATTCAGCAGACGTATAAAAGATTTAAGCGGATATGTCCGCGGGAGAACATCTATATTGTCACCAACGAGATTTACAAATCGCTTGTACAAAAGCAGATTCCCGAAATTGCAAGCCAGCAGATCCTGATGGAACCCTCCCGCCGCAACACCGCCCCCTGTGTGGCGTATGCCAATTACTGCATCCTTGAACGCGATCCGGAGGCGCGCATCGTGGTTGCTCCCTCCGACCATATCATCCTTAAAGAGGATATTTTCCTGCAGAACGTGGAATCAGCCCTCGATGCCGCGACCGAAAACGACTGGCTTCTCACCCTCGGAATTCGTCCGAGCCGGCCAGATACCGGCTATGGCTATATTCAGTACGTGGATGGCAAAAAACATGTTTACCCGCCAGAACCACAGATCAGGAAAGTGAAAACTTTCACCGAAAAACCAAATCTTGAACTTGCAGAAACTTTTCTGAAATGCGGTGATTTCCTGTGGAATGCCGGCATCTTCATCTGGTCGCTGAAAAGCATTATGAAAGCCTTTGAAAAAAACCTTCCCGAGGTGGATGCGCTGTTCAAAATGGGAATCGGAAAGTATGGCACAAAAGACGAAAAAGCCTTCATCGCAAATACTTATACGGTATGCACAAGCATCTCCATCGACTATGGCGTGATGGAAAGTGCCGACAATGTTTATGTGCTGGCTGCTGATTTTGGCTGGTCAGACCTTGGCACCTGGGGTTCACTTTATGAAAACCGCACCCGCGATGAACAAGGCAACACTGTTGTTGGAAAAAATGTAATGATGTACGATTCCTCCAACTGCATTGTCAACATGCCGAAAGACAAAGTTGTGGTGCTTGAAGGCCTCAACGACTATATCGTTGTTGAATCTGAAAATGTACTCCTGGTTTGCAAGAAATCAGATGAGCAGCAGATCAGGCAGTTTGTAAACGATGTGATGCTGGAAAAAGGGGAGAAATATGTATAACCAGTTGAAAATAAATTTCCTGGAATACCGTTAATGGAGTTGCATCCCCGCGGGATTTCCCGGGCCAACAAAACACCTGTCAGTGGATATATACCTCAAAAAAAGGCGCTGGAAATTATTTCTGTTTGCCTTCGCCATTCTTATTGTAGCAGCATCACTCTATTATACGAGCCTCCTGGTGAATGAAATCAGGAAAGACGAGCGGAAAAATGTGGAGATCTGGGCAGATGCCATTCACCAGAAAGCCGACCTGGTGAATTATACCAACAACCTGTTTGAACAGCTCAAAACCGAAGAACGGAAAAGGGTTTCGATCGTTGCCGAAGCCCAGCGACGCATTCTGACTGCCACATCAAATGAAGATCTCAACTTCTTTCTCAGCATCATCGGAGAAAATACGACCATCCCGGTCATCGTAACCGATGAATCCGGCAAAATCATGACCTCCCGGAACACAACCCTTGGTGATTCGATAAAAATACTTGAAGGAAACCTGAAGCAGGAATTTTCCGCCTACCCTCCCATTGTGGTGAATTACCTGTATAACACAAAAATTTACCTGTATTACAAGGATTCCAACATCTTTGCCAAGCTGAAAAGCGTCCTCGACGACCTGATAAAATCCTTTTTCTCGGAAGTGGTGATCAATTCTGCCTCCGTCCCTGTCATCATTACCGACAGCACCGGTAAAAAAGTATATCAATCGGGCAACATCCCCGAAAATAAGTTGCATGACAAAGCCTGGGTTGCGAATACGCTTCAATCCATGGCCTCACAGAATAAACCCATCAAGATTGACCTCGCCGATACGGGAGTACATTATATCTTTTACCAGGATTCTTTTCTCCTCACCCAACTGCAATATTATCCAATCGTGCAGTTAGGGGTCATTTTTGTGTTCCTGCTCATCGCCTACCTGCTTTTCAGCTACGCACGCAAATCTGAACAAAACCAGGTATGGGTGGGCATGGCCAAAGAGACTGCACATCAGCTTGGAACACCACTCTCGTCAATGGTCGCCTGGATGGAGCTGTTAAAACTCAAAGGATTGGATGAAGAGACCATCTCTGAAATAGAAAAGGATGTTCAGCGGCTGGAGACCATCACCGACCGCTTTTCTAAAATTGGTTCCACCGCCAAACTCCAGAAGACAAACATCGTTGCAGTTGTTTATAACACAGTTGGTTACATTCGTTCCAGGATTTCAGCCAAGGTCATTTTTGAAATTAATCCAGGGCCCGATCAGGAAATCATGATCCCGCTGAACCTTCACCTGTTTGAATGGGTTATTGAAAATATCTGTAAAAATGCCGTGGATGCCATGGAGGGCAACGGTATCGTGAATATTGAAATTACCGATGATGATGACCATATTCACATCGACATTGGCGATACCGGTAAAGGGATCCCAAAATCGCGGTTTAAGACCATATTCAGGCCCGGATATACAAGCAAAGCACGGGGCTGGGGACTTGGCCTGACCCTCACAAAGCGGATCGTTGAAAATTACCATTCAGGCAAGATCTTTGTGAAATCCTCCACCATCAACAAGGGCACCATCTTCCGCATTGTCATGAAAAAATAATTTCATGGCAGGCATCTACATCCATATCCCATTTTGCAGGCACAAATGCCACTACTGCAACTTCTTTTCCCTGGCTTCGCAAAAACAGAAAGTCCCGTTTCTTGAGGCGCTGAAAAAGGAGATTGCGCTGACCCGGGATTACCTTTGTGAAGAACCGGTGAATACGGTGTATTTCGGTGGGGGAACGCCGTCGGTTTATCGGCCGGGGGAGTTGCAGGAGGTATTGGAGTTAGTTACCTCGCCTCCGCGAAACCCCACCCCCGACCCCGGACTGGAAAACACCTCACCCCCTGCCCCCTCTCCTGGAGGAGAGGGGAGCGTGCTGCCAGAGTATACGCTGGAGTTGAATCCGGATGATGTGACGGAGGAGTATGTGGCAGAACTCAGGGATACCTGGTTCAACAGGTTCAGCCTGGGGGTGCAATCATTTGACGATGATGATCTTACCTTTCTGAACAGGTCACATTCGGCTGAACAGGCAGTGCTGGCTGTAAGAAGACTTCAGAAAGCGGGATTCGGCAACATCAGCATCGACCTGATCTATGGCATTCCGGGTGCGAACAACATTCGCTGGCTGAGAAATCTCGAAACAGCATTTTCACTGGGGGTTCCGCATATTTCTGCTTACGCACTTACCGTCGAACCAAAAACCCCGCTGGCCTGGATGATCGACAAACAAAAATCAGCCCCTGTAAGTGATGAATCGCAGGTTGAACAGTTTAAAATGCTGATGGAGAAATCGCGGGAAAACGGATTTCAGCAGTATGAAATCTCCAACTTTTCAAAACCCGGGATGCATGCCATTCATAACACCAACTACTGGAACGGGATCCCCTACCTTGGACTTGGCCCGTCTGCACACAGCTACAATGGGACATCACGGAGATGGAATATTTCCAACCTGTCGAAATACATCGAAAACCTCGATAAAGGTGTTCTCCTGTATGAAGAAGAGATCCTGACCAGTACCCAGAAATACAATGAATATGTGATGACTTCGCTGCGAACGATGTGGGGATGTAACCTGGCAAAAGTATTGGAAGAAGTACAAAGTACAAAGTACGAAGTAATAAGTAAACGCGCCGGATCCTTTGTTCAGCAGGGGTTGCTGACTGAACACTCCGGGGTGTATTTTTTGACAGATGAGGGGAAGTTGTTTGCTGACCGGATAGCAAGTGAGCTGTTTTTATAATCGGGTTAATGCCCTTTTTGTGCATCAGTTGTCATGTAGCCAATTGAGCGTTACATGTTGATTGTCATGCCATCAGAAAACTCCTTATTGATGTAACAAACTCTGAAGCCTCCTCAAATGTATGTTTTGCATCGTCAGGAGAAGCCTTGAACCCAATTTCATAATCACTTTTCAACCGTTGGTCAAGAATTTTTGAAAAGGTTTTCCCAAATAAAACAGGGAATTTACCGGTTTTAACAAAGGTTTTCTGAAATTGAACATTGACTCCTGTATGCGTATATGTCTCAATTTCTTCGGACAATAAAGCAGCCTGTGCCGCGTGAAACATTGCATAATAACTTCGCGAAACCGAAGCTGTATAACGACTTTTCTCAAGCAAGGCATTAGCATCTTCAAGGCACTCAAATGCTTTATCCAGGAAAACGGTTACATTTTCATTCATACTTCAATGCCATCTCTGAATACGTTTTTGAAAATCGGGAGATTTGAATGAGAAAAACTATCTTCCGACACCGGATTTGTTGATATAAAAACATCATGTTCAAGCCCGATACTGAATTTAATATCAGTCAGTCGTTCAATTTCAGCAAATGGGGATTCCATGTCAGAAAGGACGATCATTAAATCGATGTCTGAATCCTGATTCGCAATGCCTTTGGCATAGGAACCATAAAGGATTACCTTTTTTAATTTATGGCCATAGATGTTCCTTGCCTTCTCCTTAAAACTGGAAAGAATTGGTATAATGTTTTCCGATGATTTAGGTAAAATCGTTAGCATCCGGCTTTTTTTTTTACAAAGATAACCCAAATTCCTGATAGGTGTAAAACCAAGTATTATACAGCCGTGGTAAGAATCATGGAAAAACTTTGAACAGGCATGACCAAGGAAGTAATGCTGAATATGTCAGGTTCAAAATCAAAGGTGCTGAAGCTGCCAAACTTTTATCTTCATTTGAATAACCTCATATTATCGAATAATAGTTATTTTATCGCTGGCAAAATATTCTCCTGCACGAATGGTATACATATATGTCCCTTGAGAAAATTCCGAAATATTGAAATTTAATTGATGCAACCCTGCCGGATAAATTTGTTCCTTACTGATTTTCAGTGTTTGCCCGATCAGAGAATAAAGAACAACAGACACTTTTTCAGGTTTTTGCAATTCAAACCGAATCGTTGTATTTGTAGTGCATGGATTTGGATAAGAGCCTATAAGCCTGGCATATATGCTTTTGATTTCCGAAATTCCATTATAAACACTATATGGAGAATCAAACAATGCCATCCCGTTTCCGTTTGGCCGTTCTGCAATCCATGCATTCATCCCGGTGTGCTGAATGACATTTAAATTCACTTTTGGATGAGGAGCGCTAATATTGTTATTGTCGTTATATCCGTTGGTGATTGTATTCCATGAATCCGGAGTCGTCATATTGACATCATTGGTCAGAAAAGGCAACTTATTCCCGGTGGAATCGTAATATGTCATCATAAACGTCGAATTATATGGATTGAAATTGATATCGGGATGGATTTTGTAGTTTTGCGATGGTGAGGCAGAAAAATTTCTGAAATAGTTTGAATTTGTTGCCTGCAGGTTATAATATCCTTGCAGATCATAGGAATTTGTTCCAGGCAAATACTTTTCGAACATAATTACTTCTGTCAGGTTGGAACTATCGTTATTCACATCATTGAACTGGCAGGAAATAACAGGGTTCCTTGACTTATTAATTGCTGAAGGATCAAGAGAGTCCAAACAAACAGGGACAGTAAACGGACTATTGAACAGAGGTTCAGAGTGAGCTGTGAAAATATGCCCTGTATTCGAATTCAGATTATCCTGCTCTTCCCAGGCAGCAAAATATCTTCCACTGTTATACGAGGGGCTTCTTCCATAATTCAAGGCCACCTTATCAAATATTTTTGAAGTAATTGCGACAACCTGGCGATTGTCAAATGACAGTCCTCCATTACCTGAAGACAAAAACACCAAAGAATCCATTATTGGGCCGTTACTTGAGTATAAAGTAGCAATACTATAAGGGTTTGAATTACCGGCCGGATACATATAATCACTAGCTAATGAGAGATCATTAATATTTCCTTCATTTAATACCCATTCTTCAGGAGTATATGGTTCTGCTTTATTACGCCAAACCTTCCCACTACTGGAACCATCGAGGGTATCAAGGATAACGCATCCAACAAATAATTTTAGGTTCGGAATACTATTTCCACACACCATAATATTTACTTTCTTAATTATACAATCATAATAATCAAATCCCGTTTCAATTATAACATTCCAGGTCAGACCATTATCTGTTGATTTTAAAATAGAAATATTTGCCTGATCCGGTTGATTATAAGAATAAACTGCATAGAGCCAGCCATTAAAAGCACAGCATATCGAAATATTTCTTTGATCACGTTCCGGCTGGTCATGTATAACAATATCATTCCCAAACAACACCGACCTGTTAGTTTTCAGGGGCAGGATAGGGTCTTCATTGGAGTATTGCTGGGCCAGACCTGGTTGATTTAACATCAGCAAAAGAAAGAAAATGGGAATAAATATCAGTTGTTTCATGACTGTTTGATGGGTTTTTATTAAGGTTTTGTTTTCAAGCGGCGAATATAGAATAATTTTAAAGGAAATATTGCTGGTGCATTGTCAAAAAAGTGAATCCCATAATGAAAAACACCAATTTGCCTAATCACACAAATCCGTTCTGACGCTAAAAACCCACCTGATGAGAATGTGTAAAAATAGATTCCGGCTGATAATTTTGAAACTTCCTGAATAATTGTCATTCATTTAGCAAAATGTTATAACGTGTTATAACATTTTGTCGTACATTTGCAATGAAAATCGAACATCATGGAAACATCATTGGTGAAAATTGGAAATTCACAAGGGATAATCATCCCAAAGAGGATATTAAACAAATTTGGTTCGACAAAAACGTTTGATATTCAGGAAAAAGATGGTTGTTTGCTGTTTGTTCCGTTACAAAAGGAAAAACCAAGGGAGAACTGGGCTAAATTATTTGCACAGGCACAAAAAAATGAAGTTAATGAGGAATTGGACTCCTTTGAAAATATATCCAACGAGTTTGATAATACAGAGTGGACATGGTAAAACGATTTGACATATGGCATGTGGAACTCAACCCGGCAATTGGTTCTGAAATTATTAAAATAAGACCATGCCTGGTGGTTTCACCGGATGAAGCGAACAGGTATCTGAACACCGTTATCATTGTTCCTCTTACCAGCACTTTAAAACCATATCCTACCCGGGTAGACTGTTACTTCCTTGGAAAAAAGGGACAGTTGGCTGTTGACCAGATGAGGAGCATTGACAAAAGCCGTCTAAATAAAAAACTTGGTTCTCTGGATCAGGAAACGTCTGAAAAAATATGCACCAAATTAATTGAAACTTTCAAATTTTGATTCACGCAGAGTTTAAATTACTGGTTACCTCGAAAACCTCAGAAAAGTCCCCAATGGCAACCTCCGTTTCCCCCGGTCGCTGAAATAAAATTCACCGCTCTGCATTCCGGCGATATCGCCAAACCTTGTTTTGGCAAGGTTCTCGCATATCAGCGCAGAAAAACCCATGGAATAGAGACTCAGCACAAAAAACCCATGTTCCGGTTCAAGTATCTCTTTGCAGATGGCAATGATTTCGTCGATCGAGTCCTCAAGAATCCATTTCTCCCCGTCGGGGCCCCGGCCATACGCCGGCGGATCGAGGATGATGCCATCGTAACGGTTGCCCCTTTTCACCTCCCGGCGTACGAAATTCATGGCATCCTCCACCACCCAGCGAATGTTGTCGAGATTACTTGCCTCCATCATCTCTTTGGCCCATGAAATCACCGGCTTTACAGAATCAACATGCACCACATCGGCTCCCGCTGCCTTGGCTGCAAGGGAGGTGCCACCGGTGTAGGCAAAGAGATTAAGCACTTTCAGGGGTGAACGGGTGAGCAGGTGAGCGGGTGAACCTTCATTTTTGCCCTTTGCATTTTGCTCTTTGCTCTTCGCATTCTGACTTACCAGATCATACACATAATTCCAGTTGATCGCCTGCTCCGGAAACACCCCGATATGCCCGAACGCCGTGAGGCCCAGCCTGAAGTTCAGGTTCATCTGCTTGTATTTGTAATTGATGATCCACTGATCGGGCATCTTCGGCTTTTTCACCCAGGATCCGCGCTCAAAATCATCGCCCGCCGTTTTCTTGCCTTTCATGCGTACATAACGGGCATGGCAGAGCCGTTCCCATTCGCTTTCGGGCAGCGATTTCTGCCATACAGCCTGCGGCTCCGGCCGGATCAGGATGTATTTTCCGAACCGTTCGAGTTTTTCGCGGTTCCCGGTGTCGATCAGTTCGTATTCTGTCCAGTCGGTGGCTGTAAGGATTTCCATATTGCTCATTGTTTCATTGATCCGATCAAAGTTAGTCATTTTTTCCAGCAACAAACGCTCGGGTTGAATTCTGCGAAAATCTGCGGTTTAATCTGCGGAAATCCGCGAGAAATTTTTGTACTTTCGCCAATAGAGATTCCAGAAAATGATCCCGCACGACACCATCGACACCATCATCCAGACCGCCCGCATCGAGGAGGTGATCGGCGATTATGTTAACCTGAGGCGGCGCGGGGTTAACCAGATCGGATTGTGTCCGTTTCACAATGAAAAAACACCCTCCTTTACAGTTTCACCTGCAAAAGGGATATACAAGTGTTTCGGTTGCGGAAAGGCCGGTAATTCGGTCAATTTCATCATGGAGCATGAGCATTTCTCCTACCCCGAAGCACTCAAATATCTCGCCAGGAAATACAACATCGAAATAGAAGAGGAGGAACAAACCCCCGAACAGCTGCAGGAGCTGAATGAAAAAGAGAGCCTTTACAATCTGAACCTCTTCGCACAGCAGTATTTCTCAAAAATGCTGACAGATTCCGAAGAGGGGAAGGCAATCGGCTTAAGCTATTTCAAAGAACGCGGCATGCGCGACGACATGGTGAATAAATTCCAGCTCGGTTTTTCTCCGGTGAAATGGGATGCCTTCTCCGAACACGCCATTCAGCAGGGCTATAAAAAGGAATTCTTAGTAAAAACGGGACTCTCCATTGAAAAGGAGGCCCGCCTGTTCGACCGTTTCCATGGACGTGTCATGTTCCCGATCCACAGCGCTTCGGGCCGGGTGATCGGCTTTGGCGGGCGGATCCTGGGAAACGATAAAACACATGCCAAGTATGTCAACTCTCCCGAATGTGACATCTACAACAAAAGCAAAACCCTCTACGGGATCTATTTTGCCAAGAATGCCATCATTTCAAGGGATAGCTGCCTCCTGGTGGAGGGTTATACCGATGTGATATCCATGCACCAGGCAGGCATCGAAAACGTGGTAGCGTCGTCGGGAACCTCCCTCACGCACGACCAGGTTCGGATGATCCAGCGGTACACGTCAAACATCTCCATCCTGTACGACGGTGACCCTGCCGGCATCAAAGCCTCCTTCCGTGGCATCGACATGATCGTGGAACAGGGTATGAATGTGAAAATCGTCCTGTTCCCCGATGGCGAAGATCCCGATTCTTATGCCCGCAAGCACCATCCCACGGAGGTGGAGGCGTTCATTACCGCCAATTCTGTCAATTTCATCCTGTTCAAAACCAGGCTGCTCCTGGGGGAGACTCAAAACGACCCGATTAAAAAAGCAGCACTGATCAAAGAAATTGTCAATACCATTGCGCTCATTCCCGATGGCATATCCAGGTCCGTTTATGTTAAAGAGTGCTCTGTCCTGATGAGCATCTCTGAGCAGGTGCTCATGAATGAGCTGAATAAGATACTCCGCGCTAAAATTAAAAAGGGTTCTCCTGAACTCGACAAAGAACTGGAAGCAATCCCTGCAGATCAGCCGGTTTCAGAGCCACAGCTGGATATTGACCACGACTCGGCCGAATACCAGGAAAAAGAGATCGTCCGCATGCTGCTGCTCTATGGCCAGGAGGTCATTCACATAAAACTTAATCCTGCCGACGAAGGGGAGGTCCCTGTCGGGGT
>CAYHGE010000013.1:26149-28578 GCA_964355945.1 uncultured Draconibacterium sp.
ATAATCCGAATCCTTCCGGAAAGGCTTGTCTTTTTGGGCAATATAGGCCTGAAAGCCATTTTCGTTGTTTAATTTACTTTCTTTCAGATTTGTGGTGTCATTCCCGATCAACCCTCCGGAAATGGAGTTTTTTATCTTTTTCTTGTCACGCAGTACGCCGGCAAGCGGATAAACACTGCCCTCCTCATAGATCGATATCTCCCCGGTGAGCTTCGGATCAGATGAAACGATAAAATTTCCCAGGACCTTCACCATCTGCTTTGGCGTATCTGATTTATCAACGACAGGTTTTTGACCTGGCACCAGTGAAACAAATGAACGGCCGGGAAGTGTCAGTTTCAGATTGACAGGATTCAATGCTGAAACGGAGAAATACCAGGTGCCTCTCGAAGGATTATCTATTTTTACGGCAAAATCTTCCACATCGGCCAGGGTGGCGATGTTCTCATCCGAAAATGTCGTTCTTATTATTGAAACTACAGCCGCCTCCATTCCTGCCGATTTTAATAAAGCAGCCATCAATATTGATTTTTCCAGGGAAGTTCCACCATTGCTGTTCCAGGTTTGCTCCGGTGTGCGGCAATGATATAAAGCGACTTTCAGCGGGACAGGATACAACCGCAAATCACTGACCACCATTTCCTGGATTTTCAGGGCAATTACGAATTTATCCTTGTTTTCTGTGGCGATTTTGTTCACCTCTTTTTTCATCTCATCTGTAAGCGCAAAACTGAAGGCCGGTTGATTTGTTAAAAATGAAAAAACCGCTTCACTTTTGTCCGAAGTGCTGAAAGCAAGCCTTGGATAACGCTCGTTTGTTCCCTGCTGAGCCTCCTCAACGGAAATTGCCGGAAGATCCTTTAACTTCCAGCTGAATACCTGGAATGTTCCATCCGAACTTTTTTCAGGCAGCAATTCCATGTTGAAAAGATGATAATAGAGAGATTGCCCAACCGGAACCCGGACCCTGATCTCGAGACGTTGAACCGGTTCATTTTCTGCAAGCAGTTCATTTCCCATCAGTACCGGAAAAGATCCTTTTTCTGTATGAACCTGGTAATCAAGATTGATCGTGGAATTCCGCTCAAGGCCTGTGTGGGTGATCACCATCTCACGCAACGAATTATACGCCGGGGCATTGGCTGCATAGCCCGGCAACACTTCATTGAATGCATTCTGCGGTGCAACGATTTTCTTACCATCGGCCATCAGGGTATATACTTCATTGATTTTCAGCTTCTGAACTGTGGGATTGTACACGATGAATGTCTCCCCGTAAAGATTGTGAAATGCACGGTACGTGTACAGTTTTTGTTGCTTTATATACCGGTAATCCATACTTCCGTCAACATTCAATGTGTATTCTTTAACCAGGGAGAGGTAAGTCGCATCGTATTTTTCATCCTGTGCCCGAATCCCTGACGTGAAGCTTATTAAGCAGAAGAACAGAAAAATGACCTTAAAATTCGTTCGCATGTCTGAATTGTATTTCAATGGATTCCTTTTCATAATTCAATGATGACAGGTTGTTCGGTAAATACTGACTGGGCGTCAACAGCAGCTTTGAATTCGGGCCAGTCCTGCGGATCATACAGCCGTTTTCCGAAAACCGATTTTCCTGAAAAAACAAGCGATCCGTTGGTGACGGTATAACCGCCCGTGTAGGATGCAGCCATGCCCGGTTTTGTCGTTGATTCCGGAATCTTTATCACCTTTTTCATTACGGGGAGTTCAATGGATTCATTGATGGTGACACTCCTGGAACAACGGTCGCGGAAGGCATATTTGCGTTCTTTGAGCCCGGTATCAAAGGATAACTGAGGCTGAAAGTTCTTGAAAATTCCACCAGTGGATAGCGGGGTAAACATCATCGTGGTACCGGAAACCAAGGCAAATTCAGGGATTGTATAATCAATTGCGACCCAGATGTTGGTTTTCTGATAATCAACCGGATCGGTGTATTTTACCTGTGATACTTTCGCCTGGGGCCATAACCGGAGCAGCTCCCGTTCCACATTCTGATACCATGCCGTTTTGTTTGTGTTCTTGAAAAGTCCCCTGATTGCTGCATCCGACTGGCCCTCACCCGAAAGGGTTATTCGTCCGGAAAGGGTCCCGTTTGCCTGTAGGCGCGCAACACCGTCAATCTTGATAAAATGGTTTTCGGGGTCAGAAACCGGACTTGTGGCAAGATCTGCTCCTTCGGGAACGCCCATCAGGTATTGCTGCTGCTGTTCTGCGCTTGACCAAAGTTCACGTACAAACGGAACCCAGGTCGGGTCGAGCAGATGGTACTTTCCGTCGCGCAACTTCACAACGGTGACACAATGGTTGAACTGATCGGCTGGAATGTAGTCGATGCGTGAACCTGCCATGGTCATGGCAGGATATGACTGAAATCCCGCTGCCCGCAACATGGTGATGAGGAT
>CAYHGE010000013.1:28678-46680 GCA_964355945.1 uncultured Draconibacterium sp.
TGGTCATGGCAGGATATGACTGAAATCCCGCTGCCCGCAACATGGTGATGAGGATCCCTGCCTTATCTTTGCAAACACCACAACGGTCGGTAAAGGTCATGCTTCCCTTGTGTAATGTAAATCCTTCGCCGCAACCCATCGAAATTCCCGAATAGCGCACTTCATCAGCACACCAGTGGGTCAGCCGCGATACAGAATCCATCTCATTTACTGCACCCTTTAGAATCTCATCAACTTTTTCCCTGATCTCCCTGTCGGCGGTGAAACTGCCATAATCCTCGTTCACTTTGTAAAACCAGGTTGATTTGGAATTCCAGTTTTCCGTGGTTGAAACCAATAATTTTGGTGCAATGTCAACCATGGCCACCATGCGGGGCTCGCTTTTGATCGGAAGGATCTCCTTTTTACTGAAGGTATATACGATTTTCCCTTCCCGGAACCAGCAGGAAGTCTGAACCTCCCCATTATAAAACTGGTACTGAAGCGGCTTTTCCTTTGGAACAGTAACCCTGTAGACTTTGTTTTTTATTGGATAGTTGCTGAAAAATTCAACGATGTCGTAAAACTGACCCTTCATCGGCGGGATATATTTGTCATCATCATCTGATCCTAAAAGTGCATACGTAAACCCTTTGCGGAACATGATCATCTCAACGGCATCACCCGGTTCCAGCCGGCCGATTTCAAGCATTTTTTCCCGGGCGCCCCAGTAAATAGCCCGCGCAGGAGCTGGATAATCCATGGTTTTCTGAACATCAAGTTCAATAACCTGGCCATCTTTTTTATATATCACCGCCTTTTTTATCTCCACAAATGCCGACAACGGATCATACCCGTATTTGACCACATTCAGTTCGAGTGCTCCATGGCTGGTCAATACCTTGGTAAGGGTGTGGTTTAACACATAAGTCAACCCTGTTTCCTGCATGTCAACCGTGGTGCTGTCGAATATAATCAGCTGATCATGGTTGGGATAAGCCGCAGCATCCCCGGCTTTTTGAAACAGTTCACTTACGGTTTGGGCGTGCATGCCGGCAATAAGCATAAACAGCAAGAAGAGCAAAAGAATTTTTTTCATATGGCGTTATAAAAATCTGTGACATCAAGAAAGGTTTGATGAAGAGCTGGTTTTCCCTTGAACTGAACAGCCTTGACATGTGTTTCGAGATATTTCAACTGCTTATCGCGGGTAAAGATACGGATACGCGGGTTTTGTGGGAATTCACCTCCATCCAGTCTGATCTGCGACTGAGTGATCACCAGCTCCTGGTCATCAGGATGCAGTAATCCGACAATGTCCCTGAGTGAAAACAACAAAAATTCCTCCAGTGAATAGCCAAATATTTCAGCCGTGCGATTGTTGGCAAAAACAAATTTTTCGTTCTGCATGATGGTCAATCCCATGAGCGAATTATCCACAATGGTCTGATACATGGCCATCAACTCTTTATTTTCCTGCGAACGCTTCTCAAGCAATGCCTCCAGGTCCTTCTGGTAAAGGGTATTCTCTATTTCGAGATTCCGCTGGTATGAAGCAATTTCGATGGTCATCTTTGTCTGCTCCATATCGATGGGCTTCAGAAGATATCCGAAGGGTTTAATCTTGAATGACCGCTCATAAATCTCTTTGGAACTTTGTCCGGTGAGAAAAATAATCGCACAGTTAAACTTTTCGTTGATCAGTTTGGCCGTTTCAATCCCGTCCATTTCTCCACGTAGATGAATATCCATCAATACGATCTCTGGCTCCCTGCCTTGTTTTGAAAGTTCGGCAATCTCTTCCAGACAGGTTTCACCGCGAATGGAAGATCCGTAAATTTCATACCCAAACTGTTGGAGTTGCGACTTTAAACTTGCCGATATCAGCAACTCATCCTCAACAATATAAATACTGATTTGACTCATAACGTTCTTAAGGCTTTGAACTGATCATCTTAAGCAGATTGATCTCCTGCTCGTCAAGCAGCCGCCAGTTGCCGCGTGGCAGGTTCTTCTTGGTAAGGCCGGCATAATAAACACGGTCGAGACGCAGGACTTTGTACTCAAAAAATTCGAAAATACGTCGTACGATCCGGTTTTGTCCTGAATGTAATTCGATGCCTATCTGTTTTTTATCCTTGCCATCGCCTATGTACTCAATACTGTCAACTTTCACGAATTCGTCTTCCAGTTTGAATCCTTCTGTGATCTTCACAAAATCAACGCGGGTAAGATTTTTATCAATTTCAACATGGTAAATTTTCCGGATCCCGTACCGGGGATGGGTCAATTTTTTTGCAATGTTGCCATCGTTGGTAAAGAGCAGCAATCCTGTCGTATTCCGGTCGAGCCTTCCAACCGGGTAGATCCGCTCCTTGCAGGCTCCTGCAACAAGGTTCATCACTGTTTTTCGCTTATCGGGATCATCAACCGTGGTGATATAGCCTTTTGGTTTGTTTAACAAAACATATCTTGGTTTTTCACGGTTGATGGTCTGATCGCCATACTGCACTTTGTCACCGGGCCCGACTTTAATGCCAAGCTCGGTCACAATTTGGCCGTTTACCGAAACTGCACCAGCCTCAATCAGCCTGTCTGCTTCACGACGTGAGCAGATACCCGAATTGGCGATATACTTGTTAAGCCTCATCAGATCGGGATTATCATCCTTCTCTCCGCGTCTGACAACCTTTTTGGGCTTGCCTGTTCTTTCCGGGAGATTCGATTTGTCGAGCTTTATTGATCTGTCCGACCTTCCTGATCTTTCCGTACGTTCTGACCCGGCAAACTTTTCAGGACGTTCCGGCCTGGCCGGCCTCTCCATGCGTTCAGGTCTGACAAACTTATTTATCTTTTCCGGACGTTCCGACTTTTCCGGTTTTTCAAATTTTCCGGTCCGTTCCGCCCTGACGGGCTTTTCCAGTCTGTCAGACCGCTCAGTTTTTTCAAATTTAGCTGGTCTGGATGGTCTTTCCGTTTTTTTGTATTTGTCGGGACCCAGGGGTCTTTCCGGTCGTTTATACTTGTCTGGACTCACCGGCCGCTCTGATGTTGCAGGTCTCTCTGTCCTGACAGGTTTACCCGGTTTTGCAGCTTTCACCGGTTCACCGTCTCTTCTTGTTTTACTGCTCCTTTCGGGTCTGGCGGATCTTTCTGGTTTGTCACCCCGGTCTGATCTGGTTGATCTTTCTGGTTTGTCACCCCTATCTGATCTGCCGGATTTCACAGGTTTGTTAGGTCTCTCTGTCTTCATTTATTCTTCCTCCTTTTCGTATGGGGGTTTTATCTTCACGCCATCAAAACGTGTTTCAACTCCCTGTTTATAGGTGATGACCATGAACAGTGTTCCGTCAAAGTTGTATTTGTACCATTCACCCTCTTTTCTGCCGTTGACGTAGCTGCCCTCATCTTTTACCTTTCCGTTTTCCCAGTACCAGACATGCTTTCCATCAGGATTATCTTCAATAAATCCTCCTTTAAAATAGCAGAGACTGTCTGTTCTTGCCTCATTGCGGTCGAGATAGAAATAGTACCACATTCCGTTTCGCAACCCGTCTCTGTAAGTGCCGCGAATATAGTTATCCCCTGTGATTTCAAACCAGGGGCCATCTTCATTCCCATTGATAAATTCGCCTTCTTCAACTACTTTTCCGCTTTCCTCATACTCGGTTGACATGCCTTCCCGCAGTCCGTTTTGATACGTTTCCTCTTTTAACAACTGGCCGCTTTCAAAAAACCATTTCCAGATCCCCTCCGGTTTTCCCAGCTTGCTGAATTTCCCTCTCTGCTCGATTTTTCCGTTTGAATGATAGTATTTCCATTCACCAACCTGCTTGCCATTGTCATAATTTCCTTCGGCTTTGAGGGATCCGTCATGGTAAAAATCCTTCCATGGGCCATGGCGGTTGCCATCCTCTTTCACAATTCCCTCGCCGATGATGAGGCCATTTTGGTAAAGGTACGCTTTTTCAACAATACCGTCCGGCGAAAATTCACGCTTAACCCCTTCCGCAATGCCATTCCTGTACATGCTGCTGATCCTGATTTTTCCATCCGGGTAATATTCATTCTGAACCTCCAGCTTTTGAATTTCCACTGCCTCAGGCTGAAGAGCATCATCAACATACTTGGCTATTTTCAATAAATCTCCGTTCTCAGCATATTCCTTCAGATAACCGTTTTTTAAATCATCCCGATAGGTAACCTCAGATTTCAGGTTACCTTTTTCGTAGAAAGTGAACCATCGGCCCTGTTTTCTTCCACTGCCGTCCTTCCGGTTAATTCTTTGCCGGTCAACAATAAATCCGCGCTTATATTCAGTCAGTGAGATAATTGTGCCGTCAGCTCCGTATTCTTTTCCAAATCCTTGTTCAAGTCCTTTTTGAAAAGGAATCTCCTGTTTTATTTTTCCATCGGGAAAGTAATAGCGGGTGTATCCCTCTTTTATATCGGTTACAAAATTTTCTTTCACGGTCTCCTTATCCAGATATGTGGTCTTTATACCGCCTTTTTTTCCGAATTTGTAATAAATTTCAACCAATAACTTACCGTCCTGATTATAAAATTTCCATAAACTGTCAAGCTCATAATTTAACCGGTTACCTTCTGATTTAAGGGTTCCGTTTTCGTTATAGGCTTTCCAGTAGCCATCAGGTTTCCCATTTTTCAAGGTACCTTCACCTGATAGTTTTCCATTTGGATAATAAAACTTATTGAATCCATCCTTCTGAATGGTGTCCTGGCCATATCCGCCCGGGAAGAAAAAGAGAGAGGAGATGATCAAAACAGCTTGAAAGCGAAAATATTTGGCGACCAACTTCATATTATATCGACAGATTCGTTATTCTGATAGCTTAAGCATCCGCAAGATAGGTTTCTTTGCCTTTTCAATCACACTTTTTGATAACTTTAATTCCGGTTGCTCACTGATAAGACAGGCATACAATTTTTCCAGGGTGTTCATCTTCATATAAGGACAATCGTTGCATGAACATGTTTCATCTGTTGGTACAATTAAAAATATTTTATCCGGTGAAGCTTTTCTCATCTGATGCAAAATACCGGTCTCTGTTGCAACAATGAATTTTTTATGTTCACTCGTCATGGTGTAGTTGAGCAGTCCGGTTGTTGATCCTATATAATCAGCCAATTCCAGAATAACGGCCCTACATTCAGGGTGTGCAATCAACCTGGCATCGGGATGTTCTGCTTTCAACTTTATTACAGCCTCTGTCTTAATTACATCGTGTACCTCACAACTTCCATCCCACAAAACCATGTTGCGCCCTGTTTCAGCATTGATATATCCTCCAAGATTTTTATCTGGTGCAAAAATAATCTTTTGATCCGTTGGAAACGATTCAACTATTTTTAACGCGTTGCTTGATGTACAAATTACATCTGACATCGTTTTTATGGCAGCAGAACAATTGATATAAGAAATCACTATATGATCAGGATGGTTTAATTTGAATTTTTTGAATTGTTCTGGCGGACAGGAATCTGCAAGTGAACAACCCGCATTCAGATCCGGAATCAAAACTTTTTTTGATGAATTTAAAATTTTAGCCGTTTCTGCCATAAAATGAACTCCTGCAAAAAGGATGATATCCGCATTTGTCTGATATGCATATTGAGATAAAGCCAGACTATCTCCTACAAAATCTGCAATATCTTGAATTTCAGGAACTTGGTAATAATGTGCCAGAATAACGGCATTTTTCTGCTTTTTAATGGTCAGTATTTTTTCCGTTATAGATTCCGAAAACCGGTTTTTCATTTTTTAAATAATATTATATAATTTACTTTTTATTTATGTTTATTATAACTGCTGTTAGCATTGTTAATTATTTGTTCAAGGATAATTTTGAATATTGATATTTACTATTTTTTGAACATTTTATCAACATGTTAACCAGATTTAAAGTATTGAATATGAAAATTAATCTACAAATTGTTAAAATCGCTGATCTCAATTTTTGTTGATAAATTGACCGGCATTTAAGAACGGTTTATTGTTGAAACTTTGTAGAAAAAACATGATAATCTTTAATTGTTAAGAATGTTTGGTCATGGTTGCCATCATTTCATACATTTTATCAATACTTTCACACAAAAATAATCAGTTGTTAACATAAGTTTGTGAAAAAAATAAAAAATTGATAATGAGGAGTATATTAAAATACGAAAATTGATGTTGGTTCATAATGATTGGTTTATGATTACATTTGTGAAAAAAAGTATTAACAATGGTTGATTCTTTCAAACAAATTGCTATCGGGTGCGATCATGCCGGATTTGTTATCAAAGAGTACATCAAGCAGAATTTGGAACAAACCGGGTTTTCTTTTGGTGATTTCGGAACGTTTTCTGAAATATCCATGGACTATCCTGATACTGCACATCCACTTGCAAAAGCCGTTGAATCAGGTGAATATGACTATGGAATTCTGATTTGCGGCAGCGGCAACGGGGTTGCAATTGTTGCCAACAAATATAAGGGAATAAGAGCAGCTATTTGCTGGAATGAGGAGATTACCCGGTTAGCCCGTCTTCACAACGATGCCAATGTCATTGTGCTTCCCGCCCGTTTTATCACTCATGAAGAGGCATTGCAATTTGTCAGGCTCTTTCTTGCCACAAAATTTGAAGGCGGACGGCATCAGCAACGGGTAGATAAAATACTAAATATTTTGTAAACGAATAATAATGAACCATATATATCAGAAATTTCTTGCTGACGCTGAAAAGAAATCATTTGATCCGGAACACCGCAAAAGGCTGAATCATAATATTTCAAAATATGATGAACAGGTTGAAAAGGGAAAAAACCAGTATCAGAACATGGAGCTGGCCAAGCGGAGGGCGGCGAATATAAAACATAAGACAATCAACAATCTGGACAAGTACCTTGTTGAATTTGAGAATAATTTCTGCAAACGTGGCGGTAAGGTCATCTGGGCTCCAAGTGAAAAGGATGCACACCGGGAGATCATGCAAATCATTAAAAAAGCCAAGGCGCAGGTAATTGTGAAGCAAAAAACCATGGTCTCCGAGGAGATTGAGCTGAATGAATTGTTGGAAAAGAACAAGCGGGAGGTGTTTGAAACAGACCTTGGAGAATATATCGTTCAGCTTGCAGGAGAAAAACCGTATCATATTCTCACTCCTGCCATGCACAAGTCAAAGGAGGATGTCTCCAAACTCTTTCATGAAAAGTTTAATTTTCCTGCCGACAGCAAACCGGAAGAGATTACCCAGTTTGTTCGCGAAAAACTCAGGGGTGAATTCATCCGTGCCGATGTGGGCATTACCGGTGGAAATTTTCTGATCGCCGATGTTGGTGCTGTATCGCTCACGGAAAATGAAGGAAACGGATTGCTTTGCATGGCCTTTCCTAAAATTCATATTGTCATCGTTGGCATCGAAAAGTTAATACCATCTATCGAAGATCTTGATCTTTTTCTGCCCTTGCTGGCCCATCATGGTACCGGTCAGCACATTACAGTTTATAACAATCTGGTATTCGGTCCGCAGTCAGAATTTGAACCTGATGGTCCGGAAGAGATGTATGTGGTTTTACTGGATAACCGCCGCACCGAGGTGTTAAAGTATACGGAACAGCGAAAAGCACTGTCGTGTATTCGTTGCGGCGCTTGTCTTAACGGTTGCCCTATTTATAAAAGTGTAGGTGGATATACTTATAATGCGACTTACTCCGGCCCCATTGGTTCAGTGATTTCGCCGCATTATTTGGGGATGAAGGAGTATAATCATCTGAGTTTTGCCTCATCGCTTTGCGGAAAATGTACCGAAGTTTGTCCTTTAAAGATTCCATTGCATGAATTGCTCCTGCACAACAGGCACGATGCTGTATCGAAGAAATATGTATCGTTCACCTGGCGTGCCATCGTTTCGGGATGGAAAACGGTGATGCTTCATCGCTGGATGATTGATAAACCCAGCTCAGGGCTGAAAAACAGAATGATCAGCAAATTTGGTAAGAAAATGTGGGGCCCCCGCAGAACGCTGCCGAAAATTGCTCCGAAAAGTTTCAGGGAACAATGGAAGGAAACTCATCCCTGAGATTGTTCCACAAAATTATGCAGAGGTGCGACGGCTGAAGAACCGGTCGATCAGAAACAGTATTCCGGCTGAAAAGCTGATCAGAATTACCCACGAAACATATTTGGAGGCAAAGGCCTTTGATAAAATCGCGGTCAATGTTCCAATATAGGGCAACAATGTGTTCGTCAGATACCCTGTTCCTGTCATCCAGTTAAATATTGAAAAATCAGAGGTGGCAATAACAAAGATCAGAACCAGGCCTATGATCGCATAAGGAACAGCGGATTTTACATAAAAGTAAAAAGGCTGTTTCACTTGTTCAGTTTCCGGTAAAATTTGTATGTTCGCCATCACCCGATCCACAAAATCCTCTGAAGGAGTGTCGAGCGGACTGCGCCGGATTAATTCGCGCAGAAAATCATCGTCTAAATATTCATCCTTTTCCATTATCCTGCAAAATTAGTACTAATTATTCTGGATTATCATCAGATTCATCATCACAACAAGCTCATTGTGTAATTTTTTCCGTATCCGGTGCAACCGCACTTTGACATTAGACATAGACAGTCCGGTAATGTTACTGATGTCCTCTATGGAATTTTCACCTTTATAAAACAGGGTTATTAAAAGATTATCATCATCTGTAAGCTTTTCCATGGCCCGCTGGATCATTGCTTTTTGCATTTCCGGGTCAATTTCATCAATACCTGAAGTTACCTCATCTTCGGTGAAATTATCAATGACATAGCTATCCATATGCACAAATTCCAGTTTCTTTTTACGGGTTTTGGAAATGGCTGCATTATAAACAATGCGATAAAGCCAGGTTGAAAATTTCGACTTTTTTTCAAATGTTTTTAAAGCCTGGAATACCTTCATAAAACAATCCTGAGCCACCTCTTCGGCATCTTCCCGGTTGTTTAAAATTTTAAGTGCGATTGAAAATACCAGGTTTTTATGTTTGGAAACCAGCATGGCATAAGCAGCAACATCGCCGTTGAGCACGCGATCAATGTAATGATTGTCATCCAGGTATTTCATTCCGGCTTTAGACGGTATTTTCATTACCAGGTTACAGCGTCCGGAACAAAGGTAGTATCATTTTGTAAATCAAATGTATAAAGAATACAAACTGTAAATGGTTTTTGTGTAATTTTGTGCATAATAATCCAATTTATTTATTTATCTAAATCCGCACCTATATGAAAATGTTTACTATTGCAGGTTTATTGGTCTTATTAATGACTGTAAGCCAGGTATTTGCACAATACAAGGGAGATAATCCCAATTTGGATCAGGTTCCACAATACCTGAGAGAAAGAGCATCTGTCGTAAATGATGCACCGCTTTCTACGGTCGTTACAATTGGAAATTGGGATAATTACAACCTTGGGGTAGATTTTGCCGAAAGCAACATGGCCGAAAACCCAAATCAGCCCAAATGGTATTTTACGGCATACAACACCAATGCGGCACACCACACGGAGAATGGCATTGACTGGTTTAATCTCACACCAAATTTTGGTGCAAGCATGGCCGGAGATCCTATCGTTGCTTACGACAGCATTGGAAACCTATATTATGAAAACATGTATGGAAATATTTCAGGCTGCAAGGTATTGGTGTCTGCCAACAATGGTGTTAACTGGGGACCTTCTGTAACTGCAATTGCAGGAAATGATAAAAACTGGCTCGCCTGTGATCAGACATCCGGCCCGTATGCCAACTATGCTTATACGACCATGACAAATAATGGTGCTGGAAATTTTGCACGGAGTCTTGACCATGGTCTTACCTGGACTTCAACGTTTGCACCAACCACACAATCACTGCCGGGTATGATGGTAGCTGTTGGCCCTGAGGGCAATGTTCAGGGAGGTGCGGTTTATGTTGTAACCAATAGTGGCAGCTCCTTCAGTGCTACCTACACGTTTTATCGTTCAAATGACGGCGGAGCATCCTTTACCCAGAGATCGTCGCAACAGTGGGCCAATACAGTAGGTTCGCAGGTTGGCGGAAGGAATTCTGTGTCAAACATGCGTACCCGCCCCTATCCGATGATTGCAGCAGACAACAGTTATGGACCAAATCGTGGCAAATTCTATTGTGTATATGCTTCTAACTTTCCTGCCGGGGCAAACAACAAATCCGATGTCTGGTGCCGCTCCTCATCCGATGGAGGCGCAACCTGGACCAGCGCCGTCAGGGTGAATGATGACCCGAATACAGAAAACTTTCAACAATGGCACCCGGCAATCTGGTGCGATAAAGAGACCGGAAAACTTTATGCCTTGTGGATGGATACCCGCGATACCCCAACCAACGACAGTGCATTCATGTATGCATCTTACTCCACTGACGGTGGTGCAACCTGGGTAGCCAATCAGCGCGTTTCCAACAAAAAGATGAAAATTAACTGCACAACCTGCGGTGGTGGCGGAACTCCCGCTTATGAAGGCGATTACAACGGTATTGCGTCAAATAAAAAAGTTGCCATGATGGGCTGGACCGATTTCAGGTCTGGAAACTTTGCAAGCATGACCGCCTATTTACCCGATTTTGCCATGGCCATCGACCATAACCTTGATACCTTATATACATCTGCTGACAATGCAATCTTCCAGGTCTCAATTCCGGAGGTTAAACTTTACACAGACACCGTGCTTTTGTCGGGAGCTCTCTCTCCGGTTCCGGCTGCCGGAACAATTACTTTTGAATTTCCTTCAGGCAATCAGATTACCAGCTATCCTGCTACCTTACCGGTAAAAGTAGTCCTCAGCGGCAGTGTTCCTACAGGTAATTATACAGCAACGTTCTATGCAAACGGCCCGAACGGCACGCCGGCTCATAAGCGCACCGCAACCATTAAGGTCCTTCCCGGAAATAATTTCCTTGCTACTGTAAGTGCTAATCCAACTACCATTTGCCAGGGTCAGACATCACAACTGAATGCCGTTGTTGTGGGTGGAACACCTCCGCTCACTTATGCCTGGACGCCTTCTGCAACCCTGAGCGACCCGGCAATTGCAAACCCGGTTGCAACTCCCACTGCCACCACCACCTATCATGTTCTTGTAACAGATAACACTGCACATACCACGACAGACAGTGTTACGATTACCGTAAATACACCGCCCGCCGCACCTGGCCCGATAACCGGTATGCAAACAATCTGTGCCGGCGATACTGCTGATTATTCAATATTTGAAGTTGTCGGAAGTACCACCTACTCCTGGACTGTTCAGGGTGATGCGGTTATTCTCAGCGGACAAAATACACCGGGTATTAAAGTAATATGGGGGAATAACTCGGGTAGTGTGCAGGTTATTGCCGGCAATGATTGTGGGAATAACCCGCTTGCTTCCGTGTTGCCTGTTGTAGTGAACCACGCTCCTGCAGCCTTAAATCCGGTTACAGGCCCTGATCTTGTTTGTACCAGTGCAAGTGCCACCTTTACAACAGCCGGATCGGCTGAAACCTATACCTGGACTGTTCCGGCAGATGTTACCGTAATCAGTGGCCAGGGTACAAATACCATTCAGGTAACATGGGGTACGACTGCTGGTGATGTAACCGTATTTGCATCGAATGATTGCGGACAAACACCGGTAATCACGAAAACTGTAGGTGTAAAAACAATACCCGGTGCAGCCGGTGCAATCACCGGTAACGATACCGTTTGCCAGAGCCATGGAAACTACAGCTATGAAATTCCGGCTGTATCAGGAGCCTCGTCTTATGTATGGACCTTACCGGCCGGTGTAACAATTACCGCAGGACAAGGCACCAACCAGGTGACACTGCTTTATAGCGCAACTGCTCAATCAGGTGCAATATCCGTTAAAGGAAGCAACGATTGCGGAGAGGGTGTTGAAGCCTCAATAGAGGTATTTGTTAAAAACTGTACCGGAATTGGCCAGAACAACCTCGGAGCTACTGTACAGGTTTATCCGAACCCGGTTAGCAATGAACTGACAATTAACATTAAAGGTAAAGAGCAACAATTATCGCTTACGTTAACAAATACAAGCGGGCAGGTTGTGTATTCAGAGACACTTACAAATCTTACAACAGATTATAAGAAGAAACTCACGATGTCACAGTTTGCCAAAGGTGTTTATTTCCTTAAATTATCAAATAATAACAGAGAGTATGTTGAAAAGGTTGTGGTTCAATAATGATTTGGGAAAGAACCTGTAACCAATGCATTGATGCTGCGTCAAACGGATCGAAAACGGAAAACAAACCCAAAATCAACGGAAATGAATACTGAATTTTTGATCCCGATCGCGTTCTTTGCAATGGTATATGGAATCGTGTACCTTTTTATCAGAAAAAAAGAACGCCTGGCGCTGATTGCAAAAGGCGCCGATGCCAGCATCTTTGAAGCGTCAAAACAACCCTCCTCTTTAAAATGGGGATTGCTCTTTGTAGGAATTGGTGCAGGAATCCTGCTGGGCAAGGTGCTCGCAGTTTACACAACGCTGGAGGAAGAACCAGCTTTCTTCTCCATGATCTGCCTCTTCGGTGGTATCGGACTGATTGTCTATCACCTGATTGCCAATAAGTTTGAGGAGCCTGTAAAGGTGTAAATTGCTGACCTGAACTCTGCACCTCACACACTCCCCTGATTAAACCTTAAGGTTGTCAGGGGAGTTTTTTTTTACAAGGGGAAATGTTTCCAATGCGAAATATTCCGGACCTTCCCTGCGCAGAATGCTTTCAAACAGGATGATCTCACCAATTTGAACAGGTGCTGAGGAGATGGCTTTAAAGTGCTCAAGGGTACGGTGGAATATCACTTTATCTGCGAGAAATCTGATCCTGCCTAATGTCAGATGTGGGATCAGATTCTGACGGTCCGGTTCAAACCCGATGGATTTCAGGTCGCCATGAATTTGCTGCATGAGCATTGAAATTTCTGCATAAGGTTCGATGCCAAGCCAGATAACCTTTGGGGCGTAAGAACTTCCAAATATGCCGGTTCCTTTCAATTGCAAATCGATGGAAGGAGTTATTGCCCCTCGTTTTTTCAACACATCACATATCGCGGGTATCACGCCGGCTTCCGTTTCACCGAAAAATTTAAGGGTAACATGAATGTTGTGGTCTTCCACCCATTTGATCTGTTCATGACGCAATGATTGCTTCAATTCCCGGTATTTTACAAGGAAATCATCATCAGGATGAATTTTTAACGCAGCAAAAAGTCGTTTCATATTAAAAAGTTGTTAATTTTGCATCCGCTTTGGGGGATTAGCTCAGTTGGCTAGAGCGTTAGACTGGCAGTCTAAAGGTCAGGGGTTCGACTCCCCTATTCTCCACCCAAACAACCGGAATATCTTTGTTTACAAGGAATTCCGGTTTTTTTATGCCTGTGTCATTCTGTTTTTCACCGCAATTTATAAAAAATAACGCTATGTCGGCATAATACCAGCCGCTCATCTGCACGGTATTGATTCCACCCTAAAGTATATGATCGCCTGAAGTATTGCTAAGTAAATACTTATTAAGGAAATAGGTTACAATACGGAAACTGTAACAGCATGAATAATTAGCATAAACACAGCATGTGATTTATTTTAATAGTGTATAGTTGACTGTATGTTAACGATAACATCTGAAAAAAGATGCCATTGTTATATTCTAAATTAGGAAAAAAATTAAATATTCCTTGACTTCGCCTTTCAAATGTATTACATTTACCGGTCTAAATAAAAGAGTACTTATATACCACATTATATAAGAGAGATGTTTTATAAAACAATTAAATGATATTATTCACAAAATCTAATCCCATGAAATCAAATTTTATAATCGGTTTAAACGCTCCATTCTCCTTGAACAAAGTAAAATGGATACTTGTTTTCATTTCAATATTTTCAGCAATGACGGGTTATACGCAGGTAAGCATTAACTCCGATGGAAGTGCTCCTGATCCTTCAGCCATGCTGGAGGTAAAAGCAATCGGCAAAGGCTTCCTGTTGCCCCGGATGGCCTTCGCAAACCGGCCGGTTGCCCCTGCAACAGGCCTGGTAATCTACCAGAACAACTCTGTCCCCGGCATTTATTACTATGATGGTGCCGCCTGGAATAAAATGAGCCTGGCCGCGTATGACTTCTGGAACCCCAACGGCCCGGATATTTATTTCAATACAGGCCGGGTTGCCATCGGAACTTCAAGCGCAGATAACAATGGACTGAACGTGGATAATTACGTTTCCGGCCGGGGTGCCGTTCATGGCATTGAGCAGAGCGGAGGAAATGTCTATTCCGAAGGCTATCTTGGTGTGCTGAATCCGTCATCACTTGGGGTTCCTACGGGAAGCGACCCCTACAATGTTGGGGTGCTCGGTATTAAAAACAATATCGGAGGCAATGGTGCGGCAGTATATGGCTGGAATAATGATGCCGGAACCAACAATTACGCCGGACTGTTTTATTCTACCGGAAACAACACTGCATCGGGTACCAACTATGGTGTTTATGGCTCTGCCTCAAAAGCAAATGTCAACTATGCCGGTTATTTCCGGGGTCGTGTTTCGGTTGAAGGGAATAGTGGCAGCAATGCTGGTGACGATAGTACTTCAACGCTTTTCTATGCTCATGTAAATCATACCCGTACAACCAGTACCAAAGCTATTTATGGCTATTCCAACACTTCAGACGGCAGTGGTTATGGCGTGCATGGCTATGGTGGTTACATTGGCGTTTACGGGCAGGCTTATGGAGGAGCTGATGCCTCAACTTCATACGGGGTTTATGGTTATTCTTCAGGAACGTCTCTCGGCACCCGGATAGGTGTGTATGGTAATGGTACCGGAGGAGCCACCAACTGGGGCAGTTATTTTATAGGCTCAAACTACATGAGCGGCGACCTGCGCATCGGAACAACAACCGAGGCAACCGGTTATACAGTTTCCGTTAACGGTAAAATTGCCTGTGAAGAGGTTCTGGTTCAGGATATGGCCTCATGGCCCGATTATGTCTTCAAGAGCGATTATAACCTCATGAGTCTCGACAACCTGGAACAAAGCATTAAGGAAAACGGGCATTTACCGGGACTTCCTTCAGCACAGGACATTGAAACCAATGGCCTCCACCTTGGCAATATGCAGAAGCAGGTGGTTGAAAAGGTAGAAGAACTGACCCTCTATACCATTGAGCAGGGAAAGATGCTCCGGGAACTTAAAAAGGAAATCGATGCATTAAAGGCAGAAAACGCATCCCTGAAAAAAGCCATTAAAAATTAGGTATGATGAAGAAAAAACTCACATATATTGGCATGTTGTTGCTATTGTTAGCAGTATCAGCAACATACGGACAGGGCAACGAGGAGGTCCCCAGGAGAACTCCTGATGAACAGGCCGCATTTGAGAAGAGTGTTCCGCTGAATCCGGCTAATGCCGGAACCCTGGTTGATCCTAAAATGGATCCTGACCAGGTACCTCGTGAAAGTCCTACGAATTGGAAAGCTGCCCCTCTTGTGGATGAGACCAACATTGAGGCGGAGGTGAACCATCCCGAACAGACAAAAGCTTCCAACAGTCCGGCTACTCCTGTCAGGGTTCAGCCCGAAGGTGCAAAGCCACAGGGTAAAACAGTGAACAGGGCCGACATTAAAGGGCCAAGAACACAACCTGAAGCTCCGGTTTCTGGTGCTCCGACCAACAGAAGCGACCTGAAAGGGCCGAGGACTCAACCTGAAGGCGAAAAGCCAAAACGATAAATTTATAACGCTTGTTTACAGGCGGGATTGTCATAAAAAAAAGTGATAAAAATGAGAAAACACATACATATAATCCTGGTAGTCTTCCTTGTTTTAGGCTTTGGAAGTCTCTCGGGTCAGAAGAATAGTGTATCAGATCTCTATTTGAATGCCGGAACTGATGATTTTGCAAAAATTCAGAATACGATGAACCAGTATTTTGAAGGCAAGAGCACGGGCCAGGGATCGGGATACAAACAATGGAAGCGCTGGGAATACCTGGCGGAGCGAAGGCTCACCCCGGACGGGAAAGTAGCCAATTGGGCAGCCCGCAATTTTGATGAGTATAAGGAATACACCAAAGGCAATGCAAATTTGGATAATGGCGATCAAACCGATGCTGCCAATGGCTATTGGACCAGTTTAGGACCCTCAGATTTCACCTGGGGAAACGGCTGGAACGGAGGCGTGGGAAGACTTAATTGCATTGCCTTCCACCCATCAAATTCCAGCATCTTTTGGGTAGGCGCTCCCGCTGGCGGCCTTTGGAAAACCTCCAATGGAGGTACCTCGTGGACCCCGCTTACCGATGGTATGCCAAGTATTGGTGTTTCCGGAATAGCCGTTGATTATACAAACACCAACATCCTTTATGTCCTCTCGGGTGATGGAGACGGAGGCGATACCTATTCTATCGGTGTACTGAAGTCCACAGACGGGGGCGATACCTGGTTAGCAACCGGCTTAACCTACGCTGTAACTTCTTCGGTGCGTGGATACAAACTGCTGATGCACCCGACCAACCACCTGATTCTTTTCGTGGTCGCAAACGATGGCGTTCATAAAACAACGAACGGTGGTTCAACATGGACACTGGTTAAATCTGGTACCTTCCGTGATATTGAATTCAAACCGGGAGATCCGACGATTGTATATGCGGCAGGCAATAGCACTGAATTCTGGAGGTCAACAAATACAGGTGATACCTGGACAGAGATTACCTCTGGCGTGCCCACTTCAGCCAGCAGGATCGCCATTGGTGTAACTCCGGATGCAACAGGATATGTTTATCTGCTCACCGGTCCGGATACGGGCCCGGGATCATATAAAGGAACGTTCCTTTCCACAAACAGCGGTGTAAGTTTTACAACACGTTCAACCACGCCTAATATCCTGGGTTATTCAAGTGTAGGAGGTGATGATAAAAGCCAGTCAACATACGATCTTGCGATTGCAGTTTCAAGGATTGACTATGCAGATGTCATGATTGGTGGAATAAATACCTGGACCTCTGCAAACTGGGGAACATCCTGGACCATCACCTCCATGTGGGATAATACCGGCGGGATCGGGTATACCCATGCTGATATCCACGGGCTGGAGATCAATCCTTTGAATGATTATGTTTATTGTGTCAGCGATGGGGGTGTTTTCCGTTCGACCAACTTCGGCAGCACCTGGACGGATCTGACCTCGGGCATCGCACATACACAAATTTACAGGCTTGCCGGCTATGAACCCAATAGCAGTCTGCATACTTTCGGGGCCCAGGACAATGGATCGAATAAATGGACCGGGGGTGCAGCCATGCTGCACATGCTGGGCGCCGACGGGATGGATTGCATGATCGATCATACCAACTCCAATATCTTGTACAATGCAATCCAGGACGGAGGATTGAGAAAATCGACCAACGGGGGGACGACCTTTTCCAATGTCGAACCTGATACGATCGGAGGAAGCTGGGTGACACCTTTTATCATGAGCCCTGCCAACAGCAGCATCATCTATGCAGGTTTTGATGATGTTTTCAAAAGCACCAACGGTGGCGGTTCCTGGTCGAATATGGGTGCAGACGGACGCGGTGCCATGGCCATGGGAACCAGCAATACCAGCCGGATATATGCGTCAAACGGAGCTACAATTTACAGGTCGGATAATGCGGCAGTTTCCTGGACCAATGTCAGTGCAGGTTTACCCGGAATCACCATTACCTTCATCGCAGTGGATCCTTCGAATTCACTTAATGTTTTTATTACCCTGGGCGGTTATACGGCAGGACAGAAAGTGTATGAGAGTGTAGACGGAGGTGCTACCTGGACGAACAAGTCCGGCTCGCTGCCCAATGTTCCGGCAAATTGTATTGCTTACCAAAATACCGATGGTGTTCCGGCTGATGCACTGTATGTTGGGAACGATATCGGCGTTTTTTACCGGGATGACAATCATACAGACTGGATCCCGTTCC
>CAYHGE010000013.1:46780-57363 GCA_964355945.1 uncultured Draconibacterium sp.
AACGATATCGGCGTTTTTTACCGGGATGACAATCATACAGACTGGATCCCGTTCCGGAACGGATTGCCAACAGTGCCGGTGTTCGACATCGAGATCAATGAAACCAGCGGAGTACTTACAGTAGGAACCTATGGAAGGGGATTATGGCGCTCAACTCTTTTTAACACCTGCGAACCCAATTTCCTGCTTACAGTCGCCAATGATCCCAGTAATCCTAACTACACCGGATACCAGTTTTATGAGGCGAGCAATTATGTTCAGTCTTCAAGGACCATAACAGGGGGTTTGGGAACGGATGTACAGTATAAGGCCGATAATTACGTGAAACTCACAACAGGATTCCATGCGAGGGCAAACAGTCTGTTCCAGGCCAAACTCGGCCCATGCAATCTTGGTGCCCCTATGGCTAATTCCATCATAAAAGTTCGTGGAATCTACATCGGAAAAATTAACGAGTAAAAACTAAATTATGAAGAAAATTCACTATAACTCAATCAAAGGGATATGCCTGTCGGGGTTTTTCATGTCGGCAACGGTGTTTTCCAGCCTGAATCCGGCATTTTCCCAGATGACGGTACTCAGCGGTACGACCGTTAAAATTCTCGCAACTTCGACCTTGTATTCTGCCGAAAATGTTGTGCTGAATTCCGGGGGAACGCTTGATGTGGGAGGAACTCTTGTCCTTAAGAAGGACCTCCTCAACGGAAACCCATCCCTCAATTCAATCGGAAACGGTGGGGTCTTGTTCTCAGGAGCAGTCCCTCAGACTCTCGGAGGATCTAATATCATTCAGGACCTCACGGTTAACAATGCCACCGGGCTTACAGTTGGCGGCAATACACATGTCAATGGCGTGCTTACGCTCACAAGCGGCCTGGTAGCCCTTGGGGCCAGCAACCTTAAGCTCGGATCCACTGCAACAGTTGCGGGTGGTCCTGCGGCTGCAAATATGGTTGTTGCAACCGGGGCAGGCGAACTCCGTAAAGAGTATGCTGCTGCCGGCAGTTTTGTCTTCCCCGTGGGGGATGCTACAGGAACAGCTGAATATTCACCCGTTACGCTCGCTTTCAACAGCGGCACCTTCGGTGTGGGAAATTACGCAGCTGTCAACCTGGCCGATGCCCAGTATCCAGGCACTGCGACAAGTTACCTGACACGGTACTGGAATGTCTCACAATCGGGCATCACAGGTTTTTCATGTAATTCAACTTTCGGGTATGTAGATGCGGATGTGGTTGGAACGGAAAGTGATATTTTCTGTTTCAGGGTAAACCCTTTGCCTTTTACGGCCTATAATGTTGCGAATACGGGAGCAAATACCATCAATGCTCTGGGGCTGTCCTCTTTTGGAACCTTCACGGGCAACCTTGGCGATGGTACTGTTCCTCCGGCCATCCGTTCGTTACAGGATAAAACAATTTCAATTGGACCTGAATGTGCTGATGCCACTCAAACCATGCTGATCGCCGGAAATGGAACCTTTTATCATGTTACAGGCACCGGGAATGTGAAGCATATAGCTGGTACGAACATCATTTATTATCCGGGTACCATTGTCGACCCGGGCGGATACATGCATGGGTACATCTCAACCATATTCTGCAATCCTTACATTCATCCGGCAGCTTCGGCGCCGTTGGTGGCAGGATTGGAAGAACCGGGTATTGGCAACCGCGACAACTCCTTTTTCAGGATATATCCGAATCCAACTCCCGGGAAATTTACCCTGGAGCTGAAAGGCGATATTACCCCATTACAAGTGCATGTTGAGATCTTTGGGGTACTTGGCGACAGGATTCTGTCAAAGGATATGCAGATCGACCGGAAACAAGAGTTCTCCCTTGCTGAAAAACCAACCGGTGTGTATGTTGTTCACGTAACTTCAGGCTTAACATCTGAAACAGAGAAGATCATCAAACGGTAGCTCCCAGAAACGGAAGTGTTTGTTTAAAAGCCCTGTATTCATTGAGAATACGGGGCTTTTTACGGCCAGGTTCTAAACGGGTGAAGCGACAGGTATGCATTGTAGTACCGCTTATCGCCGGTTACCTCTTCCCCGAGCCAATCAGGTGTATCAAAGATTTCTCCGGGGCTCTTGAGTTCGATCTCTGCCATTAAAAGCCCTTCATTTTCCCCGTGAAATTCATCCACTTCCCAGGTATGATTTCCGGCCGGGATTCTTGTCCTGGTTTTCTCTACCCGGGAAACTGTATATTGCGTGATAAGCTCCGTGGCATCGTCAACAGGAATTTCATATTCAAACTCAGGATGGGAAAATGTTTCTGATTTCCCCTTGATGGTCAGGAATCCTTTATCTCCTGCAACCCTTACCCTGACCACTTTCTCCTCATCGATACTCAAATAGCCCTGGAGATATTCCGTGCCGGGAGGCTTTGCCGGCAATGACCATTTTATCCTGTCAACCAGAAACTTGCGTTCAATCTCCAGATTCTTCATATGGGTATACAAATTTGCCGAAATGTACAAAAATACTGCTTAACTTTGTCCTGTTAATGTAATAACAATTATTTCATGAAACCTACTCATATTGAGCATCTTGGAATTGCTGTTCACAGCCTTGAAGAGAGCATCCCCTATTATGAAAATCTGCTGGGAACGAAATGTTACAATATTGAAGACGTGAAGGATCAAAGGGTCAGAACAGCTTTTTTTCTGGTTGGAGCAACGAAAATAGAATTGCTGGAATCAACGGATCCGGAAGGTCCGATCGGCAAATTTCTTGCGAAAAAAGGAGAAGGCATCCATCATATCGCATTTGCTGTTGATAACGTAAATGATGCCCTTGCAGACGCTGAAAATCAGGGGATTTCCCTGATCGATAAGGTCGCCCGCAAGGGTGCCGAAGGGATGAACATCGGATTTTTGCATCCGAAATCAACCCATGGCGTGTTAATCGAATTTTGTAACCCGTCGTAGATCCGTGCCATGGCACGGATCCACATTATTTCATACATTTGACAATAAAAAACCATGCTGATTATTGGAATTGCCGGTGGATCCGGCTCAGGAAAATCAACCGTTGTAAAGCAGGTTATCAAACACCTTCCAAAAGAAGCGGTTACCGTTATCCCCCAGGATGCCTACTACAAGGATAATGGCCATAAATCAGCCGAAGAACGGGCAAAGATCAATTTCGACCACCCGACTTCCATTGAATGGGGCCTGCTGATCAATCAGCTGGAAGTTCTTAAAACGGGGAACTCCATTGACATGCCTATTTATTCTTATGTCACGTGTGCCCGTTCAAAGGAGACCATTGCAGTAAATCCGGCACAAGTGATCATTGTTGAGGGAATTTTAATCCTTTCAAATCCCCGTTTACGAAAAAAAATGGACATCAAGGTCTATGTTGATGCCGATGGCGACGACCGCCTGATGCGCATCATCCGGCGCGACCTGGAGGAGCGGGGCCGCTCTTTCCAGCAGGTGCTTGATCATTATGATGGTTTTGTGAAACCGATGCACCTGCAATTTATTGAGCCAACCAAGCGTTATGCTGACATCATTGTGCCCCAGGGAGGACAGAACAAGGTGGCGATAGACATCCTCTCTTCCCGCATCAAAACGCACATCAATCGTGATGTTCATGACGGAAAACAAGCCAAATCATCTCCAAAAGGAAAATAGTCCCTACTTGCTTCAACATGCATTTAACCCGGTGGATTGGTATCCATGGGGAACCGATGCATTGAATCATGCCCTGGAACAGAATAAACTGCTCATCATAAGCATCGGCTATTCAGCCTGCCACTGGTGTCATGTAATGGAACATGAATCATTTGAGGATGATGAAGTTGCAGAAGTGATGAACCGGCATTTCGTCTCCGTAAAAGTTGACAGAGAGGAACGCCCCGACATCGATCATGTGTACATGGCTGCAGCCCAGGCCACCACAGGCCGAGGCGGATGGCCGCTGAATGTGATCGCACTTCCCGATCAACGGCCGGTATTTGCCGGAACCTACTTTTCAAAACATGACTGGATCTACATTCTGAAATATTTTGCAGAGCTCTATCAGTCGCATCCGCAGGAACTCATTCATCAGTCCGGGGAGATATTAGCCGGCATGAAAAAACAACTTCACCTTCCCTCTTCAGATACCCCTGATTCGTTTGGATCGCTGACGCAGCAGGATGTTTTTAAGGCGATGGAAGATGATCTCGATTTTGTAAATGGAGGAACCCACGGTGCCCCGAAATTCCCCATGCCGGCAAGTATAGCGTTCCTGCTTGAGAATGGAGTCGGCCGTCAAAACAAGATTGCCTTGAACCACCTTGTGCTTACCCTTGATAAAATGGCCATGGGCGGGATTTACGACCAGCTCGGAGGTGGTTTTAGCCGTTATTCGGTGGATGCACGCTGGGAGGTTCCGCATTTTGAAAAAATGTTGTATGACAATGCACAACTCATTTCACTCTATTCTCAGGGATATGCAGCAACTAAAAAATATGCCTGGAAAATGGTCGTTGAAGATTCCGTGGCATTTATTGACCGTGAGCTGACAAACCCCCAGGGACTTTTCTATGCCTCAATCGATGCCGACAGCGGGGGTGTTGAGGGGGCTTTTTATGCCTGGACCTGTGAGGAGATCCGTAAGTACCTCGGTGACAATTCCGGATTGTTCATCGAATATTACTCCTGTCAGGAACATGGAAACTGGGAGCCAAATCTGAATATTCTGCGTAAATCAGCCTCAGATAAGGAATTTGCAGAGAAACACGGACTGACTGATGATCAGTTATCTGCGTTTGCTGAGGTTCAAAAAAATCAGCTGCTGACAGTTCGCTCCAACAGGCTGCGGCCGGCAACGGATGATAAAATACTTACTTGCTGGAATGCACTCATGATCAGTGCGTTGGTCGATGCAGCCAAAGCCTTTAACAAACCCGTCTGGCTAAGAAAAGCAATCACTGCTGCCGGTTTTTACCAGACAAATCTTGTGGCACGAAAAGGAAAACTCTGGCGAAACTCAAAGGGAGGGACCTTCGCAATTTCAGGGTTTCTCGACGACTATTGCTTTCTGATCAAATCTTTTCTCGACATTCACCAGGCAACACTTGATGATACCTGGTTGACTGCAGCCGAATCATTAACCGGGGAGGTTCTGATGTATTTCAAGACAGAGGACGGACTCTTTTTCAGGTTAACTTCAGGGGAAGAACCACGCCTGATCAGTGAATCCGTTGAACTTTCCGACAATGTCATTCCTTCCTCAAATTCGCAGATGGCCAGGAACCTCTTTGTATTGGGACACCTGCTGAACAAGGAGGAATATATTCAGCAGTCAGAAAAAATGTTAATGAAAATGATACCGCAAATCAAACGAAATCCTGCTTTTTTCGCTAATTGGGCATCCCTGCTCTCTGATTTTAGTGCCGGTCCAACCTTGGTGAACATTTATGGAGATGAAGCAACGTTGCGGTTGCAGGAGTTTTCAACATACTATTTACCCCACGTACTATTTTCGGGTGTCCGTCCTGACGGAAATCATGAAGGTAAGGGGAAAACATTCATCAGCATCTGCCACGGCAAAACATGCTATCTCCCGGTGGATACATTTCATGAAGCAATGAAACTCCTCGGAAAACAATGAAATCCTGAAAATTTATTCCTATTGTGATTTTCTATTGTTTTCTATGTGCCTATTGTGGTAAATCTTCGTAAGTTTGAACCCTCAAATCCCACACATCATGGAAACATCCAAAGCACTCGAAATTCTTAAAATGGCCATTCTTATGGAAAAAAGAGGCCACGCATTTTATGCAAAAGTTGCAGAGCAAACACCCGATCCGGAGATAAAACATATTTTTCTGACCATGGCGGATGAGGAAACCAAGCATGTTAAATTCCTGTCAGAACAATATATCGGGTATGAAAAAAACCATACTTTCACAAAAGTTGATCTGCCCGACCTGGCCAATGAAGGCTTTGCTTCCCTGATTCTCACAGAAGAGATGAAGACCAAAATTTCGTCGGCAGGGTTTGAAGCAGCAGCAATTTCAGCAGCCATCGACTTTGAGAAAAAAGCAGTGGAGGTCTATTCAAAACAGGCTGAAACATCCACTGACCCCAATGAAAAGGCCCTTTATAGCTGGCTTGCCGAATGGGAAGGCGGGCATCTCAAAATTCTCAGTGATATGGACAATGAGCTGAAAGAAAAGATCTGGAACGACAATCAGTTCTGGCCGTTCTAAGCTAAGTTCCCGTACGCATGGCCTCTACCGGATCAAGTTTGGAAGCGGTATAGGCCGGCAGAATACCAGAAACAAGTCCGATAATTGCTGAGACCCCGATGCCCAGGATGATATTTCCCTGAGTGAGTATCAGGCTGAAATCTGTTGTATAGGATACAGCCAGCGTTAATATCAGGATGATCAGCAACCCAAAAACACCTCCGATCAGGGAAAGGAAAATGGCTTCAAAAAGGAACTGAAGCATGATAAAGTAGTTTTTGGCGCCCAGTGCTTTCTGAATCCCGATGATGTTGGTTCGCTCCTTCACCGAAACAAACATGATGTTGGCAATACCGAACCCTCCTACCAGCAGCGAAAACCCTCCGATGATCCAGCCAACCATGGCGATAACACCAAACAAACTTTCGAAACCCTTGGAAATAATATCCGTTTCATTGATCGAGAAATTATCTTCAGCCGACGGCTTTTGCTTTCTGATCGAACGCATGAGCCCGGTCAACTCATCACGCAATTCATCATTTGAAACCATGGACCGTGCCTTTACCACAATGGTTGCATCCATCTCCTTTAAATCAACAAGGGTTTTGAAGAAATTAACCGGCAGATAGACCACCTTGTCGTTTGAGTTCCCGAAAAAGTCTTCGCCCTCCTTGGTGATGACGCCCACGACTTCAATGTTACGCCCGAATATCTTTAATTTTTTTCCAACCGGATCTCCTTCACGAAAAAGGTCGGTAGCAATGTCAGCACCAATCAGGGCAATATTTTTTCCACTGGCCGACTCTGTCAGGGAAAAATACCGGCCTGTGGCAAGTTCAAATTTCCATACTTTATCAAAATCCTGCGAAACGCCCCATACACCGATGTTATCAATATAATTGTTCTGATATTTCACCGTCTTGTTCACCTGAACCATATAGGCGACCGACTCGGCCAGGCTGCTGCGTTTTTCAATTTCACGCATGTCATCCAGCGAAGTCTCAGGCCGTTGCCAGTATTTCCACCATGGATAATCTCCGCCCATCGCCCACGGCCATTTCTGAACATACAGAACATTGCTGCCCAGGGAGGCGATGCTTTTGCGGATCGCATTTTCCATGGAATCAAACACCGTAAAAACCGAAATAACACAGAAAATCCCGATGGTAATCCCGAGCAGGGAAAGGATTGTTCGAACTTTATTGACTATAATTGCCTGAAATGCAAAAAGATAGCTTTCGCGTATCAATCGTAAGATCAATATCATGGATGTGGTGATTGCAAGTTATGAACAGTAAAGGTATACATATTTACGATTGGACGATTTACGATATACGATTATCGTAAATCCATTGCCTGGTCCGGTAATTTTTGGTAACATTGCAAAGGTTCCCGTAAACCGGTGTTAGACGCACCCATCCAGGTATTGTTACAAATAAAAGCGATATGATTGATCAGATAAAGATAAAATCCGCCCTCATTTCTGTTTATTCCAAAGAAGGTATAGAGGATTTTGCACGCAAACTGGTGTCTTACAACATCCAAATCATTTCAACAGGCGGCACGTATGATTTTCTGCTTGGCAAAGGAATCCCGGCTATTTCAATCGAATCAATCACTTCTTATCCCTCTATTCTTGGAGGACGGGTAAAAACACTCCACCCAAAAATCTTTGGCGGTATTCTCTGGCGCCGGAATCAGCTTTCTGATATCAACGATGTCGAAAAGTACGAGATTCCTTCCGTCGACCTCGTTGTTGTTGATCTTTATCCGTTTGAGAAGACCGTTGCAATCACAAACAATGAGGACGAAATTATCGAAAAAATCGATATTGGCGGTATTTCACTGATTCGGGCCGCAGCAAAAAATTATGCCCATGTAGCAATCGTTCCTTCCGCTGATTCTTATGAACCAATTCTCGAAATCCTGGCCAGGAACAATGGAACAACCAGCCTCAGCGATCGCCGCCGGTTTGCAGCCCATGCGTTCAACATCTCCTCACATTACGACAGCGAAATCTTCAATTATTTCAACCGGGAAGAAAAGGTTAGGTCGTTTAAAAAAAGTATTCTATCTTCAGTTCCGATGCGTTATGGAGAAAATCCACACCAAAAAGGAATTTTTTATGGCAATCTTGAAGCTGTTTTTACCCAGCTGCACGGAAAAGAACTTTCTTACAACAACCTGGTTGATGTTGATGCGGCCATCAACCTGATCGGAGAGTTTGCCGGTGGGCCCACTGTTGCCATTATAAAACACACAAATCCGTGTGGCATTGCCAGCCGTTCAAGCCTGAAAGAGGCCTACCTTGATGCACTCGCCTGTGATCCCGTTTCTGCCTTTGGAGGGATCATCATTGTAAACAGAATCCTTGATTTGAATACCGCTGAAGAACTCAACAAGCTGTTTTTCGAAATATTAATTGCCGACGGGTATGAAAATGATGCACTTATTCTCTTAAAATCAAAGAAAAATAGAATAATTTTGCAAAAAAATTCGTTTGAGTTCTCACAACACCAGTTTAAGTCCATCCTGAATGGAGTCCTTGAACAGGAAAAGGATTTATCGTCAGAGCAAGAAACAGATTTTCAATACGTTACAAAGTTAAGGCCATCGCCGCAGGAAATTGAGGCGTTGGTTTTTGCCAACAGGATAGTAAAGCACCTGAAATCGAACACAATCGTCCTTATAAAAAACAACCAGCTGATCGGTTGCGGGATGGGGCAGACTTCACGTGTGGATGCATTGCGCCAGGCAATCAATAAAGCCGTTGCATTTGGATTCGATACCTCCGGGTCAGTGATGGCATCGGATGCATTTTTTCCGTTTGCAGATTGCGTTGAAATTGCTCATGAAGCAGGCATTAAGGCAGTGATACAGCCGGGTGGGTCCATCCGGGATATTGACTCTGTTAATTACTGCAACGATCAAAATATGTCCATGGTTTTTACCGGGATACGACATTTTAAACATTAAATTTTGAGACCATGGGATTGTTCACAAAAGAAATAGCCATCGATTTAGGTACCGCCAATACCATCATCATATACAATGACAAAGTAGTGGTTGATGAACCTTCGATCGTTGCGATTGAACGGAGTTCAGGAAAAATCATCGCAGTGGGAAAAAGAGCCCAGATGATGCATGGCAAAACACATGAAAACATCAAGACAATCCGCCCGCTCAGGGGAGGGGTGATCGCCGATTTTCAGGCTGCAGAGCACATGATCCGTGCCATGATCAAGATGATTGATCTGCGCAAATCCTGGTTCCCGCCGGCCCTTAAGATGGTTATTTGCATCCCATCAGGTATCACGGAAGTGGAAGAACGTGCGGTAAAGGACTCAGCAGAACAGGCCGGTGCAAAGGAAGTACGCCTGATTCATGAGCCAATGGCTGCTGCCATCGGTATCGGAATCGACGTGCTTGAGCCGATCGGCAACATGGTGATCGATATTGGCGGTGGTACCAGTGAGATTGCGGTGATCGCCCTGGGTGGTATCGTGAACAACAAATCCATCCGGATTGCCGGGGATGAGTTCAACGCCGATATCGAAGAATACATGCGCAAGCAGCATAATATTAACGTAGGTGAACGAACAGCCGAACGCATTAAGATCGAAGTAGGAGCAGCCATCGCCGATATTGACAACCCGCCGCCCGACTATGCAGTTCATGGACGCGACCTGCTTACCGGTATTCCCAAAGAGGTGATTGTTAACTATACCGAAATCGCACACTGCCTTGACAAATCCGTGGCTAAAATTGAAGCGGCTGTATTGAACGCACTGGAAATGACCCCGCCGGAACTGGCCTCCGATATTTTCGAAACCGGCATCTATCTGACCGGGGGAGGTGCCCTGCTCCGCGGACTTGACAAGCGGATTCACCTGAAAACAAAACTGAAAGTTCATGTTGCCGAAGACCCCCTGCGCGCAGTTGCACGTGGAACAGGCATCGCGCTGAAAAATTTTGATAAATTCACGTTCCTCATCAAGTAAGAGGCACCATGCGGAATCTTTTTTTATTTTTCCGGGAGCACTATTTCTATTTTCTTTTCCTGCTTTTGGAGACCTTTTCGCTGATTCTGCTTTTTAACTACAATGAATTCCAGGGAAGTTCACTCTATTCTGTTTCCAATGCCGTTTCCGGATCTGTCAACAGCATGTTCAGCGGAATATCCGAGTATTTCTCCCTGAGAAAAACAAACAGGGTGCTGATTGAAGAGATGGCCAAACTCCATTCACGAATACCCGAGGCGTTTTACACAACCGATGTCAATGTCTTTTACAAAAAAGACTCAATCGTGCACCTCGAATACAAATATATCAGCGCCAAGGTCATCAGTAACTCCACCAACAAAAGGAACAACTTCCTGATGATCAACAA
>CAYHGE010000014.1:0-56908 GCA_964355945.1 uncultured Draconibacterium sp.
ATGGTTGTTTTTGATTCTGCAAGGTTTGCAGAAAATGCATATTTCATAAAGTTACGTGAAAAAGGGTACCAGGATAAATCCATCCGGGAAATTGTCAGAGAGATGTTTTCCTGTGCCGATGCAATGACGATGAGTGCAAAGAAAGACGCAATTGTGAACATGGGTGGGTTCATTGCCATGCGAAGCAAAGAGCTCCACAGTCAGGCAAGCGTATTCAACATCATGTTCGAAGGGTATATTACTTACGGGGGAATGTCGGGTCGCGACATGAATGCACTGGCACAAGGCCTTTACGATGGAACTGAATTCGACTACCTGGAAACCCGGATAAAACAGGTTGAGTATCTTGGCAATCGGCTGAAGGATTTTGGAATTCCTGTACAGCAGCCCATCGGTGGCCATGCGGTTTTTGTTGATGCGAAACGCTTCCTGCCTCATATTCCCAAAGAGGAGTTTCAGGCCCAGACACTGGCTGTTGAGCTTTACCTGGAAGCAGGAGTTCGGGGAGTAGAGATTGGCACCCTGTTGGCCGACCGTGATCCGGTTACACGGGTAAACCGCTACCCGGCACTGGAACTCATGCGACTTGCTATCCCCCGCAGGGTATATACAAATAATCATATTGATGTTGTAGCGGTTGCCTTGAAAAACATCTACGACCGCAGGGATACCATCCTTAAAGGACTGACGATCATCAATGAAGCACCTATCATGCGTCATTTTACCGTCGCACTTGAACGTGCATGACAACAACCATGGATTCAGCAAAAAAAAACGCCCGGTACCAGCGCCTGTTTGATCAGCTGCAAGGGCTGATGCAAAAATCAAATGATCCTGATGCCCGTATGGCAACGATTGTGGCCGTTTTGCATCACAAAATGGAGTCTTACTTCTGGACCGGATTTTACACGCTCAAATCGGAAGACCTCATTGTAAAAACATACCAGGGTCCGCTTGCTTGTCAGGTTCTTCCCAAGCACACCGGTGTTTGCTGGGCCTCAATTGATCAGATGAAAACAATTGTAGTGCCTGATGTACGTCAATTTCCCGGACACATTGCGTGTGATTCCCGCTCACAGTCGGAAATTGTGGTTCCGGTCAGAACTTTGGAGGGCGAAATAACCGGGGTACTCGACGTTGACAGCTCCGAACCTGCTGCTTTTGATCAGACAGATGCTGAGTGGCTTGAAAAAATTACTAATCTTATCTTCCATTGAATCTTGCTGAACTGGTATTGATATCACTGGGGCTTTCGATGGATTGCTTTGGAGTATCCCTCACTTTCGGGTTATCAGGCAAGCTTGCATGGAAAGATGTGTTGCGGATGGCATTGGGATAAAAGCAGTTCCTGAGCATTTGACCATCATTTGATTGAAACATCCCAATCAAGGTAATTTCATATCTTTGCGAAACATTGAGGAGACATGAACCAGATCAGGGTAACAAAAGAATTCAGATTTGAAGCAGCCCATGCATTGTTGGGGTATGATGGTCCATGCAGGAATGTACATGGACACTCGTATGAATTATCAGTCACTGTGATCGGATCCCCCATCACAGACGAAACATCGGCAAAACTCGGAATGGTCATGGATTTCGGTGATTTAAAAAAGATTATCAAGAAGCTGATTATCGACCCTCTGGATCATTCCCTGGTTCTGAATGCAAGGATTCCCCTTGATGCAGTGCAAAAATTCGGGGCTCCTTTTACCAACATCGTTGTGGTACCTTACCAGCCAACCAGCGAAAATTTCCTGCTTGATTTTGCTGCCAGAATAACCTTATTATTGCCTGCGGGAGTCAAACTGCACAGTATGCGACTTCGCGAAACAGCTAATTCTTATGCTGAATGGTTTGCAACCGATCAATAATAACCCAGCCTCACCCACCTCAACATACCATCTCCTTATTTTACTGTTTCGGTTTTTTCAATAAGGTGTATTTCCACAATCACATCCTTTTCGTTTATCCTGATTAATTGACAAGAGTCTGATTTTTCATCTTGCTCATACCAGGATGGTAAATATTTGTCTGACTCCCCGGAAGTTTTGTCAGGTGTTATCCGCAACAAATAATTGCCTGACCCAATATTTGAAAACTGAAAGTGTCCGAAATTATCAACCATGGCTGATCGCGCATGAGCCACCGAATCCCATGGCAATGCCTTGTCTGAAACAAGAAACAGGTCGGCAATACCATTGTGCAAACGCGTGTCTCCCGAATATGCATGCCCCCTTACCACACCATGGCTTCTGGTTCCGATGAGAACAATTGTCAGAATCATGCCTGCTGCAAAACCACCCCATGCCAGGTAAAAACCAAGCGGACGGGTTGTAAGGTGAAGAAATGCGGAGAAACGCGACCATGGACCGGCCTTATGTAAATTGCGATGCACATTTTCCCAAACCCTTTCAGGGGGCTCCTGCTCAAAATCAGAGAATGTCGATCCGAGCTTATCTTCAATGAAATCCCTTTTTTCCATGTTGCAATGAATTGCAATAATGTTCTATTTGTTTCTGCTTTCCAAAATTCGCTTTATGGAAGATTTTGCCAGGTTTAATTGAGACTTGGAAGTTCCTGCAGAAATGCCAAGTAAATTCGCAATCTCCTGGTGTCCGTAATTCTCGATAACGTACATATTGAAAACGGTTCGACATCCTATGGGCAGGGTCTGAATGATTTCAAGCAGCTCCTTGGTTGTCATCGCGGAAAGTACATCTTCCTGTATGGCTTCTATTTCAATAGCCTCCGCCAGATCTACTTCCCGGATGTACTTCAAATTGTTCCTGTAGTAATTAATGGCTGTTGTCACAAAAATACGATGTACCCATCCATCAAAACTGCCCTTGAACTTAAACTGGTGAAGGCACCTGAATAGTCGAACAAACCCAGTCTGGAGTATATCTTCTGCTTCCATTTCATTTCCTCCGTACCGGAGGCAAATTCCAAACATTTTTGATGCAAAACGATGATATAGCTGGTATTCTGCAGCAACTTCCCTTCTCAGGCACCTGGTTATCAAATCATGGTCTTGATCAATCAAGCGTGCAGGTCTATTTTAAACCGTAAATATAAAGAAACAATTCCTGTTGCCATTTTATATCTAAACAAATCTTTACAAATTTCACGCAAACTCTAATATTTCAGCATCTTTCTTACTGCAATTTGCGACCCGTCGTCTGCACAGATCATCAATAGATATAACCCGGCCTTTAGTGTTGTTACAGGAATCCTAACCAAATCATGACCCCTCCTGCATTCCCTTATATCAGACCAAATTGCACCCCCGGTCAGGGTCCGGATCTGAAATTGCAAGGTGGCTGCCTTTTCCAGTTCGATCAACAAATTAATCTCCCCGGCAGCCGGGTTGGGAAACAAATTACATAAGACCGCAGACCTCACAGAAATTTCATCAACACTGGTCACGTCATAGTCGAAAACTTCAAGTTGCAGACTGTCGGCAACCGGTGTTCCGAAATCAAGCCATATAGCTGTATACCTTGAGTATTTCCCTGGATACTCAGCATAAACATAGTATGCGCCAAAAGGCAGATTATTCAATTCAAACCGACCAGTTTTATCAGAAAAGGTGAATTTGAGCGGGTTCAACTGTTCATCGAACAACAGGACTTCCCCGTTGGGAATTTCCTCAGAATGGTCGTTTGGTTGTGCTTTTACAACAGTGCCTGTTATCCGCCCGTCCCCGGTCAGGGAGTCAATTGTGGGCAGGAAATGAACATCCGAGAGGTACGCATTTGACTCTAATATGATAACGGAATCTGCATCCTTCCAGAAAAGAGACTCCCGGAAGTAGGTGGGGAAAAAATTCCGATAGTGAACTGAACCATGTGTAAGTGCCGCCCGGACAACATAAGAGCCGTTAAGAATCTGGGGAAAGGAGTAATAGCCCAGTTTTGTAAAATAATTGGTATCCGAAGGAACCATTTTCATACCGTCTAGCCGGTAAAGATATGCGACACCCGTATCGCCGGTTGAAACAGGATTATTGATCGGAAAAGATCCTCCAAACAGATGCCCTCCGATATCAAAATACCGGGCCGTGGTAATTGTCTGGCAAAGTGTATCGGCACACCTGACTTCACCACTCTCCATCCTTTTGATAATCAGACAGGCCTGGTACACCCCGGGAACCTCGAAATGATGAATCACATCCCGTGTCTGATAGGTTGCCCCATCACCAAAAGACCAGAGATAATGGGTTGGATCACCGGTGGAGCTGTTTTTGAAAATAAACGTATTCTTAACCGTGTTCAGGGTGTCAAGTTCACTTTGGAACAATGCATGGCATTGGGTCTCCGGTACAATCTCCACTGAATCGCATTTGATATCGTTGCATACGCCTGCTGAATCGATATTGTATGCGGTCAGACAAACTTTGAATTTACCAAAGTATGGAAAAACATGAACAGGGTTCCGGTCATCGGAAACAGTACCATCACCAAAATTCCAGTGCCAGCGGTTGATATTTCCGCTCGACAGGTCCTCAAAATGGATTTTTAAACCGTTACCGGGATCGCTTGTGTAATGATAATCGGCAACACAGGCACCTGGTTCATGAACCGTTAGTGAAATACATTGAACATCATGGCAAATATTCAAGGGATCGGTATTTGAAATGGTCAGGCATACAAAATAGGTTCCCCCGGCAGAATAAGTATGCACCGGGTTTTGTATTGTGGCACTGGTGCCATCTCCAAAACTCCATTGCCAGACTGCAATCTGGCCTTGCGACTGATCCTGGAAATGTATGATCATCGGATTGAGCGGATCAACATTTGTCGAAAAAGCTGCCTCACACGAGGAGGTGTTCGCCATCCCGTCAGCATGCTGACCAAATGCCTGGGTAAAAACCACACAGATTATAACGATCAGTAAGTTTGTTCTCATGGGCTAGTCTTTTTTTGTCCGAAGTTGAACTGCAGGCCAACACCCAGGCCAATGGCCCAGGGCGCCTTGAATTTGACATTTTCCTGGGTTGCCACGGGGTTCATATAGTATTTGAACGATGGGTCAAGGTACAAACTTAATTTTTTATTTAACCTCATTTCAAAGTACAGATCCGTCCATATTTGCCAGCTAGTCTGAACCCGCGAAGGTGTCTGATTTTCGACAGAGATCACCCTGCCGTTGGAATAGACATGATCAGGTTCGGGACTTTGGGACCTGAGAAGCACTGAAACTGCCGGCCCAGCTTGAAAAGTCAGGCTGACCTTGTTGGAAACAAACAACCTATACCCAAGCAATAAGGGAACCTGTAAATAGGAATATCTGTTTTTCACGTATGGATTGTCGATGTGGTACAAACTATCATAAACACTAACAGTCTGCGTATTGTATATAATTTCGTTGTTGCTCCCAATCGTGTATGAAGTTACATTGTTGTAATATCCTACACTATCCTTGCTTATGTACTCCACATTATATTTTCCTTCATCATAAACATAGCCCATCCCGACGCCTGAAGTAACAGAAAAACGGGAAATATGATAGGTAATCCCTGCATGAACCCAATAATTAACATTCGAATGCGCCGCTGGTTCAGAATAAACAGCCAATTCGGGCATTAAACCTAAATTTATTGAGAAAAACTGAGTTGATTCCGGTTTTGTTTTCCTGACTTTCAGAACCCCTGCCGGGATGCTGATCGTAATAATTGTGTCGTAACCAGTGGGAACTGGCAACAGAGCTGCTTCGATTGGCACAAGCAATGGAATATCTGCTGCAGATTCAGGTTGAGGCTCCGTGAAATTGGATAAAGATTTTGCATTAAAGGCTTCGATCCCTTGATCATCCTCCTCTGCCAGCCTAACCCCTTGTGTTTTTTTGGAATTTGCAGCCTGTGCGATTAGTCTGTTTTGTGGAGCAGTTACTTTTGTTTCATATAAACCGGCAGTACCCGGATTATCTGCTTCAGGAGTGACGGTCGTTTGCTTGTTTCTGTATTGACTGGAATTGACAAGTAAACCAGCAGTTGGTTCAACAACAGGACTTGCTGCGGTCGCACTGCCTTGTGTGTATTTTACCAAAGGACTGGAAGTTGTTTCATCCGGTGAGGTGGCTTGAAATCCAACATATATACCTGAAACAACAACCAGGAAACCAATGGTTGCAGTGATCCATATTTTCGGGGAAAGATTCGTAAAGTTGAAACGGAGGAACTCCTGCCATAACAACTTTCGGCTGATGTCTTTCCAAATGCCGGGTTTGGGCTCAACACGATGACCTGACATGGTCTCTCGCAAAAACTGGTCGGCCCCGTCATCTTCAAAAGCCTTAAAATCTATTTTCTCACTCATTGAACGATGTAATATTTTTCATAAGATTGAGTTCTGATAATTTTCTCCGCAGCATCCTGCGAGCTTTAAGTAATTGGGTTTTTGATGTATTTTCAGAGATGCTGAGTTCCTGTGATATCTCTTTGTGGCTATATTCTTCAAACACATACAGGTTGAAAACCATGCGGTAGCCGGGAGGCAGCATTTGAATAAGTGCAGTCAGCTTGTCGGCGGATATCGGGGCATGAACGGCGGAATGATCCTCTTTTCCCATGATCTCTGTTTCATTGATGCTCTCAATATCCTCAAGAAAAGGCAACTTTCTGTTCTTTCGATAATAGTTGAGGGCATGATTGATCATGATACGTTTCATCCATCCTTCAAAAGATCCCTCCTTCCTGTACGAACTGATGTTCTGGAATATTTTAAGGAACGCCTCCTGAAGAATGTCTTCAGCCTCATCATGATTTTGGGCATAGCGCAGACATATCGCCAACATTACCGCAGCATATTTACGGTAAAGGGCGCTCTGGGCACTGCGCTTTCCGGCAACGCAACCCTCGATTATGGAATCGTCAATGAGCATCCAACTTTAACTATTAACCAGACGTAAATCAAGAAATTAAGTTGCCTGATGGGTGTAAAAATACAAAATATGTAAACGGGTGAACCAGTTCACCCGTTCACCCGTTCACCCGTTCACCCGTTTACCCGTTCACCCGTTCACCCGTTCACCCGTTTACCCGTTTACCCGTTTACCCGTTCACCCGTTTACCCGTTCACCCGTTTACCCGTTCACCCGTTTACCTGTTCACCCGTTTACCTGTTTATCATCCCAGGGTAGCTTTGAATTTGTCGAAATTGTTCTCAAAAAAAGCGCGGCCTTCATGGCTGAGTATTCCCTGCAGATGATACACGAATACTTCGTGAAACATGGGAAGAGAAGCTAGTTCCTCGTGTGTAAACATATCATTTTCAAGCAAGTTCTCACTTCTGAAAACATGAAGTTTAGAAATTATTTCGGTGTTGAGTTCTTTGCGGTAGAGCCCTTCCTTTTTCCCCTGGTCCAAATTATTCATAACCGTTTTCAACATTCGTTCCCGTCTTACTTCCCGTATTTTCAGAAAAAGGCCCGGATAATATTTCCTGATGTCATATTCCATGGAAGGATTAAATTCGATCAACATGGTATTAATCACCTTGTAAAATTCAAACAACTCTTCAATGGCATTGAGGTTCTTGTTTTCAATAATGGCCAGAAATCCGCATTGATGGTCATGCTCATAAAGAAGAACCTGTTTTACCAGATCTTCCTTGTCGCTGAAATATTCATAGATAGTTTTCTTTGAAATACCCAGATGGCTCGCAACATCATCCATTGTCACGCTTTTGATCCCATAACGGTGGTAGAGCCTCCCAACTTGTTCAAGAATGTTGATTGCTTTGTGATCCATCCTGCAAAAATAAGCAAAAGAGACATGGAAACGATTTTCGATTGAAAAGTTTTTTGCATTGCGAAAAATCCTATCTTTGCTCCTTAGAATTCCTGCTTTAACAGCTACAACTTTATCAATATAATTTCAGCTATGAAACACATTTTTCTTGTTACGGGTATTTTATTAATTCTTGCTGGATGCAGCAGCAAGGAACTGGATAAAAAAGCCCGGTTAGACCAGCTTAAAAAAGAACATGACAAGCTGACTGAAGAGATCATGACACTTGAAAAAGAACTCACACCTGCCACTGCGATTTCTTTTACCCTTGTCAATGTCGAAGTGGTCACAAAAAAACCATTTGACCACTATGTTGAGGTTCAGGGGCGGATTGACGGCAATGAGAACATCGCAGTCAACCCACGAAACCAGGGTGGCATGGTTACCAGGATCCTTGTCCACGAAGGCGATGCAGTTACCAGGGGGCAGGTACTTGCCGAACTCGATGCAGATGTTTTAAAACAGCAACTGACTGATCTTAAAAACAAACTTGCATTTGTCACTGATCTTTATAATCGTCAGAAAACCCTTTGGGATCAAAAAATAGGATCAGAAATACAGTATCTTAAGGCAAAAAACGACATGGAGTCAGTCCAGAACGGCATCTCCACACTGGAAGAGCAGATACAAATGTCGGTCATCATGGCACCCATCAGCGGCACGGTTGAGGATATCCCGATAAAAGTCGGGCAATTGGCTTCGCCGGCCTCCCCGATTCCTGCCTTCAGGATCGTCAACTTTTCAAAAGCCAAAGCACTTGCAGATGTTGGTGAAGCCTATTCCTCACACATTAAAACAGGGGATCAGGTAAAAATCATCCTGCCCGACCTCAAAAGGGAATTTACGCAACATATAACATTTGCAAGTAAATATATCAATCCGACCAACCGCACATTCCTGGTTGAAGCAGCCTTACCTGGTTCCGATATTGTATTTCGTGCCAATATGATCGCAGTTCTCCTGATCAAGGACTATTCAAACCCGGCTACCATCTCAATACCTCAGAATTACATTCAGAATTCCCGTGATGAAGGTCAGTTTGTTTTTGTGGCTGTTGAAGAAAATGGAAAAAAGATTGCACGTAAACGCCCGATAACTTCTGGCGTTTCCTATAACGGTCTTACAGAAATAGTTAATGGGTTGAGTGAAGGTGATAAAATCATTACTGCGGGTTATAAAGATCTATACAATGGCCAGCCCATCGACTTCTAATCTGAACAGGAAATGAAAGAAAAACAACATAAACTTAAAGAGTTTTTTGCAACAAGCTGGTCCATTGATAATAAAGTGAGCATTTATGTGCTTACTGTCATCATTACCACCCTGGGACTATTATCCTATTTCAGTATCCCGAAAGAACAGTTTCCAGAAATTGTAATTCCAACCATCCTTGTCAACACTGTTTATCCAGGCACTTCTCCCGAAGACATGGAAAACCTGGTGACCCGCCCGATTGAAAAACAGTGCAAATCACTGGCTGATGTGAAGAAGATCACCAGTAATTCAATCCAGGATTTTTCAACAATCGTTGTAGAATTCAACCCGGGTATTGAGGTTTCAGAAGCAAAGCAAAGGGTGCGCGATGCAGTGGACAAAGCCAAGACGAACCTGCCGAACAACCTGCCAAAGGACCCGGATATCAAAGAGTTCGATATTGCTGAAATTCCGATTATGAATATCAACCTTGCGGGTGATTATGATTTGCAGCGGCTGAAGAAATACGCAGAGGATGCTCAGGATAAAATCGAAACTCTCAGGGAGATTACCCGTGTTGACATTGTTGGCGCCCTTGAACGCGAAATCCAGATTGATGTGGACATGTATAAAATGCAGGCTGCCAGTGTCTCCTTTCGCGACATTGAATCGGCTGTATCGGCTGAAAATGTAACTGTTTCTGCTGGTACGATCACTTCATTCGGAACAAAATACACCATTAGACTGGCAGGCCAGTTCAAATCGCCGGATCAGATTAAAAACATCATGTTGAAATCAGCCAGCGGGGCCATGGTCTATATACAGGATGTCGCAGACGTAAACGATTCTTTCAAAGAGCAGGAGAGTTTTGCCCGCCTGGATGGGAAGAACGTCATTACCCTGAATGTCATTAAGAAAAGTGGTGAAAACCTGATCAATGCCTCCGATAAGATAAAGGAGATCATGGATTTGATGAAAAAGAATTCATATCCTCCCGATCTGAATGTGCATATCACCGGAGATCAGTCGCGATTTACCAAAAGCACCCTGGAAGAGTTGAACAATACCATAATCATTGGTTTTATCATGGTGATCGTCGTACTGATGTTCTTCATGGGCTTCAACAATGCCTTTTTTGTCGCATTGTCCGTTCCACTCTCCATGTTTGTGGCCTATCTGATTATGCCCAGCCTCGGATTCACCATGAACATGATTGTGATGTTCGGATTCATTTTTGCACTGGGAATCATTGTTGATGATGCCATTGTGGTTATTGAGAACACCCATCGGCTGCACCGTGATCAGCCGGATATTGTCAAGGCGGCGAAAAACGCCGCAGGTGAAGTCTTTTTACCCATCCTTTCAGGAACGCTTACGACCCTGGCACCTTTCTTCCCGCTTGCATTCTGGCCCGGAATTGTCGGAAAATTCATGCACTACATGCCTGTCACCCTGATCCTGACCCTGTTTGCCTCCCTGTTCGTGGCCTACATCATCAACCCTGTGTTCGCGGTAACTTTCATGAAGCACGAATACGATGAAGTAGAACATAAAGCCAACCGTAAAAGATTACTGATCACCAGCGGGATATTTCTGTTGCTTGCCCTATTTTCCTATGCAGTCGGAGGTTTTGCTTTTGGGAATATTTTCATTTTTATCATGCTCCTGAATATTTTCTACAGGCTTGTGCTTAAAAGTGCCATTATCAGCTTCCAGACAGTTGCCTGGCCATGGGCGCTCAACCAGTATGAGCGTACACTTTACTTTGCATTAAAAGGTCGCAATCCGTGGTATATCCTCATCGGAGTCGTCTCACTGCTGTTTTTCAGTTTCTGGCTGATCGGTGTTGTCAAACCTCCTGTTCTGTTCTTTCCCAACAACAATCCGACCTTTGTGAATGTTTTCATCAAGATGCCGGAAGGAACTGACCAGAATGTGACTGACTCAGTAACGACTCTTGTTGAAAAAAGAGTGACCGGGGTGCTTGGGGAAAAGAACCCTGTTGTTGAGTCTATCATCACCAATGTTGGATTTGGAGCCGGAGATAACATGTTCGACCGCTCTGTATCTTCTAATAAAGGGAAGATTACAATCAATTTCACCGAGAGTAAATTCCGTAATGGTGTGTCAACGCAGGACATTATGGATAAGATCCGCCTTAACATGAAGAATATACCCGGTGCCACCATCAGCGTAGAAAAAAACAAAATGGGACCTCCAACAGGCAAGCCAATCAGCATTGAAATCAATGGTGAAAACATGGAGGATCTGATTACCACATCCATCCAATTCAAATCCTATCTTGACTCCTTAAGGATTCCGGGAATTGAGCAGCTTAAATCAGATTTTGACATGAATAAGCCTGAGATTATCATCAGTATTGACCGCGTTCGTGCCAACCGTGAAGGATTATCTCTTGGCCAGATCGGCCTTGAACTTCGTACTGCGATTTTCGGAAAAGAGATCTCGAAATACAAGGAAGATGAAGATGAATATCCAATTCAGCTGAGGTATTCGGAAAAAGAGCGTACCAATATCAACAAGATCATCAATGCCAAAATTACCTATCGGGATATGAACTCAGGCCAGTTAAGGCAGATTCCGATCTCATCGGTTGCTACCATTCAATATAAAGACACTTATGGCGGGATCAAACGTAAAAATCTCAAAAGGGTTATAACCTTATCTTCTGAGGTTCTCTCAGGTTATACTGCGAATGAGGTAGTTGCCATGATTAACAATTCGTTGCCAGGCTATAACATGCCAAAAGGTGTTGAAATCAGCCTTACCGGAGAAAAAGAAGACCAGGCAGAAACAATGGCCTTTCTTATTAAGGCAATGATGATAGCCATTGGTTTGATCTTCTTCATCCTTATCACTCAATTTGGCTCACTCAGCAAATCGTTCATTATTTTGAGTGAAGTCATCTTTAGTGTGATCGGTGTATTTCTTGGCATTGCCATATTCGGAATGTCAATCAGTGTGATTATGACCGGTCTCGGTGTCGTTGCCCTCGGTGGGATCGTGGTTCGGAACGGGATTCTGATTGTTGAATTCGGGGATGAACTTAAATCACGGGGGATGAAGACAAAGCAGTCCATAATCCAGGCCGGAAAAACCAGGATTACGCCTGTAGTGCTCACTGCCACCGCCACAATGCTAGGACTGGTACCCCTTGCAGTAGGCATGAACATCAACTTTGTAACTATGTTTACGGAACTGAATCCACACCTCTATTTTGGCGGTGACAATGTCGCTTTCTGGGGCCCTTTGTCATGGACCATCATTTTCGGATTGAGCTTTGCAACATTCCTCACGCTTGTATTCGTTCCGGCGATGGTGTTGATTGATGCACAGATGATTGCAGGGATCAGGCGGAGAAGGTCAAACCGTCTTGCGAGGAAACGTGCAAAATCGTAAAAAACAGCTGTTCCGGTTTCTTTTGCTTAGAATTTTTCCAACAATTTAGTCAGCCTGATTTTCTGGCTTAATACCGTATATATTGACTGAAAATACTCACTGTTTGTGATCAGGAACTGATTGTAACGCTGATTCAGGTCTGTACTTCCAACCATGCCCAGTTTGTATTTTTCCAGGGTCTTTTCGTAAATCTTCAGCGCTGTCTGAAACCCTTTAACCTTATTCTGATATATTGCGAAGGCATTGCTGAAATCTGTCTTTGCAGTGGCTACCTGCAATTCCAGACCCACCCGCATCTTTTCATCCGTTACTTTGGTCTTCTCCACATTAAGTCTTGCCTGGTCGACGGCATACTTGCGGCTGCCACTGCTCCAAATTGGAATATTCATAGAGACCCCAAAGATTGCGGTTGGGTACCAACTCTCACTCGTATTGAAAAAGTTCCATTCATTACGCTGGGCAGCTGTCGATCCGGATAAAAACCCGCTCAGGGTTGGTTGATAGGACGTTTTTGACAGCTTATATTGCATCAGCGTAAGATAATCTGCCTTTTTTAACAGCACATAATCAAGATTTCTATTGTAATCAAACTGCTGATTTACAAGGGCATCACGGTTTACCTGCGCAAGAAAAAAATCAAGATTGTCTGTCTGAACCAGTTCCTGGTTATCCTTCAACCCAATTATAAATTTGAGGGTGGCATACCCGAGGTTCCTCAGGTTTCTGGTGTAGGTAATGGTTGCTTCAAGATTTGACTTGTTTAAGTCTGCCTGGTCAACATCAATGTCTTCAATCAATCCTGCCTCGTAACTTTTTCGCGCCTCGTCAACCAGCTTGCTTACCACAACAAAGGTAGAGTCAAGAATTTTAATTCCTTCGTCAACAACAAGAAGACGGATGTACGTATCTGCAACCTGGTCGCGAACCTCCACCTCATCCCTGACATTTTTTTGCTTGGCGGTTTCAAGGAATGCTTTGGCGGTTTGTAATCCAACAAGGTACTGACCACTATAAATGAGCTGCGAGATGGTGGCTTTGAGTGTTGCATTGAAGGGAGTGCCAAACTGTACAGGGATATATGTACCAGCAGGTTGCCCCGTGATTTCTCCAGGCAACATGGTGGTTGGTATGACAAGGTAATTCATGTAATCGATGTTTGCATTAACCTGCGGCAATCCGATTGCAGTGTTTTGCTTCACCATTCTCCGCGCGATCTCAACATCGGTTGATGAGTTCTTCAGATCATAATTATTCTCCGCTGCATAAGCCTGAGCCTGCTCAAGAGAAAATTTCACAACTTCTTTAACCTGCCCTGAAGGGGCATTTTGTGCAACTAAGTCAATACCCGTATTGAGGTTTATGAGGATAAATAACAGAAAAAACCGGTAGTTCATTTGAGCTAATTAAATTTTTTAAAGTTTACTTTACGTTTTTGCTTTTCATAATAATCAATCCCGTTCGTATTGGCAATGCCGCGGATAAAATTGTCGAACATGACATCGAACAATGTTTGAAACGAAAATTTATCTGCAGGAAAAAACTCCGGATTGTGGAGGTCAATCAATCTCCGGATGTATAACCTTGCCACCAACTCGATGCTGAGGTCATCACGGTAGATTCCCTGGCTGATTCCTTTTTGGAGGTTTATCTGTATCTTGCCGTAAATGAATTCGATACGTTCATCTATGTGTTTATGATAGATGTCTGGGTAATACTTTTTCAAGTCAAAAGTCATCGACGGACTAACATCACGAAACCGATCACCAAGTTCACGGCTTACAATAAGCAGGATATCAATGGCATTGACGCCTTCAAAATTATGATGATCAAAAATGATTTCAAAGTTCTGACGTTCAAGTTCCAGCAATTTTGACACCAATTCAGTTTTGCTGGCTATATGCTGATAAAGCCTTTTTTTTGACATTCCGAGATCCCTGCAGATATCATCGACAGAAACACTTCTGACACCATATTTATAAAAGAGTTCTCTGACCCTTTCCAGAATGTCAACCAATGCTTTATCCATTCGCAGTTTCTAATTAAACAAATTCATATATCCTATACAGCCGGCATGTGATAAAATCCGGCGGGGAGACAAAGGTAGGAATATTACGAAAACAAGAAACAAAACAGAGGTAAAAAGTTTCTTGTTATCCATGCCGGTAAGAGAATCATTGTGAAATAAAACCAGACAATAATGAGGCTCATCCTGGTTGAAGTGCCAATTTTTATGTAAGTTTGACCGCTAACCTGCATTTTACCATGAAAAGATTTAACATATTCCTTCCTGCATTGCTTTGTATCCAGCTGGCAATGGGACAAACCTCCGATTGGCAAACTTATTATGAAAAATCCGGGAACATTGAAACACCAGGGTACCAGCAAACCATTGACTATTGCATTCAACTTGCTGCAGGATCAAAGATGATCACCTACACCTCTTTTGGTAAAAGTGCTCAGGGCAGGGAACTTCCATTGCTGATCCTTGACAGGGAGGGACTCAATAATCCCCGGGCAATTCATGCTTCCGGGCGAACAATGGTCCTTATACAGGCATGCATCCATGCCGGGGAGTGTGAGGGAAAAGATGCCGGTTTGATGCTTTTCAGGGACCTGGCTGTTAAACATCTGCATAAAGAGGTGACAGATAATGTTTCCATCCTCTTTATACCAATATTTAACACAGATGGTCATGAACGCTTTGGTCCTTATAACCGCATCAACCAGAATGGGCCTAAGGAGATGGGATGGCGTACCACAGCCAATAACCTTAACCTCAACCGTGATTACCTGAAGGCCGACTCCCCTGAAATGCAAGCCTGGTTAAGGATGTTCAACAAATGGATGCCCGATTTCTTTATTGATTCGCATACCACTGACGGAGCAGACTACCAGTATGTTCTTACCTATCTCATGGAAATTTATGGAGACATGGATGATGGATTGACAGGCTGGACAAAGAACACATTTGTTCCACAGCTTGAGGCCCATTTGAATGCCGGCGGATACCCGGTTTTCCCGTATGTCGGCTTCCGCAACTGGCATGATCCACGCAGTGGTCTTATAACAGAAGTCGCACCTCCCATGCTTTCACAGGGATATACTGCCCTCAGGAACAGACCGGGACTGCTGATTGAAACACACATGCTCAAGCCATATCCTCAGCGGGTAAGTGCTACATTTGAGTGCATTCTTACCACCCTGGACATCCTCAGCAATGAGTCGAAAAAGCTGAACTCACTCATACGGAAAGCGGATCAGTTTGTCTGCAGCGATTCCTTTTTAAACACGCCGTTTCCACTCCGTTTTGAAACCAGTATGAAAGACAGTTCCATGGTCAACTTCCTTGGAGTGGAATACAATAGTGTTAAAAGTGATCTGAGTGGTGGTGATTGGTTTCAGTACAGTAACATTCCGGCAACACTGAACATCCCCTATTTTTCAACTGCATCCCCTTCTGTATCTGTTAAATTGCCTTATGCATACATCATTCCGGCAGAGTGGGGCACTGTAATTAACCGATTAAAGACACATGGGATCAAGGTTACAGAACTTCCCCTGGCCACCAAAATAAGGGTGAAAACCTGCCGTTTTAAAAATCCAAAATGGCAACAAAATCCTTATGAAGGACGTCATCCAATGACAAACATTGAATTTGACAATGTTGAAGAGACCCGTTCCTACCCGGCCGGCTCTGTTGTTGTCGAAGTGATGCAGCAGACCGGGCGCATCATTCCACACATTTTGGAGCCAAACGGCAACGGATCTTATGTGTATTGGGGATTCTTCGATGCAACCTTTGAGCAGAAAGAGTATGGAGAGTCGTACGTAATTGAAACAATGGCCAGAGATATGATGGCCAGGGATCCGGCATTAAAACAGGAATTTGAGTTGAAGAAAGCAGGGGATAGTGCCTTTGCAAAAAACCCGCAACTGATTCTCAACTGGTTCTATAATAAATCACCCTATTTTGACAACCGCAAAGGAATCTACCCGGTGGGCAAAATATTCGATTTAAAAGTGCTTGAATCGATCAGATCACGATGAGTGGCTCCCCTTGTACAATTCTGCCAATAATTGCTGCGGCAGGATTGCCGGCAGCATGAAGAAGGGCTACATACTCCGCTGCCCGCTCCTCCGGCATTGAAACCAGCAATCCTCCAGAGGTTTGGGCATCTGCCAGAATAAATTTCAGTAACTCCGGAGTGGCATCGCTCCATCGAACAAACTGCCCGACAAACTCAAGGTTATTCCTGGTTCCTCCGGGAATTGCCCCTGCAGCCGCATACTCCCAGGCAGCTTCAAAGACAGGGATCTGTTCCGGCATTAATATTGCCTGCACGCCAGCCCCGCAAACCATCTCTTTTAAATGCCCCAGCAATCCAAACCCAGTGACGTCGGTACATGCATTCACTGAAAATCCGGCCATGGTTTCTGCTGCTGCCTTGTTGAGTTCTGCCATCACATGCATTACATGATCGATGGCGGTCATATCGGCGATACCACGCTTGATGGCAGTAGTAATGATGCCGGTACCAAGAGGTTTGGTCAGGATCAGAACATCGCCAGGTTTGGTGGTGGAATTCCGCAGTATTTTTGCAGGATGGATGACCCCGGTCACAACAAGACCGAATTTAGGTTCACTGTCTTCAATGCTGTGGCCTCCGATAATCTGAATACCTGCCTCTGCAACTTTATCATTTGCCCCTTTCAAAATTTGCTGCAGCACTTCAATGGGTAATTTCCTGTCAGGAAAACCTACAATGCTGAGTGCGAAAATTGGTTTTCCTCCCATGGCATATACGTCACTTAAGGCGTTAGCCGCTGAGATGGCACCATACATGTAAGGATCATCAACAACCGGAGGAATAAAGTCAACGGTTTGAACGATCGCTGTATGATCATCAATTTGGTAAACAGCCGCATCGTCTGATGTTTCATGGCCGACCAGGATTGCAGGATTATTTTTCCCCGGAATGTCTTTCAATATTTTCTCAAGGAGTTGAGGCCTGATCTTACAGGCACATCCCAGGGCATGCGTATATTCGGTCAGCCGGACACCAAAATTTGCATGTTGCTTTTTGCTTTCTGAATTTTGAAATTCCCCTTTCAGTCTCCGGTACGCTTCCACTATCAACGGTATGGCTTTGTCAATCTCTTCCATTGTGGTCATTCTTCCAACTGAAAAACGGACAGTTCCAATGGCAAAATCCCTGGGAACATGCATGGCGGAAAGCACGCCTGAAAGTTCAGCCTGGTCTGCATGGCAGGCAGCGCCGGCAGATGCAGCGACACCTTTCAGCTCAGCAAGGAGCATCGATGCTTCTACTCCGGAAAATCCAAGACTCAGGGTATTTGGCAACCTCAGTTCATGATGCCCATTCAGGCGAATTTCAGGGATCATCCGGCGAATGCCTTCGTGCAGATGATCACGCATGTCTCTCAAGGTGGAGAAAGGACCTGTCTTTAGCAGTTGCTGTGCCAGCAAGGCTGCTTTTCCCAATCCGACGATTTCCAGCACATTTTCAGTTCCGGCCCGGAGGTTTGACTCATGGTCTGCTCCATGCATCAATTTTTCCAATGCAACTCCTCTTCGGATATAGAGGGCTCCGACTCCTTTCGGAGCATATATTTTATGTCCTGCAACAGAAAGCAGATCAATATGAAGCTGCTCAACATCCACAGGGATTTTCCCAACAGACTGGGCAGCATCCGAATGGAAGAGAATTCCATGAGCCCTGGCAATTTTACCGATTGCCTCAACAGGCTGAATCGAACCGGTTTCATTGTTTGCGTGCATGACCGTGATGAGGATTGTTTCAGGCTTTATCGCAGAGCGGATATCTTCCGTATTCACAATTCCTGATTCATCAACAGGTACACGGGTAATTTCAAACCCGTTTTTCTCCAGGTAAGCACACACTTCTCCAACGGCAGGGTGTTCGATACATGATGTAATGATATGGTTGCCCTTCGACTTATTTGCCAGTGCGGCCCCTTTGATGGCGAAATTATTGGACTCTGTTCCACCGCTCGTAAAAATGATTTCGTCGGCTCGGGCATTCAACAGGGAAGCGACCTGCCGGCGAGCGTTTTCAACAGCAATTTTAGATTGGATCCCGTAACTGTGCATGCTGGATGGATTTCCGAAATGCAGTTCAAGAAAAGGACGGATTGCTTCAATTACCAGCGGATCGACCGGTGTGGTAGCATTATAGTCGAGATAAATCGTTTCCATATTCACAGTTTTTATACGCAAATTCAATGATTCGTCCGGCTTCTGCTTCCAGGTTCGACCCTGAAACGGGAATCGCATGTATATTTTTACTCTTTCTTCTGGCCATTGAAAAGAGGTATGCTTTGTCGTAATATGAGAGTGCGATCGCGGCTACCTCTTCAAATCGCCTGTTTTCCAAGGCCGACAAGGCTTCTTTGGTCCTGCTGCCCCCCAACCGGTCACCTATTCTGGATATTGAATCCGCCAGGTGCAAAACATCAAATCCCGCATACTCGTCAACCAGCCGGTCAATGCGGATCGAGGTCTCCAATTCAATTTTGATCAGAAATGCATTGCTCAACTGTTCAACTGTCGGGTCAGGCAGCGTGACCCGGCCGATCTTCCTGCTTTCATCTTCAATCCAAACCAATCGTGTCAGGTCAAGCTCCGACCACCCGGAGTACAGATTATTTTCAAATTGTTCGTTGTTGGGTTGGGCAGGTTGTCCCAATGCCCCGAAAACAGATCCTTTGTGGCAGGCCAGCCCCTCCAGGTCGATCACCTGCTCTCCTTTAGCTGCAATTGCCCGGAGTAAATCTGTCTTCCCGCTCCCGGTATACCCGCCGAGAACAACAAGATATGCTTTTGCAGAAAGTCCTTCGCGGATAATCCTCCTGTATGCCTTGTAACCACCATTTAACACACCTACCCCATATCCTGCTTTACTGAAAACTTCAGCCATCAAGGCACTGCGCAATCCACCCCTCCAGCAATGAAGTAATATATCTCCTGAAGCAGCGATACTTCGCAGAGATTTGAGATACCAATCAGTTTTGGGCAATCCGAACTCCAACCCTTTCAGGATGGCATCTTCCCTGCCAGACTGAACATACAATGTTCCTATCACAGCCCGTTCCGCATCGGTAAGAAGCGGGATATTAAAGGCCCCGGGGATGTGACCCTGGGCAAATTCTCCCGGCGACCGAACATCTATAACCGGATGATGCTTCAGCTGATTCAGAAAAGAGGACGGCTCAACGGGTCGGATCATTGGTTAACATGGAGTATGCGCCAAAATTAGACTGGTTTTCTCATCTAAACAAGGGATCGCTAATAATTTATACCTTTGCGGTCTAAATAAAACCCATTACAATGAGCGATTCCATCCATCATGAATGCGGTATCGCAATGATCCGCTTACTTAAGCCACTTGAATTTTACCTGGCCAAGTACGGAACCGCATTCTACGGTTTGCATAAGCTGCACCTGCTAATGCAGAAACAGCACAACCGCGGACAAGACGGGGCAGGAATTGCAAGTATTAAATTTGATCTGGAACCTGGAACCAGATTCATCAACCGTATCCGATCCATTGACAACACCCCGATTCAGGATATTTTCAACAAAGTGAGCATGGGCATCAAGGACATTGAGGAAAGGCATCCACAACGGCTGAATGATGTGCAGTGGCTAAAGCGCAAGGTAGATATGCTTGGGGAACTGTATCTCGGCCATTTACGCTATGGGACTTATGGAAAAAACGGAATTCTGAGCATTCACCCATTTATCAGGGAAAATAACTGGATGACCAAGAACCTTGTCCTCGCGGGTAATTTCAATCTCACCAATGTTGACGAACTTTTTGAAAAACTGATCGATCTGGGGCAATATCCTGTTGAAACCAGCGACACGATAACGATTCTTGAAAAAATGGGCCATTTCCTGGACGAGGAAAATGAAGACCTCTACCAGAAATTCAAAAAGAAAGGCTTTCCAAAACGGGAAATCACAATTCAAATTGCAAGGCACCTCAACATTCAGAAAATTCTTAGGGGAGCAGCAAAAACCTGGGATGGGGGATATGTTATTGCAGGCATGTTCGGGCACGGAGATGCATTTGTGATGCGTGATCCTTCCGGTATCCGGCCTGCATATTATTACCAGGATGAGGAAATTGTGGTCGTTGCTTCAGAGCGGCCAGTGATCCAGACTGCCTTAAATGTATCATTCGATACCGTGCACGAATTGGCACCCGGACATGCATTGATTATCAAGAAAGATGGTAAGGTGACGGAAAAGGAGTTTTCCAGACCCCTCGAGAAGAAACCATGCTCATTCGAACGGATCTATTTCTCCAGAGGAACAGATAAGGAGATCTACCGGGAACGTAAAAATTTGGGGAAGCTGCTAACTCCGGCTATCCTTAAAGCAATTGACCATGATGTGGAACATTCCGTATTTTCGTATATTCCTAATACTGCCATTGATGCCTATTACGGATTAATTGAGGAGATGGATGTTTTTTGCGACAAGATCAAGATTGAACGGATTCTGGGTGCGGGAAAGACACTCAATGAAGAGAAGCTGAAAACCATCTTTCAACTGAAACCCAGGGCTGAAAAAGTTGCTGTCAAGGATGTTAAACTGCGTACCTTCATCACCCGTGATTCCCAGCGTGACGATCTGGCAGCACATGTTTATGACATTACTTACGGCAGTATCACCCCCGGTATTGACAACCTTGTTGTACTGGATGACTCCATAGTAAGAGGAACCACTTTAAAGCAAAGCATTCTTCGTATTCTTGACCGTCTTGGGCCCCGGAAAATTGTGATTGCCTCCTCTGCCCCACAAATCCGTTATCCCGACTGCTACGGCATCGACATGGCCAAAATTACAGACTTCATTGCATTTAAGGCGGCCATAGAATTGTTGAAAGAGACGCACCAGGAGCATGTCATCAATGAAGTTTATATCAAATCGAAAGCACAGGAAAAACTGCCAAAGGAGAAGATCATCAACCATGTTACAGAAATATACAAACCCTTTACTGCTGAACGAATTTCTGAAAAAATTTCGGAACTCCTAACTCCTCCGTCCTGCAAAGCCAGCGTTCAGGTAGTTTATCAAACGATTGACGATCTCCATGAAGCTATTCCAAACCATGCCGGCGATTGGTATTTCACTGGAAATTATCCCACTCCCGGAGGGAACAAGGTCGTAAACCGCGCCTTCATCAATTATATAGAGGGAAAAAATGTAAGGGCCTATTAAATTGCTGCAGAGATTTTTTCAGCAATCCGGGTGAATTCTTCCGGAGTAAAGGAAAGTTTGGGGTTTCTGAAATCCATGTCGTGCATGCTATTCAAGGGAATCAAATGAATATGTGCATGCGGAACTTCAAGTCCGATCACTGTGATGCCAATACGTTTGCAAGGAACGACCTTTTCAATTGCCTTGCCGATTTTCTTTGCAAAATTCCATAATCCGGCATGAAGTTCATCCTCTACATCAAAAATGTAATTCACCTCCTTTTTCGGAATCACCAGGGTATGACCCTCCTTCAAAGGATTAATATCCAAAAATGCCAGATAATCATCATTCTCTGCAACCTTGTAACAAGGAATGTTGCCATTTACGATACGGGTGAATATTGTTGACATACTTAACTGTTTTGCCTTATTATCTCAATAATCTCAAAAGTGATTTTCCCTGCAGGTACAGTTATTTCGACAGTTTGCCCGATACTTTTCCCAAGCAATCCTTTGGCAATTGGTGAACTGACTGACAACTTCCCTATTTTAATATTTGCTTCATTTTCCGGGACAAGGGTATAAATAACGTTAGCACTATTCTGGGTGTTACGAAGTGTAACAGTGGAAAATATTAAAACTTTCGTATTATCAAGTTTACGTTCATCTATGAGGCGGGCGTTGTTCAAAACCTCCTGAAGTTTTGATATCTTAAGTTCCAGCATTGATTGCGCCTCTTTTGCGGCAGCGTACTCCGCATTTTCCGACAAATCGCCCTTATCTCTGGCCTCAGCTATCTGCCTGGAAATCGATGGCCGTTCAACCGTGGTTAAATGGTGCAAATCCTCTCTCAGTTTATCTAAACCTTCAGGGGTGTAATATTTGATATCTGACATTTTAATGATTGTATTTGGTGTTATAATAAGCCAAAAGACCCTATGTCAGGGCCCTTTTGCTTAAAGAAAACGAAGTTAATGATAAAAGTTGTACCGAAGTGTTAAAAGTTAAATTTAATCCCAACACTATGTGTTCCTGAGAATGGGTTAGTTGCCCTGTAGGAATAATCGATTGCCAATCCAGTCTCCTTTTCTTTGTTAAATGGTACCGAAACAGTAAAACCAGCGCTGGGCCCAGTAAAAACGGTACCACGGTCGGCAACATTGCTGTTAAACATACCATCCTGATAGGTGTATCCGGCACGTAACTGCAAGTAATATTTTAATGCATATTCAACTCCTAAAATAAACTGGTCTTTGGAAAACGAATTTGAATTAAAATTTCCGGCAACGGTAATCCTGTGCATATCGGCAATGTAAAAATCATACGAGGCGCCAATTCGCAATGTTGCAGGCAATTCATATGTAGCTGACCGCTGTTCTACGGTAAACTGGTCATTGGGGTCACCATGGGTTGGTATGACACCACGGAATGACAAACCATCGCCGCTGAAACTCATTGGTGCTCCAACGTTTTTAAGCGCAATTCCAAATTTGATTTGCTCTTTTTCCCCGGTTACATACTGGATCCCTGCATCAATGGCAAGAGCTGTCGCACTTGCATCAGAAATGGATTCCGTAATCAGTTTAACAGCAATCCCTCCATAAATACTGTTAGAGAAGGCTTTTGCATATCCCAGGTTGATATTCATATAATTCGGCTTATAAATACCTGCACCTTCGGGCTGTGCCACTGTAGTGACCTGAATTTCACCAAAAGTCATTGACATTACAGCAGCGGTAAGAACGCCGCCGTTTTGCCCGAGTTTCTGGCTGATTCCAAAAGCCATTAAATTGACATCAGAGCCCTTTAACCAATTGGTATAAGAAAAATTAATATCAGTTCCCTTGGTAAAACCTGTTCCGGCAATGTTTGTGAACAAGGCCTCCAGCCCATGTCCGCATGAGGTGCCTACTCCTCCCCACCCGGAACTTCTTGCCCATGGGTTGATCAATAATTCTGCAGCACCTGCCTGACCAGAACGGTCTTTGTTTCCGGCTGTTACCTTATCCGTGGGTAAGAAGATCATCCCCAACAGGAATATTGCAACTAAGCAGCTATATATATTTTTCATAATCCTGGAATTTTGTTTTGTTATCATGTTGTAAATCGCAAATGCCATTATAATGAGTTCAAGTCGACAGGGCGTAAGATTCCGAACCACTTGATCGTGCGTTCTCCAAGTCCCTCAGCCTTAACGTGAATCAGATATACCCCCCCGGCAATAGGAATCCCCGCAAAATTTTTGAGATCCCAATCAACAGAAGTCTTTGCATCAGTATTCAAGCCGGCATTTGAATTTTCCCTTGGCACTTTGACCTTGGAAAAATTAAGATTGAACTGGCGTATCAATGTACCGCTCATGTCAAATATGGTAACAACACAGGCATTGGGCAGGTTTACGATTTTAACCCGGTTATCAAGCTGATTCCTTTCATAGTCATCGTAAGCAAAATAGGGATTTGGTACCACATTGATTTTATCCAGATCAGAAACTAATTTTTCCTGGTTATTCTGAGCAGTTGCTATCGAACTTGTATTAAATGTGTACATAGGATAATTGTTATTGACAGTATCCTTTGCACCAGGGGATCCGTAAGAGTAGTATTGCTTATATGGCTTGGAAACACGGATTTTGGTCGTAACCGAATTACTTAACCACGGCTGACCTTGAACCGCAAGGGGAACGTTCACATACATGGCAGTTGAAAATGCGAGGTGTTTATATGTTGGACTTTTCTGCATTTGGGTCATGAGAACGTAACCTCCATCATACGCAGGAAAATCAACTTTAATATCTTTAACATATTGATGACCAAAAACATAGACATAATGTTGCCCTCCGAATACAGGAGTTCCTGCTTCATTGTAAGTACGGCTGGAAGGGTTCCACAACATATCACGCCCATTGTCTTCAACAAGCCATGAATTCTCACCAAACATGATGTTTAACCGTTCGCCTGTTTCAAGATTAATGGCATACCCAGGAAACCAACCCATCCCTGTTGCGCTGATATAATTAGAATTATACATCGGATCAGGTGAAGAGACAGCACTATCGCCGTCAACATTCACTGAGGCCGACATGCGGGGATCATACAACCGTACTCCGCCCTGTGCAAGTTTATAATCTATCCCCATTTCAAGAACAGGACACCTGGTCCATAATTTCTTATCCGGAGTGATGACAATATCAACACTGGAAATATTGTAAAGCTTGGTGTTGTCTTTTGACTTCTTGGAGTATGCAGGACCTACCGTAGTTTGACCGGCAGTAGGAATGATGCCGAGGCCGTCATTAATAAATGCACGGGTTGCTGACAAGATATAAGGCGCCCATACCCCTGTTTGAATTTTCTGGAAATTCTTATTAGGGTCGACAGGCTTATTAACAGACAAATCCCAATCGTAATAGGCCGCTTCAGAACCCTTATAAGTTCCTGAACGTATCCAGTTTTCCGGGGAATCCGGAAGGTCACTATCCTGAACTCCGGTAAGCCATCTTTTGGTACTATCCGCGAAAATGGGTGGAGATGCATATAACAAGCCATTGGTTGGTGTCAGATTACCGAGAATGGAGTCGCCCGGATTGGGTACCTGATAAATCGTCAATGCAATACCCAACTCCAGAAAACATTGTTCATACTGATAAATTGTCGTTGTATCAGACCTGTAGGATTCTCCCGTCGTGTTGTTTGTCAATGTCCATTTACCAAACTGGATCCGGTCTTTAATCGTGAAAGGATTGTTTACCAATACAGTATACATGGAGTCAAATCTCACTGTATATTCCCCTTTCACCACATTCAGAGGGTCAATAACCTTGACCTGTAAGGGTCCTTTGCCAATTTGATAAGTTGGTTTATACGCGATTGGGTAATCAGGGTCCCCAAATTTTGTAACCGAGCTGTCTAACAGCGGTTTCAATAGAATTTCGTTGATCGTTGCTTCGGAAAAATCAAGGATCATGCCACCGTTTCCTTGTCCCTGGATTCGCGTAATTACAGGTCCCTGCCCATACGCTGAATTAGAAATAACTCCCAGTGGGATATGTGGTATAGCAGTATATGCCCTGATATTGTTACGTCCCCTCAGGTATGGTTTTTTCTGGCCATCCCGGTAAGTGGGGTCGTCCTGAATATACTTTTTATACTGATTATATCCATAAGCAACTGCAGAGTAATAGTATTGCTTATGATTGATCAGCCGGTCATCACCTGTCGCAAACAGATCCTTCGAGAAAACAAAAGAGTGGCTGACACCTTTATCCACACCTGTTGTCATGACTTGACCCACGTTTCCTCCAAGGGTCTGATCAAAGGTCCAGTTAACAAGTTTTGTCACCCCGTTCTGAACATCACATTCAGCTACTAAACGGGCCTTGCTGGGATCATCAAAGTCGGCCGACGAAACTGTGGCATCTTTCAACTGGTAGATCTGGTATCCTTCAAAACGATACAGAGAGTCTTTATTCTTGATTGTGGGATCAACCTCCTGGTATTTTTCATTATAATTATTCCCTAAATCATTGACCTTACGATTCGACAGGTAAAGAATCAATGAATTTGGCAACTCTTCAATAGTCACATCTGGTGCATTTGGTCCGTTTAATACTGCAAAACAGTTGTCGAATAAACTTTGAGCCTTATCATCAGCCTGTTTCAGCAGTACAACAGATTCTTCAGGTGTGCCGGAAACAGTGCGTGCCCAGGGAATACCCACCGTGATGTAGTTACAGGCACCCGGCAAAAGTGTAAATGGCCCTGCCGACTGCATAAAACGACGGTCATAAGGATTGTTGCCAGCCGTAACTTCAGTCCACTTTTTGGGTCCGTTGGGTGGTTGGCCATTTGTTCCCCAGTTACACTCATCAGATTCGTCAGGGAACATAAAATCACATTCAGGTCCATACCCCCCTCCAGGGTTAACGTGTGCATTTCCTCCGTAGATCATTGGCTGATTATCCTTCCATATCCCTTTCAGAAAGAGATAATATTCGGGAGCCTTACCAGGGTCAGTCATATAATCTCCACTCGTTCCACCGGTGTTGTCATGATAGACAAACCGTCGCATTCCAAATCGTTCATTGTCCACTACCCCATCGCCAAAATTCACCCCGTTAATGGCTTCGGCACGAACAAGAAAATCGGCTGAATCTTTTCCATCAATACCATATTTCATGTTCTTTTTTATCTGACCATCTTCATCTACAATATCACAGGGTCTGGGATAGGAAGCAAAAGAGGGTCCCTTTAAAGAACTCCCCTTAAAAGAAGGGTTATCATAAAAATCAGGATCCATATACGGGCCCTGAAAAAAGTCAACACCAATTGCCGGAGGATGTGCTCCGTAATTAAAGATTTTACCTGTTCCATCAATAGCCTTTCCATTGTAACAGTAGCCAAGTCCCCGATTAACATCACAACCCACATAATCGTCATCAGATGCTCCCAGATCCGGGTCAACCCACTGGCTGAAATAGGTCTGTGTCAACGTATAGGTCGATCGGTTGATCAACTCATAAGAATAAAAAGTCATGTTGTTGATATCGTCGTTGGTGGCAAATGCAAAATACTGGGCACGAATTTCCATCCCCAGCGGTTCACCTGTAGTCTCAGAATGGTAACTGCCTTTATCATTATAAACACTCCAGAGTGTCTGGTCTCCCTTTAATACCTGATCCACCAGGATTCCCATTGTATCAGTTTCTATACCATTGATTTGGCCACCATTTTTAATTTTTGCACGGGCAAGGCGTTCACCTGGCTTCATCATGGACGGACAAAGCCTGTTGGATAAATCATAGTAAGGATAATCCCCTGATTTTGGGTCATAATTACCGTCTCCATCTGCATCGAAAAAAGGAGCCAGGTAATATGCCTGACCTTTTGCTTTGTTGCCATGGGCAGGCCACTCCATGATCGACTTAGGAATGGAATAATTCGGGTATTCTGCCTGATTTTCCCACCATGCGAGAAATTCCTGTACTTCAGCCCGGGTAATCGGAAACAGTTTGTCAAATTCGGCACAGGTTTCAGCGCTGACAGCAGCGGTTCCATCGATCGTCAGCGGCCCGGGCCAGAAATCATTTTTCGTATGGGCATTTCCACTTGTTCCCTGACCATAGCGGTATGCAGCCAGTTTCAAATTGTTGTTGACATCAATCCCCCCAATCCAGAGGGAGAAGGAGAACATGGAAGTCTTCTTGGAACCTTTGGGAATCTCATACTCCGCATTTTCGAGAAACCAACCATTACCATAAGAATAACACAGGGTTCTGACATTATTGATATCAAGATATTTATAGCTTGATCCGGAAGCACATCCGGCAGCTGTTTCCTTCAGGTTGTTGGTGCTTTTTGTGCCACCCACCATGTGAAGCTCTTCAGCAAGAGTCACATTTGAGAACACCATCAAACCGAGTGCAATCAGCAAAAAGCGAAAGATATTTTTCATAGTTGCATTATTTATAAACATATCGGAACTTCTTCTAATAAATATTGTCAAACATCTTAGAAATTAAACATAACACCCAATCTGATAGTCCGCGGCGAACTATAGCGATACGGATTATTCATCTGGATTGCATACAAATCGCGATAAGACTGGGGGTCAACCTGTTGATTTATTGCATTTTGCCATTCCGGGGCCGTAAGGAACCCATCATCAGATGAACTTCCGGTACCCGGGTAAACTGCCGTAACATTCTGTGTATTTAACAAGTTGGCGAATTCAATATAAACATTGATGGTCCCATCTTTCTTCTTGTTGAGCGCAAAATTAAAATCTTTGTCAAACCGTGCACTGACAAGGAACTGCCAGGGTAAACGGGCTCCGTTGATACTCCCCTTGATAGGTCCCATGGCACCATAAGGTAGAATTTTACTTGTTTGCGTATATGGTGTTCCGGATCCCCCTGTGACAGTAAGGTTGGCACCAAGATTCGAGAGAAACTGCACAGGTGCTTTTCCGCTTTTTGTCCGGTTGATTACGGGTCCGTTGTAATCTTTTCCACTACCCCAGCGATAGTCAAAGCTGATATTGAACTGGTGACGACGGTCAAAATTCAACGGGTTTAACGTACGAAGGTTCGGCTGATCTGAACGGATGATAGAACCTGCAGCATCAGGATCGGAACCTGTTCCATCAGCAAACTGCAATGTGTAGTTAAAACGCAGCCTTGCATTGCCGGAGCGACGCAGGTCATATGTAAGGGTCAGTCCTTTTACAGTTCCAAAGTCAATGTTTGTATATGAATAATAGGTTTTGGGATAAGCACCCGTGAGCCGGTACTGCTGAATCTGGTCGCGCATTTCCCGATAGAAAACCGCTAATTTAAGCGAGGATGAATTGTTGATCTTCTGCTGAAAACCCAACTCATAGTCAATGGTCTTCTCTGGTTTCAGATTCGGATTGTTGATTGTACCTGACGAACCAGTTACACCGATATAATAGTAACTGATTGGTTGTATCTGAACCTCTGCAGATGAAGGACGTTGTGTTAATATGTCATAATGTGCATAAAACAGTGCATCGTCGCTAATCGGGAAGGAGAATGAGATACGTGGCATCCAATTGGTCTGCGGGTCATAATCCTTGAAGGCAATAGACCGGGGGGCAGAACCAATCGTGTCAACTGCAGGATAAAGCAGGTATGGCTGGATTCCACTTCCGGAAGCAAGTAAACGAACAGGATCTGTGATCGGCGTGCCGTCTTTATTATACCAATTGTTGTTGGAACGATAACCGGTAATTTTTGTTGGATCCCTTGAGTCATCAACATACACAACATAATCACTGCCTACTGTTTCGGGATGATCAACAGCAACACCATTAATTTCTGATACTTCCCCAACAGTTTTAGCAGGATAGAATAAGTAAGGATCCTTCAGCACCGGCTGATTTGCATCAAAACGGTCAACGCGAACACCGATGTTAAAAATCAAATCTTTAAATGCAAATTTGTCCTGAATATAACCAGCTATATAAATTGGCTGATAAGGACCAATGGCCCTGGTATAATTTCCGTTGGCATCCTGTTGTGAGAAGAAATCGTCAAAACTTACGCTGCCGGTCATTTTTTTACCAGTATAATCGTATCCATAATATCCAACGATAGGAGAACCGTTATTTAAGACTTCCTCGGCATTGAACATGTCCATGGTTAACAAGGATCCGCTTGAATATACCGTGTGAAGTTGCATATTGTTATCATAATAATTGATTGAGTTGTTTGCAAAATCATACGAATACATATCGATCCAGTCACTGCCATCAATGGGAAGGCCAAGTTTTTTACGAAGGTTTACGTCAAAATTACGTTGAAGTGTAGGAACATAGTTGCGGAAGTAATTTATCGTATCCATGAAAACGCCATTGCGATAAACGGGCTGTGGGTTATCCAGGTTCAAATCCTGCAGCTGGGCATTTGTTAATCCCTTCATGGCATCCCAAAGCAGCGAACCGCTGTTTGCATAGCCGGAACTTTTCCGCTGCTGGTACTGTAAGCCAAGCTGAATCTCATGATTGCCAAAGTCAGCAGCAAACGACGCATTTACAGCAATCTGATCGCTTTGAGCTTCATTATAGGTATCTGGTCTGTTACCAACGCCGGCAAACATACTGTAAGGCCCATTGGGTTCCATTCCATTAATCAATCCTTTACCTGAGATGATCTGGTTTACATTTTCATAATGCCCGGTCGGGTCATCATAGAATCCATAATACTGATTTGTCCAATTGGATGATTCAGGGTTCAGATCTGAGCCTTTAAATATTACAATGGTATCTCTTGTCCCATTCTGCAGGTGCCCCCACAGTTTCAATACAGAGTCATAAGCAAGGTTGGGTGTGTATGCCCGAATGGAATGAGTGGCAAAACTGCCCACATATCCATATTCAAAAAAGTTGTCCTTGTGGTCTGCATCTTCGGTTTTGGCAAAACTTCTTGTAAAGTCAGCACCAATGGAATAATAAATGTTCTTAACAAAACTCTTACTGTCGGGACTGGTTGGAAAACGCTGGGTAAACCTCCCGTTCAAGCGCCAGGTATAGCCGTTGGAATGGGAGTTGTTTTGCCAGTTCATCATGGAATTGGCGTAGTTAAAATTGCGGCTGTCATACCAGGTAAATGTACCGCCAAAGGAAAGGTTAATCGTTGGGGCCACCCGAAAATCGAGTTTGCCGGAAATATTGATGTTAGTTCCGGCAGAATTCAAGGTGCTCTTAGTCGTCTGCATGTCATTATAGGTCAGAAACTCTGAATTGTAAAACACCGTATTGTTTTCCCCGTATAAGCGCAACGGGCTGGATGACAACCTGTCCTTAACTTCATCTGTTACACGGTAATTTGGAAATGCAGCAGGAGCTCCGTCTTTCTGATAGATAAGGTCACCGGCGATAAAGAAGCCCATGATGGGGGTTTTATACCCACGGACGGTATCCTTTTTTGACACCAGCGGTCCGGTAAAGTTTAATCCCAAACGATTATAGCCGAAAGCATCAAGATATTGCGAGGTTTGAAGGTCAACTCCTCCAGAGAAATCCTTGGAAGGGCCTTTTGTTGTTACATTGATGATACCACCGGTTGCATCACCATAAGCGGCAGGGGTTCCGCCCAGGATTACTTCAACCTGCTCAATAGCGCTCTGAGGCAGCGCATTGCCTCCTGTAACACGCATCCCGTCAATAAAATACACGGTGCCGGACGAACGCTGTCCGCGCATACTCGTTATGTTACCATTGGCATCTGTGGAAACCCCGCCCACTGTTGTTGCAACTGCAGAGGCCGATTTATTGGCCATTTTTGAAATTTCTTCTGAAGTAACCGTACCACCGGAGGTAGTCTGGTCCTTTGAGATTAGTGGCACCTTGTAATCCACAACTTCAATTTCATTGAGGGTGGTTGTGGAGGCTTCCAGTTCAAGGTTCTGGAAGGTAATCTTATCCGGTGAAACATAAATACCCCTGTACATAAAGGGTTTATATCCTACAAAACTCGCCTTGAGATCAACTTTCCCGGGAGGGATTGGCTTTATTGTGAAGTTTCCATCGAAATCGGAGGTTGATCCCCCTACCTGAACGCCACCAACCTCAATAACAACGTTGGCAAATGAGATCGGTTCCTTGGTAGCCTTATCAATGATCTTACCCTTGAGTGTACCCGATCCGGTTTGTGAGAATACCAACATGCTTGTTGCCAGTACAAATCCAATAGTAAACAGTAAATTTCTTAACATACCATACAATTTTATGTTAGATTATAATTGCGCTTTAAAAGGGCGTAAATGTAACAATTATTTAAAATCAAACTGAAATTTTTTATTTCGCAATTCAAATATATAACCATTCTAAATTAGTCTGAAGTCAAATATGTAAACCGTTTCAAACGATCTGTCAACGATGAATTGGAGGAGTTGAACCAAAACAATCAATGTTTGAGCGGTGTCGCTTTTCCAGAGGCTTTTTTAGTTTTTTTCATACTTGCTCTGGTTGACTTAGACTGCATTTTGTTATGTCGCTTAACTGCCTGATCATAATCTCTCCTGGACTGCTTCTGCTTTTTTTCCCGTTCCTTTTCAATCTTATTCTGGTTTACCTTTGCTTCCTGAGGAGTAAGTGGAAACAACATGGGTACTATCGCCAGAATGAAGGAGATCAATAAAAGTTTTGTTCCTGACATCATAATAAATCCATGCTATAATAATATATAATATGAATCAAACGTTAAAATTACGAATTTTGCATGATGAGAGATCAAATCAGAATAAAAAATACGCGGGTTTTGTTGTTGCTGTCCCTATTCCTTATAGGTACCTTTTCCTGTAAGAAAGAGGAACAGGCTCCTGAGATCCCTTACGTATATGTGAATTTCATTCTCAACCCAAATGGAACACAATACATAAATCTTAACGTTGTAAATGGCTGGGAAACAGTAACCGGAGGATACAACGGCATCCTGATTTTCCGTAAAGCCATCAGTGAATTTGCTGCATTTGAAAGAGCCTGCCCTTATGACCCAACTTCGGCAGGCGCTCAGGTAAGAGTTGACCAGTCGGGGATTACCTGCTACTGTCCGGTTTGCGGTTCAAAGTATATCATGGTTGATGGGACTCCTTATGAAGGCCCTTCTCACTATCCGTTGAAACAATACACCTCCTATTATGACGGGGCGATGTTGTATATTTCAAATTAGGTGAACGGGTGAACGGGTGAGCAGGTGAACAGGTGAGCGGGTGAGCAGGTGAACAGGTGAGCGGGTGAGCAGGTGAACGGGTGAGCAAGACACAGATAGTTCTGTTTACCCGTTTACTTGTTTACCCGTTTACCCGTTTACCCGTTTACCCGTTTTTAGTACCGATAATGCTCAGGTTTATACGGACCGTCGGGATTAACATTAAGATAATCGGCCTGTTCTTTGGTGAGTTTCGTCAATTTTACCCCGATTTGTTCCAGGTGTAAACGGGCTACCTCCTCATCGAGTCGCTTTGGCAGGCGATAAACAGCTACTTCGTAATTGTGCTGCCATAAGTCCAGCTGGGCCAGTGTCTGATTGGTGAACGAGTTCGACATGACGAATGACGGGTGTCCTGTTGCACATCCGAGGTTCACCAGCCGCCCTTCAGCCAGCAAATAGATGCACTTTCCATCAGGATAAACAAATTTATCAACCTGTGGTTTGATATTGATTATTTTGATCCCGGGCCAGTTGGTAAGTTGCTCCACCTGAATCTCATTGTCAAAATGTCCGATGTTGCAAACGATAGCCTGGTCTTTCATTTCCGACAGATGTTTCGCTGTGATTACATCCTTGTTCCCGGTGGTGGTAACATAAATGTTGCCTTCGGCCAGTGTATCTTCGATGGTGCTGACTTCAAATCCTTCCATCGCTGCCTGAAGGGCACAGATGGGATCAATTTCGGTAACAATTACGCGTGCTCCATACGAACGCATTGAATGGGCACATCCTTTGCCAACATCGCCATAGCCCAGCACCACCACGACTTTACCGGCAATCATCACATCAGTTGCACGTTTGATTCCATCGGCAAGTGATTCGCGGCAACCGTAAAGGTTATCGAATTTCGATTTAGTTACTGAATCATTCACATTGATGGCAGGTACAAGCAAGGCACCTTTTTCTTTCATCTGATATAAGCGATGTACTCCTGTGGTTGTTTCTTCAGAAACTCCTTTCCAATCTGCAACTGTTCTGCCCCACCTTGTTTTATCCTCGACATAAATCTCCTGCAACTGTTTCATAAATGCTTTTTCATCGGCATTTTCAGCAGCAATTTTCAGCAACTCAGGGTTCTTTTCAATTTCAAATCCCTTGTGGATCATCATGGTCGCATCACCACCATCATCAACGATCAGGTTCGGGCCATTTCCTTCAGGGAAACACAGCGCCATATTTGTACACCACCAATATTCATCGAGGGTCTCCCCTTTCCAGGCAAACACCGGGATTCCTTTTGCAGCAATGGCAGCTGCTGCATGATCCTGTGTGGAGAAAATATTACAGCTGGCCCAGCGAACATCAGCACCAAGCTCAATCAAGGTCTCAATCAGCACTGCAGTTTGGATTGTCATGTGCAGCGAGCCACTGATGCGTGCACCTTTCAGAGGCTTTTCCGCGGAATATTTTTTACGGATTGCCATCAGTCCCGGCATCTCCTTTTCAGCTATTTCAATCTCTTTTCTGCCCCATTCAGCAAGGGACATATCGGCAACTTTATATTTCATACTGGCTGTCATTGCAATGTTTTCCATGTTTCCGGATGTTAGTTATGATGCTTAAAAGTCATTCCACTTAATTGGGCGGCAAAAGTACGAAAAAAACCAATATCAGGATTAGTTATTATCGTAATTTTGTCCTGAATTATTAAAACAATCCGCATCTATGCCCTTTTTACGGGAAATCACGCCTTGCAACGGAATCCGGGCCGGGATCTGGCAAATCGAAGAGTCCGCAGAGGAGTTGCTGGGTATGATCGACTTAAGCTCATCAGAAAAAGCAACTTACCTCTCTTTTGGCCATCAATTAAGAAAAAGACAATGGCTGGCTTACCGGGTTTTGCTAAAACAATTCCTGGCACCCCTCTGTTACGATATTATATATGATTCACATGGCAAACCATTTCTGAGTTCAGGGAGTCACTTCATATCGGTATCCCATGCCGGCGATTTAGCTGCTGTGGTTTGCCGCAGAGAGGTTGCAGCAGGTATTGATATTGAAAAAATCAAGGACCGGGTTGACCGTGTCAAAGATCGGTTTCTTCAGGAAAAAGAGTTAAATACCCTTGTGGATGAGAACCGACTGGAACAATTATATGTTTACTGGAGTGGCAAGGAAGCACTCTACAAGCTTCACGGTAAACCTGATGTTGATTTCAGAAATGACATCTATATTCATCCATTTGATTACCTTTGCAATACCAATCAACATGGCAGGGCGACATTAACAGTTGGCAGTCAATCAAAAGATTACGAGCTGTACTTTCAGAAAATCGGGGAATACATGCTGGTTGTGGCATATTAAATGAGATATAATGACGAATGATATTTTTCAGGCGATTAAAACAAGGGTTCTTGTTCTTGACGGTGCCATGGGCACCATGGTTCAGCGTTACAAGCTGGAGGAGAGCGATTTTCGGGGCGACCGGTTCAAAGGTTTTTCTCATAATCTGAAAGGGAACAACGACCTGTTGGTTCTTACTAAACCGGAAGTAATACGGGAGATCCATGAAGCATATCTTGAAGCCGGGGCCGACATCATTGAAACGGACACCTTCAATGCAACCCGGATTTCCCTTTCCGATTATCATCTTGAAGACCTTGCCTATGAAATAAACCTTGCAGCCGCCATTCTGGCCAGGGAGGCAACCGCCAAATTTACCCGCCTGAGTCCCGACAAGCCGCGTTGGGTTGCCGGATCAATCGGTCCCACGAGCAAAACAGCCTCCATGTCGCCTGATGTGCAAAACCCCGCCTTTCGGGCAGTAAGTTTTGACAACCTTTACCAGGCGTACCGGGAACAGGCAAGGGGCCTCCTCGATGGTGGTGCCGACATCCTGATGGTTGAAACCATTTTTGACACCCTGAACGCAAAAGCAGCACTGATAGCAGTTTTCGACGAAATTTCAGAGCGAACCCCGAAACAATCCGGATCCGGTTTCCCCGATCCTTCATCCAGGATCCCGGTCATTGCCAGTGTCACTATTTCCGACAACAGCGGGCGGACCCTTTCCGGCCAGACGCTTGAAGCTTTTCTGTTTTCTATCATTCATTTCGATCTCTTTGCTATTGGCATCAATTGTTCGCTTGGCGCAGAAGAACTCAGACCATATATTGAAGAATTATCAGCAAAGGCCCCATTCCCTGTTATCGCCTATCCAAATGCGGGTTTACCTAACCAATTTGGTGAATATGATCAATCGCCTGCTGAAATGGCCGGGTATATTGCAGATTTTCTGGATAATCGTTTTGTTAACCTGGTTGGTGGTTGCTGCGGCACAAATCCGGAACACATCCGCAAATTTACAGAACTTGCAAAAAACGCACCGGTCAGGCTTGTTCCTGAAAGGACCCACGAACTGAGGCTGAGCGGACTGGAACCCCTTACCATCTTCAAAGGGAGTAATTTTATCAATATCGGAGAGCGGACCAATGTAAGCGGTTCGAGAAAATTTGCAAGGCTCATCAAGGAGGAGAAATACGAAGAGGCGTTGTCTGTTGCGCGGCAACAGGTGGAAAGTGGCGCCCAGGTAATTGACATCAGCATGGATGAAGCCATGCTGGATGCAGAAAATGCAATGGTGAACTTTCTCAACATGGTTGCTTCAGACCCTGATGTATCGAAAGTGCCTATCATGATCGACTCTTCAAAGTTTTCGGTTATCCATGCAGGATTAAAATGTATTCAGGGTAAGCCGATTGTTAATTCGATCAGTTTGAAGGAAGGAGAGGATGCATTCAGGGAACATGCCACCCTTTTGCGCAAATTCGGCGCAGCCACGGTGATCATGGCATTTGATGAGGATGGTCAGGCCACCACACTCGACCGTCGCATTGTCATCGCCTCCAGGGCATACCGGATACTCACCCGGGAGTTGAATTTTCCGCCTGAAGATATCATTTTTGATCCCAACATCCTTACGGTAGCAACCGGCATTGATGAACATTCGAACTATGCTGTCGAATTCCTGCATGCAGTAAAATGGATTAAAGAGAACCTGCCGTATGCCCATGTCAGTGGAGGTATCAGCAACCTCTCCTTCTCGTTTCGCGGCAATGACCCGCTGCGTGAATCGATGCATTCGGCATTTCTTTATCATGCGATTAAAGCAGGGCTGGATATGGGTATTGTCAATGCAGGAGCGCTTCCCGTATATGATGAAATTCCGAAAATGCTTCTGAAACTGGTGGAAGATGTCATCCTTAACCGTCGTAAAGACAGTACAGAGCGTTTGCTTGCTTATGCCGACCAGGTAACCGACTCAGGAAAAAAGGCAGAGACTGAGGCAGAATGGAGGGCACTTCCTGTTGTGGAACGGCTCAGGCATTCGCTGATCAAAGGAAATGCCGAATTCATTGACCAGGATATTGATGAAGCCATGCCACTGTTCAACCTGGCACTGAAGATTATTGAAGGCCCCCTGATGGATGGCATGAACCAGGTAGGCGACCTGTTTGGAAGCGGAAAGATGTTTCTGCCACAGGTAGTTAAAAGTGCGCGGGTCATGAAAAAGGCAGTTGCCAGGCTCACACCCCGACTCGAGGCAGAAAAAGCAGAGCTGAAAGGATCACCCAGGAATAACGGAAAAGTTCTTCTTGCAACCGTCAAGGGAGATGTTCACGACATTGGCAAAAACATCGTCGGAGTAGTACTTGCATGCAATAATTACGAAGTCATTGATCTGGGTGTGATGATCCCGGCCGACAAAATTCTTGCAGCCGCCCGGGAGCACCAGGTTGATATTATCGGCCTGAGCGGTCTGATCACCCCTTCCCTCGAAGAGATGGTCCATGTGGCGAAAGAGATGGAGCGCCAGAAATTCACAGTCCCTTTGCTGATCGGCGGAGCAACCACATCCGACATCCATACGGCAGTCAAAATTGAGCCGTTCTATTCTCAGTCAGTGATTCATGTAAAGGATGCTTCCAAAGCTGTAGGGGTTGTCTCAAACCTGCTTTCGGCAGAAGTAAAGAAGGATTTTACCGAATCCATCAGAAAAAAATACGAGGGAATCCGAAACACGTATGATAAAAAAGCTGATTATTCCTACCTCTCGCTGCAGGATGCCCGTAAAAACAAACTGAAAATCGACTGGCTGACTACTCAAATATATAAGCCCCAATTTATTGGGAGCAAAGTGTTTTTTGATTATTCCCTGGAGGAAATCGCAAAATACATTGACTGGACCTTCTTTTTCCATGCCTGGAAAATGAACGGGAAATACCCTGCCATTCTTACAGATCCTGTAAAAGGTGCAGAAGCAACAAAATTATTCAACGATGCCCAGCGCCTTCTGAAAGAAATCACCGGAAAGAAGATGCTGATTGCCAGGGGAATTATCGGGATATACCCGTGTAATTCCATCGGTGATGACATAGAAGTGTATGCTGATGAGACATGTTCGAAGTTGTTGACCACCTTTCGATTCCTGCGTAACCAGCAGGTAAAGGAACCCGGTCAGCCCAATCTTTGCCTGGCCGATTACATTGCACCGAAAGGATCGGGTATGGTGGATTATATGGGAGGCTTCGCTGTAACCGCTGGTTTGGGTGTTGAAGAATGGGCAGGCCGGTTCGAACGGGAGCTGGATGATTACAATGCTATTTTAATTAAAATTCTTGCAGACAGGCTTGCAGAAGCATTTGCTGAGCTGATGCATGAGCGGATCCGCAAAGAATTCTGGGGTTATGCCAAGGATGAACAACTCGACGTGTTTTCTATGATTCGCGAAGAGTACCAAGGCATCCGACCCGCACCCGGGTATCCTGCATGCCCTGAACATTCGGAGAAACGAACCCTGTTTGATTTGCTGGATGCCGAGAAAAAAGTTGACATCCAGCTTACTGAAAATTATGCCATGTACCCGGGTGCCTCGGTGAGTGGATTCTACTTTTCACACCCGGCGTCCCAGTATTTTAACCTTGGACGCGTCAGTAAAGACCAACTGACAGATTATGCAAAGCGTAAAGGCATGATCCTGGAACAGGCAGAAAAATTACTTAATACAAATTTGAATTATTAACGATGAGAGTTATAGACCTGATTAATAAATCTGATAAAACACTTTTTTCATTTGAATTGCTGCCTCCCCTCAGGGGGCACAACATCAACAGCATTTACCGGACAATCGACCCTTTGCTCGAATACAATCCCTCTTTTATCAATGTAACATACCACCAGGAAGAGGTTGTATACAAAAAACACGAAAATGGGCTGCTTGAGAAGAAAACCGTTAGAAAACGTCCGGGAACAGTTGCTATTTCTGCAGCTATCAAATACAAGTATCCTGATGTTGAAGTGGTTCCTCATATTATCTGTGGAGGTTTTACCAAAGAAGAGACCGAATATGCGCTTATAGATTTCCATTACCTTGGCATCGACAACATCCTTGCCTTGCGTGGAGATGCCCCAAAAAACCAGCGGACCTTCTCGCCTGAGAAAAACGGTCATGCTTTTGCAAACACCCTGGTTGCCCAGATAACAGATATGAACAGGGGCAAATATCTTGACGATGAGATGCAAAACACATTCAGCACCAATTTCTGTGTTGGAGTGGCAGGTTATCCTGAGAAACACATAGAATCGCCCAACCTTGAATACGACATGAAATACCTGAAAGCCAAGGTGGATGCCGGAGCTGAATATATCATCACACAGATGTTTTTCGACAACCAAAAATATTTTGATTTTTTGGAAGCGTGTCACAGTGAGGGGATTAACGTACCAGTGATTCCGGGTCTTAAGCCCATTTGCACCATGAAAGAGATCAACGTGCTTCCTCAGATCTTCAATATCGATATCCCCGATGAACTTGTTAAAAAAGTTATGGCTTGTAAAAATAACGAAGATGCCTTTAAGGTTGGCATTGAATGGGGTATCAAGCAATCAAAGGAACTGATCAGTTATGGAGTGCCCGTTGTTCATTATTTTTCCGTAGGCATTTCAGAAAACATACGTCAGATAGCCAAAGAAGTATTTTAAGCATCCTTTTATGAACATCTACCAACTTCTGCTCAGGGATTCTTTGGCAGGCAAAAAGAGTTTCGCAGTGTTAATCGATCCTGATAAATATACGGTTGACACCCTTTCCCGGGTTGTAAAACTTGCCATGGCAGCCGGGGTTGATTACTTTTTCGTGGGTGGAAGTTTACTCATCCACGACAACCAGACTGTGTTGATCACCTTCATCAAAGAAACCACGGATATTCCTGTTGTTCTGTTTCCGGGCAACAACATGCAGTTGTGTAACAAGGCAGACAGCATTTTACTGCTGTCGCTGATTTCCGGCAGAAATCCTGACATGCTGATCGGCCGGCATGTCATATCAGCACCTTACCTGAAGGCAAGCAACCTTGAGATTCTCCCGACAGGCTACCTTCTGATTGACAGTGGCCGTACAACTGCAGTAACCTACATGAGCAATACCACTCCCATTCCTTCACATAAAAACGATATTGCAGTTTGTACTGCCATGGCCGGTGAAATGCTTGGGATGAAGCTGATCTATCTTGATGCTGGAAGCGGAGCAGAAAAAACAGTTCCCACATCCATGATTTCCAGTGTAAAAAGGTCGATCGGACTTCCGCTGATTATCGGGGGAGGAATCACTACTCCCGAATTGGCAAATGCCGCGTTTGAAGCAGGGGCTGACATCATCGTGGTTGGCAACGCCATCGAAAATGATCCTGATCTGATTACCCGGATTGGGGCAATCAAATAATATTGAACAACATTTAAAACCTTCCAGGTTTTAAAAACCTGGAAGGTTTGACCAACATCTGAACTTTGTAACTCATTTCTACATGCACAGATTCACTACCTTCCTGTTTCTTTCTCTACTTATCCCATTTATTGGAACTTCCCAGACGAAATTACTTACGGTTGAGGATGCCAGTTACATGAATCCGAAACTCAACCCGGCATCACTCAGCCAGCTTCAGTGGCGCCCCGGCACCAACCAGTTTCTCTATGTTGCCAAAAACACCCTTGTTCAGGGAAGTGCTATGAAAACCGGCCGTGACACACTTGTCCGGCTTGCTGACCTGAACCTGTTACTGGGAATCAACAAACTGGACACCCTTAAACGCTTTCCTCTGCTCACCTTTCTGACGGCAGATCAATTTTATTTTACCAGCAAGAATAAGCTTGTTCTTTGTGACATCATGAAGAACACCGTCACAGCAGCAAACTGGTGGCCGGATAAGATGGAGAATCTGGATATATCCCGGGATGGAAAGAGCGCAGCCTATACCATGAACAACAACCTGTATATTTCAGAAGGAGGAAAGGAAACTGCCATCACTGCTGAAAACAACGAAGGCATCGTATATGGATCAAGCAGGGTCCACCGCAACGAATTCGGCATTTCAAAAGGCACCTTCTGGTCGCCAGACGCACATTACCTAGCATTTTACCGGATGAACGAGACCATGGTGGCCGGTTATCCACTGGTTGATATCACCCCGCGCATTGCAACAGTAACCATGACAAAATACCCGATGGCAGGGATGACCAGTCACCAGGTTACTGTTGGAGTTTATTCAGTCAGCAGCGGGAAAACCATATACCTGCAAACACATGATCCATCGGTATCCGACACCACATTCAGGATTGAATACCTCACCAACGTTACCTGGAGTCCGGATGAGAAATCCATCTATGTTGCCTGCCTCAACCGTGACCAGAATTTCATGCAGCTGAACCGCTATGATGCTGCCACAGGGAGGTTCGTTAAAACGCTTTTTGAAGAAAGGAATGCCACCTATGTTGAACCCCTCGAAGGGCCAAAATTCCTGGCCGGCGATCCGGAAAAATTTATCTGGGAGAGCAGGCGTGACGGGTTTAATCACCTTTACCTATATGATACAGATGGCAGTCTTATCAAACAGATTACCAAAGGTCCCTGGGAGGTAACCGGTTTTATAACTGCGGATTCAAAAAGTCAAAAAGCCTGGTTTCATAGCAATATAGACAGCCCGCTTGACCGTAAGTTATGCATGGTTGATATGAAAAGTGGCAATATCTCGACCATTACCAATATTGAGGGGACCCACACGGCTAAAATCTCCGATGACAGGCAGTTTATTCTCGATAATTTTTCAAACATGAAAGTGGCCCGTCAGATTGAGCTTCTCGACAGCAAAGGAAAGCAACTGCAGGTTCTTCTGGAAAATGACAATCCACTCAAGGATTACCGACTTGGCGAGATGTCGGTTTTCACCCTTAACAACGCAGAAAACACAAAGCTTTACTGCCGTATGATTAAACCTGCCGATTTTGATGCTTCGAAGCGATATCCGGCGATCGTCTATGTTTACGGAGGGCCTCATTCCCAGTTAATCACCAACTCCTGGCTTGGAGGTGCCGGTTTGTTCCTGAACTATCTCGCCGACCTGGGCTACGTGGTATTCACCCTGGATAACCGTGGAACGTCCAATCGTGGCCGGGACTTCGAGCAAGCCATTTTCCGGAATCTGGGACTCAATGAAGTGACAGATCAGATGGTTGGTGTGAATTATCTTAAATCGCTTACCTTTATTGATTCTACGCGCATTGGTATCAATGGTTGGAGTTACGGTGGATTCATGACTATTTCGATGTTCCTGAAACATCCGGGCACCTTTAAAGCCGCTGTTTGCGGCGGGCCGGTTACCGACTGGAAATATTATGAAGTCATGTATGGAGAGCGTTATATGGATACACCCGAAAGCAACCCTGATGGTTACAAAAATGCATGCCTCCTGAATTTTGTTAAAGATTTGAAGGGAAAACTCCTGATTATTCATGACGATCAGGATGGAACAGTTGTGCCCCAAAACTCATTGACCTTTCTGAAGAAGTGCGTGGATGAAGGAAAACAGGTTGACTTTTTTCTTTATCCGGGGCACGAACACAATGTTCGCGGAAAAGACCGTGTGCATCTGAACCAGAAAATGGTGCAGTATTTTCAGGAAAACCTATAGGGAATAAACGTAATCGATAACGCAGGAAGCTTGATGTTAAGCATTATAAGTCATCCTGATCGTTGTATCCTACTGATTTAAAGCACATCAGCTGTTCATCGTCGAAATTCCGGCATTCGTCGGGTATTCACAACTTCTCATCGACTTTCTTTAAACTGAATCCAGATAAGACGTACATTTGCATCACAATCTATTAATTATCAATCGATTGTTAAATTAATGTTAAATCTTCAACGCACTGTAACATTGAAATTGATGATGCGTCAGATGAACACTACAAAAACCAAATAGTAAAAATTAAACAATGAAAACCACGAATATGATTACCATGAAAACTATATATATGCTTGTTGCTTTTCTAGGATTACAATTCAACTCGATGTATGCAACAGTAAATTCCGGTGAAACTCCGGCCATGACAAAGGATGTGGCCACCCTCCTATCAGGCACACAGCTTACACCGGCTTTACCACCGGAGGCCACATTCGAAGATTTGATTGAACTTACTGAATTGATCCCAAGCATTTCTGCGTTAAGCCCAGTCATCCCGATGATGGCAGATTTCGGTGATGGAGCCCCTGATGCAGAAACCAACACACTCAATCTTGCCCCGCTTACTCCAAAAGAGGCAGATTTTGAGGAGGGAAATGAAACCTTAAATACTTCAACATCTGTGAGCCTTGCTCCGGTAACTCCTGCCAACGCCGACTTTGCCGATCAACTTTAACCTTCCTGATAAAACTCACGAAGAACACCGAAATAGCTGTTGTTCCATCCATCCACCATATCCTCATAGTCTTCATCGGGTATGTTGGTATGGAGTAGCTCAACAGAGGTTCCCAGGCCCTTCGGGTGTAACAGGATTGTAACAACAGATTTTTCGGGCTGATCTCCGAAATCCCATTCCTGAACCAATTTCTTTGCAGGTACAAATTCAATGTTTACTCCGGTAATACTACCGTCCCATAAAGAAAATTCAGATCCTGGTATAGTTGACATTTCGGCAGGTTCCCCTGTCCAAAGTTGCAGCGTGACCGGGTTTGTGAGTGCAGTATAAATATCCTCCGCTGTTGCCTGTATGCTATAATATTTCTTGAAGTCTTTCATCTTTTCTCATTTTTTTGCAGGTGTAAACCTGGTATATTCTATTGCTGCTTGCGCAACTCATACCTGTACCTTGTTTCGGCCTCCATCGTTTTATCGGCAATAAATATGATCGTTTTCCCACCATCAAGTACCACCGGGTATTTATCTGCAATGGAACCTGTCAGCAATTTTGAATGAGGAATACTTAACCGGTGATTCCCCAGGTTCATTCTGTTTGACAACACATCGTTTTTCATAGTTCAGTTGTTTTTATTATTGTATGAAATACATTTGTGCAACTAAATTACATATCATTTGAATCGTTTCCCGATGGCCGGGGCTATAGTTATCAACAATAACTGTCCATAAGTTTCAGGCAGCCAAAATCATTCATTGAAAAAAGGGACAGCAAAGTCATACGTAAGAACCATGCAAAAAATTTACGTGTTTTACTTATTTCATCTACGTATTTTTCTTATTTCATTGAATTTTAAACATTTATCAAAAAAAATATCCCGATGCATGTCTTTACTGTCAGAAAAATTGTCTAATATTGTGAATTGTTTAACACTTTATAAAACTACAACATTCAATCATTAAATTAATCAACTATGAACAACGACATGTTAAAAAAACTGCTCGACGAATTCATGGCCAAGGTTATTGCCAAGAATCCGGGTGAAAAAGAATTTCATCAGGCTGTAATGGAAGTTGCTGAATCACTGATTCCTTTCATTGAAGAGAACCCAAAGTACAAGCAGGCTAAAATCCTTGAGCGGATGGCAGAGGCTGAGCGTACGATTATTTTCAGGATACCATGGTTGGATGACAAGGGTGAAATCCAGATCAACCGGGGTTTCCGCATCGAAATGAACAGCGCTATCGGTCCTTACAAAGGCGGCATGCGCTTCCATCCAACTGTCAACCTCGGCATTCTGAAATTCCTTGCCTTCGAACAGGTACTGAAGAACAGTTTGACCACACTGCCGATGGGTGGTGGCAAAGGGGGCAGCGATTTTGATCCCAAAGGAAAGAGTGACAATGAAGTAATGCGTTTCTGCCAGAGTCTCATGACGGAGTTGCAACGTCATATTGGTCCGAATACAGATGTACCTGCCGGGGATATTGGTGTTGGTGGACGTGAAATCGGATTTATGTTTGGCCAGTACAAACGTCTTCGTAACGAATTCACAGGCGTTCTTACCGGTAAAGGCCTCGGATGGGGTGGTTCACTAATCCGTACTGAAGCTACAGGTTACGGCCAGGTGTATTTTGCTGAAGAGATGCTGAAGACCCGTGGTCTTGATTTCAAAGGCAAAATCGTGACTGTTTCCGGCTCAGGTAATGTGGCTCAATATGCTACTGAAAAAGTTACCTTGCTCGGTGGCAAAGTTGTTACATTGTCAGATTCAGAAGGCTACATCTACGATCCTAAGGGTATTGATACAGGCAAACTGGCTTTTGTCATGCACCTGAAGAATGTGAAACGCGGACGTATTAAAGAGTATTGCGACAAATATCCGGAAGCCTCTTATGTTGCCGGCAAACGCCCATGGGAAGTTAAATGCGATATCGCCCTCCCAAGTGCCACCCAGAATGAAATCGATGGCAGTGATGCCAACACTTTGATGGCCAATGGCTGTTTCTGTGTTTCCGAAGGAGCAAACATGCCTTCCACACCGGATGCTATCGAGATCTACATTGCCAAAAAGATCCTTTACGGTCCTGGCAAAGCTGCCAACGCCGGTGGTGTTGCCACTTCAGGCCTTGAAATGTCACAGAATTCCATGCGTTTATCATGGACACGTGAAGAGGTTGATATGAGGTTGCACAACATCATGATTGATATTCACAAAAACTGTGTAAAATACGGCACCGAGCCCGACGGATTCATCAACTACGTAAAAGGTGCAAACATCGGCGGCTTTGTAAAAGTTGCTGACGCCATGATGGCACAAGGCCTTGTTTAAGAACAAGCTCTTTTTATTTTAATTCAAACGGGGGTCCGGGAACGGGTTCCCGTTTTTTTTGTCATTATTTGGACAAACGCTTACCAGCGAAGTAGGAAAGGACCAGGATAAAGCCAGCGTAAAGCAACGAAGTTAAAAGCAAACTCAGAGAAGAGGCTACCAAGCCGTAACGGGGAACGAAAGTCAGGTTCAGAGCCATGTTTATCATTACAATTCCTCCAATGGCCGCCAGCATATAGGCTGAACGGAAACAAAGTTCAAGAAAACGCTGAAAAAGCAGGGCAACCTGCCAAATAAATGCTGCAAGCACCAGCGGGAGGTAAATGAGCCAGGCGTTTAATTCGGGAATTCTCAGGACATCTTCGAAAAGCATTTGCTTAAACACCATGAATGCAATAAAAACAATGATAAAAATGAGGATCTCAAAACTCAGGGCCTCTTTGACAGAAACCCAGGCATCCTGTCGGTGTTTTGAGTTCCATTCATCCTGGATTTTAGCCTGGTAGGATATATAAATTGGAAAACTGGCAAAGGTTATTCCTTTATATATAAGGTCTTTCAGGGCTGAATACATGCCGGCATCACGATATCCCATATATTCCATGATGATGAACCTGTCCATGGCCATCATCAGATGGGAAAGAAAAAGCCAGAGCGCAATTCCGTATCCGAATTCCATCACTTTGGCTGAAAAGCGTGAATCCCAGTGGAGGTGGGTCATGTCAACCGTCAGCAGCCCTTTCACGCGGATCAGCGACCGCAGAATAAGGACCCCAACAAGGCCGATAACGAGTGAACCAACGAGCAGCATTGATGATTTCCATTGAAACACGAACAATCCTACAATTACAGCGATAAGAATCAGCAGCTGTTCTGATCCTTCAAGAATGGCAGTACGGATCGATTTATTGTACGCATGCAGGATTGCCTGATGAAACAGGTAAAAGTGGTTCAGAAATGCGAAAAGTGCAACCAAAGATAATTCTACCAGGTTCAAATGGAAATACCAGTGGCCGGCTGCAACGACAATCACAGTGGATATTACCGCACTTAAAACCGTCAGGTCAAAAAAACGACTCATCACAACACCTGATTCACGCGGCATTCCTGAAAGGAAGCGTAAAATGCTCACCTGTACCCAATGAAAACACAGCGTTGTAATCAGCGCTACGGAATAAATAATCAGCGAATAGCGCCCGTAGATAACCGGACCCAAAAAACGAATGGCAAGAACAATTACTGCAACACTTACGATTGCAGGAATAAACCGGCCGGCAAGGTATTTGATAATCTCTTTTTTCATGGCAATAATATGCCAATCATAACATGGTTACTTTGAAGATCCGGCATCTCTCAGAAAAAACGGCTTGGGTCGTAAAACTTTATCAAATGAAAAGTACTGAATAATTGTAAAATCCTTCCCCTCATTAACGGAGGCATACAACCTGTCAAGATCATAAGGCAGAGGCATCCCGTTCGGATCCGTTTGCCCCTCCGGTCCCTGTTTATGGTATGTTTTTATCGTCTTGCTAACCCCGGCAGTGTCGGTAACGGTGATGATGACAAATGGCTGAGAGTTCAGGATGGAATCTCTACGAACTTTATCCATGTCGTTAATAATGGCCTCATAATTCAGATTTCTGAACCCCGACAGAAAATTCAACATTTTAAGGGTGTCGTAATTGGGAACTTCCTTGTTATCAGAAAGTGAAATCAGTATAAATTTATTGTTGCCATTATTTTTCACCTCATAGGAATAATCAGGTGTTGCAGGGACCTCTATCCTGACTGATGCGATTTCCGGGATCGTTGTTTTGAACACATTGTAATCCCGCCAGTATTTCTCAATCGGGCTGTATCTTGGCGATACAAAACCCCGGAACCCTGGCTGATACACGACGAAAGGCTCTGAGGAACCCTGCATCAGCATGAAGCAACCGAGGTTGCTCTGTGTCGCTCCGCCAACATAATACACTTTTGTTAATTTTTCATGCTGAAACCAGCGGATCAGGTCAAAGAGGTCAACGCGGTAAACCTGCTGGTAAATTTCTACTTTTACCGCGTTCACAGCCAGTTCTTTGATAATATTGTCATGTGCAGCATTTGCGACAGGCTGATATACTTCGAGCTGCACCATTGTTTTCAGCAACAGGTTGATATTTTGATTCTGAACAGCATATTGATCATTTACAGTCCAATTGCCTTGTGCCTTCCTCACCAGGGTCACACTGTTGTTGTTTTTATCTGACATGAAGATCCTGGTGACATTTGAAGAGTCGTTGAGTTTGAAATCACTTAACGCACGATTGAAAGTCGAGGTCGATTGGGTCAGCCACAGCATGAATGCAATCAAAGCCAGGAGGACAAAGGCAATAAGGATGTTTCTGTTTTTTTTCATAGTTAACTTTTTCGAACCGTTCCGGCAAAAGCCCTTTTTCGCAGCCGGTATTTTACGAAACCATAGCCGGCAATTAACAGAATTGGCAGTAAAATATTAAGCAGTTGCCAGAAGAGGCGCTGTTTTGCGATGCGGGCTGTATCAAGCATCCGGAGTTTCAGTTCACGGGAACGGACTGAGATCAGGCCGGAATCATCGCACAAGAAGTTTACTGCATTCATTACCAGATCTTTGTTCCCAAAGGTTTGCTTCGTATATTGATCATATCCAAGTGGCATCGGATATCCCTGAGAATAGTGAAACTGGTTTTTTACCAGATCCCCATCGGCAATCACGATCATCTTCGTTTTTTTACTGATCGATTTAAACCCCAGGGAGGTGTTTTCTGCCAGATCGGGTGGAATACGATAGAGGTAGGATGAGGTAAACTTCCCTTCGAGCAGGACTGCCACCGGAAGCGGCCCCTTGTTGAACATCCGTTCATTTGGTTGTTTTTTCAAGATCTCCAGGTCAATCAGGGCAGGAGCATTAACTGTTCGGGAATAGGGAGAGGACTCGAGCAGGATTGTTTTCTTAACCCCGGGGGCTGATACGGTATCCAGGGTGCTGAGGAATTCAGTTTTAATCGCATTTAACCCATTCACAATCGGGTGTTTAACTGATGGCGTTAACACCGGGAAAAAATACCATTTGAAAAAGTCGAACTGGGGCTGATTCCCAACCTGGCCGGTTTTTACCGGGATCGGCAGGGCATTCATATCCTGTACAAGGTTGATGTTTAACCGGACACCATAGTTGAACAACATGTCTTCAAGGTTGATATCATTCGGGATGCCCATGGTGGTGCTGTACTTCTGCAGACTGTCCATGCTGGCAAACACAGGATCGATAAGCCAGAGTACTTTCCCCCCGCGCATGATGAACTGGTCGATCAGGAACTTATCCCGCTCCTCAAACGGTTTTGTTGGCTTTGCAATGATGATTGCCCTGTATTTATTAAGAAGGACGTCGCTGGCAGAGTCAGATTTGATTCGGAGTGCCAGACTTGAAATCTTGCTGTTGATGGTAACCCGGTCAACATTGTAAAATTCCGACAATGAATTTTGAAAGTCAATGGTTTCCATCTGGTCAAGTTCACCTTGTCCCTCGATGATGGCCACCCTCGGTTTGATGGATGTGGTAAGGTTTTTGATTGCGCTGGCCAGGTTATACTCCAGTGACTGGATGCTGTTGTTGAGCACTTTGTTCGGATCTTCCTGAAGCTGTGCCATGAGTAATTGTACCGGAACCTCTTTGCCGTGGTATGACACCATTGCTCCAGGGAAAATAATGAGTTGTGATGAGGCTCCTTTTTTGTTAACCCTTAAGTCTGTCGGTTGCAAACCACGCTCAGCAAGCAACCGGTAGGCATCATTTCGATCTTTGTCGCTGGAATAAGAAGCTGGATTAACAAATTCATATTGAATATTATCGCTGTATGCTCTGAATTCGTCGAGCATTTCCCTTGTTTCGTTCGATAGCCTCTGGAATCCAGGTGGCAGGTCGCCGGCCAGATAGACCTTAAAGAAGACGATATCATCAAGCTTTTTAAGCAATTTTTTTGTTGCAGGCGACAGAGAGTAACGTTTTTCGGTGGTGAGGTCGATCCGGGTAAAGACAAAAGTCGCAATGATGTTGACCAGAATGACAATGGCAATTCCCAGGATCAGTGCGGTGATATTCCCTCTTTTAATATTTTTCTTTTTATCCTGCATATAACTATCGTACAATCTTCGAGATCAACATATTAACCACATATCTTACCATTTCCGACTCTCCAGCGACAACTTTGTCATCAGGATGAAAATCGAAGTCACGCTTAAAAAATAGATAAGATCCCGGATATCGATAACACCTCGGCTCATAGAAGAATAGTGTGCATTGAGACCAAGTGACTGGATTATCAGTCCGGCTTTTCCTGAAACCAGGAATGAATAGACAAACTCAAATCCCATGTAGAGGATGAAGCTGATGAATACTGCAAGGATGAAAGAGACAATCTGGTTGTCGGTAATGGAAGATGTAAAAATCCCGACAGCGACAAAACTGGCACCGAGAAAGAACAGTCCGATATAGGAACCCCAGATGCTGCCGGAGTCGAGGTTGCCCGGGGGAAGGCCAAGTTTGTAGACTGAGAAGTAGTAAACCAGGGTCGGTAAAAGGGAGATCATTACCAGCACCACACCGGCTGCATATTTGGCCAGGATTACCTGAAGGTCGGTAAGTGGCTGAGTCATAAGAAGTTCAATTGTGCCACTTTTCTTTTCGTCTGCGAATGACCGCATGGTGATGGCAGGGATCAGGAAAAGAAACACGAATGGTGCGATGATGAACAACCCGTCGAGCCCGGCATACCCGAAGTCTAGAATATTGAATTCGAGGGGAAAAACCCAGAGGAAAAGACCTGTCATCAGCAGGAAGACAATCATCACGATGTAACCGATGAGTGAGTTCAGGAATCCATTGATCTCTTTTTTAAAAAGCGTCAGCATTTGCGCGATGATTAAAGGCGTGCAAAATTAGTGTTTTTCAGGCTTCGAATTGTATGGAACCTGAATATTTCAGGGTATTTCTCTGGCAACATAACCCGAATAATCGATCAGACGAGGCTGGTAAGGTTCCTTCAGAAGATGGGAGGATATTAAAAAATCTGCAGTAGAACGGTTGCACGCTGTGGGAATATTGTAAACAACCGTAATTCTAAGGAGCGCTTTCACGTCAACATCATGTGGTTGCGGCTGCATGGGATCCCAGAAGAAGATTAGCAGGTCTATTTTCCCTTCAGAGATCATGGCTCCGAGTTGCTGGTCGCCGCCCAAAGGACCTGACTTTAATTTTACGATGTCGAAGGTGATCTTCTCCTCCTCTTCAAGTTTGTTTAGAATCGTCTCCTCCACAAGTTTTCCCGTGGTCCCGGTGCAGATCAGGTGGTGCCCGAGGAGTGTTTTATAATTGAATTCTACCCATTCAACAAGATCTTTCTTTCGGTTGTCGTGACCAACCAATGCGATATTCTTTGATTTTTCCATCATGGTGTGTGAAGTTACTCAAGTTCAATGGTAACGAGCTGATCCATCTTTAATCCCAGCAGACTGCTAGCGTTGCCCTCGCGGATAGCGATTTCTATATAGCCGCTGGTTGAGAACAGCGCAAGCATCTCACCCTGGCTCACATCTTTATACGATTTGCTGATCTCCTCAATGCGATAGTTGAAAGAGCGAAAGGTGATTGCAAATTTCCGGTTCTTAACAGTACTTTTAAACAACGATTCGGTAATGTTGATAAATACATTCTCATAATTGTCGATGTAGATCACTTTTCCTTTGATCAGATCGCCCTGTATTACGGGTTGAAATGCCATTTTCTGAAGGATCTTTGCTTTTGCAAATCCCAGGCTTTCAATTGGCTGGCCGCTTGCGATATGACATGCGACCTTGACAAAAACATCGCGGGTTGAAAAGGTAAAGTAATCCGAATCCTGGATGACATCCAGTTCGATGATTTTCTCCGGCACCTCGTCAAAAAGAAGGGAGAAAATCCCGTTATCGGCTCCGATAAAATAGTGCCCACGATGAAACACCAGCGTATGTGGAGTTTCCACTGCAGCCTCGGTGTTTATTGCAAGGATATGGATGGTACCCTCAGGGAAATTCGGATAAAAATTCCGGATGATGAAGGCGGCCTGGTTCAGGTCGAATACAGGGATATGGTGGGATATATCCACGATTTGCGCTTCGGGTAAAAGCCGCAGGATTGCTCCCTTGACAGCACCGGCATAGTGATCCTTAAGTCCCCAGTCGCTTGTAAGCGTAATAATAGCCATGGAAATATTCGTACATTTGCGTATTCAAAGGTATAAATTTTTCATGAGCGAGAAGCTAATTAACATTGAATCCTTCCATCCGCTGGATATTTTCGGCGCAAATGATCAGAACCTGGAAGTTATCCGAAATTTTTTTCCCAAACTCAAGATTGTAACCCGCGACAATTTCATCAAAGCATTTGGTGAAGAGTCGGACCTGGTTGACTTTGAAGAGAAGTTCACCTCCCTCCTTCTCCATTTTGAAAAGTTTGGCCGCCTGACAAAATCGGACATCGGCTTGTTGCTGAACACCGCTTCGAATGGCCAGATGATGAGTACTGAAGGGCAAAACGATGTTCTGGTACATGGTAAAAACGGACTGCTGATCCGGGCACGAACAGCAAACCAGCGTAAACTTGTTGAAAGCAGTCTTAAAAACGACCTCGTTTTTGCCATCGGACCTGCAGGAACCGGCAAGACCTACACCGCCGTTGCCATGGCAGTGCGTGCATTGAAGAACAAGGAGATCCAGCGGATCATCCTTACCCGTCCGGCTGTGGAGGCTGGTGAGAACCTTGGGTTTCTCCCGGGGGATCTCAAAGAGAAACTTGATCCTTATATGCAACCCTTATATGATGCCCTGGGCGATATGCTTCCGATGCAGAAGCTTTTGCAATACCTTGAAGAACGGGTGATCGAAATCGCTCCGCTGGCCTTCATGCGCGGCCGGACCCTCAACAATGCCTTTGCCATTCTCGATGAAGCCCAGAATACAACACCCAGTCAGCTCAAGATGTTTCTCACCCGCATGGGAGCATCGGCTAAATTCATTGTAACCGGCGACATCACCCAGATCGACCTTCCGAAAAACCAGACCAGCGGGTTGCTGCATTCGCAGAAAATCCTGAACAACATCCCGGGTATTGACTTTGTCTATCTTGACAAATCAGATATCATCCGGCATAAGCTGGTGGGGAGGATTATTGATGCATATGGTGAGGAGAATCAGAGGGGCTAAAAAGTCATGATATCAATTAATCCCTGTTTTATCCGGGTTAACTCTACTTCTGTTATTATACCCAATTTTCTGATCAGCCGATTTTTCGAGATCACCCGAACCTGAAAAACCAAAACTTCTGAATCCTCAGAAAGGCCGTTTTTCTTGCTACTCTTCAGTACTACCGAACCGGGATAATTTTTTATTTTTGAAGTGAGCGGACAAACAATGCAGAGGTCGGTCATCTCATTCATGGCATTGCCGCTGATGATGAGTACCGGACGTACTCCCTGTTGTTCGCTGCCAACAGCAGGATCCAGATCGGCCAGGTATATTTCACGTTGCATCATGTCCCTTCCGGGTCGTTTTGTTTAAGGATATCCAGGTAGTCATTGATACCCGCCCTGGCCAGGTCATTCATTTCGGCATCGCCTGCCGCCCTTTTAAATCCTTCCCTGAAATCTTCCTGCTTCACCTTGAAAAAAAATTGCCGAAGTGCTTTTTCAACGACCTGATTTTTTGAAATGTGATTTATTTCGGAATAGTCGTTGACAATATCCAGAACATCCTCTGGTAATGTACTCGTATAAGTTATTTTCTTTGTCATATTCCAAATTTAACTTTTACAAATATAATACATATTTACATTTTATAAATATTTTTTTATTTAATATTTCATCGTTTTTGAGTACATCCTTACAATATCAGTTATTCAGCTGGATTGTAGAACGAACTTTCGATTGTGTCTGATCACAATAAAATTTTGTTTTTTTATCCGGTTTTACTATATTTGCTACCCGGTTCATGGAACGCTCCCGTGCATATTATTTTTTACCTTTTAGCATCACTTGAAATTGAACCGACCCATTTTGATCAACTTTCCGGCAGTCTGCTTTAACCTTCCCCTAACCTTCCTCTAACTTTCCTCTAAGTTACCATTGAACTTCCTTCGATCTTCCTTCGAGCATTGATTAAGCATTGAATGAGCATTGAAAGAGGGAGTGTTCAGAAAAGTGTGTCATGGGGACTTTTGCAGGGTTACGCGGTTTTGAATACCTGGAAGGTTTGCGGGTACCTCATTACAATGTTAGGTAATCAAGTTTTTTCAGGTAACGGTATTTAATACCGGATATTGGACTAAATTTACTCTTTGGCAGCAAATGTTGCTACCTCATTGTCCAAATTGAAGGTAATTATCGCAGTCGTGGATGATTGGATCGAAATTTTCATTACCCCAAATTGAAAAATCGAACATGAGAAAAGCAAGCGTTGTATTTCTGTTAATGTGCATTTCCACGTTAGCATTCCCTCAATGGACTTCATTATCAAGCGGAACAACTTCTTATTTATTTTCCGTTTATTTCACTGATTTTAATACAGGATACGCTGTAGGCCAAAATGGCACGATTATTAAAACAATCAATGCCGGCAATAATTGGACGAATCAATCGAGTGGGACAGATACATTGTTGACATCTATTTTCTTTGCTGATTCCCTTACAGGTTTTTCTGTTGGTTACAGTGGTACAATTCTTAAAACAGAAAATGCTGGAAATACATGGACTGCATTATCAAGCGGGACAATCAGTAATTTGCAAGAGATCTATTTCATTGACCATTATACTGGTTATATTGTTGGCGATCATGGAACTATTTTAAAAACCATTGATGCAGGATCGAGTTGGGCTCCATCTTCAAGTGGATCAAATAATGCTCTTCTAAATTCAATTTTCTTTACTGATGCTTCTAACGGTTTTGCTGTTGGTGATGGTTTTATTGTGCTAAAAACACATAATTCCGGAGTTACGTGGTCAGATTCTTTAAGCCCGGCCGGACCAGGATATTATAATTCAGTACGTTTTGTAAATCCCGATACTGGTTTCGCCATTGGAGTTATGGGTTGGCATGGTGAACATGGAGTGATTGACAGGACAACTGATGGCGGAAATACCTGGTTTTCTCCCCAATATCCTGAGGTCGACACATATCTTGCATCTGTTAAATTTCCGTCTCCAAATATTGGATATGTGGTTGGTGGTCATGGGACAATTTTTAACACTACAAATGGAGGTGAAAATTGGTCTCACCAATCTAGCGGTACCAGTAATGGCTTATCGGATGTGTTTTTCACCGATATAAATACGGGTTATGCTGTTGGTGGATCAGGGACAATTTTAAAAACCCTGAATGGCGGGACTTTTATTGATGATGCTAAAAAATCTGAATCTACAATTAATTTGTCCCCCAATCCGGCAAGTAATAAAATAATTATAACAAACACGGAATTTTCTAAAGAAACTTTGGTAAGTATTGTTAATATTCAAGGAAAACCGAACTCTTTTAACAAATTCTTGAATGAAAACTCGTTTGAAATTGACATCACCAATCTCACAAGGGGTATATATTTTGTAATTATTCAAACGGACAAAAAAATCGAAACCAAGAAACTAATCGTACAATAGTCATTGCACCTTTGACAATTAAGACCAGAATATGATCGAGTAGGCCTGGAAGGTTTGAACATCACCCAATACTCCAAATTGGATTATCTTTGCTTCACAAAAAAACAGACGATTGCCAGCTTCCTGTCTGAATGAAAATCCATGGTATTCTTGTACCTTTGTATCAAATACCAATTTATCATGACCACCATTGAAATCCAAGTGACAAATAGCAAAACGCTCAAACTCCTTAAGGATTTGGAAGCCCTGCAATTGCTTCGGATAGTAAGGCACCGGAAAAAGAAAAGCACAAAATTATCTGAGAAAGTTTCCGGAGCTTTGCCCGCAGAGGTAGCAGAAGAGATGCAACAATATCTCACCAATTGCAGAAATGAATGGAACAGAGATATTTGATCGACAGCAATATTGTCATTGATTATTTGGCGGGAAAACTTCCGGCATTTGGAACTAAATTCCTGGATGATCTAGTGAATGCGTCTCCAAACGTTTCCGTAATCACAAAAATTGAGGTGTTGGGATTTGCCACTACAGAAAAAGTCAAATCACTGCTTCTATCTTTTTTCGCAGCATCATTGGTTATCAATCTGAATGACCCAATTGTAAATAAGGCTATTGAATTAAGGGAAAAAATAAAAATCAGAATTCCGGATGCCATAATTGCTGCAACCGCTTTATGTGAGAACATGATTCTTGTGACCCGCAACACAGGGGATTTTGACAGAATACCTGAACTCACCATCATAAATCCATGGAAAATCTAAAACCCTGAATGGGCTGAATATCAGCACAATTCAACCCTTACAGTGCTGATCACAGTGGATGTTTCAACTGATCCGGCTATTCAATTGCCAAAATGGGGTAGGCTTCAATAAAAAAACACCTTGTGGGATTTCAGGGATGATTGCCCTTCAATCAATTGAATTATCTTTGCGTCATAAAAAAAACGACAGATGACCAACGTTCTCCTCAAAACAAATTTTGAATTCCCGGGCCAGAAGAGCCTATATAAAGGCAAAGTGCGCGATGTATACAATATCGATGATCAATACATGGTGATGGTTGCCAGCGACCGGATCTCTGCGTTTGATGTGGTTCTTCCGAGGGGTATTCCTTACAAAGGACAGGTTCTCAACCAGATTGCCGCGAAATTCCTGGATGCCACGGCTGATATTTGTCCCAACTGGAAAATCACCTCTCCTGATCCCAATGTGACCATCGGACGATTCTGCAGCATTTACCCGGTTGAAATGATCATCCGCGGTTACCTCACCGGGAGCTCATGGCGGACTTATCAATCAGGTGCCAGG